>PKXU01000161.1 GCA_003132445.1 Acidobacteriaceae bacterium | reverse complement strand
TCAATTTATTCTCCTACGAGGCGTCATCCCGAAGCGCGGCGTACTTCAGCCGCGTGAGGGATCTCCCATAGATACGACCAGTGGGAGATCCCTTCGACTTCATCTCAGGGCAAGCTCTTCGTTCCGCCTGAAAAACGGCTGCACTCAGGATGACCCCAAAATTATCGGCCGAAAGCTATTGCCGACGATTCAACTCGGGAAAGATTGTCTTTACTACGTAGATAATCTTTACGGTCTTCTCTGCGATTCTTCCTATCCTTTCGATCCTTTTTGGATGCCCTTGTCGCACCACGCCAGAAACTGCCGAAACGCCGCGCCCCGATGACTGTGGTGGGATTTTTCTTCAGCGCTCAGTTCGGCAAAGGTTTTCTGAATCTGCGGAAAATAAAACAGCGGGTCGTATCCGAAGCCGTTTGTTCCTCGCGACGCATCGAGAATCATTCCTTCCGCCGTGCCGCGAAATGTGGCAAGCGTCTTCCCATCGCGCGCAGCGGCAAGCACGCAGACGAACCGTGCCGAACGCTTCTCTCGCGGAACATTTCTCAGTTCGCGCAGCAGTCGCGCATTGTTTGCTTCGTCATCCGTATTTTCGTTTGCGAGATGAGGCTGGACGCCATGAACTTCCGGAGCAGCATAGCGCGCCGAATGCACCCCAGGATCCCCGTGCAGCGCGTCGACTTCAAGACCGGAGTCATCGGCGACGACGATTTCTCCCGACGCGTAGCGGCTATATTCTTCCGCTTTCTTGCGCGCGTTTTCTTCAAATGTGAGGCCGTCTTCGACCACAGTCGGCAGGGAAGCGAAATCCGGAATGCCGCCGATTTCGATTTCATGCGGCTTGGCCGCCCCCGCAAAGTCTCGCAGCTTCCCCGGATTCGATGTAGCGATTAGGACACGTCGCATAAAACGGACCTCGGACTTCGGACTACAGACCTTCGACCTTAGACTTCGGACTTCCGACTTAGGACATCGGACCTTTAAGGCTGAGGTCTAAGGTCTGAGGTCCGATGTCTGACGTCTGAAGTCCTACGCCGCGCCTTCGTAACAGAAGAGTCCAGATCACCAGCGCGGTCACGGTCAGCAAAGAAATCCATCCGCCTAAGGTCCGATCCCAAGTGCGAATGAAACTGATCTGCACATGATTCATGCCGGCCTCAACCGGAACCAGCATCTGTCCAGTATCTGTACTCGCCGTCTGCACCACGCGTCCATTTACATCCACCTGAAACGCCGGATAGCGAAATAAACGCAGCGCCAATTGGTCTGGCGCCGACATATCTGCCGTAAACGTTTTTGACTCGGCATCCCAGCTCGAGACGCGGATCGCCGCATGTGCCGGCCCGGCGACGATTACATCGCGCGCGTCTTTTGCGATGGCCATAGCGTCAGCACCCACCGGCGCGTATTCGTCGGTTCCTTCGTAGCCGACGCGGTCTTCCATGTTGTCCTGCATCTCGCGAAGATCACCGGCATCGTCCCACCACGGTGGCTGGATGCGATGCCACACCATCACGATCACAAGAATCGAAATCGCACAGACTGCGCTTCTCCACCACCAGCGTCGCATTCCCGCCGCCACGAAAATCGCAAAGATCATGCTTAAGCACAGCAGCCAGCGCCAGGGAAACTGCATGAATTGCAGCTTCGGCAAAACTTTCCACAGCAACGTCGACACCGGAAACATCAGCACGCTGCAGGCAACCGCCCACGTCAACATCGCGCCCCGAACCTCGGGGCGAGTCTCACGCCGGCGGCGGGTCATCCACAGAGATGAGAAAATCACGACCATTTCCAAGACGGCAACCCAACTGATGATGCGATTGAAATTGTCATGATCGACATCCGTGCTGTGAACAAACAAAAAATTATCCGCCGGACGCGATCCTTCCGACACGGCTTGCGAAATATTGACCCACCGCTGCTCGTAAGTTGCCGGCAAGAGATAAAACGCCGATAACAATGCTCCCAGTGCGACCGCCGCCGTTCCTATCCAAAGAAGACGTGGAGATCGCTGCTGCCACGCGAAAAACACCAGCAACAACGCCAACGAGTAGTGAATCATCACCGCGGCCGGAGCATTGGTCAGCCAGGCCGCAGCCAATACTAGCGCCAGCGGCATCATCGCGCGCCAGCCTTTCTCCACAGCCTTCAGCACGCACAGCAGCAACAGCGGCACCAGGCAACTTGCCAGCAATTCGGCGAAGGCGCTGCGCCAGTAAACGATCACGAGATGATAGGGGCTAGCAGCATACAGCACTGCCGCGAAGATGGCGTCGCGCTGTTCAAGCCATCGCCGCGCGAGCACAAACATCGACACGCCTGCCGCTACCAGCACGATCCATATGTAAACGCCGGCCGCGACGGTCCAGGGAAAGACTGCACTGAGCAAAGCGCCCAGTGTCCACGACGCAGGCGGATAGAATACGAATCGCGGCTCGCCATAGCCGAAGTGCGCCATGGAAGCCCATCGCGGATAAAGAATCCCTTGCTTCCATTGCGCCAGAACCTCCAGCCACGAATAAAGGTGAAACTCGACATCGTGTCCCGAGGGAGTTCCGAGAAAGAAGAAGGGCATTTCCACCGCAAAGGCGGCAACTGCAATTACAAACAGCGGCGTCCATAACAGCGACACCGGCGCCGATCTACCGGGCCGCTCTATGAGAACACTTTCAGCTGCGCTGGTTCTTTCCAGACCGTTCCCCCTCATTCCGCAGAAAATTGCGCTCACTGAAAACTGCTGACAGTCTACTTCAACCCAAATCCGAATGCTGAGATCATCACACAGTGGAGATTCGACGGACACGTTCGAAGGAGGAGGCTTGCGAAGAGGGATGGCGTGAAAACAGAAAGTGAGGGGTGGGAGACCTACGCCGAATGAACGGCTTCAGGGTTACGCTGTTGGTGAAGCTCTGAAAGGAAGTCGTCCTGCTGTAACAGGGCGCCACGACGCAGCAGTTCGAGCAAGGGATCGTGCAAATCTTCCGCCGGTTCGTCCGCCCTCTGTTCTCCCGGTTCAAATTGCTTGAGATCGGCAACCAGAGCCCGCGGAGAAATATCCAGTTCCAGCATAGTTGCGGGACTTTGTCGCAAGAAGCTGATCAGATTCCCAACCTGAGCTCGTTGCTCGGCTGTACGGGAAGGGAACTCCACTCCCATTCCGTGGCCCGGATGAGCCACCCGAACCATGCCTTCGGTATGCACTTCCATCTCTTCCGTTTTCAGGCAAAGATCAATGAGTGCACGTTCCGGAAACGGCGCGTTGGTTTCAACATAGCAGCCACCCAGACTCAAGTCAGTAAGCTTGCAATGAGGCACAATTTCGTCAGGGCCTGCTGGCGCGCTGCTCGCCGCGGCTTGCAACCAGGTCTTCAGGTGCGCCGAAGATGCTTCCGTCAGATTCACGAAACGCACGCCGGTCTGCCCGCTGGGATTCGCCCAAGCCACCTCACCGCCTGCGTCCATTTGCAAAGCGTTATTCGGCAGCTGGAAGTGGAAACTGAGCACCGCTCCAAACGCCATGGGCTCGGCCGTGAGCACTTCCATGCCAGTTTCGGAAAGGTCCAGGAGGATTCCGTCTACCTTGCGATCGTCTTGCAGTTTGATCTCTACCGGAGCTTGCACCGGAACTCGAAATGCCCGCCGTCGATCCCGGCTCAACAAGGCCGCCGCGGGGCGCAAACCCGCTTTCGCCGCATCGTCGGAAAGGGGTTTGTAGAGCACGAAATGTGCCCCACCCGTGAGAATCTCGCGCACCTTGGTCGCATCCGCCACCAGAGCAATGCTCAAGGGTTCGGTACCTAACTTCGTCGCCTGCTGCAACACGTATTCGGCTGCTTCTGGATTGTCAAAATCGACAATCAGCGCGTCGAATTTTTGTTGATGGATTCGTGTGACTGTGGTCTCCCGATCGCTGCAACGGTCCACCGCAATGCCAAACGGAGGCAGGACTCTTCCCAGGACCTCAGCGGCCTGATCGTCGGTCGAAACCAATAGTGCCTGAAGAGTCATAACCGTTCGGGAATGCCAATTCTTGCGGAATTAGGGCCAGCGAGGAGCTGTGGAACGCGCGGCCTTGGATGCGGTTGGACTGCCTGCCCCTGCGGCTGCCTTAGCCGCCATTGAGTCTGCGGTTGAAGCCTCGTCGACTTCGGCGAGCACGACGTTATCTTCATCATCGTTCTCAGCAAGAAGCGGCGCTACTTCGCGTAACTTCTCCGCGGCTTGCTGGAGCATCTCGATCTGTTTACCAAGTTGGGCGTATTTTGCCTGCTTCTGCCGCAGGACTTCATGGATGTCTTTCATACTACCCCCTGCAGGCAATCTAAGGACGACATGGCGGGTGGGTCAACGGTAATCCCCGCCGCCAGATTACCGGGGTAATGGCGGGGTCCGGGGAAAAGGTCTCGACATAATCCCAGATAATCCTAGGCACAACGACGAATAACGAAGTGCTCTTCTTTAAAATGTGCAGTGGGAAAGATAATTCAAGCAAAGGATTATGCTGGCGGGAAGAACTGAACAAAAATCAACAGTTGATGATTTACGGACCGCCAGCCATTAGCCGGTGAGCGAAGGCAGCTTCGACGCGGAGCCCAACAAGAATATTGTCCCCACCACAATGCTGTAGGCAGAGGTCGCCAAGGTTAGCGCGCGCAGCGCATTGGGTTTCGCCAGCGTGGCCGAGAATAATCCCGCGGCCGAGGCGCACATCAAAGTATTCATCACAAGCAATCCCAGGATAAACATCAAAAGACCTAACAAGCCGGCACCCGTTCCTCCTAGGTTCGCCGCCATGAGAAACAGAAGAATTTGTGTGGGCGTTTCAGCTCCCAAGCCGTGAATTACCCCCACCAGGAAAGTCGACCTCGTGCCGTATCCATCCTTGAATACCTGTGACGCCTCTACTCGCGTACCGCCGAAAATCAGGCTCAATCGCCAATAGATCCACAATGCTCCGTTGATCAATAACGTAATGCGGGTTCGAGGACGGGCATGGCTATGCGCCGAAGGCCGAAAAAATGTGCCCAGCACATACAATCCCAGCACGAGCAAAGTAATTCCCACTAGTCTCTCTGCCCAGCGATCGCTGGCTGCAGGCAAAGACAATCGGAACATGACCGCCGCCGAGCCCAGCACGGCCACAGTTGCCGCATGCCCCGCTACATAGAGCAGACCAAAACGCATTGCGTCGCTGGCCTTGCGCTGCACACTGCTGATGTCGGTTATGGCCGCAATGTGGTCATAGTCCAGACCATGCCGAAAGCCAAGCACACCGGCGGACAGCAGCGCCAGTCGGAGATTGACCGGATCAAGATTGACGGGATCGATCATGGAGCCAAGAAAGCTAAACTAGCGCCGCAGCGGCTGCCGTTCGTCGCAGTCGCGCCGAACCGACTTCAGGCTAGCACACTATCGTCCCCGGCCCTGCTTTTGCGGCTAATCTTTTTAGGAATAAGCCGGTTAGGAAGAAGCCTGCTTTGAGGAAGCTTTCGCTGCGACCGGCGATCCCGATCCAACGATTTCCCGCAGCCGACGCGAGAGAATATCGGCGAGGGAATGGTAAAAGCGCGAACCCAGGTGGGGAAAAAGCTCGAACAATGTCTGTAGCGTCGGCCGATCCAGGTAGAACGCCTCGACCGCTTCTTTCGCGACTACATCCGCCGTTGCGGGCAGTTCGTCGAGAAACGAAATCTCGCCGAAAACTTCACCCTCACTCACCAGCAATGTCTTATGCTGTGACACAATCTGCACACTGGCAGTGCCTTTCAGTAAAAGATACAGACCATGCGTTGGTTTGCCGTTGTGCACTATAGTCTCGCCCGCTTTGAACTGCCTGCGAACTGCCTTGTCGACGACCAGCGCCCAGTCGTTCGCCGTTAGATAACTCAATCCATTCTTTGCCCGCGAAAGCACCGACATATCTTGCTTTTGAGTGCTGTGAGGCATAGCGAATTGACTCGACGTCAGCTGAACGAGGCACCCTGGAAAATTGCCTGGGACCGAACCATAAACCGTCAGGGCTCAACAGAGATTAGCAGAAGCCGTGAGAGAAAGAAATTTTCCTGGACCTGATTGGCCTCAAGGCAGCCGGAAACCCGCTTCCGATGCCGATTTTCCTGCTACCGTGCCGGGATGGGGCGGCGCTCAACAAAAGATCCTTGTTGATCAGCGACTGGCTTTTGGCGAACTGTACCATTTTCGGTTGTCACTTCGTATAAACTTTCGTTTTGCGCTGCGTTGGCGAGATCTAACGGGGCTACGAGGAGAAGAACGAGTTTGCCACTAACGAACGATGCACTTTGGTACAAGGATGCGATCATCTATCAAGTACACGTTCGCACTTTCCACGACAGCAACGGGGATGGTATTGGGGATTTCCCAGGCCTCGTACAGAAGCTCGATTACCTTCAGGAACTCAAGATCAACGCGATATGGCTGATGCCATTTTTTCCTTCGCCTCTGCGCGACGATGGCTATGACATCGCAGATTACCACTCAGTGCATCCCAGCTACGGGACGTTAGAGGATTTCCGCGAGCTACTTGACGCGGCCCACGAGCGGGGAATTCGGGTCATCATCGAAATGGTGTTGAATCACACTTCTGATCAACACCCGTGGTTTCAAGAGGCACGCAGTTCGCGGAACAATCCTCGGCGTGATTGGTACGTCTGGAGTGATACGGATGAACGGTACAAGGGAACTCGCATTATTTTCATCGACACGGAAGCCTCCAATTGGGCATGGGATCCGATTTCGAAATCGTTCTATTGGCATCGATTCTTCAGTCACCAACCCGATCTGAATTACGACAATCCTGCGGTTCGGGAACAGATGTGGGAGGTAATGAAGTTTTGGTTGGACATGGGCGTAGATGGCTTTCGGCTCGACGCCATACCGTATTTGGTGGAACGAGAGGGCACGAATTGCGAGAACTTACCGGAGACCCACAGCATCCTGAAAGATCTGCGGCGAAAACTCGACGAACAATTCACCGGTAGGATGCTTCTGGCGGAGGCCAACCAGTGGCCAGCGGATCTTCGCCCCTATTTCGGGGATGGAGACGAATTCCACATGGCGTTTCATTTTCCCCTGATGCCGCGGATGTTTATGGGGCTGAAGCTGGAAGACCGAAAGCCGATTACCGAGATTCTGCAGCAGACTCCGGAAATCCCCGCCTCCTGCCAGTGGTGCATATTCCTGCGCAACCATGACGAGTTGACCCTGGAGATGGTGACCGACATGGAGCGCGACTACATGTACGACATGTACGCCGAAACCAAGACGATGCGGCTGAACCTCGGAATTCGACGGCGGCTAGCGCCCTTGTTGAACAACGATCGCCGGCGCATCGAACTAATGAACGGAATGCTGATGTCTTTCCCAGGCACTCCGATCATCTATTACGGCGATGAAATCGGAATGGGCGACAACATAAACTTAGGAGACCGCAACGGAGTAAGGACTCCGATGCAGTGGAGTGGTGGATGGAACGCCGGCTTTTCAGTGGCGGAGCCACAACGCTTGTATGCTCCGCTGATTCAGGATCCTGTCTATGGATATGCGGCCGTGAACGTAATCTCTCAAAGAGAAAGCGAACATTCGCTCCTCCGTTGGATGCAGCGAATCATAACGGTCCGCCGATCGAGCGACGTGTTTGGCAGAGGATCGATCGAATTTCTCTATCCCGCCAACCACAGAATACTGGCTTACTTGCGGCGACTGGGCAAGGAAACTGTGCTGGTGGTCAATAATCTTTCGAGCACGGCGCAGGCGGTCGAACTGGATTTGCGGCGCTACAAGGGAAATATTCTGATCGAGATGTTCGGCAATAATATATTTCCGCGCGTGGGCGACCTCCCTTATCTGCTAACGCTGGGTCCTTACCAGTTTTATTGGTTCCGGCTGCGGCGAGTGTGACATTCACAGGAAGCGATCTTCGCACAGAGCTGAAAATTGGAAGATGAAACTTTTCTTACGGATGATTTTCTTCGCCAACTGATCAATGTCGGCGAAGTCGATCTCCTTGTGGGTCTACCTACTTACAATAATGCCAAGACGATCGGATCAATCGTCGGGACGATTCGAAGCGGCATTCTCCGCGACTTTCCGCGCGAAAGAGCCGTCATCATTAATGCCGACGGGGGATCGCGCGATGGGACTCCTGGGCTGGTTACGGGAATTTCTATCGATGACTTACGTCCAACGGCCAATCTGAACGCGCTTCGTACGCTGCACTCAATCAGCACGACCTATACCAACGGCACAGGCAGCGGAGTTGCGTTGCGCACGATCCTGGCTGCAGCCGAACTGCTCCGAGCCAAGGCCTGTATTGTCATGTCACCGGAGTCTGCGAAGATTGAGCCAGAATGGATTTCACGCCTTCTACGCCCTATTTTTCGCGACGGTTTCGATCTGGTGTTGCCCACATACCGCCGACACAAGTTCGATGGACTCTTGATGACGAATTTGCTGTATCCGATGGTCCGCGCACTTTACGGGTTAAGAATCCGTGAGCCCTATGTGACCGAGTTCGGGTTCTCGAACCGTCTCGGGAGCCAATTCTTGGCGCAAAATGGCTGGCACAATGGAAACGGAGGGGTCGGTCTCGAACTCCGCTTTACGCTGGCTGCAATCAGCGGAAGATACCGCATCAGCCAATCCTTTCTGGGAGAAAAAGAGCACACCGAGCGCCGCGCGGCAGATCTGGTACCGACGCTGCGGCAAACCGTAGGCGCTCTTTTTTCCGCGTTAGAGTCGGACTTTCCCATCTGGAGTACGGTGGCCGGTTCGAAGCAGGTTCCCACTACGGGCCCCGAACAGGAACTGCTGGAGGGTCCAATGCGCGTAAATCGGAAACGATTGCGCGAGATGTTTTCGACCGGAGTTGCCGAATTGGAGTCCGTCTTTCAGGCAATTCTTTCTCCTTCCACCGTGGGGGAACTCCAGCGCATTGCCCGCCTGGGAGAAGAAGAGTTTCGCTACTCTGAGGAATTGTGGGTTAAAACTCTTTATGAGTTCGCCGCGGCGTATCAAAGATCTGTGATCAATCGGGACCATATTATTCAGGCTCTGGCCCCGCTTTTCCGCGGCAGAGTATTCACGTTCCTTATGGAGAACCGGAACGCGTCTGCGAACGAGATCGAGAACAATATCGAAAGCTTGTGCCTTGAGTTCGAGCGATTGAAACCATATCTGCTACAGATGTGGAAATCGAGAGAGTGAGGCTATTATGCGGGAAATGATTGTGAGCGAACTAAGTCAGGCGTTGCACGAACTGGCCAGAGCTTTCGCGCACTACCTTCCTCGTCTGATCGTAATGCTGATCCTGGCCTTTGTGGGCTGGGCAATTGCCTACGTTGTGAAAGTGGTGCTGCGCAGCATTCTGCGGCTGATCAAGTTCGATAAGCTTTCAGAAAATGCCGGCGCCTCTCAACTGCTCATCAAAGCGTCTCTGCCCTCCGCGACGGAAGTGTTGAGCCGGTTTGTCTTCTGGGTGGCCTGGCTCGGCTTCATTCTGCTGGGCGTGAGCGTGCTTGGGATCCTGGGCCTGCAGGAGCAAATCGCAAGATTTTTTCTCTTCTTGCCGCGTCTATTCGTAGCGATGTTCATTCTCTTTTTTGGACTGCTGGCAGCCAGCTTCTTTTCTCGCGCGGTTCTGCTGGCTGCAGTGAATGCGAATATGCCTTCGCCGCGGGTGTTGAGCCTTGCTGTCCGCAGTATCATCGTTGTTTTCGTATTTTCTATTGTGTTTGAAGAGTTGGGAGTTGCGGAACAGACCATGCTGGTCGCCTTCGGCATTGCTTTCGGCGCCCTCATGTTTGGATTGGCAATCGCATTCGGCATTGGCGGCCGGGATTTGGCCCAGCGTTTTCTGGAGGAGAAGTTTGTTCGCCGCAAGAATGAGGAGAACGAAGACGAACTGTCCCCGCTCTAGTCCTTGGAATGAGGAGACAAAAGCAAAACAGTCGCAGGGATCTTTCAACGATCGTAGAGACCTGTCAGCGTTCTGAGTTGCTCGCGAATCGCCTGCGTCAAAGCGCTTGGTTTGTAACGCCATTTCCAGTTTCCGACTAACGTGCCAGGCAAGTTCATGCGCGCGTCGCTCCCGAGACCCAATACATCTTGCAACGGGATGATGGCGATGTTTGCCACGGACGCCAGCACCGTGCGGATGAAAATCCAATTGACGGGCTCGTTCTGAAACCCTAAGTATGCGCGGGTGAAATCACGTTCTTCGCGGATGTCTTCCGCGCTTCGCGTGCTCTCGCCTACACCTGAACTGGTCCACCAACCAACCGTGGTGTCGTTGTCGTGCCCACCCGTGTAAGCCACAAGTTCGCGAGAATAATTGTGCGGGCGGAAGGTCGGCCCTTGTGGATCGTTTCCGAAGGCAAACTGGAGCAGGCTCATGCCGGGGAAGCCAAATTGCTTGCGAAGAGCTTCTACTTCAGGAGTAATTACACCAAGATTTTCGGCAATGAATGGCAGTTCCTTCAATTCTGTTTGCGAGGTGCGGAAAAACTCCGCCCCAGGACCTTTTACCCACTTACCCTCAGCCGCCGTCGAGGCTTCGGCAGGAACCTCCCAAAAGGCCTCAAAACCGCGGAAGTGATCCAGTCGTACAAGATCGAACAGTTTGAGCGACGCCCGGAAACGATCAATCCACCAGCGGTGACCGGAAGCAGCCGATACATTCCACCGGTAGAGCGGATTTCCCCAAAGTTGACCCGTCGCGCTGAAATAGTCGGGTGGAACCCCGGCTATGGCAGTTGGTCCGCCTTGTTCATTCAGACGAAACAGTTCAGGATGAGCCCAAACATCAGCACTGTCGTGGGCGACATAGATCGGGATGTCGCCCATGATGCTTATTCCGCAACCACGGCAATGAGTTCTTAGCGTCTCCCATTGTCGGAAAAATTCGAACTGCGCGAACTTATGAGTCTCTATCTCGGACGATAATTTCTCTTGCCATTCCTTTAGTGCGGCAGAGTCCCGTTGCCGGATTCCCGGATCCCAATTCGCCCAGGCCACTTCTTTGTAGACCCTCTTACACGCCATAAAGAGCGCATAGTCGTCCAGCCAATCGTTGTTATTCTGACAAAAGACGTCGAAGGCACTGCGGTCCGTGTGAGCAGAGTCCGCAAGAAAAGTCTGAGCGGCTTTGCGAAGCAGAGCGTTCTTGAAATCGATTACGCGGCCGTACTCGACGTGCTCCTCAGGGAAGTTCGGCACACTGACCAGGTCCTGCGGCGACAGAAGACCTTGTTCCTGAAGCGCTGTCAAATCAATGAATAGGGGATTGCCGGCGAATGCCGAAAAGCACTGGTAAGGAGAATCGCCGTATCCCGTGGGGCTCAATGGCAATACTTGCCAGATTCTCTGCCCTGACTCGGCCAGAAACTCCACAAATTCATGGGCGGAACTCCCAAGATCGCCAATCCCGTGGCCCCCGGGCAGCGATGTGACGTGTAGAAGAATTCCACTGCACCGACGAAAGATCACCCAAATGAAGTTATGCTTCTGACCTCAGCCGCGCAAGGGGTTCCTGTTCCGCAGGTAGCTCACAGCCGAACTTGCCGTGTGCGTAACCCCAAATAGGAGTAGGTATTAAGAAATGGTGCGCCCTGAGAGATTCGAACTCCCGACCTTCTGGTTCGTAGCCAGACGCTCTATCCAGCTGAGCTAAGGGCGCAAATCTGCGTAGCGGGGACTAACCGTTGCTCGATTATAGCGAAGATTCGTTTTGCTGAAAACGGCGCTTCCCTCTGGCATCGGCATTCCGTTTCCAGTTTTAAGGCGAGAAGCTTTTAACTCGCGAACGCCTTTCGGCTTCGCCCGAACCCCTCCGAAGTAAATCTTTCTCAGGGCTGGGCAATTCCTACAGAGCGGTAAATTTGCTTCCGTTTGTTTTGAAGCGTTTGCGGGACGGCACGCCGCTTGCTAAACAAAATGGCAGACGAAGTGGCGCGCAACGGGGTGCTTCAGAGAGTAACTTCGGCCAGAGGTTTTCTGTGAGCACCCCTTGCTTTCTGTCTCCTAGACGCTGTGCGAGCCTTCCCCCGTCTTAAGTATGCGAAGCGGCAAACAGATCCCAGGGCCAAAGGCCCTGGGATTGTCGCCTGCGGCGACCGACTGCAACCCGGAAAAATTGCCGGTTACGAGCTTGGCGCAGCTTACGCCAATACAACCGGTTCCCGCACATCAACTCCCGCACTTCGCAAAAGCTTCGCCACGGCATCCTGTTTCAGTCGCGAAGCATCGAATTCGACTCGCACCGTACAGTCTTTGGGGTTGAACCGTACTCGCCGAATTCCGTAAACCTCGCGCATGGTGTCAATGGCGCGCATTTCGTTCTCGCCGGGAACGGCTCCATATTTAAAAACGATATCCAAATAGGTCATGGGTTCACGCCTTCGCTATGATGTGTTGGAAGTCCCGGCCCAGCTTGCCGGATGAATCCAATATAGAGCATAGGCAATCAAAGAAGAAGTTTCTGCCGCACGCTCGCGACCATACATGACGGCTTCCAATCTCATCCCTGCTTCCGAGCGCGATCTGGTTTGTGGGATGAACGTGAATCCAGGCACTGCAAAACACATCCACGAACACGCGGCAAAGAAATACTACTTCTGCTGCGCATCTTGCCTGGAAAAATTCAAAGCTAATCCTCAAAGCTACATCACTAAGCCCGTGCCATCGGGCTTGGTGGTGCTAGGAGCGCCATTCACACCTAAGGCCTCGTCGTCGGCCCACGCTGCTACGGCTCACACCGCTAGCTCGTCTCTCACCGTTAGCTCGTCACTCATAGCGACCCAGTCTGCTCCCAAGCCGGCCGCTTCCGCGATATACGTCTGCCCCATGTGCCCCGAGGTTCGCGAGAGCAAGCCCGGGGCGTGTCCCTCTTGCGGCATGGCCCTGGAACCTGAGCTTCCACTCGCTCCGACGCGAACGGAATACACCTGCCCGATGCACCCCGAAATCGTTCGCGGGGAGCCTGGGTCGTGTCCCATTTGTGGCATGGCGCTCGAGCCGCGCAGCGTCGCAACCGCTGCGGATGAGAATCCTGAGTTGCGCGCTATGAC
Source organism: Acidobacteriaceae bacterium (assembly GCA_003132445.1). Taxonomy (GTDB): domain Bacteria; phylum Acidobacteriota; class Terriglobia; order Terriglobales; family Acidobacteriaceae; genus Sulfotelmatobacter. Next base: position 16,506 of record PKXU01000161.1, on the reverse strand, counting down.
GAGGCGCTTCTGGATCGGGGTTGCCCTAACAACTCCGCTCCTGGCAATTGCAATGGGCAGCATGTTTTGGCCGCATGCGTTCATGGGCGCGCTGACCGCCTTGCCGATTAATCTTCCATGGCTTGAGTTTGTGCTTGCGACTCCGGTTGTCTTGTGGTGCGGACTGCCGTTCTTCGAGCGATTCTGGGCGTCTCTAGTCAACCGCAGCCCGAACATGTTCACGCTGATCGGGCTGGGCACGGGCGTGGCTTACGTTTACAGCGTTGTGGCGACCGTCGTCCCGCGAATGTTTTCTGAGTCACTGCGCGGCATGAGCGGATATCCGGAGGTTTATTTTGAATCCGCGGCGGCGATTACTACGCTGGTCTTACTCGGGCAGGTGATGGAACTCCGGGCTCGAAGCCGTACCAGCGCGGCGATTCGAGCGCTTCTCGATCTCAGCCCGAAAAGAGCGCGGCTCATCAGCGCCGAAGGCACGGAAGAAGTTACAGAAAAAGACATTCCGCTGGAGCAAGTAAAACCGGGGGATCGCCTGCGCGTGCGGCCGGGAGAAAAAGTTCCTGTCGATGGTGTGCTGATCGAGGGGCACAGCGCCATTGATGAATCCATGATTACCGGAGAAGCGATTCCCGTAGAAAAATTTGAGAATAGCAAAGTCATTGGCGCGACCATCAACTCGACCGGTTCGTTCATTATGCGCGCCGAGCGCGTCGGGTCAGAAACTCTCTTGGCACAGATTGTTCAGTTGGTTGGACAGGCGCAGCGCAGTCGCGCTCCCATACAACGTCTTGCCGACCGTGTCGCCGCCTGGTTCGTTCCCACCGTCATAGCGGTGGCTGCAGTCACATTTGCAGCTTGGTTTCTATTCGGTCCCCAGCCCAGATTGGGGCACGCGCTGGTAAATGCGGTTGCGGTTCTAATCATTGCTTGTCCCTGCGCTCTAGGCCTCGCCACGCCCATGGCGATTATGGTGGGCACCGGCCGCGGCGCCCATGCCGGGGTTCTCATTAAAAATGCCGAAGCTCTGGAGACCATGGAAAAAGTCGACACTCTCGTCGTCGATAAAACGGGAACGCTGACCGAAGGCAAACCAAAAGTTCTTGGAATTTCCCCGGTGCAGCCGTACACAGAAGATGAGCTGCTCCGTCTGGCTGCCAGCTTAGAAAAGGCGAGCGAGCATCCTTACGGTGCGGCGATGGTGAATGCGGCGTCGTCAAAAGGACTTATTCTCTCCGATCCAACGGACTTCTCGTACGCGGTTGGCAAAGGCGTCCGCGGCAGCGTCGGCGGCAAGCTGGTCGCGGTAGGCAATCCGGCTCTCATGGCTGAAGTGGGCGGCTTTAGTGTTCCAGTGGCAAGCGACGACATCGGCACCCGCCTCGCCATCGCGATCGATGGAAAATACGCGGGGAGCCTGGTCGTGGCGGATCCGATAAAGCCGTCAACGTTGGATGCCCTAAGAGACCTAAAGCATCAGGGAATTCCAATTCTGATGCTCACCGGAGATAGCCGGGACACCGCCGCAGCGATCGCCCAACAACTTGGTCTACAGCAGGGCGAATTCGAAGCTGGAGTCCTGCCCGAGAGAAAACTGGAAGTCATTCGAAAGCTGCAACAGCAGGGAAGAGTAGTCGCCATGGCTGGAGACGGCATCAATGACGCTCCTGCGCTCGCTCAGGCCGATGTCGGCATCGCCATGGGCACAGGGACCGATGTGGCCATGGAAAGCGGGAGCATCACCCTGGTAAAAGGCGATCTATCGGGAATTCTCCGTGCCCGCAGACTTAGCAAGGCTACGATGCGAAACATTCGTCAAAATCTCTTCTTTGCCTTCATCTATAACGCTATCGGCGTTCCGGTCGCTGCTGGAGTCCTCTATCCGTTCTTCGGTCTGTTGCTCAGCCCCATTTTTGCGGCGGCGGCCATGAGCTTCAGCTCTGTTTCGGTCATCACCAACGCCCTGCGACTCCGCAACCTGAAGTTATAAATCAGACTGGCCTCTATAGGAACCTGTTTCTCTGACGCGGCAATACGTTTACACCTCGATGATACGCGCTCTTGTGCTCAAATGCGGTTGTCGTGTGACTGGCGTCACATCGGAGCCGTACCTCGATCTGGCAATCTGCACTTATGCAGCATGAACCCGAGCAACTCAACTCTGGTGGTGGTAAAAATGCCGATTTGATGAGGCAGGTCTACGAATTAATGGCGCAACAAGATGAATTCCTGAAAAAGAATTGGCAAAAACTCTTACCGGAAGAAATCTGGCAATACAACTTGCGGCAAAAGCAAATTAAAGACCTGATTCTTACGATCAGCAAAAGGATTGACCGAACTCTCGCGCATCCTAGTCTTGTGGCAGCCAACTGCGCGCCGATTTTCGTGCGATCATTCTCATGCGATCATTCCTTCAAGTCAACGTGCTGTACGTTCTCGATCGCGTGTCCCAAAAAACGCTCGCCCAGCCGGCGGAACTTCTCCACCGAATCAGTAGCAAAGAACTGCAATCGCGGAAGTCGGCGTCGCTCTTCTGCGGCTCCAGTCGAGGGAACCAACCGCTCTAGCTGCGAAGCCACAGCGCGGGCCGTGGACTCGGCCGAGTCCACGATGCTCACGTGCTCCGGAACCACCCGGCGCAGCAGCGGCTTGAGCAGTGGATAGTGCGTGCAGCCTAATACCAGCGTATCGGCGTCACTGAATCCGTCCGCGAAAGCCTCCTCAAGATAGATGCGCGCCACTTGCTCGGTGACAGAATGCTCGACCCATCCTTCCTCCACCAGCGGCACGAGCAAAGGACACGCTTTCTCTCTTGCCTGTAAGTGACGCGCTTCGAGAGCGATACGATAGGCGTGGCTGCTGATCGTGGCCTCGGTGCCGATCACGACAACTTTCTGATTCTTGCTTGACGCGACAGCAGCTTCCGCTCCCGGCTCAATCACTCCAACTACCGGGACGTGAGCCCCCGACCGAATGCGTTCCAGTGCCAGCGCAGTCGCAGTATTGCAAGCGATTACAAGCATCTGGGCGCCGTGCGATTCGAGGTAATGCGCCGCTTCCACGGCATAGCGGGCAACAGTCTCCACCGATTTCGATCCGTAGGGCAGACGCGCAGTATCGCCAAAATAGCAATAATCTGCTTCGGGAATAAGCTGAAGTAAGGCTTTAAGAACGGTAAGCCCGCCAAAGCCGGAATCGAAAACACCAATAGTGGGACGACGGGCCGAGGACTGTGCCAAGCCGCGTTCAGAGCTCATTCATTTCGTCCCGACAGAGCTTCCTGCCTGACCCACGGCATCCCGCAATTTCGACGTCGTTTTGTCCGCGCAGCACGGCCCGGGCGGAATTGGCGCCCCGTGCGGGCAGGTCCGAGGATGTCCGAGAAATGTGCAGATTTTATCCGTCGCCTCTGGCGAAAGAATATGCTCGAACTTGCAGGCCTGCTGCTCGATCTCCGATTCGCTGTCCATCGCCAGGCTGTCGGTGAAGAGCCTCTCCGCCAGCCGATGCCGTCGGATAATGCTGCCCGCTCGCTCCCGCCCGCGCGGGGTGAGCTCCACAATCAGTGTGCCGTCGCCGACTGATGCGGCCACGGGCTTTAGCGCGTCGTGACAGGGATTTACAAACGGCTTGTGGTCATGCGGCTGCAACGGATGCGGAGTCGAAGCGACCAGTCCCATCTCAATCATCTTTTCGATCGCCAGACTGACCGGCAGCGCTCCGTGCACTTCCATGCGCTCGACTTCGGCAATCTCGCCGTGCTCGGCCAGCACCCACAGCTCTTCCAGCACTTCATCCAGTTGTTCCTCGTCGGCCATGGCGAACACTTCCTGGGAGGCGATCTTGCCATGATGGAGTTCGATGCGCCGGTCCGCCAGCCGCGCCACCACTGGGTCGTGCGTCACCATGACGATGGTTCGTCCCTGCTGATGAAATTCGCGCAGGAGCCGCAGAACGATTTCTTCATTCACAGCGTCGAGATTTCCGGTGGGCTCATCGGCCAGAATAATTTTCGGATCATTGATCAAGGCGCGGGCAATGCACACCCGTTGCTGCTCGCCCCCGGATAGTTGCGAGGGCAGATGATGAGCCCGCTCGCCTAGCCCCACGCGCGTGAGCGCTTCCAGCGCTTCTTTTTCGTCAGTCATGCTGTGGAAATATTGCGCCAGCATGATGTTCTCCACTGCCGTCAAAAATGGAATCAAATGAAATTGCTGAAAGATGAATCCAATTTTCTCTGCGCGCACACGGTTCAAATCGGCCGCAGAAATACCCGCAATATTCTGTCCATCCAGCCAGATTTCGCCCACTGAAGGACGATCGAGGCAGCCAATCAGATTTACCAGCGTCGATTTTCCCGATCCGGATGGCCCCATGATGGAGAGCCATTCGCCCTGAACCACATGCAGCGAAATATTGTCGAGCGCCTTAATGGAACTGGCGTCCTTGCCCGTTCCATTGCCCGCTTCCTTGGCGGGGTAGAGTTTCGTGACATCCTTGATCTGAATCATTTCACTCACCCCTCAAAATCACCGCCGGCTGCACCCGGCGTAGCAGCGAGATGGGAAGGATTGCGGACAGCAGCGTTACCGCCATGCTACCAGCCAGCACCACCGGAAACACACTTAGCCGCGGCATCACTGGGGAATGAAAATTAACTCGCCCAATCCAAGCTGCGATACCAATGCCGAGCAGAAATCCGATCAGAGCGCCACTCGCGCCCAGAACGGCGGCTTCTGCCGCGAAGAATCCGTTGAGCAACCGTCCTGAAGCTCCCAGAGCCTTCATAATGGCAAAGTCCCGTCGCCGGTCAAACACCCATCCCATTAACGTCGAAAGTACGCACAAGGCCGCGGTAAGAATGATCAGAGAAGCCGCGGCCAGCAGCGTGGCCCGTGTTTTGCCCAGCACGCGCGCCTCGCCCTCCATTATTTGCCGCACGGGGCGAACATCTGCGCTTGGAATTGCCTGCGCCACCTGCTGCATCATGCCAGCCACCTCTTCTGGAGAGCCGCTCGCCGCAATTTCAATCGTCGAGGGCTGCACGGCGGTCCACGCCACAAAATCGGCCGAAGAAATATAAATGCGGCTGTCCTCGGCTGCTCCCGTCTGTACCGTTCCCGCTGGAGTAAGGCGCAGAACCTTCCCCTGAAAGCTGAGGTCGAATTCCTTGGTTGCCAGCGGAACGTTTGCTGAAGCAAGGCTGGTTGGCGTAACCACCGGCAATGCACGCACGCCGATCAGCGCTTGCTGCGAGGCCGAGGGCCAACTGCTCACCGACCACCAGCGGTCGAGTTGACGCACCCGATCGAAATCCACGCCCGCAACCACGATCGGCTGGCCATCACGGGTGCGAGCTACTACCAGCGCAAATGGCGCCGCAACTCCGCGGCCCGCAAGAACCGAATCCACGCGCGAGAGCGCGTCCTGGGGAAGGGAAGCACCATCTTTTGCGAGGAGAATTATATTCGCGCCATAATTACGAAACTCCCGCCGCAACTTCGCCTGCACATCCACATAAAGATTTAGCATCGCCGTAGCAACCGCCGCCGCCACGACCATCGCGAAAAGTGCTGAAGCGGCCCGTCCGGGTCGCAAGAGCGAGGCCCGCACCAGCATGCGCAGGAACATCGAACTGTGTGCTACATGGGTTCGACGGGCAGCCAGATCCTGCGCGGAGTGTGACATGGGCGCGCTCACAGCTCTCCTCGCAATGCGAACACTGGATCCAAGCTCACAGCCCGCCGTATCGCCGCAGCGCTGCCCGCGAATGTCACCAATACTGCGATCACCAGAATCACCGGCAGCAATACGGGCGAAATCGAAATATTGGAATTGAAAATGGAACGTCCCATCCGGTGCGCTAGAGCTGCGCCCAAGGCAAATCCAGCCAGGCCACCAATCACCGCCAGGAAGGTTGCCTCGGCAAAAAAAATGGAGGCAATAGCCACCTTTCCCGCGCCCAAGGCCTTCATCAGGCCCACCTCGGCCCGGCGCTCAAAAATCGTCGTTGCCATTGCCGCCGACACCGCCAGCGCAGACGCAAACAGCGCGGCTAATGTTACTAAGAAAATGAGCCCTTCAACCCGGGCAAGAACCGCGCCCTCATTTTGCGCAACTTGGCGAATCTGCTCGGCACGCGAATGCGGAATCGCTTCCGCCAGCTGAAACGCAATCGCCTGCGGATAAGGCGTGCAATACCAACGGTCATAAATTGCTCCCGACAAACTTTTCGGGTCGCGGCGGGCGAAGGCATCCTCCGGCTTGGTCAACGCACTCACATAGACGCGGCGCACAGCGCCCGGCCTGCCCAAAATTTCCTGCGCCAGCCCGAGGGGTGCGACGACTTCATCGTCTTCCGCGCCACCGGAGGAAAGAATCCCGCTGATCCGCAATTCACGCCCCGCCAGCACGATTTCGTCGCCGGGTTTCTCGCCCAGGCGGCTGGCTAATCTTTCTCCCAGCAAAACATCGCGCGACGAATCTTCGGGCCATGCGCCTGCTACTTTCCACCACAAATGCGTGCTGCGCACCCCGGTCGTGAATTGATCATTGCCGAACGAAAGTTTCTTAGCAAAATAAGTTCCCAGTAGAGTGACGTCCTGCGGCCTGCCGTTCTTTGGCTTGCCCGCACTATCGAGCGCAACCGTGACCGGCAGCATGGGCGCAAAGCCCGTAATATTGTTCTGCCAGAAGATGCCTTTGATTTTTGGCAGGTCCCCTTCGCTTAGAAATGCGCCGTCAGTCGGCGGCTTCAGATTGACCCCACCGATCTCCAGATCGAGCGAATCTTCTTGCGGGGTAACAATCAGGTTGGCACCGATGGTGCGAAGTTCGCGATTGATCTTATCCCCAATGTCCGCGGCGACAGCAATCATTGCGGTCGCGACCGTTACACCCAGCGTAATGGCAGCGCCCGCCAGCAACTTGCGCCGTTTTTGCCGTCGAAAGGATTCGTAAACCAGCCGGACGAACATCGCTTACTGTTGTGCGAACATGCGACCACCGGCCGCAACGTCCGCCTCCTGGATAATCACCGCGTCGGTCGTCTGCGTGGCTTTTAGAGGAACAGGATTGCAACCGCCGGCCGTTCCCACCGACTGTGGGTTGATGGGCGCAGCACAATTCTTGCAAATCACTCCGTTCGGCCCTTTGTAAAATCCCACTGCTCCGCAGATCTGGCAGGCGTCAAAGACCGTCGCCACTTTGCCATCAGGTTTCTGATACAGCCAGAAACGGATCGTCGTCCCATTCTCTGTCGCCTGAAAGCGATGCAGGTCGCCATTTGAAACTTGCGTCAGCGGAATGCTCACCTGCCCATTCGTAAACGTAACTTCAGTTGCCGGGGAAAGATTGCTGACGCTTTTGGCATACACGAATTCTGCGGTGATCAGTGCGATGAAAATAAACGAAAAGGTCATCACCGAGACCATCCACATGCGCTCGCGGCGGGCACTCCAGGCGGCCTTCCGCCGCATTGCCGGGGATGCGGCTACAGCCACCGGCTCGCGGCGTTTGGCCTCAAACAGAATCATCAAAGCTGCCAGCGCAAAGATGGTCACAAAGAAAAACCAGTCATTGCTGACGATCGGACCAATCAAAGCCATTTCGCGCTTCGAAGACGCAATGACGCCGCTTTCCGAAAGCTCATGCAGGCCAGCAATCACGAGTTGCACCGCCACCAGAAACATGATGGCGGTCGTGATACGAAAAAACTTCTGCAGATTGATGCGCACGCTGCCCTTAACGAACATCACACCGAAAGCAATTGCCGCCAGCACGCCCATCAGCGTTCCCAGAAAACTCATCAACTCGGTGGAATTCAAACTCACGGCGGAAAGAATCAGCACCGTCTCCGCGCCTTCCCGCAACACCATCAGAAAGATAAAAACAAAGAGTCCGAACCAGGCGTCTTTTCCCACCAGCAATCCGACCTTGCCTTCGATTTCGCCCTTCATCTTGCGCCCGGTCTTCATCATGAAAATAACCATGGTGACGACAAAAAACGCGGCCAGCAGCATGATCCAGCCTTCAAACACATCCTCGTTTAAATGAGTTCGGGAGATGACCACAGCCACAGCGATGCTGCCCAGAAATGCCGCGATCAGCGCGGCGTACACGGTTTTTCGCAGCTCCTGCCGGCCGATTTTAGTCAGGTAAGCTAGGGTGATGCCGACGATCAGGGCAGCTTCAACCCCTTCACGAAGCGTAATGATGAAAGCCTGTAACATGAATGAAAGCCTGATCCCTGGTAGAAGTTCTGATGTTGAAAATGAATTTCAATTTCAACTTCAAGGATATTCCTCGCCAGCCAAGCCAGTCAATCCGGCGACTCACAACCGCCTGTGATTTGAATCACACGGCGCTTTTCTGGCCGTGAAATGCGCCTGCCTGCAGGGAACAAGGCGGGCGAATGGGTTCGCGGTCCGGGCAAGAATGGCCAGATCAACACCGCTCAGGGTTGTGCAGGAGCTTCCTTACCGGCTTTCGGCGTCAGCTTGCGGATGAAGAATTCCTGAAACAGATTGGCGACCGCGCTTTGGACAATCCCGATCCCAGCGTTTTCGAACGTCAACCCCACTCCATTGCGATCCTGCGCCGGATAATAGAGATTTGAAATTCCTCCCGCAGCAATACTTCCCAACACATTCGAGTAATTCGGCTGCCAGCGGCGATTGTCTCCCTTGCAAATGAATGAACTTGCGATCGCATACAAAACGCGCGAAGGCGTGCTGCCTTTTCCTTTATAAAAGTAGCGCGGATCCTGCTTCAGAAGCACTGGCAGCAGGGCCGACCCGATGAATGTGCCTGAAACCGTGTCGGCATAACCAGCGCCGTAGCGCTTGGCATAACCCTCAGATCCTTGCCCGTATCCTACGAAGTGGTTTTGCGCCTGCTCAACGCCGGCTGCGCCTCCCACAAATACGAAGGTAAACGGATCTACAACTGTCTTCCAGGCCAGATTGAACTTTTGTTTCGCGTCAAGCGGCGCAGCGTTGGGAATGTAGCTGACATAGAAATTTGGCAACACGCCAAGTACTCGCTGCTTCTCCTCGACCTTGACTTCCTCTTCGGCCACTTCCGTTTGAGAAAGTCCGACCTCTACCTCAGAGATATTGGGAGCCACTGCCAACGTGATCTGTGGGACGACATCCATCTGTCCTGCATGCAGGATTCCGGCAGAAGTTCCTGATTGGAAGCCCGCCGATGTGATGGTGAGGCGGAAAGCTCCGGCTGCAATATTTGAAAACGAGAACTGCCCATCACCATTGGACCGCACATCTTCCTCGATGGATTGCTGTTCACTGCCGTGAGTAAGCTTCACCTCCGCCCCCGCGATAACAGCTCCGGTCTGATCGACGACGGTTCCGCTGATGCTTCCGGATGGTGCGGCCACCGAGTCGCCGGCCGAAACTGTGCCTTGTTCAGGACCGTTCCCAGTCGGCGGAGCAGGCGTTTCCGCACGATCTTGTCCCAGGCAGAAAGATTCCCCGCCAATGAGCAAAAAAACGATAAGGGCCGTAAGCATCAGTCCGGATTTAGAACAAAGCGCCATGAAGGGAGTAGAGCAATCTTTTGTTGTATTTCGCCCAATTGCAAGCAGGTGAAGATTCTGAAAGCCCCTCGCGCAAGAGACAGCCGGGCACGCCCTGCAGCGAAATTCCTCCCTACTCAGCTGTGCTTCTCAATCGGATCGGCTGGCCGTAATGCTCGATGCGGGAAAACAGTCTTACAGCCGCTTTAGAAACGTATTCGCCTCAGCTGCGTGGGGAAATAACTTTTCCTCCGCCTGGAACTCCGCCGAGTGCACACAGCGGCGGCTGCCTCGTAGCCTCACTGGGTGCTTTAGATGCAACATTTCATGGTAAACGATGTATTCCAGCACATAGGCCGGCACAGAAAAGTGGTCGAAAATACGGCTGATCACGATCGCGTTGTGCGCCGGGTCATAGTGGCCGAGAATGCGCCGAGTCTTGGTCTGGCTCCAGCTCATGCGTGGACGGCCCAGAAGTCCATGAAAGAATCGCGTGTTCAGTTGCTCAAAGACTCCATCCAGATCATAAAAATGTCCGCGCGCCGGACGCAGACGCTTGCGTCCGCGCATCTGCCGCACCAAGTGAGTTTTGCGAACAATGTCGTGACTGGCCACATATCTGCGATAGCGGGCGGCCTGTCCGGCGTCAATCGGGCGGCCGTACATTTTCGCCAGGAGAATATGCGCAATCGCCCTCAATACCGCATCTGGCGCGCCCTCCAGCAGATCCGAAAGCCGCACCAGCAATTTTCCGTTGCGTAGCCGGATCGTATTGTTGACGTTTGCGAACGCAAAAAATTCAATCTTCAGTTCGGGAACAGGCGAAGCCGGACGCAGCTCCCGGTACGTTTCCTGAAAAAGTTCCAGCAGGCCATCGCGCACGATGAACTTAGGTTAGCATGGGACGGCGGACCTCGGACCTTGGACTTCGGCCCTCAGTTCCGCATTCGTAACTGTCCGACGCCTGAGGTCTGAAGTCCAAAGTCTGAAGTCCAAAGTCAAACTCTCACTCCGGCCGACCTCCGTTGTTTGCGCTCGAATTCGTATTCAGCCGCTTGTGCTTGGCGGCGTCCTCCTGATCCGCCAGCAGCTTGCGATGATCCTCCGCAGACGTGTCCACGCTCTCAAGCAGATTGGTGAGAACGAATTCGTACTGGCGCGATTCTTCCGCCGGAATATCCGCGCCATCCTTCAGCGCACGCAACTTCGCCTGAAACTCGGTGTCGGCCTCGATGATTCCCTTGAGCGGCTTGCGGATGTCGTCTTTGCGATCGACATAAGTGTCGATATTGTCGTTGAGTTCGTCATAGAGAAGCTGAAAATCATCGAGCAAGTCGTGCGTCTGCGCCGCCCGATTCTTGGTCTTGGGATCACTCCTCATCTGCTCTAGCTTCACTAGGCGAGCGCGGGCAAACTCCACGTACAGCGCCAATCGTTTTCTCGGCTCCCAGCTGGCGTCGCGAATCTGGTCGATCTCCGGCTGAGTAAGCGGTTCCCGGTGACGCTGCGCTTGCACCACCGAGACGCCCACCAAGAACAAGGTTGCCAATAGAGCACATCGCGGCACCCAGGCAGTCATTTCGCTCCTTTCGGAAACATGGCAGCTAACAGGTCATCGCGCACTCGCTGCAGTCGAGCGATCGCATCCCGTACGGGCGCCTGCTCGTCGTGGCTGAGAGTGTGAAGAAGGTCGGTCAGCTTGCGAGTCATCGAGCGTGCTGCGATTTCCGTCTGCTTTTGATACTTGTGCGATTGGATCGCATAATCTCTTGCCAATTCCGAGAAAGCGACGACGTCCGTCAACGCAGCCTGACCCTTTTCAATCTCCGAGGCTGCATAGAGTTTGTCGGCTTCCGTGAGTTGCCTCTCAGCGATCTGCACACACAAGCGAGGCCGATCCCCAATGCTCGCGGAAGCAACGCGAGCCTTCAACTCCTCGATAGTGGGTTGATTGCTCGGCGCGGCATGAGCCGCCACCACCGCAAACGTTGCGAATAGAATCACCATTCGCCCTACGCGAAATATGCGCCGCACCCCAAACATGATCCCAGACCCGCTGCGAATTATTTTTTCGGCTCAATCGCGATCAGCCGATGCTTCGCCTGCCACTCCTGTTCAGGATACTTCCCATTGGCCGCGTTGAGGAAGAGGTGATAATTCGCCGACGCGCGCTTGAAATCCTTGAGGTGATCATAGGCCGAAGCCCGCAAGAAATACGTGATGGGCTCGTCTGGCATGATTTTCGCTCTCGCATCCAAAGCCTGAATGGCCAGCGGATAATCTTTGTTCTCGCTGGCGGCAAAAGCCAAATCGCCGTACGCCAACACCATGTCCGGTTTGAGTTTTACCGCCGCCACAAATTCCCTTTGCGCGTCTACGAATTTCTTCTGTTCCAACAAAGCCTTTCCCAAATTCTCATGAAGCGCGGCATCGTTGGGGTTCACGGCGAGAAGCGCTCGATAGGCTGATTCTGCGTGATCATACTTTTTCGCCAGCAGATACAGATCGGCAAGATCGCGTTGCAGAGAAGCATCTGCCGCATCCAACTTCTGCGCCGTCTGCAATTCGGCCATGGCTTCGTCATTCTTGCCCTCAGCCGCGAGCACTCGTCCCAACTGAATTCGCGCCGCAACGTCGTTGGGATTTGTCGCGACGAGTTTGCGCAATACCGCTTCCGCCTCGGGAAAACGGCGATCGTGCATATAAACATTGGCCAGGCCAGTAAGCGCGTCAGAAGATGTCGGATCGAGCATCAAGGCTTGCTTATATTCGTGTTCCGCATCCAAAAGGTTCCCTTGTTTTTCCAGCAGGAGTCCCATGGCCAAATGGGCTTCGGGATCCTTCGGCTGCAACTCCGCAGCGTGCTTGTAAGCTGCCATGGCATCGTCCGGTTTCGTCGTCTCCAACACATGCGCCAGCGACAGCCACGCCCGAGCCCGGCCTTCATCCACATGACTTGTAGGTTTGAGTGCCGTAGCAGCCCGCAGAAATTGTTCTGCGCCAGGCTGCCCGCTCTTCGCGAGTTGCAAGCCCAGATTCAAGTTCGACTCAAAAACATCTGGCTTAGACGCCACCGATTTCCGGTAGGCGGCAATCGACTCATCCAACTTGCCGAGCCCATTCTCCACAAAGCCCAGATCGAACCAGGCCTCGTAGTTCGCCGGATCGTCGCCCACCGCTTTGCGCAGGAGCGGCTCAGCCGCGGCATAGTCCTGTTTCTGGATCAACGCCTCAGCCTTTGTAAGCTCGGGGGATGGCGCGACTTCTTCCGCGACTTTTATGTGGTGCGCGATTTGTCCAGTCGTCCCGCTCTTATGATTGCTCGGAGAAGAATTGCCGGAGGAGGGAAGAGAAGAAGCAGCGGAAGAGTTACCAGATCCTCTGTTTGTTTGCCCCGAATCCAGCCCAGCCGGGCTCGTGGTTTGAGCCCATGATAATCCGCTGCCAGCCAGCCACGCCAGAAGCGCGCCGGCCGCCAGCCTACGACCGCCCATTGGAACGCGCTGCACCATTGCCGTTCAGAATATCTGCCAGATACTTTCCCGTGTAAGAATCCGCCAGCTTAGCGATCGCTTCCGGCGGACCCGCGCCCACAATCTTACCGCCGCGATTTCCGCCCTCTGGCCCGAGATCGATCACCCAATCCGCGGTCTTGATTACTTCCAGATTGTGCTCGATCACGACAATCGACCCGCCCGCATCAATCAAACGGCGAAACGCCGCCAGGAGTTTACTAACATCGTCAAAATGCAAACCGGTCGTAGGCTCATCAAAAATATAAAGCAGGCGCCGCTTAATCCGCCCTTCGCTGCCTGACCCGCTGCGGCCCACTTCCCGCGACGCCGGCTGCAAATGTGCCGCCAACTTCATGCGCTGGGCTTCGCCGCCGGAAAGCGTTGTCGCCGACTGGCCCAGCCGCAAATATCCCAGACCCACTTCTTCCAGCGAACGTAACTTCTCGGTGATCTTTGGTACTTCGGCGAAAAACTTCAGCGCCTCCTTCACCGTCAGGTTGAGGACCTCGTGAATATTTTTGCCCCGATAACGGACCTCGAGGACAGTCGGTTTGTAGCGTGTTCCTTTACACTCCTCGCAAATCAATTCGACATCGGCAAGAAACTGCATCTCGACAGTGACGGTCCCGTCTCCCTGACAAACCTCGCAGCGTCCGCCCGGAATGTTGAACGAAAAATGTCCCGGGCCAAATCCGCGTTTCTTCGATTCCGGCAGGGAAGCGAATAAATCGCGCATCGCGTCAAACGCCTTGATATACGTCACTGGATTCGACCGCGGTGTGCGCCCGATCGGCGACTGGTCAACCAGCACGACTTCCTCAATAAACTGATCGCCCTCCAAACTCTCCCAGCTCGCGGCGGGTCCGGTCGCACCATTTCCAGACTGCTGCTTCGCCTGTGCCAGCGCACGGTACAGCACCTGGTGGAGCAAGGTCGATTTGCCCGATCCGGAAACTCCGGTAATCGCGACAATCATGCCCAGCGGAATGCTGATGTCCACCCCTTTCAGATTATTCGCCCGCACGCCGCGAATTCTGATCTGCTGCAGGCCCGGCTTGCGGCGCAGCGCTGGCGCCTGAATTCGCAAATCCTGGGAAAGATAGCGGCCGGTCAACGAAGCCGGATTGTTCAGGATCTCCTGATACGTACCCTCGGCAATCAGTTTTCCGCCGCTCTCACCCGCGCCGGGCCCCAGATCCAGAATGCGGTCCGCGGCGCGCATGATGTCAGGATCGTGCTCCACCACCAGAATCGTATTTCCGAGATCGCGAAGCCCATGGAGAATCTTGATGAGCCGGTGCGTATCCCGCGGATGCAGCCCAATCGACGGTTCATCCAGCACATAAAGCGTGCCCACCAGACGGGAACCTAGCGAAGTCGCCAACTGAATTCTCTGCGCCTCGCCGCCAGAGAGTGTGGAAGAAAGCCGATCTAGAGTCAGATATTCCAGCCCCACATCATTTAGAAATCGCAACCGCTCACGAATCTCCTGCAGCAACTTGTCCGCAATCTCAGCCTCCAGCGGGGTCAACTCGACTTGCTCAAAAAATCGCAGCGCCTCCTCAACGGTGAGCCCACAAAGCTGGCAGAGATTTCGGCCGTTCACCTTGACCTGCCGCGCCTCCAGCCGTAGCCGTGAACCGTTGCACTCCGGGCACAGCGAATATCCGCGATAACGGCTGAGAAACACGCGTACGTGCAGCTTGTATTTCTTTCGCTCCAGATGCGCAAAAAATCCGCGTACTCCCAGAAATTTCCCCTCGCCGCTGAGCACTAGGTTCTTGTGCTCATCTTCGAGATCGGCCCATGGAACACCCAGCGGAATCCCTGCCTGCTTGGCATAGCGCTTCAAGTCCGTGAATAGCGGACGATACTTCGGCTTCGTCCACGGCTCGATTGCGCCCTCGGCCAGCGTTTTCAACTTGTCAGGGATAACCAGATCGAGATCGAAGTCGATGGTATTTCCAAAACCCTGACACCGCGGGCAAGCGCCGTAAGGATTATTAAAAGAAAATAGTCTCGGCTCCGGCTCCTCATAGCGCAAGTTGCACTCTTTGCATTCAAACCGCTGCGCAAACCGCATCGTCCGCGTGGCGCGGGGGCCCCCGCCCGCGGCATTTGCTTCAGTCTCCGGAATCTCAAAAATAGCTTCTCCCGATTCCCGATAAGCGGTTTCAATCGCATCCACAACACGCGTTCGCGCCTCAGCCGATACCACCAACCGATCCACCAAAACAAATACGGGCTCCGTAAAATTAATGTCCAGCAAGGACTCCGGCGTGGAAAATTCGAAAACCGCTCCCGCCTGATAAAGTCGATTGAACCCCGCCTTACGCAAATCAAAGAGCCGAGTCTTCAGCGCCTCCGTCAACTGAGACAGGGGTGCGCCAAGTTTGGATGCCCCAGGTCTCGCCGCTTTTGCGAGACCTGGGCCCTTGTTAGGCTTCGGCATACGCTCAGACTTATGCGTAACCTCCTGAACGGTGGAAGCCGGCCTTTGCAGCGGAAACAAAACCTGCAATCGCGTCTCCGGTCCGAGCGCCAGAACAGCGTCCACGACTTCATCGACCGTGTCTTTCTTCACCTCGCGCCCGCAGTTCGCGCAATATGTCCGGCCCACGCGCGCATACAGTAAGCGCAAATAGTCATAGATCTCAGTCGCCGTCGCGACCGTCGAGCGCGGATTCCGCGTCGTGTTCTTCTGCCGGATCGCCACCGCCGGGGCAATTCCGTCAATCGTGTCCGCATCTGGCTTCTCAATGCGCTCCAGAAACTGCCGCGCATAGGCCGACAGAGACTCTACATACCGCCGCTGCCCCTCGGCATAAATCGTGTCAAACGCGAGCGAAGACTTGCCGGAACCGGAGACCCCAGTCACCACAGTCAGGGAATTGTGCGGGACCTCAAAATCAATATTCTTGAGGTTATGAACGCGAGCTCCGCGTACGACAATGCTGTCCGTCGCAATTGGTTCAGTCTGGGTTGAGTCAGAAGACATCTGGATAAAGGGCCGCGATAGCGGCACGTCCGCCCCGGGCGCACGCGCTCAGAGCCTTCCGCAACGGCTATCGAATCTTTCTATTATAACGAAAACGGCCAACCTGGAATCAGTAACTTATTGATTCTACGAACGGCGAGAAACGCCAGAAAGGCGAGATTTGCACCCGTTTTAGATAAAGTTTAGATACGGCGAAAAAGGGCGCTCGCGCGCACCCGAGACGACCGCAACTTCGGGAAGAAGCGGCTCGCCATTTTCAGCGTGCCCAAATGAAGAAGCTAGTAAGTCACGCTTCTTAATAACTACAACTACTTCTTCTTCCGGTCCTTCAGGACGCTCTCCGCGCCGAGTCTAGCGAGGTGGAGCACCGCGGTGGAGCGCGTGACCGGCGCGTCGTTCCACAGCTTCGCCGTGGCCCGGCGCGGCCTGATATGCATTCTGAGAGCTATCGCCTGTGGGTG
>PKXU01000061.1 GCA_003132445.1 Acidobacteriaceae bacterium | reverse complement strand
CACCCGTGCGCCACTTTACTCATGGATTGCTCCACTTTCTCGTTCGACTTGCATGTGTTAGGCACGCCGCCAGCGTTGATTCTGAGCCAGGATCAAACTCTCGTTTGAAACCTGATGTCTGCCGACGGGTAGTTGGCAGACTGCCATCGCCGCACATCCCAAACAGCTTGCAAAAGCCGCTCGGGTTTCAACAGCGCGGGATGGCGCCACCATTCAGCCTCCGCATCCTCTTCGGACGAATCCAAAGAAGAAGAGAAGTTCACGGTGGTCTATCTTGTGAGATCGTTTCGGACTTATGCCCGAATCCGTTCTCTCACGACTGGCACGTTCAACCTAGTTGTCAAAGACCGAATCGCCTTCCGCCTGAGCGGCGCGCCTTCAGTTCTAGACGGACTCACGATCGGCGCGGCTAAAGCCACGCCCTACGCGAATCCGGCTGTCCTCGAAACCCTTCAAACATATCGTTCGCACCCAACCCTGTCAACGCCAGCGTCCCACAGCATTTGCACGTGATTTCCACATGGAGAATGCGGCGGACAGGAGAGCGAAAGCTCATTCCAGCACGCAACGATATTGCCCTCCGCTCTGGACTTGCAAACACGCCGATGAATCGGCGCACGCCGAAGCGGAAGACAGAAAATTGAGAAAAGATCCTAGTTGGAGGTCCTTGCTTTGAAGGTACCCTTCAGAAACCTACAAGATGTTTCCGAATCAAGTCCCGTGGCCGGGACGATTGAGAACTGTACATTCTCTGAAAACTTAGATGCCGGGCGGACACGAGAGATTCAAACAAAATACGACCGGCTGCCACACTTCTGCTCTCGGTGGATTGTTTATAGCAGATGAATGCGGAAAAGCGCAAGAGGGAATTTGAAAAATGCGTGGATTATCAATTTGGTGCCGAGACGGACGGCGTGCGCCCAACAAGGACTTCAATCCGCTTCACGCGTCGTCCAGGAGTTTTTCTTTCGCCCCCCAGGGACTTGATCGAATGCTGGCGTTCCCACCCACGGCTTGCGCCGTGGGCTGCATTTTCGCTCCTTCGGAGATGGTTGAGCCTAGCCCTAAGGTAAAGGTGACATGTGTCACAGACAGCGATCTTTGGATTGTGAGATTGTGACAGTCGACGGAATGGCTCGTCGAGCCGGATAGGGNNAGCCCCGGAGGGGCGAAAGAAAATGTCCCACACATCCGGCAATATCGTGCTCCATCTAATCTTCTCCACAGACGGCCGCCGTCGTTTGATCAAGCCCGACTTTCGCGCCGATCTGTTTGGCTATCTCGGCGGCATCATCCGCGGGATGCACGGAACTGCGCTGATCATCAACGGCACCGCCGACCATGTTCACATGCTGGTCCGAATTCGTCCCGCTCATTCCACCGCTGAAATCGCTCGTGTCGTAAAGGCGAACTCTTCGCGCTGGGTTCACGAAAAGTGGAGCCGGGATTTTGCATGGCAAACCGGATATGGCGTGTTTAGTGTGAGCGAGTCAAATGTCTCAGAGGTAACAAAATATATTGCGGATCAGGAAGAGCACCATCGGCAGCATANNATTTCAGGAGGAGTTTGCCGCTTTCCTTAAGAAGAACAATGTTGCTTACGACGAGAGATACATTTGGGATTAGTTTCTTACGCCCCTCCGGGGCTGGCTGGCGTTCCCTCACGTTACCCACGGCTTGCGCCGTGGGCTGTATTCTTTCGCCGCTTCGCGGCTTCGTCAGAATTCGTCGGGTAAGTGCATGGGTCTTTCTTCCCGCAGAAGGCGCGGGCTTCAGGATGACAAATCGTGGAGAGATCAGCGTTTGAGCAGGTGCCAGGCTTCCTGGTATTTCCAGTACTTGGATTTCGGGCGATGCGGGGTTAGAAGGATGTCGGGCTGGTGGTTTGTCGCTTTGAGGGGGAGGATATACCACGAGTTGGTCGGGATTACGTAGGCGGCGAAGAAGTCGATTTGATGGGGGCGGTAGGGGATGCCGTTGGAGTCGAGGTGGCATTTGTAGGAATGGCCGCGGTGGAAGATGGTGCATTTGACCTGGACGCGGGCGAAGTGGCCGTGGTGTTCGAGGGCGAGGTCGAAGGGGGCCATGTCTCCCCAAGGCTTGGTGACGCAGAAGCCGAGTTCGGTGGCGCGAAGCATGAAACGCAGTTCGGCCCACTCGCCCCGCGCCTTGGGGTGGCGGATGTTCATGCCTGGATTTTTCATTGGGTGTCTGGGAGACGGATTAGGACAATAAAAAACGCGGCCTGAGTGGGCCGCGTCGGTCATTTTGTCTCTAGTTCTATTTTATCAAGTTGAGCGGGGGTAACCGGCAAGGATTTGGACTTTTTATCTGGATTAGAAGGTTGGGGTTAGAGGGAACTAGGTGTGTTTGGGGGCTTGACAGGAAATCGGTCGAGCTGCGCTCGATGGACAGCCGGGGCGGCTGTCCCCACAATGAATCTGGCCAAACAACTAGAACGGCGGACAGGAGTGTCCGCCCCACACGCGCATACCGGGCGGCTGAAGCCGGATCCTTTCGAGAAATGGTTCGCCTCCTAAAATAAGCGCGCAGATGTGAGCGCTTTGGAACAGACAGCCCAATTCTTACGCGCTACGTTTGTGTAGTTTCACTTGGATGCTCCGAGTTCTCCAGCCGGGGGCCCCGCTCACTCCGGAATTCGACAGAGAAATCGGAAGCACAATCAAACCCCAAGCGGAATTCAGACCGCCGCAAGGCGAGACTTCTCGGAGGATTCCATGAAGAAAATATTCCTGCTTATAGTTGTACCGGCCCTGCTGGTCGCGCTGGGGTTTGCACAGACTCCCGCACCGAGCAGCAATACAGACCAGGTCAACGTTAAAGGTTGCCTGGGTGGTTCGGACGGTAACTACACCGTCGCGGAAGATAACACGGGCAAGATTTTCAAGATCACTACCAGCAGCACCGATCTCAAGGCTTACGTGGGTCAAGACGTGAATCTGGTCGGGAACAAAGCAGATGCGAGTGAGAACAGCCTTGCAGTCACCGGACTGAACATGATCTCCGAACACTGCGCTGCGGCCGCCGCCGCACCGGCTGCCGCTGCATCGGCTGCTACTGCACCAGTTGCGAGCGTGAGTACGCCTTCGCAGACTGTCGACGCAACAGCTGCGGCACCGGCCGCGGCTGCTCCCGCTCCCACCGCCAGCGCGCCAGCGGAGGCTGTCAGCGCACCTCCTAGCGCCGCCGCTCCGGCCGATGAACCTGCTCCAATTGTCAGCTTGCCCCCTGCTGCTGCCGCACCGGATGCTGCCGCCCCCGTTTCTGCCGCACCCCAAGCCGCGGCACCTTCGGAGACTGTCAGCGCGCCAGCTCCAGCCGATGCGACGATGAGCACTCCCGCGAAGACTGCCGAGGTTCACCGAACACGGCCGTCCGCTCGAGCGCGGAAAGCCGAAGAAACGCCGGCAGAAACGCCCGCTGCCGCAGCTGCACCGGCGGAGCCGGTCACCAGCACACCGGCTGCAATCGCCCCGGCTGTCGGCCCGCCTCCGGCGACGGCCAGTACCCCGGCTGCACCTGCTACAAAGGCATCCGCGAGCCGCTCTGCAGGGATGTTGGTTGGTATTGTCGTGGTACTGCTCCTCGTAGGCGCAGGGGTCCCTCTTTACAACCGCTGGAGGAAACGAAAACTTCTGGAGCAGACGAAAGGACAAAATCTATCTTTCACGAACGAAGCGAAGCCCACGAATGAAGCGAAATCCGATCCGGGCAAGAGCGATACCACCGGAGGACGTAAGGCTGCCTAGGTTGGGTGCGAGTTAACGATTCTCAAACTTTGGTCGCCGGCAGCAACTGCTGCCGGCGACCGCTTTTCTGTTCGCCAGTGTTCGAGGGGTGGCACTGGTGAGCTTCACCTAGAGCGGTGAAGAAGTCGATTTGGGACGGTTTGGGACTCGGTGTCAACCGCGATGAGAAATTCACATTTCCACAGCCCGGTTGTGACGTCTGACCTTGCGATCCACAGCTCAACTTCTCCAAACTGACGAGATGCGCCGCATGCAAGACAATAGAATAATAAAAACGAACTTCGTGAGCTCCAGTGGTAACTCCTTGTTCTGGAATATTTTACGGGTAAGTCGTTTAGGCTGAGGATTTTGCGGGTGCCTGGCCATATCAGAAAGCTCTAAGTCCAAGCGATTCAGGATTTTTACGTGGAAGGGAACAAAAAAATAAAATCGAGATTTACCCAAGCGAGCAAGTCGCGACAGATTGTAGCCTGGTGGGTGCGCCGGTGCTACACCTTCCCCCGACGGCTTGCTCGCTCGCTGGCGGAGCTGCCGCACGGTTCCTGACTGTGTACCAAAGTTCGGCTGTCGCTAAGTACGGTTCGCCGCGAAGTATTTTTCTTCGAGAATCTTTCGGTGATGCAGTTCATGGCCGGCGATCAGGTAAGCCAGGGCGCGGACGCTCACTTCGTTCTTATTGGCGACGCCGCGGCGGTCCCAGGCTGGCTCGTCCAGATTGCGGAGCAGAGTCAGCGTCGCGCGGCGGACGGCGATGTAGTCCTCGATGATTTCCGCAAACGGGACGCTGCCGAAGGGTCCATTGCGGATGTAGTCATCTTGCTCAAAGCCCTCCATTGGCGTGCGGTCGGCGCGGGCGATGCGCAGGGCGCGGTAAGCGAAGATGCGCTCGCAGTCGCAGACGTGGCCAAGCACTTCTTTGGCACTCCATTTATCGGGCGCGTAACGGAAGTCGCCATCGGCTTCGTCGCGGCCGGAAAGCAGCATGAGCATTTGCCGCCGCTGCGAGTCGAGCGTCGCGAGGATGTCGGAGCCGGGCACCAGGGAAATGTAGCGGCCATAATACGGCGCGTATTCTGCGGGATCGGGCGGAGCAATCGTCAACACTGTCGGGTTTACTGCGGCGGATGGCGGCATCATTGTCTCCTCTTTACCGAATCTTCACGAATGACTCGCGCGACGGGTACTCATGCTATCGGCTGGCCTGATTTTCCGAACCTGATTTTCCGAACCTGATTTTTCGAACCTGATTTTCAGCCCAGTTTTCTGAATCAGACTTTCGAATGAGCCATGGCGTTTGCGATTCAGGATTAAAAGCCCCAGAATTAGACTCGCGGAGGCGAATTCCGTTTCGACACGATATCTGGGTCGATAAAGCATACTCTCGAAAAATAAGATCGGAGCGAGGTAGGGATTAATTCCGGGAATCGTTACACGATTGCGGGCAGAAAGTATGCATCCCGGATGGTAATCGCCGCCGGCGCTTTGCCGAAGGACGTATCGAGGGAGGAACTTTCGATTGAAAATAAAGGATTTTCCACAGCGCTTCCTCAGCAGGCGGGAGTACAATTCTTTTTGGTCACGAAAGTGCGGCCCGTTACTGCTAATCCCAACAAGGAAGGACCTTTACACCATGTGGAAGCCGACCAATCAGCCTCAGACGCCTGCCCGCCCTGCTGAGCCGGAACGCCCGACCCCGTCCATGCCCAGCGCGCCAACCACGACTTCGATGGGGAGTGAACCTTCCGTTCTGCGGCCCGTCGCAACCACCACGGCCGACCAGGCTACCATTGGCAAGTCGCTTGTGATCAAGGGCGAAGTGACCGGTTCCGAGTCGCTCTACATCGACGGCCGAGTCGAGGGTTCGATTAATCTCTCCGGCAATCGCGTGACCGTGGGGCGCAACGGAGTGGTCTCCGCCAACATTAATGCGCGCGAAATTGTGGTGCTGGGAAAAGTTCGC
This sequence comes from Acidobacteriaceae bacterium, assembly GCA_003132445.1. GTDB lineage: Bacteria > Acidobacteriota > Terriglobia > Terriglobales > Acidobacteriaceae > Sulfotelmatobacter. The sequence goes on along the minus strand of PKXU01000061.1, from coordinate 1,215 downwards.
GGCAATCTCACGGCCAGCGACCGCGTCGACATTCGCAGCGATGGATCGCTCACCGGCGACGTGATCGCGGCGCGCATCTCCATTGAAGACGGCGCGTTCTTCAAGGGCGGCATCGACATCCGCAAGGGCGGACAGCCGCCGCAGCAGCCGCCGCAAAAAGCAAACGGCGAAGACAAGTCAGCGGCGACGCCAGAGCCAGCTGCAGTGGGCGCACGGGCGTAGTTTTCAGGAGAAGTTGGCCGGCGTTTTAGTAACGGGCATCCGCAGGGATGCCCGTTTCATTTTTGCGTAGGCAGTATCGCCGCTGAGCCAGCGGCTGTAGCGCAGGCTCCCGCCCGCGTCTGCCCCGGCCCGAAGAATTCCGCTCTCGATCCCTCCCCGGGCTTGATATACTTGTCCCCTTTTTCTGAAGGGTAGTGGCTGACGCGGCGCAACTATGGGACGCATCATTCTCGTATTCATTCGACGGTTGTGGCTGCCGCTATTGGTGCTGGCGGGCTTTCTCGGAGTGTGCGTCATGTTTTACGCGCGGGTCGAGGGGCTTCGGCCGCTGGATGCGCTGTTCTGGGTAATTCATCCGCATTCGATTGAATACCGGGCGGTGCACAAGTCGACCAAGATTTTTTCCTTGTTCGTTTACGCGGGAGTATTCGCGCTGCAGATCTGGATTGCGGAACGGGTGCTGCTCACTATTTTCAGCCGCCACGGCGTGGAGGCGTGGAGAACCATGGTCAACGAAGTGAACGTCGATCGTCTGCGGGATCATTTCATTATTTGCGGCTACGGCCAGGTTGGACGCACCGTCGTCGACCAACTTCAGCGCTTTGAAATCCCCTTCGTGCTCATCGAGACCAATGAGGGTCTCTATCGTGAACTGCTGAATGACAAGACCCCGGTCATTCAAGGTGATGCCAAACGCCACGACATTCTGCTGGAGGCGGGAATCGAGCGGGCGCGCGGCATTTGCATCGTCATCGACAACGACGCGGATAATCTTTACATCACGGTGACTGCTCGGTCGCTGAATCCCAAAATAAAGATCATCACGCGAGCGGGGCAACAACGTTACGCCAACGCCATTCGAAGTTCCGGCGCGGATGAAGTCATCATCCCGGAATATGAAGGTGGACTGATGACCGGACGAATGATTCAGAAGTACTATCCTATTTCGCTGGCGATTAAGTGAGGTGCCTGCTCAATGAGTTCTATAAAAAG
>PKXU01000032.1 GCA_003132445.1 Acidobacteriaceae bacterium | reverse complement strand
ATCCCCTTATATAGACCAGGCCTTAGCACAAGTTGCGCCGTCTGTTCGCTACTGTGGCAATCCAGAAAAGCACCGCATGAGCATAGAGAATGCCAAGCGGCGGGCTAAGGAAAACTCGGAGCGACGCCTGCGAGCATACACAGAAAGAACTGGCCGAGGTTTCATTTCCGGTATTGGGAGCGGCGGGGGGCACAGTTTCCCCGACGGCAATCACCACAGTTCGATGATCACTTTCGAGAACGGAAAAGACGCTACCTATCACCTGTACTTGTATCGTGGGACTCTGTTCGAGATCATCGAGACGATTGAGTTTTCTGAGGACGGCCAGCGACTTATCCGACGCGAACGAATTAAAGGAATCGATGGAGTCGAGCGAGTTCTGACTGCGGAGTTGCCTGTGTCGGCGTCTCCTGATAGCGCACCCAATCCTTAACGCTGACCCTAGGAACTGGGAATCCCCCAGTCGATGAGCGTAATGGGGATTTATCGACAGTTACGGCCCGCACTGACTGTCGGTGATAGCGTTGCTACGGTCTACTTCACCCCAACAATCCTGGAGTTGACTTTGAATTCGCGATAATTGCGGAAATCGATGGTGTTGTGGCTGCACTCTGGGCTGCCCCGCTCACAGCCCAAGCTCTCGGCGTGGGCGGGAAGCAGAACTGAGGCCCCGGCAATGGTCACGTAGGAATAATCCACCGCGGATTCGACCCTATCCATCGGGAACTCCGACGGGATGTTGACGGCCTGCATCTCGATGCGCAAGACGCGCGCGGTTTCCGGATCCACCCATACGGAGCCTTGGTAAGCCGGATGCAGAGTCTGCGACTCGGCCTGCACCCTCCAGTGCGAATTTTCACTCCGCACTCGAAAGTCGTAAACCTTGGCATATTGACCCGCAATGGGAGACACACCGCCGGGCCGGAACTGCGCGTCCGTATAAGGAGAAAAAAGATCGAGCAGTGTTGAGGCAAATTCTCCCACGGACCAGGAGCCATTTAGTTGCTCGATGCCCTTATCCGTGGGGTGCTGATCGAGCTTGACGTTGCGATAACTTTCTTGTCCCTTGTTGTACGTGACTTCAGCCGAAACCAGGTCCGAGAGCCTTTTGTCTTCGCCCTGCTGGGCATACCGCGCCATGTACTCCTCGCAAACAAAATTGGGAAGCTTTTGTGAAAACTGAAGCGCCGCGTCTCTGGCCCTTTCGATCAAGGGTGCGGCGGGATTCGGCAAACCCGAGCGTACGGAGTCCGCAGGGGACGAAGCGTCCGGCGGCGGGTCGGGACAGGGAGGCAGATCCGGCTGCGAGCCTCGTTTCAAGATGGGGGGAGCGTTGGAGCAAGGAGGCGCGCTCTGCCCTTGCGATTGCGATTGTGTTGCGGGCGGCTGCGCGGACGATCCACTTTGCGCAGTCAGGGAAATCGAAGCAATCAGAAACAGGGAGAAGAGCGCGCCGAGACAAGCGAATCTCCGACCCGAGTAAAAACTTCGATGATCATTCCTTGGATTGGGCCCAGGATTCAGGATTCCCATTTTGCCTTCCCATCTGACATACAGCATACGCCCCTGTGTTGGATAAAGTGCGAGCGGGGGTTATCTAATCCATGAATCGCAGAGAGTTTCTGCATTACACGGCCATAACGGCCGCGCTGGTCGGTATGCCGAGAGTCTCGGGACAGGCCCAGGTTCCAGAAATTGCCTTTACCTTCGATGATCCAACGACCGAAGGTCGGTAATCTAACGTGGCGTGAAGTGAACGCGCGCATTCTGGCCGCGCTCGCCAGCAACAACAAATTTTCGGGAAGAACGTCGAAAGGACGATTCTGCCGTGCCGCGATAAGCAGCAGAACACACGTCAACTGTTTCTATCAGGCGATTTCGCTCATTGANNTTTGAGCGTAATGGCGATATTACAACAGCTATCCCGGTTCAGAGCGTGCTTTGAGAACGACCTCCGGCAGACGTAAGAAAGACAAGAACGCATTAATAATGTTGATTACCCGCGTAACCTGTCTGGCACTGCTGTCCATGTTAACCTCAGTTTCAAACCTCAACTTTGGGAAGTTTCTTATGTGTGCTCGTTGGTGCGGGCTGATCCTGATGTGCCTCTCGGCACTTTCTGCCTATGCCGCCACGGAGCAAAAGCAGCCGCCTGCTTCACAGGCGACCAACATAACCATCACCACATCCCGTCCAGATGCACGCAAGCTGTTTGAATCCGGAATGGTGGAATTTGAAAATGAACATATCAACAAGGCGTTGGAAAATTGGCAAACAGCAATCAGGAAAGATCCCTCCTTTGCGGTGGCACATCTTTTCATCTCGGAAGCAACTCATGACCCCGTAGAGCAGAAGACGGAACGCCGCCGGGCGAAGGCGCTGGCTGGGACAGTCACCTCGGGTGAAAAACTCCTGATCAAATGGCTGACGGGAGTGCAGGAGGAGCAGTACGTACCCGCTATCGGGGCAATGAACGATCTATTGGCCAAATATACCGGAGATAAGCGGATAGCTTTTCTCGCAGGCCGGTGGCTGAGCCTGCAAGAACAATACGAACTGGCGGCCAGGTTCCTTGAACGCGCCATAGCTCTGGACGCTTCCTATGCCCCGGCGTGGAACTGGCTAGCATATTGTCATGCGTACAGCGGCGACTACAGCAAAGCATTTGCAGCCATGGAGCGTTACGTCACTCTACTGCCCAGTGAGCCCAATCCGCAGAACTCTTATGCCGAAATCCTGCGCATGTCTGGCAATTCTCGCGATGCACTCGAGCATTATCGTCACGCATTGAAAATCGATCCTGCATTTCAAGCGTCGCAGATCGGGATCGCCGACACCTATGCACTCATGGGAGAGCAGGCAACAGCTCGCAGTGAATACGACAAGGCCATCCGCGGCGCCAGCGTGGCCGGCGACAAAATTCGGTATGCGCTGCAATCCGCCTTGACTTACGTCAGGGAGAAGAAACAGGGAAAAGCTAACACCGCTCTGAACGCAGTTGCTAAACAGGCGCAAGACGCGCACCTCTCGGTCCCGGAAGCCGAGGCATTTCGCATCATGGCTTTGAACGAGCAGGAGACCTCACTGGCCCTCAAATATCTCGACACAGCGGAGGCCGCTCTGGCCGCAGACACGGAAGCTCCCCGTACTGATCTCCACGAAGAGCAGGCGCAGGTATTGCGCGTACGCGCTATCTGCGCTGAGGCCGCCGGACTAAAGCCAGCTTCAGATCAGGCCTTGAAGCAAATGGAAGCTCTAATGAATACGACTCATAGCGCTATTCTGCGACGTTCCTACTATGGCGCGTTGGGTTCTGTCCTCCTGGCAGATCACAAGTATGCCGAGGCCATTGCCTATCTTCAGGAGGACGTCGGCAATCCGCTGTCAATCCAAGACCTGATTTTGGCTTACACTCAAACCGGAGCTAACGACAGAGCGCATGTCCTGGAGCTTAAGTTGGCGGCGATGAATCAGCCAACCGTCGAGCAAGCATTGGTTGTTCCCCAGTTGCGCATGAAACTCGCGGCGACTAAGGAGAAGCGCAGTTGGTTACAGAAATTTACTAGCCGAACTCAATAGGTGAAGGTGGCTTCCAAGCGCGTGACGAGGTCCAGAGGTTAACCGTAAAATTGCTTCTGCCGCAACTTCTTATCGCAGGCAACTTCACCACTGAGCGGGTTCGGGTTGGTAGCTGGCGAAAACAGGCGTTACGGCATAACGCAGAAACCCTTCTCGCATACCAGACGTGATCCACACCCTAATTCCTTGGTGCAAGGTCGTGGACATGGCCCAACAGCATTTACCGGAGCCGATGTGAATTCGGTACGTGAACCCACCACAAAAAATATCGACGGGGCGTCCATCGCGTTAGGTCACCTAGCCAGGGGGGGGGTTCAGAAGCCGACCTCGGGCTTCCAATGCATCCAGCGGGGTTTTTCAGTGGGTCTGCGGGCCTGGGAACTGGAGGAAAACAATCCTCAACGAGTGTAATGGGGATTTATCGCCAACTGTGCCGACGTGCCTCAACTAATTCCCCGCATAGTGCACGGGAACGGCGGGACGCGCTAAAATACTAGGACCTCTGCCTGTCACTTTCGTCGCTCCATAAAGGGGTGTGTCGCATGAATCCGGAAACGCAACAGTCCGAATCTCCATACTCCGTGAGGATCGAGACCGAGACCGGCCAGTCCGCTACTATTCCCATTGCCGTCTTGACACCGAAGCAGTTGGAAGTCTTTCTTCAGAGTGAGTTCAAGAGGTTGGCGCAAGAAGCAGGCGTAAAAGGCGCTCGTATTCATGTGGAGCGGGCGATAGCCGCTGACTACGAGCAGGTCCTCCGTGAGGTGACGGCGTGCCTGTCCTCTGCGAAGGCACGAGCCGCATGACTCGGGCCGCGAGCGATTGTACAAGTGAGCACGGGAAAAACTATTTTGACTTGCGGTTGATGAGTGATATGGGGATGTTTCGACAACGATCCGCCATCGATCTGGTACGTACTCATGCCCTGCCCGCAAACTCCCGGTTCTCCGTGGACACTTTCACCTTTTCCCCCTCTTTGATGAAGAGGGGAACCCGGATTTCCAGGCCCGTCTCCAGTCGGGCAGTCTTGGTCCCGCCGCCCGACGACTCGCCCCGAACCGCAGGTTCCGTGTAGGCAACGTCCAGCTCAACGAATATTGGTAACTCTAAACCAATCGGATTGCCGTTGTATTTGCGCAGCTCAATCAATGCGCCTTCGATCAGGAAGTCCAATGCGTCCCCGACCATCTGACCGTTAAGGGTGACGGTCTCGTAGCTTTCTTGGTCCAGAAAATGAGAACCATCCCCATCGCTATACAGATAGGAAGCCTGTACCGACTGCAGGTCCGGTTCCTTGAATTTGTCGCTTGCCTTGAATGTCTTCTCAAAGACCGCGTTCGTGAGAAGGTTGCGCATCTTCAGGCGCACCAGGGTCTGGCCGCCGCGAGCGGTAGGCGTGTTTACGTCTGCTTCCAGGCAGCAAAAAGGAGTGTTTTCAAACTCAAACAACGTCTTCCGTTTGACATTAATAGAATCAATGAGCGCGGCCATGAAGTCCTCTAGAGCAGGTCGGGACCGAAATCGCATCCAACCCTAATCCCAATTTCCTTCCAGTATAGGGTGAAGTACTCCTCGGATGAGAAGGCTTTAGCGGTTGTCCAGTGGTTGTGAGTGTAATGGGGATGTTTCGCCACCTACGTGGGTCTCCACGTAGGTTTGTAGTGTTCCGTTGAAGTGTCTCCGCAAAGGACCTGTCAAATAGTGTTTAGTTTTGCTCAGACGAAAGCCGGAATCTAGCCCCATCATGTCTGCAGGGGTGACTTCGATGCCCCACGTGTTCGACTGGAGGGACTATGTTAGGTATGGGTGTGGTCGGAACAATTATTGTGATTCTGGTGATTGTGTGGCTCGTGCGTCGCGTGTGAAGCCGGTTTCTCAAGTGGCATCTTCGATACGATTTAATCGCAAATTGGAGGAAGTGGAATGGCTACTCAACTATGCCAGAAATGCAAACAGGCCCATCCCGGTCGCGTCTGCGATTACGACGAACAAGGTGAGTGCGCCGAGACGATTGACACCAATGAGGCTGCTCAACCCTGTGATGCACCATCAAAAGACGAAGTCGGCGCACGTTCCAATCCTCGACCCGGCTGAACTGGTGCATAAAGGCGTCCCTGCCGGGTCAATGAGCGCAATGGCGATGTTACGCCAGTTACCTTTTTTGAGAGAACTGAGGATGGTCGGATGCGTCCTACGGTGCGGCGTCCTACCCACAAATAAACCGCTTGCACACAATCCGGTGCAGGATTAGGCTTCTTTCCTTACTGCAGGTTTCCAATGAACAGCGTTTCAAAAGAGCGAGCCCTCAAGAAGCTACTCGCCCTTCAAAACCTGAGACCTCGGATCTGCTACGTATTGTCCCTCCTGAGAATTCACAGCCCAGAGTGCAAGCACTGTATGGCTAGCCCAACCTCCGGGGATGCATTGCGAATACGGCTGAAAGAGTTGAACGGGCGGACGCAGGAGTGTTCGCACAAGAATGAGGACCAGCGAGAGCCACCGCGAGCCGCGTAACTGTCGAAACCGCATTATAAAAGGGC
>PKXU01000170.1 GCA_003132445.1 Acidobacteriaceae bacterium | reverse complement strand
GGGCGGCTGTCCCCACATGAATCTCTATCCCTGCATGGATCCTTATCTCGACATGGATCTCGATCCCGACGTGGATCTCGATCCCGAGTTGGATCTTTGGTGCGGCTCTCCTCCGCTCTGTTTGTCTTTCTTTTGCTTGTTGCCTTATCCGCCTGCTATACCGGGTCGCGGCCGCCGCGTATCGGTTCGAGCGCTCCCGATTTCACGGTGCAAGATTCGGATCGCACAGTTGTGCTCGACAAGTTTCGCGGACAGATTGTGGTACTGAATTTTTGGGCGACGTGGTGTCCGCCGTGCGTGGAAGAAATGCCGTCGCTGGTGGAGATGCAGCGGCGCATGAAAAACAAAGGCGTTACTGTGGTCGCGGTCAGCATCGACGTGGACGAAAATGCCTACCGCGGATTTCTAAAGCAGCACGGAGTGGACCTGCTCACCGTCCGCGATCCTGCGGAAAAAACGCCCGCGCTTTACGGCACCCACGGCTGGCCAGAGACCTTCATCATCGATCGGAACGGTGTTATTCGTCGCAAGTTTATTGGCCCGGTAGATTGGACCGAGCCCGAGATTACGGATTACTTGAGCAAACTGTGAACGCGGATTCGCCTTTTCGCCCTGCTTCGGATCTTCACCCTCCAACTTAGGGATCGTCAACCGAAACCGACGTCCTTCGCTGAGCTCGGAGCAAAGCTGTCGTTATTCTCGCTGAGCTTCGCGGCTTGCAGTTTGCACGCAAGGTTCGGATAGCTTGCGTCAACGATGGGAACTATTCTTTTCCTGCAAAATATTTCGTCTTATCAGGTTCGCGCACAATCGAACTGATAACAAGAAATTGAAATAGATTCTATGCATGCTCTCGACAATGTTATCTGGCAGTCGCTGACTACGCGGCATGCGCAGTTTGCAGAGAACTTCGGGCAGGCGCGAAGATTCCTCCGTGAGGTTACCTCCTTGAGTGGATTCGCGGAAGAAAGTGCAGAGGGCTATGCGGCGCTGGCAGGACTGGTGGGCGCGGGCGGTACGGCCGCACTTTTTCTTGATGCCGAGTACGAACCGCGCAGCGGCTGGGATTTGCTCGCCGCCGCTCCATTGTTGCAAATGGTTTGCGAAGACGGAAGCCGAGACGTGAGTTCTCAGTCTGGTTTTGCAAATAAGATCACTCGACTTGGTGCGCACAATTCTCCTGAAATGGTGGAACTGGCAACCCTGACCAAGCCAGGGCCGTTTGGCATCCGCACTCACGAGCTCGGTAGCTTTGTGGGTATTCGTTGCGAAGGAAAGTTGGTGGCCATGGCTGGAGAACGGCTCAAGGTGCCCGGATATACGGAAGTCAGCGCCGTATGCACCCATCCAGAGCATATTGGTAAAGGTTATGCGGGAACGCTAATGACGGAGATTATGCGGGGCATTTGGGATCGCGGAGAAATTCCGTTCTTGCATGTGAGGAGCGACAATACGCGGGCGATTGCTTTGTATGAAAGGTTGGGATTCCGGACGAGAACAAGGCCGCACCTGGCGGTCCTGCGGAAATCTTAGAGCCCGAAGACGACTTGGGTGCGCAGTGCCCACCGCGCACATCGTTCCCTCATGAAGCCGTTTCAGTACAGGTGGAAATCGACCTCGACCGCGATTTCTACTCGCACCGGGTGACCGTCTTTCATGGCAGGCTCGAACTTCCAGTTCCTCACTGCCTCCATGGCTTTTTCGTCCAGACCCATGCCGAGGCTGCTTAGAACGCGGATGTTGCTCGGGCGGCCATCGGTGCCGACGATCAGGCCGAGGGTGCAAACGCCCTGGTATTTCGCTTTGCGTGCCTCTTCAGAAAATTCCGGCTCGGGAGCGTAAATCTGGCGTGGCGGAGAAACGCCGCCGCCTACGTGGAAGATGCCGCCACCAGTGCCTCCGCCTTCACCCGGACCAAACCCCGGTCCTTTGCCCGACCCAACCCCACCGCCCTCACCGCTGCCAATGCCGCTGCCCGAGCCTGTGCCATTCGAAGGCAATACGGCGTGTGACATAGGGTCGCCCAGATTCGGCATGTTGTTGGTAGCCAATTGCACCTGGGGCGGGATTACGATCGTGGGCTCGACAGCCAGCTTGGGATGTTCATTGCGGACGACGACCACGGGAGGCGTGATCTGCGTCATCGAGAACTTTGGCAGCTTGCCACGCGTTGCCTGCAATACGTCGCGATCACCACCGCCACCGCCGCCGCCCACCTGAGTTCTGGAAGGCTTCAAATCCGGGAGAGGTCCGGGATCCACTAACGTCACCGTCGGCTTCTGCAACGGGGCGGCCTGGACCATGCGACGACCGATGAGGGTGCCAGCAATAATCACTGCCACGATCAGAACGTGCACGCCCGTCGAAGCAACGGCACCATCTTTTTTGTAATTGTAGAAACCCCAGATGTCTCTTACCGGTTCGGGCTTCGACTCCAGCTTGAGTGGCGGAAGCTTTTTGGGAAAGAAAAACTCATCGAGCTGTTGGAACAGCGATTTCCACAGGGGCTCTTCTAAAGTGCCATTCTCCAGAAGCAGATGCAGCTCTGGCTCGTTGCCCGGGAGGCTCGAATTGATTTCTTGGGTTCCCATAATTCCGGTCTGGACGTCCTTGTCTACGAATGAGTGCTCTACGGTATTTCCCCGTTCACAATCCGGGTAATGCCTTCTTCACACAGATGAGCGACATCCCCTGTAAGTTGCTTCGAATTGCTCCCGAATTTCCTCAATTAGGGTGCCGAGCGGCCCCCCATTTGAACGATCGGGTGAGCATAACTGCTGCTGCCTGAAATTGTACCTCTACTCGACCGATTCTGACAGTGGATTTCGGTGGTTCTGGAGGGTGATGAGCGTTGCCGTGTGACGAGATAACAGGGCGCGGGATTACTCGTTTTGCCCGAGATCCGCGCGGATACCGACTAGACTGCCTTACGCTTGAAAAACGGCTCCAGTCATTGATCACGCTATGGAACGGGGGCAGGATTGCGTCTCTGCGCCCGCATGGACGTTCCCGGTGTTGCTCCCTATAATGAAAAGATTCAATCATTTGGAGACGCGAACCGAGTGCCGCTCGAACTGAAAGCGACCATCAACCTGCCTAAGACTGCCTTCCCCATGAAGGCGAACCTGCCCCAGAACGAGCCCAAAATGCTGGAACGGTGGGAGCAGACGCGCATTTATGAGCGCATCCGCGAGGCGCGAAAGGGTGCGCCACGCTACATTCTGCACGATGGACCGCCGTATACCAGCGGACCGATTCATCTGGGTACGGCTTTAAATAAGTGTCTCAAGGATTTCATCGTTAAGTCGAAGACCATGGCGGGGTTTGACGCGCCCTACGTGCCGGGGTGGGACTGCCATGGGCTGCCCATCGAAATCAAAGTAGACAAAGAATTGGGCGGCAAGAAGTTGCAGATGCGACCCACGGATGTACGCGCAGAGTGCCGGAAATATGCGCAGAAGTTTCTTGATTTGCAGCGCACGCAGTTCAAGCGGATCGGCGTCTTCGGGCGCTTTGACCGGCCTTATGCCACCATGAATCCGCAGTATGAGTCGGTGGTGCTGTCGACCTTCTTTTCTTTTTATGAAAACGGATTCGTTTACAAGGGGCTGCGCGCAGTTTATTGGTGCATGCACGATGAGACTGCTCTGGCAGAGGCTGAAGTTGAATACGAAAACCACACCAGTCCCACAGTGTGGGTGAAATATGCTCTGCTGGACGATCCGGCAAGAATTGATCCGGCGCTGGCGGGGAAAAAGGTTTCGACCATTATCTGGACCACGACTCCATGGACGCTGCCTGCGTCGATGGCCGTAGCGTTTCATCCGACTGAGGAATATGTAGCGCTCGAATCGGAGGGCGAAGTTTATATTGTCGCCTCGAAATTGGCAGCAGACGTCGCGGCGAAGTGCGGACTGGCCGAGCCGCGGGCCTTGGCGCACTTTCCGGGACGGAAGATGGAGCGGCTGAACTTTCAGCATCCATTTCTGGACCGCAAGATTCTCGGTGTGCTCGCGGACTACGTCACCATGGACACGGGAACCGGCGTTGTGCACACCGCTCCCTCGCACGGTGCGGAGGATTTTGTTACTGGCACGAAATATGGCCTCGACGCTACCAGCAACGTCGACGAAAAGGGCATTCTGCGCAACGGGCTGCCGGAATATAGCGACAAGCGCGTGTGGGAGGCGAACCAGCCCATCGTTGATTTGGTGAGGAGCCGCGGGGCACTACTGCATACCGAGAAGACCGAGCATTCTTATCCCCACTGCTGGCGCTGCCATAATCCCGTGATCTTTCGCGCTACCGAGCAGTGGTTCATCTCCATGGAAACGCCCATGCCTGACGGCTTGGGGGGGCGAGGTTCAGAAAATGACACGTTGCGCACGCGCACGCTGGAAGAAATCAAGAAAGTGAAGTGGGACCCGGAATGGGGCGAAGAGCGGCTGTCGAACATGATCCAGACGCGACCGGATTGGTGCATTTCGCGGCAGCGGGTGTGGGGAGTGCCGATCGCCGTTTTTCTGTGCGAGGGTTGCGGCAAGCCTCTGAACGATCATGCCGTCAATCAAAGGGTCGTGGAACTGTTTGCGCGAGCCGGCGCCGACGCCTGGTTTACCCCTGAGTCGGATACGATTCTTCCTGCAGAAACGAAGTGTCCGCACTGCGGCAGCACGAAGTTCGAAAAAGAAACTGACATTTTCGACGTGTGGCTGGAATCGGGCGCGAGTTATCTGGCGCTAGTGGCGGACGAACCGGATTATCCCTGGCCCTCCAATCTTTATCTTGAAGGCGGAGACCAGTATCGGGGGTGGTTTCAGTCTTCCCTGCTCTGCGCCATGGGGACTCATGGCACGCCGCCTTATAAAGGTGTTGTGACTCCGGGGTGGACGCTCGACGAAAAGGGCCAGGCCATGTCGAAATCGCGCGGGAACGATGTCGACCCGGTCGACATTGCGAGCCGGCTCGGCGGAGAAGTGGTGCGGCTGTGGGTGGCTTCGGTGGATTTCCGCGAGGATGTGGTGGGATCGGAAGCGCTGATGCTGCGCGTGGCGGAGAACTATCGCAAGATCCGCAACACGTTTCGTTACATCCTGGGCAATCTTTACGATTTCGATCCGCAGCGGGATGCGGTTCGGTTCGAGGAGATGGAAGAACTGGATCAGTACATGCTGCGCCAGACCGGTGCATTCTCGAGCGATGTCCGCAGCGCCTACGAGGAGTTTGCCTTTCACAAGATTTACCATCGCGTGAATCACTTCTGTATTGTCGACTTGAGCGCCTTCTATTTTGATGTACTGAAGGATCGTCTTTACATCTCTGCGCCGAAGTCGCAGGCTCGGCGCAGCGCGCAGACCGCAGTGTGGCGAATTGGCGAGGCGCTGGTGCGCCTGCTGGCGCCTATTATGAGCTTCACGTGTGAAGAGATCTGGCCGTACTTGCCGAAGTTGACGGAGCGCGCGGAAAGCGTGCATGTGGCGCAGTTTCCGGCGCCGGCAGAGATCCTTGGCGACGCGGCGATTCCCGCAAGTGGGTCGAAATCGGACACTGGTTCGAAATCAGATGAAGAGTGGACCAGCCTACGCGGGGTTCGCGACGACGTACTGAAGAAGCTGGAGGAAGCGCGCAACAACAAGCTGATCGGGACTGGACTGGAGGCGCAAGTCGCGATCACTGCGTCCGATCCCTTGTATTCTCTGTTGCAGCGACACGCTGATCAGCTTCGCTACTTGTTCATCATTTCATCCGTTACGCTCACCCAAGGCTCCGGCAATGGGACTGGCGGCGTGCACGTCGAGGTGAAGAAGGCGGAGGGAGCGAAGTGCGAGCGTTGCTGGAATTACTCCACGCATGTCGGTGAGGACAAGAACTATCCGACAGTTTGCGAACGCTGCAGCGCGGTGCTGAAAGAACTGGAAGCGCAACCCGCTCGTTGATCTTGATGAAGCCTACTTCCGCGCGCACCGTGCACTTTCTACTGGCCCTGATCGTCGTGATGCTCGACCAATGGACGAAGCGGCTGGTCGCGGCTCGCATCGCAATTTATACCCACATCCAGATCATTCCTGGATTTTTCCGGCTCACGCACACGGAAAATACCGGCGCGGCCTTCAGCTTGTTTGCGGATTCGCCGTCGCACTGGAAGACGTTGCTGCTGATCGGTTTTTCTTTCTTCGCCATGGTCATCGTCTCGGTGCTGCTATGGAAGCAAACGCGCGCACTGACCATCACCGGAATCGCGCTCTCTCTTATTCTGGGCGGCGCGGTGGGCAATCTTTGGGATCGCATGGCCAGTGGACGGGTGGTGGACTTCCTGTTGTTCTACGTGAAGCAGTACCAGTGGCCGGTTTTCAATCTGGCCGACAGCGCGATTGTGATTGGCGCTTCGTTGCTGGTGATCGAGATTCTGTTTAGCCGCGAACGCCACTCGCAAGCGTAGCTTCTAGCGAAGCTCTAATTGTCCGGCGCCGACATGGGCATGAACTCGAAACTTGCCCGGCCCGCGATGATCGAACGAACGAAACAAGCCTCCCTTGGAAACATCGAAGGCCGAGGCTTCCAGATCTCCGCTCAGCACGGACGCGTCTACGTGGCCGTTCTCCTCCGGGCGGCCGACTTCCATGCTGAGGTGGCCGGCGTGGATCTCGACCTCTTTATCACCACGAATGCCGTCGATATTCATTTCCCCGGCGAACATGCGCGCGTACAGATTCGAAGTTTTCGGAACTTCGATCCTTAGCTCAAAGTTATTGTGAGGACAGCCCCACACCCCGATCGAGGCCCGATCGCCATGGACCTGAATTCGAATTTTGACGTCGTTGTCCTGACCTGCGCGCGTGGTGTAGGAAACGCGCAGCCGGTTGTCATTTCCGCCGGTCAATGTAATAGCGCCGGGGCAAAGCGACATCCGAATCTGACCGTCCGAAACGAACTTGGTTTCAAGGGGACTCCTGCCGGTCTCCTCAATGTCTGCGTCCTGAGCCAGTGCGATTGGAAGACAGAATAACCCGGTGCAGAATCCTAGCAACATCACGATTGCAACTCGCATAGGCACACCTCCGCTGGCTCTGGCTGGATACGGAGGGGCCGGAGCGAAAGTTCCCGGGAAAGTCGTGAGAGGTTACGGCGTGCCGTAGAGTTGTTTGTAGACAGCGGCGTTGCGCAGGATGGCCTGCACGTATTCGCGAGTTTCAGTGAAGGGGATGGACTCTACGAACTCCGGCGAATCGCGGTAGGGGCCCTGTCCCATCCATTCTTCCACNNACCATGCCGCGGAAATAACGCGTGCCGAGTTGCAGATTCACCGTCGGAGTGAATAACTGGTCTGCATTGAAATGCTTCAAAGATTCCTGATGAGCGACGACTTTGCCGGTTTGCGGCAGCAACTGCATCAGACCGAGAGCATTTTTTCGCGAAACCGCGAGCGGATTAAATTCAGATTCCTGCCGGATTAGCGAGGCGACCAGATAAGGATCGAGCCCGTTCGATAAAGAAAACTTTTTTAAGTCGGACCAGTAGGGGCGCGGAAACAGCGACTCCCAATAAATCCGCGGCAAGGTCGGAATGTCGACCGCGAAATAACTTGGAACCGAATGCTTCATCACTTCGATGGCGCGATCGTAGTGGCCGGTATCGGTATAGAGCTGCGCAGTCTCAGCCGGACCCCAGTTTCCGTCGTCGGCGCTGGCCGCAGCCTGCATCTCTCGAACCGCTAAATCCACCAAGCCGCCATTGCCCAACAATTCCGCTTTCTGTAGATGGAGATCGTCGGCCGGCGGTTCCGACAGGGTAACTTTATCGCCATGCTCGAGCGGCGGGATGTGATCGAGCAGCGGATATTCGCCGGGAGGATCGGTCGTTGTCTCCGGCAGTTTATGCAGGCGTTCACGCCCCAGTTCGGCGTAGTAATAGTTCCGGTAGCGATCCGATAATTTCTGGTAGTAGGCGCGGGCCATGGCGGTTTGATCATCTTCTTCGGCCAGACGTGCACGCCAATAGAGCGCGGCGGAAGTCTCGTTGCCTGCGGGATACATTCCGATTTGATCTTCAAACTCTTTCTTGGCTTCTTCTTTCCGTCCCAGTCGAAACGTGAGCCACGCCGCCTTCCAGTGTGCGTAAGAGGCGCGCGAACCCTTGGGGAAGCGCTGCTGCAACTCGCGAAAGGCGTCGAGAGCTTGGTCATACTCGCGGTGTACGAGATGCAAATTGGCAACGGATAGCAGGGCCGCTTCCAACCAGACGCTCGTGGGCGAGGTTCGCCGCAATTCGTCCACTGTGCGATAGAAAGTATCGTTGTCGTCGCTGGCCCAGGCAACCTCGCTGAGAATATACAGCCGCTGCGCGTTTTGCTCGGCGCTGGCGCCGGCCAAAGTCGCAATTTCGTCCTTGGCCTCACGGTTGCGGCCTCCGCGCTGCAGCGCGTTGGCCAGTTCCAGTTCAGCCACCGGCTTCGCTTCCGGACTAGCATGCGCGGCGAGTTCACGATATTCATCTACCGCGTCGTTGTAGCGTTTCGCTTTCATCAGCTGTTCCGCGCGAGTCTTGCGTTGCCCTGGGGTGGGCAAGAGCTCCAGGGGAAGTTTTTTCGACTCCGCATTGGCCGCGTCTGCTTCTGCAGCGGTTGGCATTCTGTAGTAGATATTCTCGAAGGCCTCAGCAGCTTTTGCGTTCTCACCAAGCACGGCACGGGCCCGGCCCAGCGCGAACTCGATGTCGGACCGCACAGGCAGACGGTCTTTCTCCAGCAGTTCGGCCGCTTCAGCGGCTCGGCCTTTGGAGATCAAAGCATTGGCATAGCTGAGGCGCGCATCGCGAATCAGCAAAGAATCCGGATAGGTAGCGCTAAAGTTCGCCAGCGCGGCGAGCCCCTCGGCCTGATGCCCAGTTTGGAAATAGCACGTGCCCAGATAGTAGGCCACGTAATCTCCGAGATCGCCGGCCAGAGGCTTGGCGCGGTTCAAGGGCTCTATGGCTTTGGCGCAATCATGATCGAGAAAACGGGCATATCCAACCACCAGCCAGGCCAGCGCTCCGGCATCTTCCTTGGCATGGGCACGTGCGTAAGCTTCTACTCCCGCGTAGCCGGCGGGAGAGCGATCTTGAATCAACTGCTGAGCCATCGGGCGCAGAGTGGTCGACGCAACAAACGCCTGATGAATACGGCGCACGCGCGGGGACATGGGACGCCGTCTTCTTCTCGCGGCTGCGGCGCGCGCGGCCGCAGTGTGTTTCTTTCTGGCAGCGGCCTTGCCCGTTTTTGGCGCAGGCGTGGGTTTCGCTGTAGATTTTTTTTCCGGAGTATCGGGACCTTGCTGGGAGGACACAGCCGAACTACTCAGCGGCCCGCACAAACCGGCAAGCGCGAGCAGCCACCACCACTTGAGAACCAATCGACCCACCTTAATATTTTTCGCGCTGGAACGCGAATCGCGGAACCTGTTTGTTGAGATGCCAGAACTGCGTAAAGAAACCCTGCGCCCAGAGCCGACTACCCACGGGGCTGAAGCCCCTTTTTTAAAATCCTGAAGGCACGGCTAAAGGCCGCCTGTTCAAAAACATTCTGAAATCAGATTACTTTCCACAAGGGGTCGAGCTACGCTCGACGGGCAGCCGATGGCGGCTGTCCCCACATGAGTCTTGGTCCCCCACATGGATCTGAGGCCTTCGTAAACTCTATTTGCGGAAGTTTGCGCCCATGACCGAATAGTCGTCCTCGGCCAGGCTGCGCACAACTTCTTTTTGAAAGTAGTCGCCACTGGCTGCGGCAGAGTTGCCGTAGCGCTTCTGGAACGTGGAGCGACTCTTTTCAATATCTTCTTTCAGCCGATCATAGAGGTCCTTGTTCCGGCGGCCTTCTGCGACCTTTGCCTGGTTGTATAGCTTAATTTCGTCCACCAGCAAGCGGGCAAAACGTTGCGCCTTGCGATGAGTATCAGCGTCGTCGGCTGACATGCCGGCAAAGGGGTCGGCAGCCGCAGCGGGAGCCGACGCGGCAGCATTCACGCTGCCTGCATGGCTGGCAACTTCCACCACCTCTGCCGCCGGTTCAGCTTCAGGCGCGGGCGCAGGTTTTGGCGCAATATGAGTCGGAGTGTGAGCGGCGAAAGGATCGGAAAAAGAGCTGACTGTCTGTACCGGCGCTGCCACCGCAGGCTGTTCTACGGCAGCCGGCGCTTCGGCGAAATCCCGATGCGTTTGTTTGCGCAGCGAAGCCACTTCCAGCCAGGCGCTAGTCGTCAGAACGAGCACCTCCAGCGAAGGCCCGTCCAGCATGCCGTCCGCTCCACCATCGGCATAGAGCAGAGCCGCAACCTTATCTTTCAGAACGAGCGGCATGATGACAATCTGCTCGTTGGCTGGTCCGCCAAATTGTTCTACGAAATGCCGATCCATCTCCGCCATGTTGGCCGGAGTTACGGTGCGGCTTTGATAGGCGTGCGCGGACGGCCCGGCGGTCATGTCCACGGAAAAGTCTTTGACGGCGTCTTCTGCGCCGAAGCCGCGGCTTTGCCAGCCGTTCGCCGTCCCTGCTTTCACAACAAAGAGTGCTACGCGCGCGGCATAGGTGGCGCCGGCATCGAGCAATGCCCGGAGAATTTCTTTTTGCGTGGTTCCAGCGTGAATCTTAGCGACAGCCTGAACGAGATTACTTTGCGTCGGACTTCCCGCAGCGGGCAGCGCACTGGCCACCGGGGGAGGCGGCAACTCGGCGATTACGCGCGCCACCAACTCCGCCTGCAATATGGGCATTTGGCGATCAAGAACCTGCGCCACCGCACGCTCGACGATTTGCTGAAGATCCTTGCTGTCAGCCATTCTCAGAAAACCATTTTCTTTTCCAGCGGCTCCGCCTCCGAATGTTTTACGCGGAGCTGCCTACTCCAAAGGACACTGTCCTAAGCGCTGATTATACGGTACTTGTATCGTGGCATCAGGGTAACTTCAGTACCTGCTCGTCCGGGTACATTCGCCACTTTGCAACTCTATCGCAAAGTTTTATTGCCGCCTACCGCAAAGCCGTTGGGCAAAGAGGCGGGTTACCAAGTAGAATAACAGTTTCGCTTTCGTAGATTTGTGTCACGATTCTCGGTGACGTTCGTTTTTTCTTGTACCGAAAATACTGCATCGCCTAGCGAATGGGAACCATCCAAAACAAAGTAGCAGGACCCGTCAGCGAAGAGCTGACGCTGGTGCAAGCCGCCAAGCGCGGTGATGACTCAGCGTTTGAGGAGTTGGTTCGTCGCTACGACCGCAACGTTTTTCGGATCGCGCAACACATTACGCAAAACCGCGAAGACGCGGAAGATGTGGTGCAGGAAGCGTTCCTGAAAGCGTACGGAAACTTGGCGCAATTCCAGGAGCAGTCCAAGTTTTATACCTGGCTGGTCCGGATCGCGGTAAACGAAGCGCTGATGAAGTTGCGCCGGCGCAAGCCGGAGCGCACGGTTTCGCTCGACGAAGATATAAAAACGGAGGACGATTCCCTTCCCCGCGAAATTGCGGATTGGAGTCCGAATCCGGAGCAGCAGTACACGCAGGCCGAATTGCGTGAGATTTTGAGCAAGACGATCCAGGGTCTTCCTCCGGGCTTTCGAACGGTGTTTGTATTAAGGGACGTGGAGGGACTCTCAACGGAAGAGACTGCGGCCGCGCTGGAGTTGAGCGTACCCGCAGTGAAATCGAGATTGCTGCGGGCTCGCTTGCAGCTTCGCGAACGATTGGGACGTTACTTTCAAAGACGAGAAAAGGGCAGCGAAAATGTCGAACTTGAATCAAGTGATGTCCCGAGTGGAGATGGCAACCAGTGAAATGCGCTGAATTCCTGCACGAGCTGACAAATTACCTGGACGGCGTTCTCGACGAAACCACAAAAGTCGAGTTGGAAAACCATCTTTCCTGGTGCCACAACTGCTATGTCGTCTGCGATACGACGAAAAAAACGATTGAGATCTACCGCGACTCTCAGCTCTACGAACTGCCCGAAGACCTGCGCGGGCGACTAAGATCAGCCATCATGACTAAGTGCCAGCAGCAGAAAAAGCGCGGCCCCCAGAGCGTCTAAGCACTTCCCCCGCCGATGTAAGCAATTGCAATCACATAACTTATCAGGGTCCAACACGGTCTTAAAACCCATTATTTACAAATCGGAAACCGTTTTGTCAATTCGGGAATCTAAAGTATTTTGTGAGTACCGGCACGGACTCTTTTGGCGCCGGGGGCGTATAGTTTAAATCGGGGCTCGAGCATCCCAGCTCGATGTGGAAGGTGGATCATGTTCGCTAAACTGGTGGATGTGCTCTTCGGCTGCAGGCACGCTCGTTATAGTTTTCCAGTCACCATTCGGGGCGCCAAAGCGCGCCGTCCCGAAGCCGCCACTCTAACCGGGACCTACGTCGCTTGTTTGGATTGCGGCAAAGAATTTCCTTATGATTGGCAAGATATGAAGGTCATCACTTCGCCCGAGCGTCATCGAGAGCGCCTTGCCGAACTTGCGAAGCACGCAGCATAAAAGCGCGCGTGCGCGCGACATGGCTCTCCGACGTTAACGCGCGGTCGCCATGGCGAGCTTGCATATGGCCGCGCTCACCGAGCCAACAAGTGTAGAACGCTCCTCTTTATATCCACCTAGAATCCAAGCTCATAATAATGCCCCGCATTCGGCGGGGCATTTTAATGCAGCGGCGAATTTGCGAGGGGCTCAGTCGGCGGGATATTCTGCCGGGATGGGCACCGGAACTCGCTTGTCGATGGGCAGAAACTCACGCTCCGCGAGCCCGGTGTAGATTTGGCGCGGGCGCGCGATCTTTTGCTCGGGATCGGTGACCAGTTCCTGCCACTGCGCCAGCCATCCCGCGGTGCGTGGAATGGCGAACAGCACCGTGAACATCTCCGGACGGAAGCCCATCGCCTTATACATAATGCCGGAATAGAAGTCGACGTTGGGATAGAGCTTGCGCTTCACGAAGTAGTCATCTTCCAGCGCAATGCGTTCCAGTTCCAGGGCGATGTCGAGCTTTGGACTTCGCCCGGTGACCTGGAAGACCTGCTCGGCGCTCCAGCGAATGATTTTCGCGCGAGGATCGTAATTCTTATAGATGCGATGGCCGAATCCCATCAGCTTAATCTCCCCATTCTTCACCCGCTTGATGTAGGCCGGCACATGATCTTTCGAGCCAATCTCCTCGAGCATCTTCAGCACTTCTTCATTGGCTCCGCCGTGCAAAGGGCCAGCCAGGGCCGACGCCGCCGATGCAACGGAAAGATAGGGATCAGCTTGAGAGCTGCTCACCGCCCGCATGGCATTGGTGCTGCAGTTCTGTTCGTGATCGGCGTGCAGAATGAACAGAATATCGAGCGCGCGAGCGATCGCGGGATTGGCTACGTACTTCGGTTCCACCATCTTCCACAACATGTTCATGAAATTTTCGGTGTAGCTGAGATCGTTATCGGGATAGACGTAGGGGAAACCAACATTGTGCCGGTATGACATGGCGGCGATGGAAGGAACCTTTCCGATGAGCCGCGCAATCTGATGAAGGCGGTTGGCCGGATCGTGCACGTCCTTGGCGTCCGGATACACGCTCGATAATGCCGCGATGGTACTCACGAACATCGACATGGGGTGGGACGAGTAACGGAAACCCTCCATGAACTTCTTGGTGGTTTCATGAAGCATGGTGTGGTGCGTAATGTTGTGGACCCATGCGCTCAGTTCTTTTTCGGTGGGCAGTTCGCCAAACAGCAGCAGGTACGCGACTTCGAGGAAAGTACAGCGCTCGGCCAGAACCTCAATGGGGTATCCGCGATAGCGCAAAATGCCCTTATCGCCGTCGATATAAGTGATGGCACTTTTACACGACGCGGTGTTCATGAACGCTGGATCGTAAGTCATGATGCCGAAGTCGTCGGCGCTTGTCTTAATCTGGCGCAAATCCATTGCCCGAATCGTGCCGTTCTCCACCGGTACGGTATAGCTCTTCTTGGTACGATTATCGGTAATGGTCAGTGTGTTTTCTGGCATGGTGTGTTCCGCCTTGTCGACCTGCTTTGAATTCAAGCCTAGCCGAGACTATGTTCCTTCCGGAGTTCCCTCTGTGATCAGAAACACAATCGTTTGTGACTGAACTCAACCGCTCATTTTACGCCAATCCAGTTTCGGGGTGCGGCACGAAGGGCTAAAGCTGTCGGCACGCACCATGAACCTGTCGCAAACAAAACCGGCGGCCGCGGCCGCCGGTGAAAATTTCAGCTTGGAACAAAATGCTTGCGTCTCTTTTAATTTAATTCGAATCGTCGCGGCGCTTCAGCGTCGGACGATCGTCGCCCTGCGAATCGCCGGAGTTGTCGGTTGTGTTCGAAGTCCGCCGCAAGCTGGGCTTGCTCGAATCTTTCTGATCGAGCACTTTGTGTTTATTTTCGATGGCCGCCAGCCGAGCTTTGACTTCGTCAAATTCCGAAGTGGTGACAATGTACTGCGGTTTGGCTGGAAGAATCTTGCGTATTTCGTCTTGCGATTTCTCGATTCGGTCCGGAGTCTGCGGGTGAGTATCGAAAGCCTTCGATAGTGTTCCCGGCTTCTTCTTCTCCATCGCCTGAATCTTTTCGAAGAATGAGACGAACGCTGACGGGTCGTAGCCCGCGCGATACATGTACTCGATGCCGAGATAGTCCGCCTCCGCTTCGAATCCGCGCGAGAAGTGGAGGAATGTCAGAGGAATGCCTAACCCCGCCGCTTCGTACCCGGCATAGCCGATTGCGCCGCCCATGAAGATGAACGGGATCGACGCCATTTGCAGCAGATTCGCGCGCGTCATTTCACGCCCGTAATGGCACGCGGCCACGTGAGCGATTTCGTGCGCCATCACACCTGCCATCTCCGCTTCTTCGTCGGCTGCCAGAATCAAGCCGGAGTTCACATAGAAAAATCCGCCGGGCAGCGCCATGGCATTGACTACGTCGGAATCGATGACTTTGATTGTGAAAGGAACCTGCGCGTCGGAATTGCGCACCAGATTCTGCCCGATCCGGTTCACGTATTCGGTGATCACAGGATCGTTGACCAGCTTGATTTGCGACTCGATCTGCTGGGCATAAACGCGGCCGCGAGCGACCTGGCCTTCAACGGTATACCAATTCCCTACGCCGCGTCCGCATCCCACGTTACGGTTTCCCACCGCATCGACATCAGTCTTGCCTCCATCATGCTTGATCTGGCTATCGTCAGCCGTAGGTAATGTGGCGGGCGGCTGTTTTGGCGCATTCTGCACGTCACCGGCCTTCGGTTGACCCTGATCCGGATCGGAAGTCGGAGTTTGCGTTTGAGGATTCTGGCTCGGATTCTGAGTCTGGGCCAGCGTCCACGGCCCGGCACTGAACGCCGCCAATCCCACAGCGATTGCCAGCCATCTGAGTTTCATAGGGTACTCCTTGAGACTGATTCCTTGAGAGTGATTATACCCCTGGTCGGAACACGGCAAGTGCTTAATCTTAAGCCGTACGGTTAGACGCTGGGGATTCTTCGGGGGTTATCCAAAAGAGTAGATAAAAGCAAGAAACGCCGGGGTATCGGCGCGAGCCAAACCTCGCCCTGAGCGCCGTGCCGCAGCAGGTTTTCTATGTTTGCCGGGCGTGATTTCGGCCAGAGATCCGGAATCCGGGAGCTCGGCAAAAGCCGAATTCCGTTATCTTTACCCTCGCCCTTCACTCTGCTATAACCCCTTTAGTTCCATTTCCGCGTGAAAACAACCCTGAACCAAAAGGTTTCGAGCCTCGTCCCGGCTTTCGACGATCAGGACGAAGTTTTTTCCTCCGCATTTTCGTTGCTGCGCGAAGCAATTGAGCAGCGCGGCTTTCCTGCTGCTTCCGTAGCCGTGACACAGGGGAATCGAGTTGTAGCGCTAAAGGCCTTCGGCAACTTTGCCTACGACGCCGATTCTGCCCGGGTAAGTCACGACACTGTTTTCGATTTGGCATCCGTAACGAAAGTGGTGGCCACGACCACCATGGCAATGATCCTTTACGAACGTGGCCTTCTGGATTTGGACGCGCCGATATTTAAGACCGTGCCTGAGTTTTTCTCGGGTTCCGGAGAGGCCGACGTCCGGCGCAAGCAGGTCACTTTCCGCATGCTGCTGGCACACGCTTCAGGTCTTCCAGCGTATGAAAAATTATTCCTGAAAGTGGAATCGCGCGATGATCTTCTGCGCGCCGCATTCGCTACATCCCTTTCGGCTGCTCCGGGCTTACGCGCCGAATATAGCGACATCGGATTCATCCTTTTGGGAAACGCTCTGGAACGCATCGCGAAAGAATCTCTCGACACTTTCTGCCGTCGCGAGATTTTCCTGCCGCTGTCCATGAGCAGTACCACCTTCAATCCTCCGGCGGCACGTCGTGAACAAATTCCGCCCACGGCTGACGACCGCATCTTTCGCCACAAAATCATTCAAGGAGAAGTCCAGGACGAGAACGCCTTCGTTCTGGGCGGCGTCGCAGGACATGCGGGGCTATTTTCTAACGCCGGCGACCTGGCTCATTTTGCCCACGCCATGCTCCATGGGGGACAACCGGTGCTTCGGCCCGAAACCATCGCTCTCTTCAGCAGCCGCCAATCCGGGCCCAACGGGACATCTCGCGCGCTTGGCTGGGATATACCATCCGTTCCGTCGCAATCGGGAAAATATTTTGGCCCCAGTTCTTTTGGCCATCTAGGCTACACGGGCACATCGCTGTGGATCGATCCTGAGCGGCAACTCTCGGTTACTTTGTTGACGAATCGCACCTGGCCCGATTGCGCGAATCAGGCGATCAAACAGATTCGACCGAAGCTCCACGACGCCATCGTCGAAGCGCTTACACGATCCGGCATACGCTAGACTGGCGTTAGTGATTCGCGCGAGATTGCTCCCTCCGCCTCCAGAACGGCACAGATGAGACGACGCCATTCATTTCGAGCATGTTGTGGAAACAATGCCTTGTCACGCTGCGCACGGCCGGCTTTCTCGCGACGGTAATCGCAGGGTAATAGAATGATCTGCTTTCCCGACACCGAAAGGCGTACGACTTGACCCGAACTCGCAAAGAAAAAAAAGAGGAAACTGAGAAATCCGACCTCCGCCGTTTGCCTACCGAACAAATCCTTCCCGCCGCCGCTGATCTCGATCGCATGTCGTCACTCGAAATTGTGAGCCTGATCAATCAGGAAGATGCCACAGTCGCGCCGGCAGTAAGCTGCGCACTGCCGCAGATTGCGCGGGCGATAGACGTGGTCGTCAACGGGCTCCGCCAAGGCGGCCGCCTCATCTACGTGGGGGCCGGCACCAGCGGACGCATCGGCGCCCTCGACGCCTCCGAGATTCCGCCGACTTTCAATACCGATCCGCAGACTGTGCAATTCATCATGGCAGGAGGTCCCAAGGCGCTTGCGGCCTCCACCGAAGCCAGCGAAGATGACACTTCGCTCGCACTGGCGGAAATAAAAAAACGAAAGCCCGGCAAGCGCGACATTGTGTTGGGCATCGCCACCAGCGGACGAACGCCATTCACGATCGCCGCGGTCGAATATGCCCGGCGGCGGGGAACGCATACGATCGCGCTCACCTGCAATCGCGACTCGCCTCTCGAACGCGCCGCCGATTTCGCCATCGTGACCGAAGTTGGGGCCGAGGTCCTCGCCGGATCCTCGCGCATGAAGGCGGGAACGGCGCACAAAATGGTGCTCAACATGATCTCGACGGGCGCCATGACGCGACTGGGTTACGTCTACGGAAATCTGATGGTGAATGTCTGGACGAAGAATGAAAAGCTTGTCCAGCGCGCCATCCGAATACTCGAACAAGCGACTGGAGCCGACCACGACGCAGCGCGAGCTGCACTCAAGGCAAGCGGCAATCGCACGCCAGTCGCGGTGGTGATGCTGGCCGCGGGAGTGAAAGCGTCGCAGGCCGCCGCTGCCTTGAAAAGATCGCGAGGACATGTGCGCCAAGCGATCGATCTTGCAAACGTCTCCTTGCGAAGCGAGTGAACGATGAGGCGGCGCCCGGCGGGAGGACGCTGTACAACTCAAACCGTCCTGTTCATTCCATTGGGTCGACTATGACTTGCTGCTGATCTACTCTTCCCCGTCCCGGCAATTGCACAATCACGATCGCCGACAGCACCAGAACAATCCCCACCGTCTGAATCGGACGCACGCCTTCCCCCAGCAAAGCTGCGGCGAGCAGGATCGAGAATACGGGTTCCAGGCAGCTGGCGATGACCGCGCGCGTGGGTTCGAGATATTGCAAGCCCAGGAAGTAGAGCGAGAACGAGCCCAAAACCGAAATCATGGAAAAGATAAACAGAAATCCCCACTGCGCGGGCGCGTAGTGTGCGGCGATGACTTTCCACGGAGGATTCACGAACAGCCAGAAAACGGACGCGGAAATAAGCGTCCAGACCAGAACGCGCCAGCGGTCATGCCGGGTCAGAATGCGGTGTCCGCCAACGTTGTAAAAGGCGAAGGAGAACGACGCCAGCAGCGCAGCAATAAAACCGTAGGTGTCGAGCCGAAGCGGCGACGACGCTCTCGCGCCGACGATGCCAATCGTCAGGGCAATGCCGGTGATTGCCACGCCTACCCCTGCGACTTTCTGCAGCGTGAGTTTTTGTTGTCCGCGCGCGACAACATACAACAACACCCACACTGGCGCGGTGTATTGCACGATGATGGCGATGGCCACGCTCGTTCTCTGAATGGCGACGTAATAGAAATAATTCGACGCCGCCACGCCCAGCACGCCGAGAACTAAACATCGCACGAGATCGGGAGTAGGCATTTTTATTCGCTGCCAGCCGCGGCGTCCCGCCAGCAGAGCGAGCAAGACAAGCAGAGAAAACGAAGCCCGGGTTTGCGACAGGATCAGCGGATCGATGGGATGCAGGGCTTCTCCGCTCAAGGCCAGTTTGCCCGTAAAAACGGCGCGGCCCAGCGCGGCTGAGATTCCCCAGAGAAATGCCGCCGAGCCAATAAAAAAATATCCGCGCAGGGCATGAAGAATGGCACGATGAGGAATGGTTGGACGAGCGCCGTTCAGGGTTAGGTCACCGAATCCGAGGATGGGGTCGGGTCGAGGAACTGGTCAAGGCGTACGGGATCAAAGCCGGTGATGACCTCTGGCGTTTCGCCAGAGAAAATCACCATGGTCGGAGTCTCCTCGCTGTCATACTGCTCGATCATTTCCCGGCGAGCTTCCGGATCGGAAACGATATCGCGTTCTTCGAACGCGATCTCTCGGGCCTCGAGAAAAACCTTCATCAGCTCGCACGAGAGACAGCCGGGTTGGGTGAAAAGCAGGACACGCGTCAACGCCATCGATTCCACTCGATCTTCATCCATTCAACAAATTCTATCTTCATTCTACGTATTCAATCTTCGAGTCAATCTTCGCCGTCTTTTCCAGTATCGCCGAAACCGAACAGTACTTTTCTTTCGACAGGCGGACCGCGTCTTCCACAGCTTTCTTCGAAACTTTACCAGCAATTCGGTAAACCAGATTAATTTCTGTGTACACAGCTGGGTTGCCGGTCGCGCGCTCGCCCCTGGCGCTGACTTCAAGTCTGGTAAATGGCTCGCGCTTCTTACGAAGAATGCCCACCACGTCAGAAGCCGTACAACCACAAAGCGCGATCAGCACCAGTTCCATGGGTGTGCTAGCCGTTTTCTCCGACGCCGTGTCCATCACGACAGCATGGCGCGAACCCGCCTCGCCAATGTAGCGCTCGTTATCAGTCCAGATTGCTCTTGCAGTGATCATCGTGCACCTACCTCCGGTTGTCGGTGCTGGGCTCGGGATGAATCAGGACGCGGAATAATTCGGGCGCATCCTGCTTGAAGCGAATTTCCAGCTCGGTTTGGATGTCGTGCACGCGCGCCAGGGAAAGACTGTCGGGCAGCGTGCAGTGGCATGAAATGTACATGCGGCTGCGAACGCGCTTAATGATGAATTCGTGAACGTCGAGCACTTCGTGAAACTGTGAAGCCACGGCTTTGAGCCGACGTTCGAGTTCTGCATCGCCGATCACCTCTTCGGGTTTCTCGATCGTGGCCGGCTCGCTCTCGATGTGAGTGAGAATGTCGGAAATCTCAGGAACGTCGCGACGCATATCGGCTTCGAGATCGGTTACCTGATCGTGGGCGGCCTTCAGCGACATACGCTCGTCAAGTTCGATGTGCTGCTCCACATGCAGCCGGCCTTCAACATCCTGCACGCTGATGTCATGCACGTTGTGATTGTTGTTGGCGGCGACAGCGCGAATTCGGTCGAAAATATTTTCCGAACGCTGTGCGCGTGGAAGCGGCTGAACAGTTACGTCGGAGTCAGGCAGGATGCGGTGAACAGCTTCGGAAACTGCGGAAGCTAATTGCCCTGAACGCTGGAACGTCACAGTACGGGCCAGTCCTACCGCGAGATCGGCGAAGTAGCGATTGCCGGCCCGGCGGATGCGGATTCGATCGACTTCGAGAACGCCGTCGACGCGCAAGACCGCATCGTAAATCTTCGATCGCACGCCCGGCGGTGCAGCATCGAGCAATGCATCGACGGTGCGGCGCGCCAGCCTCCAGCTTACTGAAACCACAACGCCGGCCACGAAAAGAGCGGCAATTGGATCGGAAACGCGCAGCCAGTCCACGCGATAGATACGGCCTAGTAAAACCAGAATGAGTCCCAGCACAACCACGCCGGCGGACCAAATATCGGTAGAAAAATGCAGGGCATCGGCTTCGAGTGCCTGGCTGTCATATTTGTGCGCGATGCGGCCCAGCGCTCTGGAACGCCACCAATCGACACCCATGGAAAAAAGCATTACCGCAAAAGCCGCGATCGACGGCTCGATCTCGATGTGGCGAAAGAAGAGACGCAGCGCGGCTTCATAGACAATCCAGGCGCAGGTCAGTAATAACAGCGCCGTTTCTACGAAGGCGGAAAAATTTTCCACTTTCCCGTGACCGTATTGGTGTTCGGCATCGGCGGGCTTGTCGGAGACGCCGACAGAAAAAAATGTCAGCAGCGAAGCAATGAGATCGAGCCCGGAATGCGCAGCTTCAGAGAGAATGCCGAGGCTGCCCGTGCTGAAACCGACCACAATTTTGAGCGTCGTAATGACCACGGCCGCGAGAACGGAACTGCCGGCAGCGGCGCGCTTCTCAGCGCGCATTAATTCGGATGAAGGGATGGCGGGATTGCCCGACATGCAGGAATTATCGCCGCTGCCATACAAAAGTGCCAAGCAAATCGCGGCAGACGTTTGGGTCTGTCATTTTGGGTCTGTCATAGAGAGGACGTTTTGGTCGAGTCATAGGAAAGCGACGAATCGGCATGGTCATATGTCTCCAAGCGCGGGAAACGCCTTCGCTTGTGCTACGATTTGAGCTTGGTATTTTCCAACTTTCTGATGGACCAATCCTGGAGGAAATGATTTATGCGCAAGCGGTGGCTGATGTGTGTTTGGTTAGGGACGCTGGCCTGGGGACAAGCGGCGGCGCCGGGCATGCCTCCCGCGCAGCAACCTTCCGCGGCGGATACATCCGCTTCGGTTGCTCCGGGAGCGGCGGTAATCACCATCGTGGGTGTGTGTCCGGCGCGCGCTACAACAGCGCCAGCCAAGGGGACGGCGGCAAAACCGGCCACTGCGGAAAAAACTCCGGCTGCGAAATCTTCCGCAGATTGCAAGACAGTTATTACTAAAGCAGAGTTTGAGAAGCTGCTCAACAACCTCGCCCCGAACGCAACCCCGCAGATGAAAAAGCAACTGGCTGGACTTCTGCCGCAGTGGATCGCGCTCTCGAACGCGGCTAAGAAGAAAGGGATGGACAAGACTCCTCAGTTTGAGGACCGCCTTAAGGTCCTGAGGATGCAGATCCTGAGTCAGGAACTGCGGCAAAAAATTCAGGAGGACGCGGCGAAGATTTCACCAGAGGAGATCGAAAAGTATTACCACGAACACGCGGCGGACTTTGAGCAGTTCAACGTTGATCGAGTGTTCGTGCCGCGCAATAAACAGCCTGAACCAGAGGTAAAAAGCGAAAACGACAAGAACGAAAAACCGAGCGAAGAAGCGCAAAAGGCCAAGCAAGCCGAGGAACAGGCTAAGAGGCAGGAAAGCGAACAGGCCATGACGCAACTGGCCGAGAGCTTGCGGACCCGGGCTGCTGCCGGGGAAGATTTCGTCAAATTACAGAAAGAAGCGTTCGCTGCCGCCGGTATGAAAATCGAATCTCCCACGGTCAATTTGCCCAGCGTGCGCCGCACAGGTCTGCCTCCAACTCAAGCCGGTGTGTTTGACCTGAAACCCGGAGAAGTTTCGCCGGTGATTAGCGATGCGGGCGGCCATTACATTTTCAAGGTGAACAGCAAGAGCGAAGTTCCGCTCGATCAGGCCAAGAACGAAATTCAAAGCAAACTGCAAAACGAGCGAATGAAAGACATGATGGAAAAGCTAAACAGCTCGTTTAAGGTTGAAACCAACGAGGCTTATTTCGGACCGCCGATGCCGGCTGGGCCCATGGGAGGCCCGATGCGTCCCGGCCCGATGCAATCGCCGCGCATTCAGAATCGGCAGAACGCTCCTAGCCCAATGGCTCCGCAGGCTCAGCCGCAGACGCCGCCTCAGCCGCAAACCCCGCCGCCGGCGCAGCCTCCGGCCGCACAACCGAACTGATGGCCAAACCAGTTGTAGTCGTAACCGGTGTGTCGGGAAACTTGGGCTCACGGCTATTGCCCTTGCTGGGGAGCTATTCCGTGATCGGGGTGGACGTGAGTCCTCCGCAGGCCAGTTCCGAATTGCAATTTGAAAACCTGGATCTCGGCCAGGAATCGTCCACGCGGGTTTTGTACGAACTGCTGCGCAATACGCACGCCTACGCGGTGGTTCACCTGGCATTCGTAATCGATCCGGTGCGCACGGGCGTCGTTGATGTCGAGCGGATGTGGCAGATCAATGTAGCCGGCACCGCGCGTGTGATGGAAGCAGTCACTGAGACTAACCGCTCAACCGACGACGGAGTCAAGCAGTTCATCTTTCCCAGCAGCGTGTCAGCGTATGGACCGAACTTGCCAGCGCCGGCCACGGAAGAATCGTTGCTGGCGGCCCACACCCTGCCCTACGCGGTTCACAAGAAACAGTCGGACGAAGTCGTGCAGACGCGCTCGCATGCGTTGCGCGGTTGCAGCGCCTATATTTTGCGGCCACACATATTTGCCGGCGCGAGCGTGGACAATTATCTGATGGGAGCGTTTCGCGGCACGCCTAACGGCAAGAGCGTGCGCGCGGAAAAAATGCGCAAAGAAGGCAAGCGTCTGCCTTGCATGTTTCCTCGCGGCCAGCAGTATCTCGACAACAAGGTTCAGTTTGTCCATGTCGACGATATGGCCCGGCTCATTCGGCACATCCTGCAACGCGAACCGGAGACCCAACGCCTGACCGTGCTGAACGTTGCCGGCCGAGGAGAACCTCTGACTTTCGGCCGCTGCGTGGAGATGGCCCAGGCAAAGCTTTTACGCGTGCCGGGAAAGTGGGCGATGCGGCAGGTGCTGAAGGCTTTGTGGAAGCTGAAGATTTCCGCCATTCCACCCGAGGCGGTTCCTTACATGACTGGCGAATACATTATGAACACCGATCGCCTGCGCCGGTTCCTCGGCCCCGAATACGAGCACGTGATGCGCTACACCATCGCCGACGCCTTCGCGGATTCCTTCCGTCGCGATGCGTCTGAGACTGTTTCGATTCCAAACTGACAAAGAACGACGCAAGCCGAACTCTTCAGCTGCACCGTCGAGGCGACGGTCGGTACGCGAGTTTTTTCCCGCGATACAAGCCTGCGATTCCCAAGGTATACCGAGTCCACGTTGGTTCGGAAAATCCAGCGTGTCGCATCCTCCGGAGCATTTCTTCCGGCGGCGGAAAACGCTCGACGGATGCGGGCAGATATGAGTACGGGCCAGGGACGCCGGAAATTAAAGTGCCGACGCGGGGCAGCACTTGTTTGAAGTAAATGCGGTAGAGCGCACCCACGACTCCCTTGGGCTCGCCAAAGTCGAGAATGCCGGACTCTCCTCCCGGACGCAGCACGCGCACTATCTCTCGCAATCCGGCATCGTAGTCGGCGAGATTGCGGAAACCAAAAGCAGAAGTCACCAGATCGAAGTGCGCACCGGGAAATGGAAGGCTCAGAGCGTCCGCCTCGATCCAGCCTGGCGTTGATCCATTCTGCTGAGAAGACGATGATTTCGCTGTGGCGCGCAGCAACATCGCGTGAGAAAAATCAGCACCGAGAATCTGAGCAGAAGACTTCCCTGCCTGGCGGCTCAGCGCGAAGGTCATGTCGCCGGTTCCACAGCACAAATCTAAAATACGAGCATCGGGGCGCAGCAGAATGTTGCGGAATGTGCGCGCAGTTCGGCGCCACCACATGCGGTCAATATTGAAAGACAACACATGGTTCAGCAGATCGTAGCGAGGCGCGATCAAAGTGAACATCTCGCGCACGGCTTGGGATGCGGAATGCGGATCGAGTGCGCCTTCCGGGGCAGCGCCAACCACCGACGAGGTACTGATTTCCCGCACGCCGTTTTCCCGAACAATCTTTTCCTGAACGGTCTTTTCCGGAACAATGTTTTCCTGCATGCCGCTGCTGCGGTTCACTTTCGCTTCTTCTTTTTTCCTGCATTTTTCTTGCGCACGCCATTGATCTGCTCGGCGATGCGTTCCACTTGCAGAACGTGATTGGTATCGTGACCCGCGAACATGCGCGCCAAATGTGCAATGGTCTCCTGGCCGCGCTCGGCGTGCATGCCGTAGTTATCCCAGCGTTCGCGGGGAAGAGCTTTCAGCATAATCAGATTGTTCTCGCGCAGGACGCGAAAAACTTCTAGCGATTGCTTTACGTCGCGCTCGCCATATTGAAAAACGGACGCCCACGCGTCCTGGTCGAAGGCCTGCACGGCCGTGCCATTCGCGCCCAGAATCGAGCGCATCCGCCAGCTGGCCACGATCTCCACGTCAGCCAGGTGAGCGACAATTTCAGCGATCGACCACTTGCCCGGTTCCGGTTTCCATTTCAACTGCTTCGGCGACAAGCCTTGAGTTAGCTTTTTCAGCTTCGCCGCAGTGGCCCGCTGCACTTTCATGGCATCCTGGCCCTCAACGTGGCCCAGGATTCGCTGGATGTACTGCTGCGCTGTTTCCGGCATTGTTCACCCCAGTTGCCCTCGGTTAGTTTCATTCTGCCGATTGAATTCCGAAAGACGGCTCCGTTGCCTCAGCGGAAATCTGTCGAACTCTATTTCTTCCAAACCCAACCCCCGCGGGACAAGCACCGCAACTCCTCCACGGCATCGACCACAGCAGTGCTGGGTACATCACTCGCAACTTCGACCTTGCCAATTTCACGCGGCAAAATAAAGTGCACCACTCCATTCTGAGTTTTCTTGTCAGACTGCAGCCGAGCCAGAATCTTACGCGAGCTGACATTCACTTCCGGCAGCCGTCCCAGGCTCAACACAGCGTCGGCGATGCGGCCCGCGGTCACGCTGTCTGTGCGGCCCACGCGAAGCGCGATGTTGGTGGCGGCAATCATGCCCCAGGCCACGGCCTCGCCGTGAAGCAGGCGCCGGTAGCCGGTCTCCGCCTCCAGCGCGTGACCAATCGTATGGCCGAGGTTGAGAACACGCCGCAATCCATCCTCGCGTTCGTCCGCGGAAACCACTTCCGCTTTCAATCTCACGGACTGCGCGATCAGCCATTCGAGTTCGACGGGATCACGCTTCAAAATCCGCGCCCGATTCTGCTCGAAGCGCAGAAACAATTCCACGTTTCCAATGATGCCGCACTTCAGCGCTTCATAGAGTCCTGCGCGAAACTCGCGGTCGGGCAAAGTTTTCAACACCGTCGGATCGATCAGGACCACGCGTGGATGGTGAAATGTTCCGATCAGATTCTTGCCGGCAACCAGATTGACCGCCGTTTTTCCTCCAATGGACGCGTCCACTTGCGCCAGCACGGTCGTGGGAATCTGCACCAACTCGATGCCTCGCATATACAGCGACGCCAGCAGTCCACCGACGTCGCCTACAACCCCACCGCCTAAAGCGATGATGACAGCCTTGCGATCGGCCCCGAAATGCGCCAGTTTGTCGGCCAGGGCCTCGATGGTTGCCAGTCGCTTAGAAGGCTCGCCGTCGGGCATGGGAATCACTTGCGGCGTGAAACCGCTCGCCTTCAGTGAACTGACGAGCTTCCCTCCCCAACGCTTGCGCACCGGAGGAACCGTCACCACAAAAATGCGGCTGGCCTGCGGAAGTAGCTCGCTTAGCACCGAACCGGATCGGGCGAGGAGCCCGTTCTCAATCCAGGCTTGATAAGGCCTGGGCAGTACGTGGATGGTCACTTGCGGCATTCGTTTTCCATAATAGCGTAAGCGCCGGCGGATGCCCTCTTATCCCACATTCCTAACGGCTGCTCGCCGGAAAAGCCATCGAGATCGCGATTGAGATCAAAATCACGCTGGCGACAGCGCCCAGCATAACAGCAGTCGGAATCCGAAAGTATTCTGAAATGACCATCTTTACGCCGACCATCATCAAAACCGCGGCCAGCCCGTAATGCAGGAAGCGGAAGACTTTCATCAGCCGCGATACCGCGAAATACATGGAGCGCAGTCCAAGAATTGCGAACACATTGGAGGTGTAAACAATAAAAGCGTTCAATGTGATGGCAAGAACTGCCGGAATAGAGTCGACCGCAAAGAGAACGTCAGTCGTCTCAATAACCAGAAGGACTATCAGCAACGGCGTCGCGTATAAGCGCGAGTTGTCTTGCAGGTTTCGAACAAAGAATTTTCCGCCCTGATAATCTTTGGTTACAGGAATGAATCGGCGGAACGCCCTTACCAGCGGATTGGCCGCGGGATCGATTTTATGCTGTCCGGTTAGGCAAAAGCGGATGCCACTCAGAATGAGTAGAACTCCAAATACGTAAAGCACCCAGTGAAAACGGGAGATCAAGCCGACCCCGGCGCCAATAAAAATGCCGCGCAGCACGAGCGCACCGATAACTCCCCAAAACAGAACGCGATGCTGCTGCTGGTCAGGAACAGCGAAAAAATTAAAGATCAGCAGAAAAATAAAAAGGTTGTCAACGCTGAGGGAAACTTCCAGAATGTAGCCGGTAACGAACTCCAGGGCAATTTGCTGCCCTTGCCAGAAACACAAAACAACTGCGAAAGCGCCGGCCAACACCACATACATCGCGCTCCAGCCAAGGGCGGCGCGAAACCCGACAACGCGTCCACGCCGGTGGAGGCGCAGGTCCACCAGTAGCAGGCCAAGCGCGAAAGCATTGAAGAGAATCCAGAAATAGAGCAATGGAACCTGGCGGCTAAAGATTGCTGATTTTTGATTCTTGATTGCTGATTGAAAAAACTTGTGGCGCTGACTTCAATCAACAATCAAAAATCATCAATCAACAATCAGCAATCACTTTTGTCTTCCCCGTTTTCCGCTGACCCAATCGTCCCAAATGCCGTCTGCCTTCAGCATCTCGATACTATTGGTCTCGCGCATCGACTGCTCGATTTGATCGTGAGTCAAGCGCGGGCCAATCTTCTCAGGAAGGTCGGCCAATTCAACGCTCAATGCCGCGGCTTCAGCCACGTGCTTCTTCAGTTGCGGAAAGTCAACCTTGTCGTAAGTATCGGAAATCGCGTGGTAATTTTCGAGATAGTTGGCTTCATCCTGATCGGCAACGAAAGTAGGAACGCCTTCCAGCATGAAATCGAAGTGATCGGTGCCCCATTCCATATCTAGCTTCACATCTTTCGCGTCGAACCGCGCCAGCGGAACAATCAGATCTTTCGCAATCGAGAGAAAATCCTTGCGGCCTCCGATCGAGAAGCCCGTCGTCTTTCCTGTGCCTGAGTCGTAGACAATCACACCCGCGGCCTTATCGAGTTCCGCGCGGTGAGCCACAGCGTAAGCGTGAGAGCCGATCAACCCTTGCTCTTCGCCGGAAAAAAAAATGAAGCGGATGGTGCGGCGCGGTTTCACACCGGACGCCTTGATGGCGCGAAGTGCATCCACCACCAGGGCCGCGTTGCAACCGTTATCGAGAGCCCCTGTACCCAGTTCCCAGGAATCCAGGTGCGCGCCCAGAATCACGAACTCCTCCGGTTTTTCGCTGCCTCGGAGTTCTGCAATTACATTCGCCGCCTTGATCGGTCCGCCAATCTGGTTGGGAATCGAAAGGTCAGCCCATACCAGATTTCCGGCCGCCAGCAAGCGCGCCACGCGCTCGCCATCCTCGCGCGCCACAATGACCATGGGGAGCCGGTCGATCTCTCCCGCCGCCGAATTCGTGTGCCTGTAAAGAATGTCATGTTCTCGCGTCGCCATAAATGCGACGGCTTTGGCTCTTGCCTTCACCGCTAGATCGATCACGGGCGGCGCTTTCGCGTACTCGGCAAACAGGTCATCCCACGTTTTGAGAACGACAGTGTGCACTAGAACAATTTTCCCGGAAATGTCGCCAGCCTTTTGGAAGTCGGCAGCCGTGCCCTCGCCCACGTCGACAACCGGAACATGCTTAACCGGAGCCAGAGCGGAAGCCCAGGCAACGGAAACAGCATGCACGTGGAAAGATGAGAGCACAGTCCCCCCGCCCAGTTTCGCGTCATCCACCTGGAACGTAGTGGTCGCCGTCATTTCGGTGTCGCCTTCAGCCCACGAATAAGGAATCGAGAATGCCTCGGTATGAACGCTGTCGGCGCCGGCAGCCGTAAACGCCTGCCTGCCCCAGGCCACGGCGTGTTCCATGGCGAGCGTGCCGGGAACACGTCCGCCGATCTCATCGGTTAAACGATGAAGATTCTTCTCCAGCGGTGAAGGCTGAAGCGCCGACTCAATGACGCGATCGGCTTCGCTGGTGTCGATGGGTGAGGCAAAACAGATACAAGTGAGAATGAAAATGCCGCCCAGCAACAGCGCTTTCCCAGTTCGCATATGGCCTGCATTAGAAATTAAATTTTGGAAAAGCGCAAAATGAAGCTGGCGGCGCCGAATCACTTCGGTGGAAGAGGATTCATGTGATCGAGGATGCGAATGGTTTCGAGAATGACGCTACCTACGATTTGCAGGCTCTGCGGGCTGAGTTTATCCACCGTGTCCTGCGTGGTGTGCCAGAAAACATTGTTGTAGCCATATGTGAAGTCGATTAAATCGGCGCACGCCACTCCTCTTTTCATAAAAGGAATGTGATCGTCGCTGACTTCGTTATTGTGTGCGAAAAAATGCGACTGGTAGCCCAGCCGCTTGGCCGCCTCGCCAACCACATTCTCCAGCCACGGCGTGGAGTTGAGGTCGCGGTCAATGTTGAGATCGGAGTCGCCAATCATATCGGCCAGCAGAAATGCTTTGATCTTCTTCAAGGTTCCGTCGGCCTGCCACGTCTCGGCGATATGATTGATTCCGTACAGGCTGTCATCCATAAAGGGCATTTCATTGGGAAGACCGCCGGAACCATCTGGCTTCATCGCCTCCTCGGCGTCGTCCCACACCAGCCAGACGCTGTAACCGTCGCGCGGCTTGCCGCGCAACTGATCGGCAATTTCGAGCAGCAGCGCGCTGGAAGACGCGCCGTCATTGGCGCCTATATAAGAAGTATTGCGCAGCGGGTAATTCGTATCGTAGTGGCTGGCAATTACGATCACGCCATCTTTGCTGCCGGGAAATTTCGCGATGATGTTGTGTACCGGAAACTTCCC
Organism: Acidobacteriaceae bacterium; assembly: GCA_003132445.1. Lineage (GTDB taxonomy): Bacteria > Acidobacteriota > Terriglobia > Terriglobales > Acidobacteriaceae > Sulfotelmatobacter. Next base: position 12,550 of record PKXU01000170.1, on the reverse strand, counting down.
TTCTGGCGTGTCGGCGGTAAAGTTGTCATCCTCAAACTGGTCGCCCCGCAGGCGGGAGTGTATATACTCCTCGACCTTTTTATGATTCGCGCTACCCACCGGACGTGGGCCCAACTTCACAATGTCTTTCACATATTGCATGGCGCGATCGCCATCGAATGCGGGCGGCGGACCTGCGTCAGGAGGCAGATTGAGAGCGGGTCCGGTTGTATCGGCGGGAACCGAAGCGGTCGCAGCAGGCGGAGTCTGGCCCGGAGCACTGTCTTTGTCGTGGTCACACGCCAGCACGGCCAATACGCCTACTACTAGAATCCACCGTAAAGACTTTGATCGCAACAGAATCGTTTTCATCGTTATCTCGAAATCTGTCTCAAACTCTGTCTCGCACTCCGGCTCAAAGTCCGCCCTCTGCCTGTTTCTCTTTGCGCGCGTTGCGCTGTTTGGGATGCACGAAGTACGCGATGCTAATGCTGAACACGTATAAAGCCAGCATGGGAGCGGCGAACACGCACATGTTTACGATGTCCGGCGTGGGCGTAACGATGGCCGCAATGACGAAGATGATCAGGATCGCGTAACGGAAATGTTTCCACATGAAACCTGCGCTGACGATGCCCATCAGCGACAGGAAAAAAATCAGAATCGGCATTTCGAAAATCAATCCCATGCCGAGAACGATGCTCAGGAAAAGCTGGGTATATTCGCCGATCGTGATCATCGGCTGAAACTGCCGACCGAAATGAATCAGAAACTCGAGCGCCCGGGGGTAAACAATTTTGTAACCAAAATATCCCCCGGTCGTGAACAATGCGATGGTCGAAATCATGAACGGCACGGCATAGCGTTTTTCGTTACGGTAGAGGCCCGGCGAAATAAACATCCACACCTGATAAAGGACGAACGGCGAAGTCAGGAACAAACCGGCGAGCGCGGCAATCTTCAAGTAAAGGTTGAAAGGTTCGGTGGGATTGAGATAGACCAGCTTCTCCGACAGCCCATTGTTTCGCAGGGCTTGCATGATGGGCCGCTGCATTACATCGTAAATGCGCTCTACCCTCCACCAGCAAATGCCGAAGCCGACGCCAACGGAAATAATCGAGTAAACCAGTCGTTTGCGCAGTTCCTCAAGATGATCGAGGAAGCCCATGGTGGGCATCGGCTCTTTTTCACTATCGCGGCCGGCTGCCACGGCTCCGAACTCAAACATGCGATTCCTGTGCCGCCGGGGCAGTCACGTCGTTGGCTGGGCTGACGCCAGAAGAAGACGACGACAATGGAGAGGACGTGACGGGCGACGACGTGACGGGCGACGACGTCACGGACGACGACGTCACGGACGATGGGTCCGCAAGTGGCGCCGCTGTGCTATCTGCCGACGGGGCGACGGCTTCCGTCGCTACCGGAAGAGGCCCGGCGGCCGAGGCGATCGGCTCGTCCGTAGGCGCGGCCAGAGTGGCAGGAGCTTCGGCAGGAGCAGACTGCCCAGGCGCGGAATACAGAGCACGACTGGCCACGCCCTCCGGAGGACGGTTGGGTGGAAGAATCGTCGGCCGCTTGTCTACCTCTAAGTTCGATATCTCCTGCTCGATCTGCGCCTTGAACTCGTTCGAAGCGCGCCTGAATTCATTGAGCGCCTTGCCAATCTGGCGCGCGATCTCCGGCAACTTCTTGGGCCCGAAAATAACCAGCGCCAGAAAGAACAGGAAGATCGTCTCGGAAAAGCTCATGCGCTTCATCATACTGCCGGAGTCGAAGAAGCGGCAATCGTTGCGCGAAAGCGCATCGAGAAAGGCCTGGTTGGGGGCGTGGGCTAAGCGAAAGGAGGGTGAATCACCAGACGGCGAGGAAGAAACCCCATTGCGCCGAAAGATGATCGGCGTCGGCCCTTGGCCCTGCGCCCCGGTCGTTTCCGTTTGAGCTGTTTCCTGCCTGCGGGAACCTAATCTGCCCGCGACTGCATCTTATGATTGACAGCGCTTTCCCGATCGTTACCCTGGTGACTTTCCCGCTCCGGGCCAGTCTAAGCTAGTGATATACTGTCTAAATTCAGCGCCGTAGCTGGGGTGGAAGTCAGCCCTCAACGAAGGAAATCTCAAGATGGCACGTAGTTCACGCCGCTCACTCTTCCTGGTAGTTTTTTTTCTGCTTGCTTGCGGTTTCCTGGGAATTCTCTTCGCCCAGCGTTCCGGCCAGCAGTCGTCGATGACGGGTGACTCCGAGGTGAAGGACAGCCTCAAGCAGTTCACCGATGTCTATGCGCTCGTCGAGGATAATTACGCCGAGCCGGTGAACGCTGACAAGGCCATTTATAACGGCGCCATTCCCGGAATGCTGCACGCCCTCGATCCGCACTCCAATTTCTTTGATCCAAAATCCTATGCACTGATGCGCGAAGACCAGCGCGGCAAGTACTACGGCGTGGGTATGACCGTCGGCCCGCGCAACAACCAGGTGATTGTGATCTATCCCTTTACCGGGACGCCGGCGTATAAAGCAGGCATTCATCCCGGCGACGTGATCATCGCCGTCGACGGCAAGTCGACTGAGAATATGAGTACTGGCGACGTGGCCGATCTGCTGAAAGGGCCCAAGGGAACGACAGTTCACATCAGCATCTCGCGCGAGGGTGTTGAGAAGCCGATGGAATTCACCCTAGTGCGCGACGAAATTCCGCGCTACAGCGTCGATGTCCATTTCCTGATCAAGCCTGGCGTTGGATACATGCACGTTAACGGCTTCAACGAAACCACCGACCGCGAGGTTTCCGATGCGCTCGATTCCTTCGGCGATCTCAAGGGATTGATTCTCGACCTGCGCTCCAATCCCGGGGGCCTTCTGAGTGAAGGCGTTGACGTCGCCGACAAATTCCTGAAGAAGGGACAGCTCATCGTCTCGCACCATGGCCGCGCTTCCGCCGAGAAGCGTTACGTGGCCCAGCACGGCAACGGCGGCAAAGATTATCCCATCGTTGTGCTCGTGAACCGGCAGACGGCTTCGGCGGCGGAGATTGTTTCGGGAGCGATTCAGGACCACGACCGCGGTTTAATTGCGGGCGAAGTAACGTTCGGCAAGGGTCTGGTGCAGACCGTGTATCCGCTGTCGGAAAACACCGGGCTAGCCCTCACGACAGCGCACTACTACACGCCCAGCGGTCGTCTGATCCAGCGCGATTACAGCAACATATCGCTCTATGACTATTACTACAATCGCGATAGCGCCGATAGCTCCAGCACGGCCAATCGCGAAGTAAAGCTCACCGACAGCGGGCGGACGGTTTACGGCGGCGGAGGCATTACTCCCGACGTTAACATTCCACCGTTGAAGAGCAATCACTTCCAGGACACGTTGCTGCAGCATTACGCGTTCTTCAACTTTGCCAAGCGGTATGTAGTAAATCATCATCCGACGAAGAGTTTTGAAGTTGACGATGCGACCATGCAGGAGTTCCGCAAGTCGCTCGACGAGGCAAACGTCCCTTATACCCAGGCCGACCTGATTGATAACAACGACTGGATCCGGTCGAACATCAAGTCCGAAATTTTCACGGATGCTTTTGGACAGGATGAAGGCATGAAGGTTCGCGCCGAGTCCGATCCCGAAGTGGTCAAGGCACTGGAGTTGCTGCCGCAGGCAAAGGCCTTGGCCGACAACGCCAGGAAGATTGTTGCCGAGCACAACAGCGCTCCCGCGTTCAATCGCCAGTAGCTGCTGCTCGCGAATGACCCGAGGCCGTCGCCACAGCGCACCGGCGGCGCAACGCGCCAGAATAGTGACATTGGCTCCTGCGCAATAGCGGCGGCCCCAGTGCGGCATCGTCGAGCGCATCCCCGGTCTGGCGTCATCCCGACAGGCGGCGCACTTCAGCCGCCGGAGGGATCTCCCCCCGCCACCGCTCTGGAAGTCCATAGAGCTACTCTCCCGAGATCTTTCGCTTCGCCAGAAAACCGGCTCCGCTCAAGATGACGCCATCGACCGCCGAGGTCATTACAATGCTTATTCCATCGGCAGGCCCGGCCTCGCTCCGAACCTTTTCATTTTCTCGGCGCAATGTTTTTCTATATCATGAGACATGCGCGGGGTCGCGGGTTCCCAGCGGGCTCCGCACGAGGCTTATTTGAAACCAATTGTTCTGGCGGGCGCTGTACTTCTGGCGCTCGCAGCGGGATGGACTGACCTGCGCAGCCGGCGCATTCCAAACTGGCTGACGGTACCAGCGCTGCTGATTGGAATCGTTGCAAATACCGTGGTGAGCGGTTTATCGGGATTGAAAGCTTCCCTGCTGGGCGCGGGACTGGGATTAGCATTGCTATTGCCCTTTGTTCTTTTGCGCAGCCTGGGTGCCGGGGATTGGAAACTTGCAGGCGCGCTGGGCGCTTTCACTGGGCCCGCACGACTCATCGATCTGCTGTTGGGATCGATTGCCGTAGCCGGAGTGATGGCAGTGGCGCTGGTGATCTACAAAAGACGGACTCGGCAGACGATTCGGAATATCGGACACATTCTGATCTCCCTGGTAACCTTTCGGCTGCCAGGGACGCAGGTTTCGCTCGATAATCCGGATTCGCTGAAGGTCCCCTACGGAGTGGCGCTGGCGTTTACCGTGGTGCTTTATGGAATTTTTTGGACATCGGGAATTGCGCTCTAGAATGCTGCATTCCGCGCGAAGACATCTTCGCCGACTCCGCGCCGAAACCTGCGGAGCCGAGATCGCCGAAGCCGCCGCGGTTTTGCCTTTGATGTTCATGATCCTTCTGGGAATCTTCTGGTTCGGCCAGGCATTCAGTATTTATGGCGCAATCACGCGGGCGGCGCAGGAGGGTGCGCGCGCTGGCGCGGCGCCTTATTGCACAACCTGCAGCGGCACAAATTCCGCCGCGACGAACGCAGTGAACGCTGTGACGTCTGCCTTGCTTGGGTCCAAGCTGGACCCGACGCAGACAAGATTTCCGGTGCCGTTAACAGCCTTGAACTCCTGTGGTACAGCAGTGGCTAACCCTAGCACTAGGATCTACGTACAAGCCCCAGTGTGGTTAGGGACGGGCTCCGCGAACGGGGCCTGCGGCATATCGGTGTCCTTTCAATATCCCTTCCAGTTTTGGCTGCCTTTTACCTCACTGAACAAGCAGAAAATTTGGATCGCGGCGTCGGCGCGGGTGCGAATGGAGAACCAGTGATTCACTGGCCTGCTTTACGAGGTTGGATTACCAGGGCGACCGATTTCGTTTGCGCCGATGTAGCAGGCGCGCAGTTGGTGGAGTTTGCCGTGACCCTTCCTTTACTGGTGGTATTTGTGGTGGGCATCTTCGATTTCAGCAGCGCTTTTACGCTCAAACAAAAACTTACCAACGTCGCCCGCGATGCTGCGCGCGCGGCCGCTGCCGACCCGGCGAATGATCTGCAATCCCTTTCGCCCACGTCAGCGCCCATGTCAGTGAAGGACGCGTTTCAAGTGGTGGACTCCTATCTGCTCGCCAATAATATTGGCGACTGCGGCATCACTCTCAGCAATTCGCCATCTGGATTAACATGGACGTCAACCGCCAGCATCAACGGTTGTTCCCTCACTCTGATTATCAACCGGGGATACTATTTTCCTGCAACCGGGGCCTCCTTGCCGTCGGTAAGTTGCACCTCCCAATCCTCCGGGGGCCAGACGGCCATCATCGGCACATGCGTCAGCATTCAGTACGCCTACCCATGGCGCTTCGGGCACGTCGCCAGCCTTCTGGGTCGGACTGCCACTCTCCCCAGCACGATCTCCGCCACAGGCGTGGCGATGAACGAGAATTGAAAACGATATGAAATCGCCTGTGATCGCCAGATTTCGTTGTGCACGGCCCTCCCGTCGCGGGGAACGCGGCATCACCATGGTGTTAGTTGCGCTTGCCATGGTCGCCATCATTGCCATGGCCGCTTTGTCCATCGATATAATTACGCTCTACCTGGCGCGAGAAGAGGCGCAACGGTCCGCCGACGTGGCTGCGCTCGCCGCCGCCAGAGTAATCTCCATGTCTGGCATCACAGGCACCGCCAATCCAAGCACTGATACTGCTTACTGGACGCAGATCTGTGGTGGCCCGAGCAGCGCAGCCACACAGGCCGCTCAGGCTGTGGCGGGCCAGAATGCGGTTGGCAATCTGGCCGGCACGGTTACCGTCACTTACTCATCCGGAAGCAGCGGCAACGGTTTCACGGCGAGCACAAACTGTTCGGGCCTTTCGGCCGCGTTCGCTGTGAATCCCATTGTCACCGTGCAAGTGCAGCGCACAGCGCTTCCTACTTTTTTTTCGCGCATCTGGGGGAATACTGGGAACACGGTCAGCGCAACTGCGGCCGCGGAAGCCTTCAATCCTTCCAATTCAGGGACCAATGGAAATCAGACCTCGGGCACGATCATTCCCGTGCAGCCACGCTGCGTAAAGCCTTGGATTGTGCCCAACCGCGATCCCCAGAACCCGCCGCCGGTCACCGTTGGCGGATTTGGCGGCGGGACAACCTACTGCGACCAAACTCCTTCAACTGGTCTAACTGGTCAAACTGGCCCTGCATGCCATACCCTTGTCAGCACAGCGGACGGCTCCATCACGAACAAAGGAATCTCGCTCAACGGGGGGAACCCCTCGTCCGGTACTGTCGGTGAGCAGTTCTGGTTGCAGCCTGACTGTGTTCACACCGGCCAGACATGTTCCACCCGGATACTTCCGCCCCAGGGCAACTACTACGCCCCCTCAAAAGTAGCGTGGCTGGAACAGCCTCCAAGCCTTCAGTACCTCCCGGGTGAAGCTCCGGCGGCGACTCCGGTGGCTGTTCCCTCGTGTGGGTCCGGAAGCGCCTATGAGGAAGCAATCGCGGGGTGTGATCAGTCGACGGTTTACCAATGCGGCGTGCAAAGTTCTTCCAGTCCGAACCCTAATCTTGTCAACTTGAATGAAAACCCCGGCTTTGGCACCGGCGACACAATGAATGGTGTGCAATGCCTGATCAATCAGGGCAATACTGGCGGGCGTCAACCCACCGGTCAGGATTATCTGAACTCCGATGGCGCACCGTCAGCGTATCCTTTTCAGATATTTCTCGGCAGCAGCAATCCGCTCAGCGTGGCCAACAACACTCCCGTCACTAGCAGTCCCTCCATCGTCTCGCTGCCAATTTACGATGATTCTGCCGGATCGATTAAGCCTAACGGAACAACAAAAGTCACAATCGTGGGCTTTCTGCAGGTCTTCATCAACCAGGTCGATCCGTGGGGAAACGTGAATGTCACTGTTCTGAACGTGACAGGGTGTAGCAACGGCAGTGGCGGTAATCCTGACCCGGTAAGCAGCGTCCCAGTAGTCGGTACATCGCCCGTGCCAATCCGTTTGATCACGCCACCGTAGGCGAAGCGACTGCATTCTGCTCGGACGTTTCTGACTGAATTATTAGTTGGGCGGATTATTGTCCGGCGGAGAATTCATTCCAGGCTGCGATGCCGGCGAATTCTGCGAAGGCGAAGGATTGTTCGGAGAAAGATTGTTCGGCGGCGGCGCGGGTGGAAACGAAGGCGCGTTATCTTGATCTGCGCTGTCGCTTTGCATCGGCTGCAAGGGTGCAACGCCGCCATCGGCACGAGCGCTCAGAATTACACGATCCAGTTGAGCTGGATCATTCTGCGCACTCAGAATAAGAAAATTAAATTTTGAACCATTCAGCAGCCTCGCCAGCACCTCCGGCGCGGGCGCGGGAGCAATATCGGCCACTACCTTTTCCTGCTCGGCTCCGGCTGCAATCGAAACCTGCGCGCCAGTACGCTGCTGCACGGCAAACAAAACTTCCGATAAAGTCGCCTTGTTGGCGCGGATTCCCAGCAATCCATTGCGAAAGGAAACTTCGAGCGCCGGTTTAGCAGAACTTTCTACGCTGATCGGTTCTGCTCTGGTTGCGTAATTGGTGACGACAAATCCGGGACGAGCCCCAGTCTCAGCGCGCACATCAGCAACCGCAGAAGCGTCAGATCCGCCGCCCATCACCTTGATCATGACTGTTCGGCCGTAAGGAAAGACTTGATAGGACTGCGCGCTTTTTAAATCAATCACAATCCGTGTGACTGGAGGCTTGCCCTGAAACAGGCCAAAGCGGACGTCCTTTACTTCCCCGCGATCGACCGACTGACTGCGTAATTGATTTCCGGGAACAGCATTCGGAAAGTCGACCACCAAACGATCAGGCCCGGTTAAGACTTGCGTCTGCGGAACAATTCGATCGCTGGCCTCCACTTCAATCTCGACGGCATCTTTCGCGTTCAGCACCTTGACCGTGCGCACCGAAATCTGCGCCAACAACGAGGACGAAGCCAACAGCCCGCAGAATGCGGCCAGGAGCGACCGGCTCACGCTGCTCCGCGAAGATTTGTGCATGTATTACCTGTGCCCGGGAAGGTTTTAAGACGAGCTTCGTTCTGAATCGATTGTATCAGCGATGATTCCAGCCGGAACTTACCTTGGTATTAGCACTATGTAGACGTGGGCGTGAACCATGGGCAGAACTGGCTAGCACTGACCGCAGCGGCAGTTCGAAGGCTAACTTCGAAGAAGTTTTTGGCGCGCTTTCCAGTACATCGCGGCCAGACCAGAGGCCACTAAAAGCCAAGTTCCAGGTTCTGGGACCGTGCCTCCTCCGCCCACACCACCGCTGGCGCAGAGATATCCTTCCACGCTGCCCGTCTTACTTTTTCCCACACCGCAAACCCCAGGCAGCGGCGGGGGCATGATCGGAACCCAGTTTGCGTTGCCCAACGGATCGTATAAGCCCAAGGGCAACGCCGGCCCTAATGCGGGACGGTTCAACAGGGCCGACTGAAACGGGACCGAAGGATTGGAAAGAGCCGTCCCAGCGGCGGGAAGAAAGGGCTGATCGAACTTGATCGCCGGCGGTTCTTCAGAAGAAGTTGCCTGTTGTGGAGCTTCTTCCACGCGATTGCCGCAACGGGAGCGTGCCGTGATCTTGCCATCGGTAATAACGGTTTCGCCTTTTCTCAGCATAATTCTGTGCCGAGTAAAGTAGAGCCGGTTGCCGATGCGATAAGAAACATAGGCCGTGCGCGCCGAAATCAGACGCACCATGCGCGCATGTTCATAATCGAACCCCGCGTAATGTGAGGCAACTACCGCATCATGCTGCGCCATCCACTTTAATTCGCTCGCGCTTTTCACTCCACCCGGCACAACCGAATACGGATAGACCGGACGATTCTGCATTTGCCGCAACGATTCCTGCTGAGTGAGAAAAAGGATGTTGCGGTCGCCCTCGCCGGACTGGCTGACGGTCGCGAACCCCGATACGCCAAAACCTGAAGCTCCGAAAAACGATGGGCTCAAATGCCGCAGCGCGACGAAGGAAAATCCCAAGGCGAGACCAACGAAGATAACAACCAGCGAAACCCTGCGGATCAGGCGATTTCGGCGATGGCGGCGACTGGAACGCCGGCGGATCTTGATTTCGAATCTCCCTGTATCAGGTGTATTCGCCAACTTCTCCCTGCCTTCGACAGTCGCGTCCTACGAGCGAGAACCATCCCCACAGCATGGACGCAGTTTGAGTGCCGTTGCTAAGCGCTGCATCCTTCATAAGAACGAAGGAGATATGGGCTTTATTTGGCCCACATGCTAGCAGACCGCGCAGCCATTTGCATAAAAAATGTGCTGCAAGTAGCCACATGATCAAGAGCGGAAACCTAAGCTATGGTTTGCAAACCACAACATTCCTTCGCGACGCGTCGAGCTCGAGTGATGGCGCGCTTTAATTCGGAGTGCTGATCGTGACTAACGTAACGCCACAAGGGGGCTATTCCTGCTAGATTGAATCGCCGGTAATATGGTGGCAGTTACGCAAGAAGATCTTAGCGTACATTGTTTTCAGAACATCGCTTTCAGAGTCGCAATGGGCGATCAGACAACCGCATCGCCAGTTTATCATCGCCTTGATTAATGGTCGTTCTTAAGGATCGACCGCAGTTCCCGATCGCCTAGTCAACGAATCGGATGCGCTCCGGGTTTTATTAGCTCTGAGCGTGATCTTAGTTCTTTTCACCCCCGAAACGCATCTCACTCGATCCGCACAGCTCGCGCTGTGCGGGTTTTTTTTCAGAAGTAGTCATCGAGAATCAGGAAGCTCTTTGCACGGTTCCCACCTCCCAACATGCCAAGCAATCCTCCTCTGCATTTTCGCCATGTCAGGGTCAATCTCTTTTTTCCCAACCCTTAAGCAAGCCCGTGGCAACTAAGCTGTGCAAGCAGCGCCCTGCAAGATCGCGAAAAGGAAGGCATGTGCGCAAAGTCCCGGCGGAGAGCCGGGATTTCGTTCATAGCACCCAGCGTCGACTTTGTCGGTTGGTCACGACCCGTAGAAGATTGGAGCGTCGTTGAACAGAAAACAAGATGAGCAAGAACCGTTGCTGACTGCGGTCGCACGCAAGTTGGGACAAGCCGCCGGAACGCTGGCAAACATGACTCATCTTCTGACGCCCGAGCCGGTCTCGAAACCATCAGCTGCGTCATCCGAGGCTCCGCCCGACGCCAAACAATCGGGCCAGGCCTCAACCAAGAAAGTCGATACTTCCGCTAACACCGGTCAGCCCCGGAAAACGAGATCGCGACAGGTCACTACAGGAAAGCGTGTACGCCCCGCAAGCGCGCGGTCTCAGAACACCAGCACGGGGAAGAAGAAAGCATCCAGCCGAAAAAACAGTAGAACCTAGTCGCGAATCAGTGCCAACATTTAACAGGCATTTCTGAGTCCAAGATTTTATGTCTTCCTCCGCCCTTACGAATGCCGACGTTAAACGTGCGGACGAAGAGACAACGCAGACACCTTCACTGCATTTTCGTCGCGGCACGAAAATCAGTCTTCTCGTGGCTGCCGCCATAATCTGTGCTGCCGCCAGTTTGGCGACGCTTTTCTGGAATCAGATTTGGCCGTTTACGAAGAAGGCCGTTGTCCAGGATTTGCAGGAATCCAGCGACAGCACGGTTACGGTCCGCAGTTTCCATCGCACTTATTTTCCTTCTCCCGGTTGCGTGTTGGAGGGCGTTGAGTTTCATCACGGGGCGCGACAATTTAAATTAATTACCATCGATAAATTGACCATTGAAGGCAGTTACTCCGGAATCCTTACTAAACATATTCCGCGCATCCGCGTCGAAGGCGGCCATGTATTCATTCCGCCCTTTGGCAGCAATCTGAGTTTTCAGACACAGCATTCCAGTCTTGTCATCGAAGAAATCATTGCGAACGGAACAATAGTGGAGTTCGCTTCAAAGGATCCGCACGGGGAGCCTCTGCGCTTCGGCTTAAGCGAGGCCGTTTTGCGCGACGTTCGTTGGGGCAGTCCTTTCACCTATCAGTTAAAAGTGCAGAATCCGGAGCCTCCTGGAGAGATTGCGACTCGCGGCAAGTTCGGAGCCTGGGCCACCGGCAATCCTGGCGAGACTCCCATTTCAGGCGAGTACACGTTTGAGCGAGCCGACCTCAGCTACTACGAGGGCATCGCGGGCACCCTCGCATCCAAGGGAAATTACGGTGGCGTTCTCAAACACATTGATATCAGGGGCACGACCGACGTTCCCGACTTCGAGGTGAAATCCGGTGGTCACAAAGTGCAGCTTGTAACGCAGTTCACTGCATTCGTTGACGCCATTCACGGCGACACATTTCTGCAGCGAGTCAATGCCCGTTTCGGTCGCACAAATCTCATCGTCGCAGGCAGTGTCGCTGGAGTCAAAGGACGGGCCCGTAAGACCGCGTTTCTCAATTTCACTTCTCCTCAAGGAAGAATCGAAGACATCTTGGGACTATTTGTTCAATCCCCACGCTCGCCCATGTCAGGCGCGACCACTCTCACCGGCCAGGTGGAAATCCCGTCCGGCGATCAGCCGTTCTTGAAGAAGGTAAGAATTCAGGGCAAGTTTGGCATCGATGCCGGTAAATTCTCAAGCTCGCCAACGCAGAAGGACGTAAACAAATTAAGTGCCGGGGCCAGAGGCGAAAAGACGGAAGACGCCGAGACCGTGCTCACCGATCTGAAGGGCCAAGTCACCCTCCAATCCGGGGTTTCGTCATTCTCGGGCCTTTCCTTCGGAGTTCCTGGCGCAAAGGCACGGATGTACGGCGCTTACAATCTGCTCAACGAAAAGATCGATTTGCACGGCCGCCTCTGGGTCGATACTCAGATCTCGAAGACGGAAACGGGCATAAAAGCCCAACTCCTTAAGGCAATGAATCCGTTCTTCAAGAAAAAGAGGAAAGGCGAGGTAGTGCCGGTGCACATAGGGGGCACTTACGATCATCCTGAGTTCGGCCTCGACGTCAAGCCGTAACGCTGCAGACAAACAAGATGGGGCTCGGCAATAACCGTTCGCTTTGCATTTGATTGCAAACCCCTGAGTCATTCCCACATCCAAGAGTTTTCCCTCGCGATAGCTAATCTCATAAGGGCTTAAGTATTCTCGTCGATCCTAGTCCTCACTTTCCCACGATGCTCGGTTGTCACTCAAAACTACCCCGAAACCGCTAG
>PKXU01000172.1 GCA_003132445.1 Acidobacteriaceae bacterium | reverse complement strand
CGGATTTTGCGGGGAATTTCTTGCTAACCCGATGGTTCCAAAGATTCGGGGGGGAGGGGGATACCCGCTGGTACAGACCGGGCGCATCCCGGCGACTTCCCAGAACGGACTCGCCGAAATTTTTTTCTGCGGGCTTCTCCGCTACAATCAAAAGTTAGTTCTGTGAGCTCATGTCCCTAACCAAACAGCAAGCGCTGGAGATGTTCGAGTCCGATGACCTCATCGGCATTGGGATGGAGGCTGACGCGGTGCGCCGCAAGCTACATCCTGAGGGCGTGGTCACTTACATCATCGATCGCAACATTAATTACACCAACTTCTGCACGGAGTACTGCACCTTTTGCGCCTTTTACCGGCCGCTGAAGGGGCCGGCGGCGAAGGAAGGGTACATTCTCGACTTCGACACAATTTACGAGAAGATTCGCGAGACCGTCGAACTCGGCGGCACGGGAGTGCTGATGCAGGGCGGGCTGCATCCGGATTTGAAGATTGACTGGCACGAGAAGATGCTGCGCGGGATCAAGGAGCGGTTTCCGCAAATCCATCTTCATTGTTATTCGGCGTCGGAGATTATTGCGATTGCGGAGTATAGCTCGCTCTCGATTCGCGACACGATTTTGCGGCTGCGCGACGCGGGCCTGGATTCGATTCCGGGCGGCGGGGCGGAAGTGCTGGATGATGAAGTCCGCTACAAGATTGCGCGGCTGAAGTGTTTGACCGACGACTGGCTCAACGTGCATCGCACGGCGCATCAGATCGGCATGCGGACGACTGCGACCATGATGTTTGGCGTGGGCGAGAAATACGAAAACCTGGTCAACCACTTTCAGCGGCTTTACGAATTGCAGGAGGAGACAGGCGGATTCACGGCGTTTATCCCGTGGAGCTTTCAGCCGCAGAATACGGCTTTGGGCGGGCGGCACTGGGACGAGGCCACGGCGGTTGACTATTTGAAAGTGCTGGCCATCTCGCGGATTTATCTCTCGAACTTTCTCAATGTGCAGTCGAGTTGGGTCACGCAGGGATTGAAGGTTTGCCAGATGGGGCTGCGCTTTGGCGGAAACGACGTTGGGTCGGTGATGCTCGAAGAGAATGTCGTGCGCGCCGCGGGCGTGACCAACTGCACGACCGAAGAAGAATTGCGACGGATCATTCGCGATGCCGGGTTCCGTCCGGCGCAGCGGGATACTCTGTATCGGCAGTATTTTCTGAACTAAGCAACGGCAGTGGGCAGCTCGGTTGCGTGTTGCCTCTCCTGCGGCGTGTTTTCCCGCCGCTCGATGTTTCTCTCCTTAGAACTAAATCTTTTTTCGTTTGTTGGCGGTGTTTGCGCGCCCGCGCGTCGCATTCGTTCGAGTCGTGTCTTTCGGGTCGTGCTTAGAACTTGTCGGGAAAAAGAAAGACCCTGCGGGCCAATTCGGATTGCAGCGTGGCCTCGGTGTAGTAGCGGGTGAGGATTCCATTTTTCCAAACAAACAGGTCGGGATTGCGGCGGGCGAAATCGTTCCAGTCGTTGCTGGGCCGGTCGTTGCTGGTCCGGTCAGTGCTGGGTGAGTCATTGCTGGAGAACTGCGCCGAACCGCGGACCATGCGCTCGCGGATTACGAAGAAGTAGGCGTGAGTGATGGTTTCTAGAGACGAGACTTGCCGTGTGCGGCTGCGTAGCGCCGCAAAGCGGTGCAGAATTTTTCCAGAGCTTGCAGCGGCGGATATTGGGAGAGATACGCGAAAGCGAGGCGGACGTGGTCAGCGTGATGGAAGGAGTCTGCGGGAATGGCGGCAGATTCGAAGTTGCNNAGGCGATGGCGAACGCTGCGGCCGCGTAAATGACCGCGTTGCCGACGTTGTACGCGCCGTGCAGCAGATGAATCAAGATGGCCATGATGAAGACAGCCAGCAACAGCCATGCACCGCGGACGGTGGTGCGAGGAATGAGCAGAAGGATGCAGCCAAGGATCTCTCCCCATCCCAGCAACAGGCGGATGAATCCTGGCATATGCGTCGCAGCAAAGCCGTGGGCGCTGCTCGGCATCACGAAGAGCACGGCTTCGATAAGGACGACGATGCCGAGGGTCCATTGCAGAACGGTGAGACCGATTTTGGATTTTACGAAACTCATGGGAGGCTCGCCTTTTTTGAATTGTTATTCTTTGCCTTTTAGCCTTTGTTTTTGGTTTGTTGCGAGGCGCGTTGGCGCGGGGATTTTGCTTTGATTTCCTGCAGGCGGTGGCTGGCGGTGGAATCGAGATTGAGATGGTAGAACTTCTTTAGTTCGCGGATACGTTCGAGCGAGGCTGGGCTGAATGGAGCCTTGCCGTCGAAGGCGTGGAGCACGATGCCTTCGAGAACGTCGCCGAGGGTCATATCGTGGTACTCGGCGAAGGCTTTGAGAACTTTGAGGATTCGTTTTTCGATGCGAACGCCGGTTTGCACGCGCTCAACTAAAAGCTTGGAATCGTTGACCATGTGTACCAGTGTACCAGGGTACCAAATTGCAAATGATGTGAGGCCCCGGCTCTCCGGACGATCCCGGAGGGACCTCTGAAAATACTCCGGCGTTTCCGACGCCGGGTAGCGTCCGCCAAGATTGGAAATGCGTCCCGGAGTACCGCTTGAGCTTTGTACGTTCGAAACCCTGCGGTTGGAGCGGGTTAGACCTCACGCCCAAGACTTACCACGTAGGTACCGTGTGCAATTGTGTATGACCTTTATTGACCAGCGAAGCCAGATTCCCGAGCCTTATAATTTATTTTTTCTAAGAGGGACGGTACTCCCAATTGGATTGATCGTGTCTAGGAGACGGATGGCGAATCAAACGCTCGGTTTCAGTTCCGCAGTTTTCCGCAAAAAGTTCCGTTCTGCGATGACCATGCGGGGCTACGGAGACAACGAGATCATTTTTTCGCAAGGGGACAAAGCCGATGCAGTTTTCTATATCCAGAGCGGTACGGTGAAGCTCACGATGGCCGCTACGCGTCGCAAAAAAGCGATCATCGCCGTCCTGCTGCGGGGTAGCTTTTTTGGCGAAGGCTGTCTGGGAGGGCAATCTCTGCGGATGTACACAGCGAGATCGATTGGGCCCGCCAATATCACTCGCTTGCAGAAGGAGCGCACGCTTCGCACGCTCAAGCGCGATCTGCAGTTTGCGGCGTTGCTGAATGAATATCTGCTCGCCCGGGTGATTCGAGTCGAGGAAGACCTGGCAGACCAATTTTTCAATTTCAGCGAAAAGCGGCTGGCACGAGTTCTGTTGTTGTTTGGGGAAATAACCAAGGAATCCAATTCTGAGAGCCCCCTGAAGGTGAGCCAGGGAACTCTAGCGGAGATGGTTGGTACCACCCGCGCCAGGGTAAGTAAATTTATGAGTGCGTTCAAGAAGAAAGGCTTCGTCCAGTACAACGGCGGCTTGCAAATAAATAGCGAACTCATCAGTGCCTTTCTGCAAAGTCGGCCCATGTCCGTTGTCACGAAAGGATAGGCCCCTGGGTGACATGGACATCCCGGCGCTCCGACGCTGGTCAATCAATCGCTCTTGTGGCATTGGAGGCTTTTGATGAGAAGAGAACTCATCCCCAAACAGATACTCGCCGTCCGATGTCCGACCTGTGGGGCCGCTCCGGGACAGAAGTGTGAACTCAGCACTGGGCAACCCCGCATGACTCCGCATCTCAACCGCCGATTGATCGCAAAAGACCGACCCTAGGACACGTGGCCCAGGCTTTTGGCCTAGCTGGCATCACGGTTCCGGAATAAGCACGGTTCCGGAATGAGAACGAAAGCGCGGAAAGCGGGGCCACCTGCCTGGCAACCCAAGCCGCGAAGCGGCGAAAGAATACAGCCCACGGCGCAAGCCGTGGGTCGCAAGAGGAGGATTTTAACCAGCCCCGGAGGGGCTGCGGTAGGTATTCTCGGTACACTTGCTGCCGAGTGGTTGAAACACGCCTTGATCCCGAAATAATGCCCTCCTTGCGCTTTTCCTACAGTTAAGTCAGCCCCTTGAGGCGGGTGTCCCATCCTTTGCGCTTTTTGCAAAGGGTGGGCATTCTGGACTGTCGGCAGAACCGCGTTTGCTTAGGCCGCCGGACGCGACCGCACTCTGCCTTCGGCCGCTGATCGACGCTCACCATGCCTTGCTCATCGTCAGCATAGCTATCGGTTTTTGCACCCGCGTCTTTCGCCCCTTCGGGGCTAGGTTACGACCGCGCTTCGGACCCACGGCTTGCGCCGTGGGCTGTGTTCTTTCGCCGCTTCGCGGCTTGGGGAGTGGCGCGGTCGGTATCACTTTCCTTCACGCTTAATCCCCATCTCTCTCCGAACGCATTGTTTATAATCTCCTTCCATCGCCAGGAAATAAAAGGAAAACATTGGCACTCGACGACAAAATTTATGAGCTGCGGCGCGAGAAGTTGAAGCAGATTGAGGCGCTCGGCCAGGCCACATACCGGAGCAAATATGAATTCACGCATACGGTGGAGGAGATCCTCGCGAAGTATACGGAGAAAAGCGCCGAGGAACTGGAGAAGGACCGCGTCAACGTCCGGGTGGCCGGACGCATCATGGCGATTCGTCTGATGGGCAAAGCCGGATTCGCGCACCTGCAGCAGGATGGGAAGCGGCTGCAGATTTATGTGAAGAAAGATGCCGTGGGAGACAAGGGTTTCGAGTTGTACAAGCTGCTCGATCTGGGCGACCACGTTGGGGTCAGCGGTTATTTGTTTCGCACGCGCACGGGCGAGTTGAGCGTGCACGTGGAGGAGATTACTTTTCTGAGTAAGGACTTGTTGCCCCTGCCGGAAAAGTGGCACGGGTTGACCGATGTGGAATTGCGCTACCGGCAGCGGTATGTCGATTTGGTGATGAATCCGGAGGTGCGCGAAGTTTTTGTCAAGCGGACGAAGCTGGTGCAGTCGATGCGGCGGACGCTGGATGCGCATGGTTTTATTGAAGTGGAGACGCCGATGATGCAGCCCATCGCCGGCGGGGCGGTGGCGAAGCCGTTTGTGACGCATCACAATACGCTCGATATGGATCTGTACTTGCGGATCGCGCCGGAACTTTATTTGAAGCGGTTGGTGGTGGGCGGGCTGGATCGGGTGTACGAGGTCAACCGGAATTTTCGGAATGAAGGCTTGGGATGGCGCTGGAATCCTGAGTTCACCATGCTGGAGTTTTATCAGGCTTATACGGATTATCAGGGTGTGATGGATTTGACGCAGGAAATTATCACGCGGGCGGCGAAGGATGTAACGGGCGGAACGAAAACGAAATGGGGCGCCGCGGAGATTGATTGGGCGAACTGGCGCCGCATGACGATGCGGGAGGCGATTATCCATTATTGGCCGGAAGCGGCTGGGACGAAGCCGGAGATGAGCGAGTTTGCCGATGCCGAGGGCGTGAAGGGGTTGGTGCAGCGGTTTAATGCGGGGCATGTGCATATGGCATACGACCCGAACGAGCCGGCCGGAAAGACGATTGCAACATTGTTCGAGGCAGTGGCGGAGGAGCATCTGACGCAGCCGACAATTATTTACGAATATCCCACGGCGGTGTCGCCGCTTTCGAAGCAGAAGCCGGATGAGCCGGAGTGGACCGAGCGCTGGGAAATTTTCGTGGGCGGGATGGAGATTTCGAACGGCTTCAGCGAACTGAACGATCCCGAAGACCAGCGGCGGCGATTCGAAGCGCAGTTACGGGAACGCGAGCGTGGCGACGAAGAGGCGCACCAGATGGATGAGGACTATATTCGGGCGCTATCGTATGGCATGCCGCCAGCCGGGGGAGTCGGTGTTGGGGTCGACCGCTTATGCATGCTTTTGACAGATTCGCATACGATCCGGGATGTCATTCTTTTTCCGTTACTTAGGCCCGAAAAAGTTTTAACCACAGAGGACATGGAGGGTACGGAGGAAAGGGAGTAAGGCGGCCCTCAGGGGCTAAGGCCCAATCGATTTTCTCCCATTCCGGGTCACTGTGTAGGGAATCTAGTTAAATACTGTGATTAGTGTATGGACGTTTTTTATACTTTTTTGTCTAATGTTTTTGAGGTTAGGGCTCCGAAATTAGCAGCGCTACCGTAGTGTTCCGGTGATCCGGACACTGGGTCGGTAGCGCTTTGCTGCGTCTGGCGACGAGTTTCCCCGGCCGCCTCAGAATCACAAGCCCCAAATTCGATTTGCTCCCAACACTAATCCGAAGGTGAGGGCTGCGATCAGCACTTCACCCAGCGCGCCGACAACGAACGGCCGCAAGCCTTGCCTGGACAATTGGCGGATGTTCGTACGTAAGCCGACTCCGGCGAAGGTCAGCAGGAACGCCCAACGCGACAGGTTACCGAGAGACGTGACCTGGTCTTTGGTGAAGGTGTGAAAGCTGACAAGCAGGGAGATCGCCAGGAATCCGAGAACAAACTTCGGGAATTTCTTCCATAAGAAAGCGGCTTTGTTGCCGACGGCGCCGGCTTGTCCGCGCTTGGCCCAATAGATCGCGTAGCCCAGAACCACGAAGCCGATCATGGCGTTGCGAGCGGTCTTGGCGAGGACGGCGACTTTGCCGGCGGCGTCAGAATACAGGGCGCCGGTGGCAGTCGCTTCAGCGGTGTTATCGACTCCTAGACCGGCCCACAGGCCGAAAGTCGTGTCGCCGAGGTGCAGGCTGTGACCGATCAGCGGGAAGGTAAAGAGGGCGAGCGCCCCGAGAGCGAGGATGGCCGAGATGGCGAAGGTGGAGTCTTCCTCATCGGCATCGATGGCGCCCTGGGCAGCAATGATGGCGGAGACGCCACAGATTGAGGATCCGACGGCCAACAGGCTGGTGAGTTTTGGAGTAAGATGAAACGCGCGGCCGAGTGCGTGCATCAGCAGAAGGGAAAGTAAAATCTCCACTATAACGAGCGCTAGGCTAATGCCGCCGAGCTTCAGCATGTCGGCGAGGACGAAGCGCGAACCGAGCAGCACGATTCCGACCTTGAGCCAGAACTCGTAGGTGGCGATCCCAGGTTGAAATATTTTGGGGACGGTCAGCAGGTTCGAGATGAGCAGGCCAATCAGAATCGCCCACAGGACATATTCAATGTTGGGAAAGGTCCAATGGTGGACTTTCGCGTAGGTGTTTAGAAATTTCTCCAGCAACTTTCCGGCGTAGCCGACCACGGCGAGTAAGAGAATTCCTGGAATGAGAGTGAGAACGTTCAGCGGCGTCTTTTCCGATTCGACGCGCGAAACAGCGATTGCAGT
The DNA here is from genome assembly GCA_003132445.1 of Acidobacteriaceae bacterium. Lineage (GTDB taxonomy): Bacteria > Acidobacteriota > Terriglobia > Terriglobales > Acidobacteriaceae > Sulfotelmatobacter. The sequence goes on along the minus strand of PKXU01000172.1, from coordinate 1,520 downwards.
CGCCATGATCTATCTCCGATAGCAGCATTTAGCAGGCTGCTGAAAATTATTTTCTGCACGAACCTCAAGAGCTAAAACTGCGTTTAGAGAAAGCCGGTTGCGGAAGCGCTGAAGCGTTGTGCCAAAAACTTGAAGTGCTCCGGCCCAGAATCAAGCATAAAACCGCTTTCCAGGCGGCCTGCCGCTAACGGGGAGACGCGTTACCACGGTATTTTCCTAAAGACGTCGGCGCGAACCAGGAGCGCAAGGAGCAGAGCTAAAATTACCGCCCAGGTATCGAGCGAGAGATTGAAGGTATTGCCTTGAGAGACTTTGCTTGCCATGTGTCCTCTTTAGAAACGTGAATTGATGCGCGACTTTGTCCCCTTCAGAAAGTTGGACTGTTGAACACAAGAGAAAGAGGTCCCGCCTCAAAGGCAGAGGCGGGACCAGGTTTGGTTACGGCAGGTAGTAACGGAACGACGTCATAACCATGTTGTCGAGTCCCTCCGGCGACACGCCGATGCCTTTGACAAAGCCCGTCCCCGACCAGGTTTGACGCGTGATGTAGGAGTACTGTGTGCCGAACTGGAAGCGGCCCCTGGGACCGTTGTAAAAGCGATACCAGAAGCCGCCGGTGTACTCGGTGAGAGCCCGGGTGTCGGCTGTGCAGTTGGCGAGCGTGGCTGGAGTAAAGCCGGTGTTTACCGTCGGCGGCAGCTCGGTGTAGCAACCGGAATTGTTGAACAGCGGCGCTCCATAACCGACTTCCTTGCCGATTACGGGATCGAAATCGGCGGCGCGCGCCGCATACTCGACTCCGGCGTAACTGTACAGATCGAGTTTCTTGCCGTGCCACTCGAGGGTAGCCAGACCCTGGAAGCTCCGGATCGGGTCAACGGTTCCATTCGCATGGATGGAAACATCGGATAACTGCCCCACAGAGTAACGCCCGATGCCGCTGCCGCCGAAGCCGTGCAAACCAAAAACGATGTGATTGTCGAAGAAGTGCCAGCGAGCGCTAGCACCAAAACCGCCTGCATTCTTGGAAGCATTAAACGCCCCTGCAGCGCTGGGACCGGTTCCCACGCCATTCGGGCAGGGACCGGTGGTCGCCGTCCCCGTGAGTACTACCTGTCCGCAGGGATATATGCGATCGGTGAAGCGCGTAAATAGACCCACGATTTCATAGTGCCCGAAGCCCGGCTCGAAGGCGACTTTGGCGATGACGTCAGGTGCAGGATTGAAAGTATACGTCGACCCAGTGTTGTAGCTGTTGCTCGCGCCGGCTTGGCCGAGCAGGAAGTTGGTTTCGTTCCCGTGCGTGGTCAGCGTGCCTTCGGAGTTTCCCACGGCCGCCGCGATCCACACTTTGTTTGCGAAATCCTTAGTGACGCGGATTTCCAATTGGCGGCCAGAAGTGAAGCCCACGTTGTAAACCGAATCAATCGTCTTGGGACGAGCATCGTTGGTTCTACCCAGGTCATCATCCGGTGAAATTCCCTTTCCGTTCTCGGTCACCAGACTCCACATCTGGCCGC
>PKXU01000192.1 GCA_003132445.1 Acidobacteriaceae bacterium | reverse complement strand
GCTCGATTCGGGCGATTTGGCTAAGGAGTTCATTATGTCCGCATCCCAGCCTTCGAAGTTCGCTCCGTCTCCCAGCCAGTCCCGGCCCAGACATGAATTCGTCTTCGAGCCACTCTTGGACAGCGATGAAGCAGCAGAGTTGCTCCGTATTCACCCAAAGACGCTGCAGAGAATGGCCCGCAATCGCCAGATTCACGGAATCCAGGTCGGGAAACTATGGCGGTTCCGCGCCTCTGACCTGGAGATTTGGCTGAGTACGAAGAGGGCCGGCTAGGCTGGTTTTCCAAAGATATTCACCATCGACCCGCCACTCCACTTGCGCTAAGCTGAGGCAGCCATCCGTGTCGCCTCAACAAAGGAGGATTCATGAGGCGCACGAGTCATCAGCACGGTAGCCTGAAACTGGCGGATCGCAGGAAAGGAAAGGTTTGGGAGTTCCGATGGAGAGAAGTCCAAATCGACGGCTCGGTTTGCCGAAAGAACATCGTCGTCGGGACTCTAGGGGAATTTCCAACCGAATCAGCAGCGCAGTCTGCGGTCGATGCAATCCGTCTAACTATAAACCGACAAACCCCGCAACAGCTGCTCAAGAACGTGAGCGTCGAGACCCTCGTCAAGCACTACCAGGAGCACGAACTGCCGGACATTTTTTCAAAGCAGAAGCCAGCGACTGGAAGCTCAGACGAGCATCACAAGTCCTATTCCACGCAGTATGCCTACGACATTTACTTGAAAAAATGGGTTCTTCCACGCTGGCGGTCATACCGTCTTTCCGAGGTGAAAGCGGTGGATGTCGAAGCGTGGTTGAAAACAATGCCGTTGGCACGTGGGAGCCGGGCCAAAATCAGGAACCTGATGAGCGCCTTGTTTTCTCATGCGATCCGATGGGAGTGGACAGAACGAAACCCGATCAAGAGCGTACGTCAGAGTGCGAAGCGCATGAGAACGCCCGATGTCCTGACACCCGACGAGATTATGGCACTCCTCAAAGAACTGCCAGAACCTCTTCGAACGGCGGCAGAACTGGACGCTTTCACCGGTTTGCGACGTGGAGAATTGATCGGCTTGCAATGGGAGGATGTGGACTTCGAGAACCTCGTAATCCATGTTCGCCGTTCAGTCGTGATGATGGTCCAGGGCGCTCCCAAGACGGAAGCTTCCGCAAAGGATGTACCGCTCGACGCTGCATTGGCCGAGTCTCTTCTCAAGCTGAGGCTGGTTGGTCCGTACAATCGCGAAACAGACTGGGTGTTTGCCTCGCCGACGATGAAAGGCAAACAACCGCTCTGGCCAGAAACTCTGTGGCGGCGATACGGGCGACCTGCAGTGAAGGCGGCGAAGATCCAAAAGCGGGTTGGGTTCCACACCTTCCGTCACACGTACACAACTTTGCTCACTCAGAACAACGAGGAAGTGAAGGTAGTACAGGAGCTCCTACGTCATGCGAACAGTCGCATTACGCTGGATCTTTACGCTCAGGCGGGTATGCCGAACAAGCGGCTGGCACAAAGCAAACTTGTTCGCATGGTGCTCAACAAGGGAGAGGCACTGGCCTAACTGGACCAAATTGGACCATGACGCAAATTGCCAATTCCTTGCAAGTGCTTGAAAGAATTGGCGGNNAACCAACTGAACTACGTCCCCACTCGCCAAATCAACGATATGCGCAATCGCCAGTGTTTATGCAGCCTTGCGCAAATTGAAAATAGTGCGCGGATACTTTATTTGAGCCTTGCTTGCGTAAAGCGCACGGGCTCCTGTCGGAACCGCTGGCCACGTATAAATTCCGGCATATCGTCGCGCTTGGGCTGCGTGCTAAATGATTAATTGTTGGCAGAGCCGCTCATCCACTTCAGCACAAAAATATCCTAACAGCTTCTCGCCGAACACGAAAGACCTTCGGGATCTTGCGGTCCGACCGAATGCTCCTACAGCTCCGGCGGGGTTTATGAGAAACCGAAAATCGACAGGAAAAACGAAAGAGATCGAAGTTGCAGCCATCATGAAAATCGGATGTTTTGGTGGGCAGTGCAGGACTCGANNACCAGCTGAGCTAACCGCCCCTGAGGTGCATGCGAGGGGCCGCGATGACCACACCTTGACGAGTATACGGGAGCGGCAAAAACAGGGTCAAACGAAGCTCTGGCTCGAACAGATTAGATCATCAACGTGCTCGAAGCGAATGCGTTCAAATTCGAGCGCACCCATTCCAGAGAAGCAATTCCAACGCAGCAATTCCAACGTACTGGGCCTGCTAGACTGGCTGCGTGCGGCGGTTGATTGTCAACGCAGATGATTTTGGCTTTACTTCGGGCGTGAATCGCGCCATTGTGGACGCCCACACCGGCGGGGTCGTTACCTCTTCGACGCTCATGGCCAACGGTCCGGCGTTCGAAGAGGCGATTGGATTCGCAAGGACGATGCCGAAGCTGAGCATCGGTTGCCATGTGGTACTCATCGACGGGCAGCCGGTGCTTGCGGCCACACAACTTCCCTCTCTTGCGATCGATCCAGACTCTGACCCGTCGCATTCCAGCGAAGCGCATTCCGGCGAGACACGTTCCAGCAGATCTCATTTCCGCGACGGCTTGATGACTTTTGCGGCGCACGCCATTACCGGACGCATCGACGCGGATGAAGTTGTTGCCGAAGCCACGGCGCAGATTCGCAAAATTCAATCTGCGGGGATTGTTGTCTCTCACGTCGACACGCACAAGCATACTCATCTGTTCCCAACAATTCTTCGGCCGCTGTTGCGCGCGGCGGCGGCGTGCGGCATTCGCGCTGTGCGCAACCCATTTGGCCCACGCTTGCCGTTACGATCCAGCCAAATGTTGGCGCGTCCGGGACTTTGGACCCGCCACGCGGAGCTCCGGCTTCTTGGCCGCTTTGCCGGCAAGTTTCGTGAGGCCGTAGATCGCGAAGGTTTCGTCGCGCCCGACGGGACGCTCGGTATTGTTGTGACCGGATCTCTCGACGAGACATTGTTCCGGGCAATTGCCCGCAGTATTCCGCCGGGCACGTGGGAATTTGTTTGCCATCCCGGCTATAACGACGCCGAACTGCAGGCCGCTCAGACTCGGCTGCGTGAGTCGCGGGAGACGGAACTTCGGGTGCTAACCTTGCTTGCTTCGCGCGCCGTGCTCCAGCAGGAGGGTATTGAGTTGATATCCTACCGGGAGCTCGTTGAGAAACCGGCCCCTTAGGCGGAATTTCCGCCTCCGGTTTATGCTCGACGGAATCATTATCAAGGTACTGACGTAACCTGCTGAGTAACTTCAAGTAAAGTATGATGTTCTACAGACCTCTGTTTTCTATAGAAAGGGTCTTTTCCCATGCCCGCTCAGGGGATAGCTCCGCGCGCGACTCTGGACCTAAAGGTCCGGGTGTGGGGCATGGGAGCCAATAACCAGCCATTTTTTCAGAACGCGATGGCGCAGAATGTCAGCATCACGGGCGCCTGCATCTTTGGCATTGAGCCTGAGTTGAAGGTTGGCGACGTGATCGGCGTGCAATACGAGACTCGAAAAGCGCGCTGCCGGGTCGTTTGGGTGGTGAATGCCGGAGCTCTGAAGAAGACGCAAATCGGAGTGCAGCTGGTGGCGGACCAGGATTGCCCCTGGGCGGCGACGCTTCCGCCGGACTTGAAGCTCGACGAGCGCACCGAGCAGCGCCACGATAACCGCAGAAAATTCATGCGGCACAAAATTTCCTATCCTTTGGAAATGCGCGACGAGCGGGTTAACACTCCGTTACGGGTGAATGCCACCGACATCAGCGGGAACGGCTGCTACGTGGAAACTGTGATGCCGCTCGGCGTGGGTACCGCGTTGCGCGTAGACCTATGGATTGAAGACGAACGCCTCTCGCACAGTGCCATGGTGCGGACCCGCGACCCCGGAGTGGGCATGGGCATTGAATTTACGGGTTTGCCCGAAGAGTCCAAAAAGCGCTTTCAGGCATATCTCGACCAGCTTGATTCGGAAACATCACGTGGCCCTAAGAAATCTGAAGATAATAGCCAGCCGTCGCGCTGATCGTGCGGTTCCTCCTTTAAAATCTGCAACCGCTGCGCCTTTCGGCCATCGAATGACAGAGCGCCAGAAGACGCCACCCTCACATGAAGATCGGGATCACCTGTTATCCGACGTACGGCGGCAGTGGAGTCGTCGCCACCGAGCTGGGCCTTGAGTTGGCACAGCGCGGACACGAAATCCATTTTATTTCCTACGCCCAACCCATCCGCTTGCGGGGCGAAGAACCGAACATTCATTATCACGAGGTGGAGGTCTCCCGTTATCCCCTGTTTGACTACCCTCCGTACGATCTGGCGCTGGCGACTCGCATGGCCGAAGT
>PKXU01000097.1 GCA_003132445.1 Acidobacteriaceae bacterium | reverse complement strand
GCTTAGTTCAAGTCGGCTTGGCGGAATCCAAGCGCGTTTTTCAGGACCTATAATGTTCATCAGGCTGAATGATCATCCACACGGAGAACGATATGGCAAACACACAGACGCTCATAGCCGAGGTCTACTTTGCTTTCAACCAACGGAACATCGATGGTGCGTTGGCGCTGATGAGCGAGAGCGTGAGTTGGCCCAAGGCATCGGAAGGCGGGCGCGTAGTCGGGAAAGAAGAGATTCGTGCCTACTGGAGCCGCCAGTGGAAAGAGTTCGATCCTAATGTCGAACCGATTGAGGTGATCGACCGTGGAGCGGGCAAGATCGATGTCCGGGTGCATCAGCTCGTGAAGAGCCTTGGTGGCGATGTGCTTTCAGACAGCGTGGTCTGGCATGCATATACCATCGCAGACGGTCGAATCGAACGGATGGACCTCGGCCGGTCTGACTTGCGAGTGCGACTTGGCGGATCGATCGCGCAAAGTCGACCAGCGGATATCAATTTCTACGCCTGTTCCTCACGACGGCGCATCCGGCTCCAAGCCGATGTGATCATTGACCGCATCGTTAAAGCGCTGCTTGCACCCGAGGTATCGCTCCGTCGTCTGAATTGAAACGTGACCGAGCAGGAACCGGATCTGATCTAGTTCGCCTCCTGCCTGATGACACAATCGTGCACAGGTCCTTCTCAAATCGTGCGATGCTACCGATGGCAGACCACAGCTTTTCGCGTTTGCTTTCACGATTGCCCATATGACCTTGGGTGTGTAGCCGAGTCCCCAAATTCCGCCTGCTTTGTTGATAGACCGTAGCAATGGACCTGAGGTGATGCCGGCACCCACAGTCCAGCTGTCAACCGCCTCCTTCGCCCACTGCGGAACGGGGATCGTTCGGATGTGGCCACCTTTTCCTCTCAGGTCAGCGATGACCCAATGGCCTTCCCGAATCTGAGGATCCTCCAACCGTAAGGCTGTAACCTCAGCTCTCCGGAGGCCGCAGCCGATGAGAAGCGAGAGCAAAGCGCGATTTCGTCGGCCGCCTAAATATTTCCAGCATACCGCCCGAGCGTAATTCGGGGCCGGACGGCACGCCGGAGACACAACGAGCCGTGATCCGAGTCACAGAAACATAGCGTGCAAGGACTGAAGAATAGGTTCGTAACTTTCGCCAGCAACTAAGTGGTGCGATTGGCGGCCCGGCTGGACACTGGAGGCGTAGCCTTTGCGTTTTCCAAAACCAACTAAGCTGCGGACTCTCTCGCAAGTCATTTTTTTCTTGCTCTTTGTGTTTCTTCTGTTGCGTACCGAGTTCCGAGGCTCGCTGACTGCTTCAACCAGCGAGATCCGTCTGCCTTACCCCGTGTCACTGTTTTTCCGGTTGGATCCACTGGTGGCCATCTCGAATGCATCGTCCAGCCATGGGCTCTACCGTGGCCTGTTGTGGAGCCTGGTGGTTTTGATTCCCACCATGTTCCTGGGGCGCTTTTTCTGCGGATGGATTTGCCCTCTTGGCTCTATTCATCATTTCTTCAGCAGCTTCAAATCTGAGCGCAAACGTGGCAAACAACTTATTGAATCGAACCGCTACCAACGCTGGCAGACGACCAAGTATTACCTGCTGATCGTTTCTCTCGTAGCGGCGGTGTTCGGCACGGGCATCGTCGGGTGGCTCGATCCGTTCTCTTTATTGGTGCGTTCCGTCGGTTTGTCGATCCTCCCCGCGACCAACTATGCACTGCGGGCGTCGCTAGGCGTGCTGGAGCACAGCCGCTATGGGTTCGTTCAAACCGCCGGCAGCGCGCTGCACTTCATCTTGGGCGCGCTCGTGCTGGGCTTCAAGCAGCCCTACTTCCGTTCGGGGATTTGGCTGGGCCTGATCTTCGTTTTCCTCGTCGCGTTGAATTTCCGCATCACGCGCTTCTGGTGCCGCGCTCTTTGCCCGCTGGGTGCGTTGCTGGGAATCGTGTCACGCTGGTCCGTGCTTGGCTTGGTGAAGAATCCCGGGCACTGCAACGATTGCAATCGCTGTCTTCTGCGTTGTCAGGGCGGCGACGACCCGATCGGCGGCGTGCCCTGGCATCAGGCCGAGTGCCATCTCTGTCTGAACTGCGTAGGGGAGTGCCCGGAGCACGCGTTGGAATTCCAGTTTTTCCCCGGACAAAAGACAGTAGGTACGAACCTACAGAGACGGAAAGTGCTGACCGGCTTGGCTGCGGGCGTTGCCCTGGTTCCCCTCGCGCGCAGCACTCCCGGGTTTGCGACGCAACGCCATGAACGCCTGCTGCGTCCTCCCGGAGCGCTCGATGAAGAGCACTTCCTCGCACGCTGCATTCGTTGCGGCCAGTGCATGAAGGCCTGTCCGAATAACGCCTTGCATCCCGCGTTTTCAGAAGCGGGGATCGAAGGTCTGTGGACGCCTGTACTGGTCCCGCGAATCGGCTACTGCGAGACCAGTTGTGTGCTGTGCTCGGAGGTCTGTCCCACCGGAGCCATCTGGGAGATCACGGCAAAAGAGAAGGGCTGGTCCGAGGATGTCGGCCGTACTGACAAGCCAGTCCGCCTCGGAACGGCTTTTTACGACCGCGGCCGATGCTTGCCGTGGGCGATGGCGACAGACTGCATCGTGTGCGAAGAATGGTGTCCGACGTCGCCCAAGGCGATCTACCTTCGACCGGTAGAACTGATCGATGCGGCGGGCAACTCGAAGGAAGTGAAGCAACCCTATCTTGATCCGTCCCGCTGCGTCGGGTGTGGCGCATGTGAATACGCCTGTCCCGTACAGGATCGGCCGGCGGTGTACGTGACAAGCGTGGGCGAAAGCCGCTCCCGCTCCAACCAGATCTTGTTGAATCGGAGGAAAGGATGAGAGCTGGCACGACTCTTACGCACGCACTCACTGAAGTTCGCATCGCTGACATGGAGGTTTCATGGAACCCGACGCAATCCATCTAACCCGTCGTGACGCATTGATCAAGCTGCTGCGCGTAGCTGGCGTCGGCGCTGGTGCGACTGGGCTGGGGCTTTGGTTGAGTGAACATAGTTTTCGTCCCGAGTCCACGCTGGCAATGTCCGCGAAGCGAGGCCACACCATCGCAGCGGATCCGACGCTTCCCGAGATGGCGGTCGTGACCGGCGACGATCCCGCACAACTGGCGCGTCAGGCAGTCGAAGAGCTGGGAGGAATTCGCCGCTTCATCGCGCGCGGGGACGTCGTTTTGGTGAAACCCAACATCGGCTGGGATCGCACTCCCGAGCAAGCGGCCAATACCAATCCTGATGTCGTGGCCGAGATCGTCCGCCAGTGTTCGAATGCCGGGGCCAAGCGGGTCATTGTCACCGACGTGAGCTGCAACGATCCGCGCCGCTGTTTCCAGCGATCGGGCATCGCCGAGGCTGCGGAGCGTGCGGGAGCTGAAGTCCGGCTTCCCGATCCCGCCATGTTCAAGGAAGTAGATCTTCAGGGAGAGATTTTGCGTGCCTGGCCAGTTCTAGATCTCTTCCTGAACGTCGACAAAGTCATTAATATTCCGATTGCCAAGCACCATAGCCTGACCGGCACAACGCTGGGAATGAAGAACTGGTACGGCATGCTCGGTGGGCCACGTCATCAGCTGCATCAGAAAATTCACGAGAGCCTTGTGGACCTTGCCGACTTCGTGCGGCCGACTCTGACCGTCATTGACTGTTATCGGATCCTCATCCGCAATGGCCCCACGGGAGGCAATCTGCAAGACGTGCTGCTAAAGAAGACGCTGGTCGCGGGAACTGATCCGGTCGCCCTGGATGCTTATGTCGCGAAGGCTTACTGGAACCTCGATGTTTCCTCGCTGCCTTATCTGAAGATGGCGGCTGGCCGCGGGCTGGGAACGTACGAGTTCGAAAAGGTTCGGACGCAAATCAAGACTTTGTGACCCTGAGTGTTGGATGTGAAACGATGCTGAGACATTCACTTTTACGGACGATAGCTCTAGTTTCGATTGCTTTAGCAGCAACATACGTGCAAGCCCAGAGTTCCGCACCGCGCACCGCTGATGCTGCGCAAAGGCAACTTGCCAGTCTTCTGCGGGAACCTTTTCCGGGTCCCGCACGTGCGCAAGCTCCGCCTTCGTTCTACGGCCCGGAGAGTCTCTATCAGTACATTGACGGTGGAGCGGATATCTATCTCCTCTATGACTTCAAAGGCCTGCTGCATCAGGACTTCAAGAGCGGCTCGGCAGAGCTGACCGTGGACATCTACCAGATGGACCAGACCGAGGATGCGTTTGGCATCTACGCGGCGGAGCGCTCTCCCACTTACAAATTCGTTTCGATCGGTGGCGAGGGCTACCGCGATAAGGGAGTCTTCAATTTTCTGCAGGACCACTACTACGTGAAGCTCTCCGGTTCCGGCGCGAACGTGGATGGACTCCTCGATCAATTCGCGCGCCTTCTCTCCGAACGAATCGGCGGGGTGCGGACTCTGCCGGCGCTACTGGTAAAGCTTCCACGAGAACATCGGGTCCCTCACTCTGAACAATACGTGAGGAAGGATCCACTGGGGCATGCGTTTCTGGCACCGGCCTACGTCGTGGCGTACGCGCAGGGGAAGCAGGAGAGCAAGCTCGTGGTTTCGGTGGCCAACAACCCGCAGGAAGCCAAATCACGAGTGGAACAACTGACAAAGCATTTCCAGCAAAGCGGTGAGTGTGCTTCGGCACCCGAGCTGGGAGAAGGTGGAATCCGGGCAAAAAACAACTACGAGGGCCGCATGATCGCGCGCACGCAAGGGCGCTATGTCATTGCGCTGCTGAATCCGCAAGAGAATGGGGCCGAAATTTTGAAAACAGTAGCACGAAGTCTTCCGTAACGAACTCGAGAGCATTCGTAAAGGCGTGAAATTCGTTCATAGGAGTCAAGCTATGAGTGACCAGGGAAGCTGGAATCGTCGGGAATTCATCGTGAAACCGATTCTGTGGGCAGGAACGGCGAGTGTATTTGCAAAGGCCGATTTGCTCTTGGCCAGTCCTACCCGCGATACGTCGGCCTCGCCTATATTGCAACGCATACTGGGGAAAACAGGTCTGACGCTGCCGGTGGTCAGCATGGGAGTGATGAATGCGGACGTGCCGGGATTACTGCGGCGTGCGTACGAGTTAGGCATACGACATTTTGATACGGCCGCGGGCTACCAGAATGGACGCAACGAAGAGATGGTGGGACAGGTGATCAAGGAGATGGGCGTGCGCGACAAGGTTGTGATCTCGACTAAGCAGCCGTCAGGAAGCCGTTCACAAAACGCTGCCGCGGCAAAAAAACAATTCGTCGAGAAAGTGGATGGGAGTTTAAGAAGGCTGCAGATGGACCACGTCGACATTCTTTACCACCACGCGGTGGATTCTGCAGAGGACGCTCAGGCGGAGGGTCCGCTGGAAGCACTGCAAAGCCTGAAGAAGGATGGCAAAACAAGGTTCATCGGGATATCAACACACAAAACCGTGGACGTATTGAGCGAAGCGATCCGTCTGGGTCTGTTTGACGTAGGGCTGGTGATGCTGAACTACACCATGGCGCACGACGCGGGAATTCTCTCTACGATCGAGAAAGCCGCCAATAGCGGAATGGGAATCATTGCCATGAAAACCCAGGCAGGAGGCACAGTGAGGCCGGACGCGAAACTTCCCAAAGAATTGCCGGCGGCCAGCCAAACGGCGCTGTTGAAGTGGGCCCTGAACCACGAGTTTATTACCACGGCCATACCGGGTTTCAGCACTTACGAACATCTCGAACAGGATTTTTCCGTGGCCCGCAACCTGGCCTATACGCACGAAGAAGAAAGATTCTTGGCCGACAAGACTTTCGCTTCTAAGGCAGAGTTTTGCCAGCAGTGCGGCGAATGCAGGAAGGATTGCCCCAAGCAGGTAGATATACCTGTATTGATGAGGTCCCACATGTATGCAGTGCAATACCAAAACATCGGGATGGCGCGGGATATGCTGGCCTCCCGTGCACCGGGCCGAGGACTTGAAGCTTGCGCCGCCTGCGAGTCCTGCCATGTAACCTGCCGAAACACAGTGCAAATCGGGCGGAAGATTGAGCAGTTGAAAGCACTGCCGGTCAGCCAATTGCTCACGTAGTCGCGGATTGTGGTCAACCCGAAGCAATCCAGAAACGGACTTCGAGGAAATTGGCCAGA
>PKXU01000114.1 GCA_003132445.1 Acidobacteriaceae bacterium | reverse complement strand
ACCGCTGGGTCCAATGCCTTTGGCGTCCGATGCTACAGGGAATGGCACGCAGGACTACCATCAGGTTTCCGGCCGCGCGACCGCCGTTGCCATCGATCCCGCTGACGCTACCGGCAATACCATCTACATCGGCGGAGCGCAAAGCGGAGTATGGAAGTCCACGAATGCTGCCAGTAATGCCGCTAGTACGGTAACGTGGACCCCCGTAACCGACGATCAAGCGACGCTTTCGATCGGTGCCATTGCCATTCAGCCTGGCAATACCAACTCCGCCACGACAGTGATTCTCGCCGCCACTGGGGAGGCGAACAACGCTGCCGACTCATATTTTGGGCTCGGTATTCTGCGCTCTACCGATGCCGGGAGCACATGGACTCTGATTCCCACTGCCAACAGCGGTGCGCTATCGTTCAGCGGCCTCGGGGGAGCGCGCATGGCATTCAGTACCTCCGGCAGTCAAATGAATACCGCCGTAGCAGCCATGGCCACAACTTCAGAAGGTGTGGTCGAAGGCGACGTCACTGCTAACACAACACGCGGTCTTTATACCTCGTTGGATGCCGGACAGACTTGGACTTACGATGCTCTCGTCGATCCTGGCGGCGCAACGGACGCCACCTCGGCAACTTCGGTTGTTTACAACGCTAGCGCCGGGCTATTCTTCGCCGCCGTCCGTTACCACGGCTTGTACTCTTCGCCCAATGGCGTCACGTGGACACGCCTGGCCGTCCAGCCTGGCGGCGCGGTACTTAGCACCGCCGCCTGCCCACCAATATCCACGTCGAACAATTATGCCTGTCCCATCTACCGAGGCGAAATCAGCGTAGTTCCGGGACGCAACGAGATGTACGTCTGGTATATTTCCCCGACTTCAAACGATACGCCGGTCGATGGTGGCATCTGGCAAAGTCTCAACGGCGGTACGTCGTGGACTCGAATCCCTGATACGACGATCACGAACTGCGGCGATTTCGACGGCTGCGGGGTTGATCAGGGCTTCTACAATTTAGAAATTCTGGCTGTTGCAAACGGAACTGCAACCGACTTGTACGCTGGCGCAGTCAATCTCTACAAATGCAGCATCACAACGCAGGATCCTACCTGTGCGGTCACTCCATTCATGAATCTCACCCATGTCTATGGATGCGACCCGATTGGCGCGCCTGCCCACGTGCATCCGGACCAGCACGCGCTCGCCTACACCATTCCTGTTTCAGGCAGCGACTCCGGGAATGCACTGCTCTATTTCGCCAATGATGGCGGCATCTACCGCGCCCTCAACGGATTCAGTGGGCTGAACACGGGATCGTGCTCGGGCACGAATCAGTTTGACGATCTCAATCAAAATCTCGGATCGATGACACAGTTCGTTAGCTTTTCCCAGCATCCCTCTGACCCGAATACGTTGCTGGGGGGGACGCAGGATAATGGCTCGCCTGCGACCGCGACCGCCACCACGAGTACAAGCTGGGGAAATGTTCTCGGCGGGGATGGCGGCTATAACGCCATCGATCAGGGCACTCCGGTGAACTGGTACGCCTCGAACCCCGATATTCCTCCCGGCGGACTAGGCGTTCAACTTTGCACGAGTGGAGTGAACTGCATTGACAGCGGCTTCAACGCCGTCGTCACGAGCAGTTCGGTGGGCGGCGATGATGGCGCATTTCATTTTCCCTATATTCTTGATCCCGCTTCGTCTGCGGCCATGCTGGTCGGTACTTGCCGCGTGTGGCGTGGACCGCGCACAGGCGGGCCCTTCACCGCTCTGAGTCCAAATTTTGACACGCTGGGTTCAGGCACATGCACCGGAACTGAAGTGAATCAGGTTCGAGCTCTGGCCGCGGGAGGGCCCACGGACAGCAACGGTTCCGAAGTCATCTATGTTACAACCAGCGGATCTGGCCCCCTGAATAGCTCACTCAATGGAACGACAGGAGGCCGCGTCTGGATGACTGCTAACGCAACAGCGGGCATCCCGTCTTTCGCCGATGTTACCAATAACGGCCCACAGGGCAACATCAACCCGAATCAGTTTCCTGTGTCCGGGGTCGCAATGGACTCCTCGGACCTAACCGGCGGCACAGCCTACGTAACGGTGATGGGCTTTACGGGAGGGCCGGGTCACGTCTGGAAGAGCACAAACTTTGGCGCGGCTTGGATCGACTACACCGCGAACCTTCCCGACTCACCGGTAAACGCCGTTGTGGTCTATCCCGCGCTGTCGCAGGTCTATGTCGCTACCGACGTGGGAGTGTTCAGCAGTTCGACAGCGGCTACGAACTGGACGGAAGTTGGCCCGATCTCCAGCGTTTCATCGTCTGGTTTTTTGCCTAACGTCGCGGTCACTGCTCTCGGCGTTTTCAATTCTGGCGGACAGCAATTGTTACGCGCTTCCACCTATGGCCGGGGTGTCTGGCAATTCAATCTCGCCGCAACCCCCGACTTCCAAATTTCCCTGACGAACTCGCCGCAAACGATTTCTCTGGGAGGAAACGCAACCTTTCAGGGATCGATATCCGCGCTCAACGGCTACTCTGGGACCGTGACTGTAAGTTGTGCGGCCGGCGCAACCGTAGCGCCAAGTCCCTGTACACCGCCGGCGTCGCCGGTAACACCTGGAAATAATTTTGCGGTCACCGCCGGCGGGGCCGCCGGCGACTACTTTTCAATGTACAGGGCGTCGGATCTGGTTCGAACCCGACGACCCACTTGGCGCCAGCAGCGCTGCATATTCTCGGCGTGTTCGCGCTCAGCGAAACAGGATCATTCCCAACGGTGAACGCCGGCAGCAGCACGACGAGCGGCCCAATTAATGTGACCGCGCCCAATGGATTTACGGGTGCAATCAATCTGACTTGTTCTCTGGTTTCCGGCAGCGGCAGTTGCAGCGTGAATCCGCCCTCAGTTACCTCAATCCCTACGACCGCAACGGTTACGGTAAACGCCACCACTCTCAGCGCGGGGAGCTATCAAATGCTGGTGCAGGGTGTATCAGGCGCGGCCACGCACTCGCTGCTCATTCCATTCAACGTGGGAGATTTCCAAATCACGAGTGCGCGAGCCTTAACGCTTGGACCCGGCACGCTAGGTCCGGCCAACCTCACGCTCACGGCATCGACTTACTACAGCGGAAACGTGACCGGGAGTTGTACAGTCAGTTCCTTGTCGGGCGCCACTTGCGCAGTAACGCCAAGTCCAGCCTCGGTCGCTGCGGGATCGACAGTACCTCTGGCAGCGACGATCAACGTGCCGAATAATGCTGCGCCCGGCATGTATAGCGTGAACGCCAACGTTCAAGACAGCACTGGGATCCCCATTCATAACGTCTCGTTCAATCTGCTGGTCCAGGACTTCGCTATGACTTCCTTTACGGCGAGCCAGACTGTGAGTGCCGGCGCAACTACACTTCCCTACAACTTAACCGTGGCGCCGGTCGGTGGTTCCTTCGCGAATCCTGTAACGTTGTCTTGTTCCGGACTTCCCGCTGGAGCGCAATGCAACTTCCAGCCTGCTGTGCCGATCACGCCCGCCAGCTCGGCTGTTGCAGTAGCTATGACGATCGCCACGAGCTCCACGACCAGCGCGACAACCTATCCCATAAAGGTCATCGCGACATCTGGTTCGCTCTCTCATTCCACCACTGTGTCTCTGATTGTCACAAATGTCGGCACCCCTAGCAGCGATTTTCAGCTGGCCGTAACCCAGGCCTTTCCGAGCGGAGTGGCCGCCGGCTCACAAGTACAGGCTCGTGTGTCAATCACTTCTAACTACTCCGGCTTGGTCAATACCCATTGCGACGCTAGCGCGATTTCGGGTCAGTGCTTGGTCACGCCTGTCAATCCCGTCGCAATCAGCGCGAGTGCTCCGGCAATTCTGACGGTCACAGTCAACATGCCCAACAACTCTGTCCCCACCACGTACAACGTCTATCTCAGCGTCGCAGATTCATCCGGGCAGCCCAGCCATACCTTGCCGATTCCGCTGACGGTGATGCCGGATTTCTCGGTTACTTCGGCAACTCCCAGCCAGACTTTGAGCACGGGGCAAACGACGACTGGTGCCTACCAACTGACAGTTGCTCCGAATCCGCTGGGTTCCTCATTCGCGGGTACGGTTGCGCTTTCTTGCGCTAGCGGTCTGCCGGCGGGAGCACAATGCATCTTCGTTCCCTCGGCTCCGGTGACACTGGGAAGCGGTTCGGCGGCCGTGGTAATGACTATTACGGTCCCAAACGGCACGGCTTCACTCCGCCCGCCCGAACCTCATTCACGCGAAGCGCATCCAATCGTCGCCGATTCAATCGTGAGCCATTCGATTTACTACGCACTATGGTTCCTTTTTCCGGGGATTGTAATCGTTTGCAGCGAAACACGGCGATGCTCGCGGCGTAAGGCTCGCCTATGGAGCGTCGCGGCGCTGCTTTTATTGACGCTCACTCTGTTTTCCTGCGGCGGAGTCAGTAATGGTGCGAGTACAACCGGGACGACAGGGAACCAACCCGTGATTTATCAGATTACCGTGACCGGAACGTCGCCCGGAACGACCGCCGATGCCGGCCAGAGTGCCGTCGTGGCTCTCGTCGTCGACTAGGATAGTAGGATTAAGATATTGGTCAGGAATGTTCGAGGCCGGTTGGTCGCACCATCGTCGGTTGTTAGCGAAAAATGCCTTCCGACTTACAATGTAAGCGACTGACCGGCCGTGACCACATTTGGCGACCAATACTGCATGACTGACTCTCGCTACAACGTTGTCATCATCGGCGGCGGCATCGTAGGCCTGGGAGTCGCGCTCGAAATCACCCGCCGATTTCCACATCTACGTTTGTTGCTGCTCGAAAAAGAAGACCGTGTTGCCCGGCATCAGAGTGGACACAATAGTGGCGTGATTCACTCGGGCGTCTATTACAAGCCTGGCTCCATAAAGGCTCGTCTTTGCGTCGCGGGAGCGGCGGCGATGGTCGAGTTCTGCCGCGACCATGGAATTGCTCACGACGTGTGCGGCAAGGTAATCGTTGCGGCTCACGCCGATGAACTTCCGCGCCTTGAGGAACTCCGCAAGCGCGGAGAAGCCAATGGCCTCACCGGCCTGCGACTCATTGGCCCTGAGGAGTTGCGCGACATCGAGCCACACGCCACTGGCTTGCAAGCCCTGGTGGTGCCGTCGACAGGAATCACGGACTATGCGAAGGTGTGCGAGAAATATGCGGAGTTGATTTCGGCACGCAGTGGTACAGTAATCACTTCTGCGGTTGCTACTGGCATCCGCAGGCAGCCGAACGAAATCGTAGTTGAGACCTCGCGCGGCGCATTCTCCGCTACCGCCCTCATCAATTGCGCGGGCCTCTTCAGCGACCGCATCAGCCGCATGGCCGGCGACGAACCGGGTGTCATAATCATCCCGTTCCGTGGCGAGTACTATGACTTGATTCCGGCACGCGCCTCGTTAGTGCGCTCATTAATTTATCCCGTGCCCGATCCGCGCTTTCCGTTTCTCGGTGTACATTTCACGCGCCGTATCTCGGGCAAAGTCGATGCCGGACCCAACGCTGTTTTTGCTCTCGCGCGAGAGGGCTATCGTCACCGCGACATCAATCTCCGCGATATCGCTTCGTCGCTGGCTTTCCCGGGTTTCTGGCGGATGGCGCGGCAGCATTGGCGAAGTGGCTTCGATGAATTCCGGCGTTCGCTATCGAAGCCGCTCTTTGTGCGCGCGCTGCAGCGCCTGGTTCCCGAGGTGAGCGCGGAGGATCTGGTCCCCGGCAGTGCGGGCGTGCGCGCGCAGGCGCTTAAGTCCGACGGCACATTAGTCGACGATTTCCAATTCGTGCCGTCTGGCAAAGTGCTGCACGTCCTCAACGTGCCTTCGCCCGCGGCCACGGCCTCGCTCACCATTGGCAAGGCCATCGTCGATATGGCAATCGAGAGCCTGGTTCTTGCCGAACCTCCAGTCGCTGCTGCTTCTAATTAAAAAGTAAGTGCCAGCGACATCTGGATCTGCCGCGGGCTGCCGATGGTCTTGTTGGTGATGCCGAGCCCGCTCAGTGTTGGACAGACGTAGATCGCAGTATAGGTTGTGTCGCAAGGAGGAATGGTCGCGGGCTGACCGACGACCGGAAATCCGTTGAAGTTGATGTTCTGACTGACATCGTCAATCGGGATATCGAAGCTCGCCGTGTTTGTCAGATTGAAGACATCGAAGGTAAATCTTAGAGAAGAGCGCTCCGTGATCTGCGTAATCTTGGATAATGAAATGTCTGCGCGCCTCTGCCAGGTCTGCCGAAAAATATTGCGCTCGCCGTGATCAATGAAAGTCGTCTCGTAGGGATCGTTGCCCGGAATTGCCCCGTTCAGATCCCCGGGATTCAGCAACGGCAAACCGAAACAACTGGCATTGAGCGCCGGACGGCCTGGAGTTGCGCCCGATGCGCCTGTGAGAGCCTGTTTCGGAGAACAGCCGGCCAAAGGGACGACAGGATTCGTGATGCCGTCGTTCACGCCGTAGAAGATGCTCCCGACAGCGCCCGAGTAATCGACGACGCTATAGGGCTGTCCGCTCTGAATGACGGTCAAGCCGGAGAGAGCCCATCCATCGGCAATTCTGCCCTTCACGGAAGTCAGCGAGAAAAATTTCGGGAGCTCATAGGTGTAGGTGAAGTTCATCACATGCTTGCGGTCGAAGTCGGAGAGGCCGTAGCCGGAACGTAAGTTAAGCGGGTTATTGCCGTTGTAGAAAAGCCCCAGTGCGCTTTGTTCGTCGGTAGCGTGCGAATAAGTGTACGAGAATCCGACTTGCAATCCATGACTCATTCTTTTTTCCAAATGCGTTTGCAGCGCGTTGTAGGCAGAGATGCCGGCTGCGGTGTAAGACTCGGACTCGGCGGAATAACCGAGGTAGGGAACGCGCAGATCCACGTTTCCGCCTTCGAAAGTTTCCTGGTAGGGCTGGCCGTTGGGGAGATTGATCGGGTTGCAGCTTCCATAGACACTCGGGTCGCAGGTCGAGGGGCCTGTCACTGAATAGCCGTACGTGTAATCCTGCTCAAATGGCGTGCCCGGCCGTATTGGACTTGAAGGCGAAGCGATCTGCGCCTGGTTGAAGGGCAAAGGAACGACTTCATGGCGGCCGACGTTGCCGACGTAGCCAACTTCAACGGTGAGATCGTGACGCGGCTGCCACTGAATGTCGAGCGTATCGTTGAGCGTATAAGGAAGTTTGTTAGCGCGGTTGTAATCGGCGAAGGAGAACAATGGCAGGCCAGTGGAAATTGCCGTCGCATTCGGAACCACCAAGTCCGCGGGATTGCCCGACGGTGGTGCGCCAAGAGCCGTGCCCCACGGGGCCTCAAAGCTACTGCAATACGAATACGCATACGGACTGCAAGACTGCGCATTCACCCACGGGGGAGACTGATTCACGCCGAACGGACCGCCCGCAATCACGCCGGAGGCGAAACCAGGAGAGAGATAAGAAAAGAGTTCGCCGCGATCGTAGTACATGCCCCAGCCCGCGCGAACCACTACTTTGTCGTTAAATTTTCTCGGGCTCCAGGCCAGTCCAATACGCGGCGCCAACCCCCACTGCCGGCCGGTCAGAGTCGAATCGCTCACGCCCTTGGTGGGAAACAGAGGATTGTTTCCCGCGACGATAAAGCCGTTGGAAGCGATGGTATCGGTGGCTGCGTCATAGCTGTATTTCGACGGATCAAAATTGAAAATACGGCCGTTCTTTTCTCGAAGTCCTCCGTGATAGTCGAAGCGAATGCCGCCGCTGAAACTGAGGTTGGGTCGAACTTGAAACTTGTCCTGCACATACCAGCCAGTCTCGTTCGATCGGAAATATCGGTTGGCATCGCCCTGCAAGAACGTGGAGGCGATAAAGCCGTCTGCCGTGTAGGTAATGGGCGAGCCGGTGAGAAAGTTGTCAAAGTTAGTAAAGCCGATCATCCCCGAATTCGTTCGATCGTCTCGCGCGTTCAGCTGCGTGTAAGAGAAGCTGCCACCGAACGTAAGTGTGTGTTTGCCCAGGTTCCAAATGGCATTGGCCGAAGGCATCCAGCGGTTCTGAAAAACTCCGGTGAAGGCGCTCTGCGATGCCGCCGTGGAACCGATATTCGCGCCAGCATTGAAAACGNNAGAGGATCCAAAGGCATTGATACCGAGGGCCTGCGGCGTGAACGGCTGCCCGATCGTGCTGTAGATTTTCTCGCGAATGAAACCAAATACTTCGGAGACACTGAAGTTCGGGCGAATCGACTGCGTGTTCGTAATCGACGCAACCTGACTGCCGGCATCGAGGTGCTGCGGAAATCCTTCGAAGGAAGAGAGACCGAACGGCGCCCTGCTCGGATCGTGCTGATAGTAGTACTTCAACGAGAGAGTATCTTTCGTGCTGGGCAAATAGTCGAGATTGGTGACCGCTTGATCGGATATGAAATATGCTGGCTGCGTGAGGAAGACATTCTCCGGGAAGTTCAGCGTCGGAGTGAAATTCGGATTCGCGGATGGGAACAGATATTGGCCGTTCGGCAGTTTGTAGTTCAACAAGGCATAGGCAACAGGATCAATGTTGGGCGTAACAAATCCGCCGGGGACATTGGGTGCGACCACCGGATTCACAGCAGTCCCCCAGTTGATAAAAGCGACATTCGCCAAGGCTGCTGGACTGCGGTCGTCCGTTAGGCCAGAAGGCACCGCCGTACGCGAGGTTCCAATCTCGAGATCAGAAGCATGAATATGCTGGTAGCTGGCGAAACCAAAAAGTTTGTCTTTGATAAGCGCGCCGCCGATTGTTCCGCCAGCGGTGTAGCGGTGCAGTTGCGGCACTTTTTCGTTGCTGGGGATGTTCGCATCCTGGTTGTAAAAATAAGGCGCCGCATTGAGCCAGTCCGTTCCGCGATGAAGGTAAGCGCTGCCGTGAAGAGTATTGGTGCCGGATGCGGTGCTCATGTCGATATGAGCTCCGCTGGTGGATCCCTGCTGCGCGTCGTACATGGAAGTGTTGACACGAAATTCCTGAATCGTCTCTGGGGCAGGCGTCGGTAAAGCTTGGCCGATTGCGAGATAAGGCGCTGCCGTGCTCTGCAGGATTTCCGCGGTGGTGCTGCCCGCGCCAGCAATGCCAGTGTTGTTCACGACGCGTGCAGAGGCAACTTGGCTTGTGCTCTTGCCGTTGAAAAGATTGCTCGCGTCGACTCCATTCAGCAGGAAAGTATTGCTGGTGTCGCGCTGACCATTGGCCCAGATCGGCTGATTACCCAGTCCGGCGTTCACGCCAGTCCCATTCGGCAGTTCGGCGTTCACCCCGGGAGAAAGAATCGCGAGACCCGTGAAACTGCCCGTCGGTAGAGGCACTTCCCGAATTTGCTGCTGCTCCAATACGTATCCATTTGTGGTATCGACGGCGTTCAGGGCAGGCGCCGCCTCGACCTCGATCGTCGTCCCCACCTGCCCAACCTTCAAGGAAACATTCAACGTCGCGGTGCGATCGGCCTGCACCAGGATCGACGGGATTTTTTCCGTTTGGAATCCCTCATGATTGACGGTAACGGTGTAAGTCCCGATCGGCAGGTTGACAAAATCGTATGCTCCACTTCCATTCGTCTTTTGCGTGCGCGTCAACTGCGTCTGATCGCCCACGATGGTCACGGTTGTATCAGGCAGCACGCTGCCGCTTTTGTCGACCACGGTCCCCGTGATTCCGCCGAGAGTCTGCTGCGCCAAAGCGGGCAGGCCGAACTGAAAAAGGACTGCCAGTAAGAAAATGCCAAGCTTCATCTTCTTTGTCATTAGAATGTGAACCTCGAATGTGAACCTCGCCAGGTTAGAGACACAATTCCAAAGCCGCCGTACTCGCAGACTTTCAGTTTCACTTTGTACGACGTGGTCGCAGAGCGTGCTCCTCTGCGTTTACTCCGCAACTATCAGGCTGGAAAACTATGCTGGCCAATGTACGCGAATTCAGGGGAAAGCGGAAGCGAGACCGGTAGTGAAAATTCTTTTGGCTGGAATCACTAATTTTTATGGCTCTGACAGTTCTATCGTCTCCGTAACAGCGATCCGCTTGCTTCGAGCTCGAACCAGAAACCATCCAAATCCGGCAATAAGATATGTCACGTAAATGTAAGGCAGCTTCCCGTAAGGCCCTTCGGGCACAGGGTATAAATTGCCAGCGAGAGCCAGCAACATCGCTGCCGCAGCCAGCCAGGGAACGATCTGTGCACCGGAGTGGAATGTGCCCTCTCGGCGCAAATAACGTGGCAGGGCCGCACAAACCAGCGCGTACGCCACAATAAAGCCGTAGGTCGCCAGCGAACCTAACCAGCCGTACACGTCGAGTCCGCTGGCGCCGCGAGCTGCAAGCACAGCCACCGGAAGCACAGCAGCGATTCCAGTAATGACGACAGCGCGACCGGGAGTGTGGTTTCGGGCGTGAGTCTTCCCCAGCGATTCATGTGCAAGACCATCATGCGCCATTCGCAACAGCACGCGCGCCGCAGCCGTGATGCATGCCAGTGTGCCGGCGAACAGGCTGACTAATGCGCCGATGTCGATTAATAATCCCAGAAGCGGGACTCCGGCCTCTCGCGCCAGCACATACATGGGAGCCTGGCTTGTGCCGAGGTCCTGTTTCGCGGTGTGAAATCCCAAAACCTCGGCGTAGGCGCACACCGTGAAAAAGGCCCCGGCCAGCACGGCACTCTGAATGACCGCGCGCGGGATCGTCTTCAACGGATTCTGCGCCTCCGCGCCCAGCGTAGTGGCACTTTCAAATCCAACAAAACTGAACAGGGCCAGCACCAGCCCGAGGCGAAGCCCGCTTCCGGTCACGCCATGCAGATGAAGTTCGTCCGCATCCAGCCGCCAACCATGACGAAATAGCAGAAGCGCCACTACGATCACGATCACTGAAACCGACGCTGCTTCAATCCAGAGCATGAGCCGCGCGGAAATCTTCACGTCGCGCCACGCAATCCAAATCGAAACTCCTGTGACCAGCAATGAAAGCATGACGGCCGAAAGAACGTGGCCCGTAGCGTCGCGCAGCAGTAAATTCGCGTAGTGATAGAAGCCACCAATCACGCTGGATCCGGTGGCCACATACGCCAGAAGCAAACTCCAGGCGACGGTAGCCGAAAGCCATGGCGGCAGCGTCATTGCGGCGTACGTGTACAGCGA
>PKXU01000015.1 GCA_003132445.1 Acidobacteriaceae bacterium | reverse complement strand
TCAGGCTCGACGGCTTCTTGTGCGGGATCGCATGGCGCTCGATGTAGTCGGCTGCGAGTTGCTTGACCGTCATATCAAAAAAGTTGCGGTTTTTAAAAAGTTGCGGTTTAGTTGCGGTGAAAGGGTGAGAACCGGCATGAACTGCGTTGAACGCGTTCCAGAGCTTTCCAGCGTTATCAATAAGTTGCAGTGTTTCCAGCGACTTGCGGACGGGCTGGATCGGATTTTAAGTCCGCTGCGTATTACTGTAAACATCTGTAAGTAAAGTGTTTACAATGCTGCCTCGGTGAAAGTGTGTAATAGAATGTGTAAGTTTCCAGACAAATCTCCAACAGCGGGAGATCCCCCGCGTGTGCCCCGCCTAAAAACGTACCGGTTCGGAATGGTTGGACTGCGCGTATCGATTTGCATTATTCGCCACTGGCGATCACCGGTGCACTGCGTGCGGTCGTGAGCCCTCCCGGCCACCAGTTCCAATCGCCCGCAAGGCGAAGAAGCGCAGGTCCAATCACAATGCGAACAAGGGTTGCGTCAATTAACACGGCTACCGCCAGCGTAAATCCGAGCATCTTGACTACCAGAAAGTTGCCGAAGGTAAATGCCGCGAATACGACGATCATGATCGCGGCGGCGCTGGTGATCAGTCCTGCGGTTCTGGCTAGCCCCTCAGGGATTGCTTCCAATTCACTCATCCCGCTCCGTCTCGCCTCGAGGACTCGTGCGACCAGAAACACTTCGTAATCCATGCTCAGTCCGAAGACAATGGCGAAGGCGACGATTGGCACTATGGGAAATATGCTGGCAGTTCCTTCGGGAACTCCAAAGAAGCGAACTCCGTGTCCCTGCTGAAACACCAGAACCAATGCTCCGAAGGAGGCCGAGACCGAAAGCAGGTTCAGAGCAATTGCTTTCGCCGCGGCGAAGAGCGATCGGAACCCGGCAAGCAGCGCCACGAGCGTCCCCACCACCACCAGCGCGATTACGGAAACGAACCGGTCCCGGACAATCGTCTGATAATCGGCCGTCAGTGCCGGGATGCCTCCAATGCGCAGGGTGGCACCGGGCACTCCGCTAAGAGTTACCGCGCCAGTCTTCCGCAATTCCCGCACCCAGTTGACCTGATCGTTCAGGGAGACGGAAGTCGCGGGTAACACTTCAATCAGCGCCGTGCGTCCGTCGCGACTCAAGAACGTTCGATGCGTCTCACGCGAGAGGTTGCTGACGCTAGACCGGTCGCTACCCGCAATCGATGTGAGGGAGATCACACGCTCAGCGCGAGGGTCGCTGGCGAGCCGCTTGGTGAAACGATCGAGCGCATTCCAGCCCGCGTCCGTTCGCGCAATGGAATCCGATGGGAGTTCCAGAATCACGCGCAACGAGTACACAATGCCAGCCCGATCCATGTGTTCCAGGGTGTGAAGCGCGCGAACCGATTCTGCCTGTGACGGCAGCCAATCACCTCTGGGGACGTTGGTATCGAGCCGCGCCGCCTGCGAGGCGAGCAGAAGCAAGGGGGCGCCTGCCAGAAAGATGGCAAGCCAGGGATGGGCGACAATCACTTTCCCCCATCGCCTCCAGCGGTCTGCCGTGCGAGCTGCCCGATGCTCATCAAAACTCGCAATAATAGGCAGCCGGCCAGCGTTGATTCGCGAACCGAGAGCGGCCAGCAGTGCCGGAACCAGGGTATTTGCCAGCAGTAGACTCGTTCCTGCCACCAGGAATCCAGCCGCACCGATGGAACGGACTTCGCTGATGGGGACGGTCAACAGGGCGAGGAATCCGATGGCCACAGTCGAGGCTGAAATCAGGAGTGTACGACCCGCCTGGTGTGCCGCGATGACCGAGGCTTTGAGCCCGTCTCGCTCGGCGGCAATCGCCTCCCGGAACCGGCTAACCATGAGTAGCGCGTAGTCGATTCCCAGGCCTAGGCCAAGCATGGTGGACAAGTTCTGAACCAGAATCGACAAGTGCCAACGCAGGGCCAGGAATCCTGCAATCGCCAGAGCACTCGCGATGGCAAGCTGACCAATGGCTACCGGAATCAGAGCCGCAACCAAGCTTCCGAAAGCCACCAGCAGAAGCGCGAGCGTGGCAGGAATCGCGAGAGTTTCAGCGTGTTGCACGTCGTTTGCGCTAGCTTTCCGAATGTCGAAATTAAGCGGCGTCTCTCCCGTCAGTTCGAGCTTTACCCCCGGATAGCGGCCCCGCAATCGGTTTTGAAGAGAGTTCTCCAGCTCGTGAAGCTTAGGGACCAGCGACTCCACGGGCCCCTCGGTCGAGGCGAGGCCCACCAGAACAAAAGTTCCTCTTCCCTTGCCCAGGAAAATCGGATCGCGAAAATCAAGATGGGAAACAACTCCGGACACTCCGGGTTCCGCTCGCAGCTCCTTTTCAATTGTTGCGAGTGCTTGCTCGCCTTCCTCCGAATCGACAAGGGGAAGTCCCTGAATCACCAGGACCACGCGGTCCACGAATGGCGAACGAAAGCGAGTGGCCAACTCCTCCGGGACCTTTCCCGCTTCGCTACCTTCGATGCGTGTTGCAGTCTCCAGATGGCGCTCGGCGTGAAAGGAAAATGGAAGAAGGGCAAGGACGGCGGCTAGGACTACACCGGCCAGCCAGAAACGGCGCACATGCACGAGGTTCATCATTCCGCGCAAAATCGGGTATTGGGCTGATTCTTCTCCGTTTGGCTTGTCGTAATTCGGAATCGTAGAGGATCAGCGGAAAAATCAGCAACACGGAATTAGCCCACTACCCAAAATCGTTACCGTTAGAGAGATTCACACCCGGCGCAGAGGCCCGTTTCGTATTACTTTATTGTGTGATAAGGATACACGTTTTCCCGGAGGGCCATTGCACAAACTCGTGCTGTTCGGCTTGTTGTTCGCCGCTCAACTTGGTGCCGCAGACCCTCGCATCGGCTCCTGGACGCTCATCTCTGCGCAGTCTTCCCTGGATCCGCCCAACAAACTCTCCATTACACGTCTGCACGATGAAGTGCACGTAGTGATTTCAGGCGAGACCCATCTCGATTTTACGGCGAAGTTAAATGGCCATGAAGGGTCTGTGCCTGGCAATCCCGCATTTAATCAAATCGAGCTGCGCAGGATCGACAAGTATCAAGTCGAAATCAAACAGGAAAAGGACGGAGTCCTGGTGGCGACGATTCACGACAAACTTTCGCGCAACGCTAACGAGTTAACGAGCACGACTTCACAGACCGGCCGCGCCGACAAGATCACCGTGTGGACGCGGACGGGGGGAAAGAAGGTGGCCAATGACTTATTCGCCGGTGAGTGGACCGAGGATCTGAGTAAGACTCAATTGCGGCAAGGGATCGCGCTCAAGGTCGAGGCAGACGGAAAGGACGGGGTTCGCTTCTCGGGTGACTTCAGCTACAGCGCCCGCTTTGACGGCAAAGAATACGATCTGAAAAACTCCACCAACGATACCGTGACTCTCCAACTTGTCGACGCTCACACCGTCGATTCGATTTACCGGCGAGATGACCAAATCACTCAAAGAGATCGGTGGGTGGTTTCCGCCGACGGAACCGAGATGACGCTAACCACGTCAGGCACGCTGGAAACCGGTCAGCAGATAAAAGAGACGATGGTATTTCGGAAACAATAACTATCGCTGCGCCGCGCCCGAGGCATCCGCACGGGTGTAGCGCCTACCGACAGAAACCGCGGCGTTGAACTCACGAAGTCCAACCGAGATGATTCCCTTTCGCTGCATGAATTTCAGGATTCCGTTGACGGTATCTTCGAGAGACGGATCCGGCTTGCCCCACGCGGAAGCATCCCGAGCCGCTTGATAGCAGGAACTGTCGTAGCGTTTGAATTCCATCGCTGAGATGTTGTCCACCGAGTTCACCAGAAAGTCCAGCAGCGGAAAGAGGAGATCTTCTTTCCTGCATCTCCTGACCAGCTCGGGAACGAAGTCGGGGAGACTGAACACTTCAAATTGCCGGCCGGTCGCCTTTGTAATCAGCCCAGTAATATCGAGCATGTTCGCGTAATCGTCCCTCGTAACGTGATACGTCTTATTTTCCGTACCGGGAGTTGCGGAAATCGCAACGATATTGTTCGCTGTGATGTCTGCGGGAACAAAACTGACCTGGTTCAGGGCATCGACCCCAATGCCGTGATTCACCATGAACGCCACTAAACGCACGGCGATGTCGAAGTTATTGCCTCCGCCGGTAATGGAGGGACTCACCAGAGCGGGCCGGAAGATTCGCGTCGCTAGCCCGTGGCGGCGCGCGTCCATCACCACTTGCTCCGATACCCACTTGGATTGGCTGTATCCAAAATCGAGAAGCTCCATATTTTCGTTAAAGTCGCTCTCGTACAGAACTTTCTTAACCGCCCAGCCAAATATGAAGGTAGTCGAGACGTAATTGAAGCTCTTGGCCCGTCCTTCGAACGCCAGTCTCAAGACCTCATTCGTCCCCAGCACGTTTGCCTCACGCATCCGGTCGTAGTTGAGCAGGTAGTTTACGTTTGCGCCATTATGGAACACCGTATCAATTTCATTCGCGAGGAAATTCCAGTCCTCCCGCGTCACTGCCAGCCCCTTCTGGCCAAGATCTCCGCAAACGGGCATCACGCGAGTCTCGAACATCTGCACCAGTTCCGCCGGGAGAGGCCCCATCGATTCCATCGCCGCTCTCAGTCTTTGCCTGCCCTGATGCTCGTCGGAAGACCTGACGAGAACGTGGATGTTTGCGCGCGTTTGTTCCAACAGACTTTTCACGAGGAACGGTCCGATGAAGCCGGTACCGCCGGTGAGCAGAACATTATTCAGGATCGGTGTTTCGGGCAAGGCCGCAGGCGCAGGAAGCTCGAAGATGAGCTTCCTGTCCTTCTTCATCATCTGCTCTTCCGCTGCGCGCTGCTCTTCACGGAAAGCCGCCAGGGACTGCCGCAGCGGGACCAGTGCTTCTTCGGGAGCACGCTCCAACTGTTCGGCCAGTCGAAACAGCTCGGCTACGCTGACACGCTGAATAAGACCGACATCCACCTGTCTCGCCAGCGCGTCGGCATTTTTATTCTTTAGGAGTTCCTTGATCTCGTGCATGAACACAACGAGATCCAGGGAGTCCAGCCCGGCTTCGATGAGGTTGTACGATTCCGTGCCCGTCAGGTTGTAACGGGCTTTCAATACGTCGAAAGGCGACTGGTTTACGGGGCTGGATGCGGAGGTTTCAGCGTCCTTTTCCCGGGAAAACTCCGAGAGAACGGTAAATTGGCCTTGCAGCCACATGTGCTTGGCTTTGTGGCGCATGATCTTGCCCGAACTGGTTCTCGGGATGGCACGGGGCGCAATGAAGGAGATCAGCGCCACTTCCACGTTGAGGCAATTCCGGACGGCGGCTGCAATCTTCAGCGCATCCGGAAGCGCTTTTAGATTTTTCACCTCGGCGACGATCGCCAGTGCCGGCTCGCGGTCTTCATTAATCTGGAACGCGGCCACGCAATTACTCCGGACCAGGCCGGACGCCTTCTCCACCACTGCTTCGATATCTTGCGGGTAGTAGTTTTGCCCGCGGATGATAATCATGTCCTTGATACGGCCGCAAACGAAGAGTTCGCCGTCGTGGAAGAAACCCATATCCCCGGTCCGAAGGTAGCCATCGTCATAAGAGCTGTCGTCCACCAGCCTAGCGTGAAACAGCTTCAGCGTTAGCTCCGGATTATTCCAGCAACCCAGGCACTTACTCCCTCCAGAGATCCAGATCTCGCCGATTCGACCCGGCTCCAGAGCAACGTGCTTCTCCGGATCCACTATCTTTACCGTGAGTCCCGGCAGGGGAGTTCCGCAACTGACAATCTGAGTGGCCGCGCCGATTTCGGAAACCTCGGTGGTCATGCGGGCCTTCCCCAGCGCGACGGCGTTCTTATTGACCGAAATAATATTGCGGCCACCGAGCGAAACCGCCAGGGTATTCTCCGCCAGCCCGTATGCGACAAAGAAGCTTTCCGACTTAAGTCCATAGGGCTGAAAGGCCCGCAGAAACCGTGTATAAGTATCCGGTTTGACTGGTTCTGCGGCAACCATCAGCAACCGGAGCGAGCTAAGGTCGCAACTCTCCAAACTCTCCTTCGAAAGCCGTCCGTCGCGCAAGCAATAGTCGTAAGCGAAGTTGGGCGCCGCTGAGGCGCTGGCTTCATAAGTCTTGATCGCGTCGAACCAAAGGGTCGGGCGCTGAATGAAATCCGTGGGAGCGAAGCCGTAGGTCGTGCCCCCTTTAAGCGCGGGATAAAGGTAGCAACCAATCAGTCCCATATCGTGATACTGCGGCAGCCAGGAGACGACTACCGGCGCATCATGGTCGATCACGAGTGGGCAGTTGTGCAATATGTTCTCGTGCGTCACCATCACGCCTTTAGGATCTCGAGTCGATCCCGACGTGTACTGGAGAAACAGAATCTTCGAAGCGCCGTTGAAAGTTTCGTCCGAAACCGTATCGACGAAGTCTTCCGTAACAACCCAACGAAGACCGGAAATGTAGTCGACGTCGACTCCCGATGCCGAGACTCCGCTTCGGGCAAGATTTGTCTTCAGGGATCCGAGGTATTCTTTGCTCGTTAAGATGCCGGCCGCCTGGCAATCCTTTGCGATGTGGATCATTTTGTACAGGGCGCTCTGAAAGCCACGAGAGCTGGGGGGATAGACAGGCACGGGGATCAATCCGGCACGAACGCACCCAAAGAACGCGCAAATCATTTCGAGCCCCGGCGGGTAGGCGAGCAGAAGACGGTCCTGCGACGCGAAACCATGCTCCTTGCGCAAATGTCCGGCGATTACCTTCGTCCGGTGGAGAAACGACTCGTAAGAGTAGCCTCCAATCGGAGTGCCGTTCACGTCAATGTACGAATAGAGAGCTTTGTGCGGGTGCTGCTCCCCTAGACTATCCAGCTTGCCCAAAATCGAAGCTATCATAGATTCGGATCGGCCTCATGGCGGTGGCACCGCCATTCGTTAACCTCTTGTGTTGATAAGAAGATTCCGTATAAGAAAACCAAAGTCTCGCGGTGCCCGCCGTGCACCGGGGGCACGACCGACTTCGAGAACAGAGGCACAGTCATTTATAAGACCATGCGTTCTCTTGGTGGAGTAACGACAAGCCCCGCCCGACGTCGGATCACCCGACTCAGGGCACCTTGGTTCCATACCCACAGAACGGTGATGGTAACAGAGATTTGGAAGGCTGGGAAGGATCGTCATCTCTTAAATTACTTTCCGAGAACATGCGCCGTGCGCAGGGCGACGGGCGATCTGAAATTCCCTTGATCTAATTTCAGTTTTCGAGCTAACATTAGTTTCTCGCGCTTGTGCCAAAGGCGGGTGTCGGGGCAAGAAAATGCGCCGCTGGCCCAGTCGATCATCCGAAAACCGGGCCGGGATGCATCGGGCGACCTGACATCATTGCACCGGCGACGTCCGAGACGAGGCGGCCATTAGTCTGAAACCGGACATTGATGATCTTGTACCATCGGAGGCCGTGCTGCGGCACTCCGTTTCCGACCCCGCGTGTGCGCCTTCATTTCCGAAAGTCTTGCGCCGCCGCCTCGACGATTTCTTTTTCGACGGGAACATTTCTCCCAAAGCCGACCGCACCATGTGGGTCAAAATCGCGGTGGGGCTGGCAGTGCTGGCTGGCAGCTGGATTGCTCTTTACACGCTCAAGCCGGATTCCTGGAGGTTCGTTGGCCTCTACCTTTTAAATGCCATCGCACAGACATTCCTTTTGCTGAACATCGCGCATGACAGCAACCACAACGCCATCTCCTCGGTGCGGTCTGTCAACAAAACCCTGAACTATGTTTTCGATGTCTGTGGAATCAGCTCATACATGTGGCGGATCCTCCATCATCGAGGCCACCACTCCTGCATCAATCTCCACGAGGAAGACGACGCGCTTACGGGACGCGGCATCCTTCGGTTTACGCCTCACGAACCCCGGGCGCCTCTGCAGCGGTTCCAGCACATCTATGCGCTGTTCCTTTATGCGGTGTTTTCTCTCGACTATGTGTTCGTGAGGGACTTTGAGTGCTTTTTCTTCCCATCCCACGACTATCTGAAACAAGCGAAGCATCCGCTGCGAGAATACGTCATCCTCTTTGCAGGCAAGGCATTCTACGTCAGCTACATGCTCATTTTGCCGGTCGTGTTGTTGGGGAAATCGCCTCTGCTAGTCGGCTTGTCTTTCTTGCTCGCCCATTTAATCATCGGTTTGAGCGTGGCCCTTGTATTCCAGACCACGCACTGTGTTGACAGCACTTACTTTCCCTTGAGCCGCAGCGAGTTTGACAACGGGATCTATCACATCTTCGCGACAACGGCCGACTACGCGACGACTAAACCGCTCGTCGGTTGGCTCACTGGCGGGCTGAATCACCATATAGTGCATCATCTGTGCCCTTTTGTGTGCCACACTCACTATGCTTCGCTGACCCGGATCGTGAAGGAGACCGCCGAGGAATTTGGCGTTCCCTATCGGCAACATCCC
Organism: Acidobacteriaceae bacterium; assembly: GCA_003132445.1. Lineage (GTDB taxonomy): Bacteria > Acidobacteriota > Terriglobia > Terriglobales > Acidobacteriaceae > Sulfotelmatobacter. Next base: position 29,598 of record PKXU01000015.1, on the reverse strand, counting down.
ACGATGAGGCGGGCGATCAAACATCATCTGTTACTTTTGAAGCAATTGGGGAACCAGGATCAATTTTCGAGTACCTGAATTTATACAGATGACCGGACTATCCATTCGAGCCGACCGCGCGGAATTTCCCGCATTCGTCCACACGCGCATGGATATGGATAGCGAGGCGTGACCTTGCCGCAAAGCATACCTGCCGTTTCCCGATTCCAATCTTTCCTGGATTCGCGCGCGATGGCCCGCAATCCTGTGCGGGCTCTTACAAAGTACATCGAACTCCAGGGCGACACCTTCCGGTTCTATTTTGGCGGCGTCAAAGAGGCCATTGTCACTATCAATCCCACCGTCATTCAGCACGTGCTGAAGACGAATTCGGAGAACTACCACAAGTCCGAAATCCAAAAGAAGCGGATGGGCCATTTCCTGGGCAAGGGTCTTCTCACCACTGAGGGGGAAGCCTGGCGGACGCAACGGCGCCTCATCCAGACAGGTTTTGAGCGGAAGCAACTCGAAGTTTTGTCCGCGATTATGCAGGACTCCCTCGCCGACTCGCTACGGGACTTCGACCGACAAGCCCGGCTCGGCCCTGTCGATATCTACCCCCTAATGATGAAGATTACCTTCGCGATGGTGGGTAGATCTCTGTTTGGCGCCCGGTTGAAAGAGGAAGACATCGACCTCATCAGCCTGGCCATTTCGACCGTCCAGGAATTTATGGTTCGCCAAACCATCCAGCCCTACCTGAATCCCTGGTTTGCCATCTCGGGCGAACTGCGCAGACACGAGGAAATGCGAGCCCGCGCGTTCGGCGTTCTGCTCGAATACCTCCGGCGGCGGCACAACGAGGCCCCCGGCCACGATCTACTACAGATCCTGATGGATGCCCGCTATAGCGACGGCCATGGCATGAGCGATGAGTTGGTCCTCAGCGAGAGCATGCAACTGCTGGTCGCCGGCCATGAAACGTCGTCGAATGCCTTATCGTGGCTTCTCTACCTGCTGAGCTCGCGTCCGGATTGCGTCGACAGAGTGCGGCAGGAGTTCGATTCTGTGCTGGGCGAAAGGCCTCTGAGTTACTCGGACGTTCCGAAGTTCGAGTTTACGACTCAGGTGATACTGGAGGCGCTGCGCTTATATCCGCCGTTTTGGATGGTCGACCGAATGGCTCTTGCAGACGACCGCGCAGCAGATCTCAATATACCCCGGGGATCGACGGTCGTTGTGTTCATTTACGGCGCGCACCATTCGCCGCAGTACTGGCAGAACCCGGAGAGCTTCGACCCGGAACGTTTCTCCAAGACGAAGGAGAAGCTTCACACGCCCTTCGCTCATTTGCCCTTCGGAGCCGGCCCGCGGGGCTGTATCGGTGGCAATTACGCCATGCTGCAGATGCTCATGATTCTGAGCGTTCTGCTCCGAAAATACGATTTCTGTCTGGTTCCCGGCCAGACCATCGAAGCGCGCCCCATGGTGATCTTGCGACCGGAGCACGGAATCCGCATGACCTTCACCGAGGCAATCCCGCGCCGCGTAGGCAGACTGACCGACTGTTCGGCCTGAACGTTCTTAACGCTGATCAGGCCTTGATCTGACATCTCCTACGTTGTACTCTCGCGTTGTACTCTCGCGCTCACGCCCATGCTTGCCACGAGCGTCGCTTCGCTTACAGTCGCAACCTGGGCTTACCTCGCCTTGGCCAGGGGGTCCTTCTGGCGTATTCAAAGCGCTAAGCCCGACACCAGTGGCAAGGCAGAATTTCCGGGCAGCGTCGTTGCCGTAGTTCCGGCCCGCAATGAGGCAGAACTGATCGGACCCGTCATCACATCCTTGTTAAATCAGTCCGTGGCTATGCCCGTCGTCCTGGTGGATGATGAGAGTACAGACGGCACGGCGGATGTAGCACAGCGTGCTGCGGAAAAAGCAGGCAAGGCCGATGCGCTGATTGTGATTCAGAGCAAGCCCTTGCCGATGTGGTGGACGGGAAAATTGTGGGCGATGCACCAGGGCATTGAGCGCGCTCGCGCGTTCAATCCCGCATGGCTCTTGTCCGTGGATGCCGATGTACTGCACGGTCCAGAGACCGTAGCGAATCTGGGTCGCATTGCTTCGCAAGGTCCTTACGATCTGGTCTCGTTCATGGTGAAGCTGCATTGCGAAAGTCTTGCAGAAAAACTGCTCATTCCCGCTTTCGTGTATTTCTTTTTCATGCTCTACCCGCCAGCCTGGATTCGCGATCCCCGGCGCTCGACCGCCGGCGCGGCCGGGGGCTGCATACTGGTGAGAGCAGAAACTCTGGAACGCGCCGGAGGGCTGGAATCCATTCGAGGTGCCGTTATCGATGATTGCTCGCTGGCCCGGCTCCTGAAGCAACACGACGGGAGATTATGGATAGGACTAACAGACCAGAGCCAAAGTTTGCGACGATACGAGACCTTCTCGGACGTCGAGCACATGGTCTCGCGCACAGCCTTCAACCAATTGAATCACTCCTCGCTGCTGCTACTGGGCACCATTGCGGGGATGGTGATCACCTATCTGGCGCCTCCACTGTTGTTGCTCACACACAGCAGGCTGACGATCTTTATGGGCGCTGCGGCTTGGGCAGCCATGACGATCACGTACTCAACCATGGTGCGCTACTATCGACTGAATCCCGCATGGGCATTGACCTTGCCGCTGGCGGCTTTTTTTTATCTGGGCGCGACAATGCATTCGGCGGTTAAGTACTGGAACGGCAGTGGCGGCGACTGGAAAGGAAGAGTCCAGGACGTTCAGGACCGCCACATTACCGAAACTCCCCTCTGTTAGATCAGCGTGTGTCGAGCAGACGCAACGAGCAAATATCACCCGATTTCTTTCCAAGCCTTGCCCGAGAAGCTTAACCGTCAAGATTTCCCATAGCGCCCACTTAATCTTATTGACTTCTTCGCGGATTACTCGGATCGATGAGTTTTTTCGCCGGGTGTGCTATTTGCTTTGGTAATGGGTTTATCAGCTCAAATTGCGTTCCATCCGAATCTCGGTCGCCCCCGCGCGAATCAGTGAGCAAACTGTCCGAGCGGTAAGTATTGGGGAGCCAGCCAGGAAGGCTGCCGGATACTGGTGGCAAGGGAGACGGAATCTGCGTCGACAGTCTCCTCCTCGACAACTCGTGACGTTTGGGTCTAAGCCAATGCTTCAATTTCGATGAGCAGGTACATGCAAGGTGAGTGCCGGGCAGATCGCTGCCCTAGCAAAACAGTGGTGCGGGCGGAGGGAGTTGAACCCTCATGGGCCGTTTAAGCCCTGCGGATTTTCATACCGTCTGCGGCTTTCGCCGCCCCGACGTGGCTCTTGTAGGGCTCACGCCAGGTTTGCTTTCTGGACTATCCCTTCACCCTCCCCCGAAAGATCCGGAGCTTAGGTGCTGCCCGTCTAGTCTCTACACCTTCCCGGCTGGTGTCTCTCCGGGCTTGGCTCGGGATTGCCNNGCGAGCACTCAAGTTTTCCTTAAGTCCGCTGCGTATGCCATTCCGCCACGCCCGCGCGCGGCTGTCTTTCATGACGTCTACCCAATAATATGGCAATAACGCGGCTCGCGTGCCGTCTTTTAAGTCCCGTGCGTATTTTTATATATTCTTGTTAACAAACAACTTACATCTCGTGCAGAGTAAAGGTGTGCAAGTAAGTGTGTAAGTTTTGAAGGTTTTCGACTCGCCCTCGTGAGCACTTGGAAAGCAAGCCGGAGTACTGTCGATCGAGCTCTCTGATGGCACTGAAAAACCGCATGAGACTGGCGTCAAACGGGAAAATCGGGATTATTGATCGATGACGTCATCGCGTTGGTCGGGGCGGATGAGACGTTTGAAACAGTCGGCTCTGCGTTTCGGGCTGATCAGAAGCAGCTGCTTTGCACTTAGTGATTCTCGTTGCGCTACGCTTTGCGGAATAAGCCTTGCGTTTTCTCCCGCCATTCGATGTCTGATGTTTTCTGGCAACCCTGACGTGGATGTGGTGGGTTTAAAGGAGCCGACAGCGGCAGCAAACGCAGCGCGATTCAGTGCGGTGAGCACACCAGCGGGATTCTTATCGACCCGCACCCTTTCAGAAAGTTAAGCCTGCGACAAAGCTTCTCTGACGGCTTCAGGACGTACTGGCAAATGACGGACGTGTGCACCAGAAGCGGCGAAGATCGCGTTACCAACCGCAGTCGTCGCTGGCTCTCCAAGTCTCCGGCGAAGATGTGGATAAGAAGATCCGCTCACTCTTTGGCGGCAAAAAATCGCGGCTGGCAATAGCGCGCAATGCTCTACAACCCGCCGAACTTCCTGGTGCTCGACGCACCAATGAATCACCTGGATCTCGCGATCAAGGAGATGCTGGTCGACGCCCTAAAGGATTTTGAAGGCAACCATGATCTTCGTATCGCATGACCGTATGTTCCTTCGCGGTCTCGGCTCAGGTGTGCTGGAACTGGGCGGCGAGAGCGGTACGGGCTGCCATCCTACTGTCTACCCTGGGTCATACGTTGAGTACGTGCAGAAGCTTGGACATGAGGCACCCGAGATCTATTCATAGGCGCCAAATTGACGATCGCGGTATGACCGCACAAGGCGCCTGCCCGCTCAGAAATCCCCGCGCCTGGAGAACAAACGGCGCCCATACGGTGTGCATGTCATATCATGTTGGGTCAAAGGAGCAGTATCAATCCCAATCTATGTTCACGCGAATCATAGTTTGTCTCCTCTTTTTGGCCCTGATCTCGGCCCCAGGCCTGTCCGCCGCCGATTTTGCCATGAAGGTGACCGACAAGAATTACCTCGATACTCAAGGTTTCAGCGTTTTCCTCTACGACAGCACGTACCATCCCGTTTTTGTGGACCAAAAGAACACGGCTATGGAGATGATTCTCCACGGCCAGCGCATCGCCACTANNGAGCAGTGGGACCTGGTGGCAACCCTCAAAGGTCGCCATGCCGACAAGGCGAACAACCGACTCAGCGCCGACCTCGCATTCCCGACATTCGACTTCAGTTACACACTGGAAGTGGCAGCGGAGCCCGGCGGCGTGAAGGTCAGCATCAATCTNNAAGCCGCTACCGCAGAAACTGGCAGGCCGGGCGGGCTTCAACCTGGAGTTCCTGCCCTCGATCTACATGGGCAAGGCTTACCTGGTGGACGGAACCAAAGCCGGCATCTTCCCGCGTACGCCTAACGATCCGATGACGAAGGTTTTGCCTCTGCCGGATGAACCGAAAAAGGCGTACTACCTGGAAGACTGGGATAAGGCCAAGGGATACACTCAGCCCCTGCCATTCGCCGAGGGCAAGAGCATCACCTTGGGGATCGACGACGCGCCGGCCCGCGTGAACGTTGTTTCGGATACGGCTGACCTCATGCTGTTCGATGGGCGCGACCGCGCGCCGAACGGTTGGTTCGTATTGCGTTCGCTGATCCCTTCGGACAAGACCACCGGCGCCATCGTCTGGCACATCAGGCCGGACGTGATCCCGAACTGGACGCGGCCGCCGGTGATCGCGCACAGCCAGGTTGGCTATGCACCAGGCTTCTCCAAGGTGGCGGTGCTCGAACTCGACCCCAAGTACAACGCCCCGAAGACGGCCAGAGTGCTGCGCCTGACGCAAAACGGATCTTACAAGCAGGTGTTCGAGGGCCCGATCACCCCTTCTACTCCCTGGCTGCGCTACGTCTATTCGAAATTTGATTTCACCCCGGTCAAGGACCCCGGCCTCTATGTAATCGAGTACGCAGACCAGCGCACGGCTCCCTTTCCGATCTCAAGGGATGCTTACGCCAACATCTGGCAGGACAGCCTCGACCATCACCTCGCGGCGCAGATGGATCATGTTTCCGTTCGCGAAGGCTACCGCATGTGGCATGGCGCTTCGCACTTGGATGATGGCCGCATGGCACCGGTAGTTGGAGAGCAATTCGACGGCTGGAACCAAGCCACAGCAACCGACGGAAAGTACAAAGGCGGCGATCACATCCCTGGGATGAACGTGGGCGGCTGGTACGATGCGGGCGACTTCGACCTCGAGGAGCCTGCGCAACTCAGCGTGATTCAGAGTCTGGCTCTGGCGTATCGCGAATTTAGTCTCAAGTACGACGAGCTTACGGTGGATGAAGCCGCCCGCGAGGTTGAGATGCACCGTCCCGATGGCGTGCCGGACACAGTGCAGCAAGTCAAGCACGGCGCACTGCTCATCCTGGCGCAGTTTCACAATATCGGCCACGCCATCCGCGGCACTCACGAGCCAGATCTGCGCCAGTACACACAGGTGGGCGACGGAGCGTCGAAAACTGACGGCCGCATTTACGATCCGAAGCTCGGCCCGAACGAAACGAAGGGCGACTATTCCGGCAAGCCGGACGATCGCTGGATCTTCACTACAAATAATCCGTATCTTCAGTGGAACGCCATTGCAGCGCTTGCTGCCGCGGCAGACACACTGAAAGGCTGGGATGACGCATTAGCAAAAGACTGCCTTGAAACGGCGATCAAAGCATGGAAGGACACGAAGGCTGACCCAAAGCGGTATCCGACCGACCCGGGCTTAGACGGAGCGCGTCCAGCAGGTGCCCCCGGAGGTGGTGTGCTGGCTGCGTCTCAGGGTGTAGTCTCTGGCGCTCAAGACGCTCCTAAGCCAAAGAGCAACTCGGGTGCTCCAACAAATTCTGGTGCACCTAGCGCGCCAGCAACTCCGCCAGCCGGCTTCGGCCGCGGCCGATTTGGCGTCGGACTGGACTGGGCTGCGGCTCTGGAACTGACCATCGCCACCAATGGCTCCGAGCCATACAAGTCTCGTCTGAAGGAATTGTTCCCTCAGATGATCACGCCGGAGCAGATGGACGTCCGTGGTTGGACAGCAGTCCGGGCATTGCCTTATCTGGATGCGAGCGCGAAAGATCAAATGCGCGAAGCTGTGAAGACATACATGGCGGGCTTGGACAAGCGGCTGGACGAGACCCCGTTCGGCGTGCCCCCGAGCCTCGGCACTTGGGGCGGATCGGGGGCCGTGGTGGACATGGCGATCCGAATGTACTTCCTGCACCAGGCGTTTCCGGATCTCGTTAGTCCCGAATACGCACTTCGCGCGGTCAACTACATTCTCGGCACGCACCCGGTATCGAGCACTTCGTATGTAGCCGGAGTCGGCACGGTCTCGAAGACGATGACGTACAGCAATAATCGCGCCGACAATGCTTACATCCCGGGTGCCGTGATTCCCGGATACATCATCATCAAGCCGGATTTTCCGGAGTGCATCGACGACTTCGGATTCCTGTGGTTCGAGGATGAAGCCGTCGTGGCCGGGTCGGCAAGCTGGGTGGTGGCCGGCAACGCCGCGGACGCAATCATTAAGGAATCGAAGTAGGCCCAGTACTAAAGGCGCTCGAACAGAAATAGTCTTGCTCGATGCGGCTCAGAGGGTGAAGGTTCGATCATTCATGGATTGCATCTTCTCGGCAAGCTTTAGTGCCATATCTACTTCCGAGCGGGCGGTTGCCGCTCTGTTCATAAGGCAACCCGGTGCGAGGGCCGTCGAATGTCGAAGTACAAGATTAGTCTTCATCGAATATACCTGCCGTCCATCTCCATGACGGGTAGGTTCCAGAGAATCGAGCAGCGCTGAAAATGACAGGCGGGCGATCTCGGTCTGCGACATCTGCACTGTCGTTAGTGGTGGCGCCATGAATTGGGCTAGCTTGATGTCATCAAACCCTAGGACTGACAAGTCTCGCGGAATATTGAGACAAAGGTCGAATGCCGCTCGCATCACGCCGATGGCCGTCATATCGTTTGAACAGAGCACAGCGGAAGGGCGATCAGGCATGGCAGCGAGAGCGGACAATGCTTTCATACCGGCTTCAATCGAATGATCCCCATCGACGAACAGTTCCGGACGAAGCTCTAAGCCGATCTCCTCCATGCATTTTTCAACCGCGGATCTGCGTATAGTGGCGGTTTTCAAATCTCGTGGGCCGCCGATAAAGGCGATACGCTCGTGTCCCAATGCCGCCAAATGCTGCACAGCCTGCCGGATGCCATGCTCATAATCAACCTAGACGGTCTTTAGCAACGGTCCAGATGAATCCGCATCGACGACGAACACGGGCACGTTTCGTGCAGTTAGGGCGTCGATGAGCGGCAGCTCGTCGCCAAACGTTAGAATCGCGACTCCTCCCACCCTACGCTCAATCATTTGCCGAGCCGCCATCTCCAACAATCGTGGGTCGTGGTCAATAGAAGTCAACAAGATTTCGTAATTGTGCTGAGCGCCAAGCTTCGCGAAGGTTTGCACGATCTCCGGGAAAAAGGGGTTGGTGATCTCGGAGACGATGAGGCCGAGACTACGACTGCGTCCGCGCACTAGCGCGCGAGCGTTTGTGTTCGGAAAGTAGCCTTCCTTTTCAATCACCTTGCGAATGCGTCTGGCTAGAACAGGGTTAACTGTGGGTACGCGATTAATCGCGCGAGACACTGTGGCGGTCGACACTTTGGCCAGCCGCGCGATTTCCCTAAGCGTCAGTCCATCACTCATAGTTATCGGTAAAGTTAGCGACTGTTTGCCCAAAGAATAGTACACCTCTTCCCATTCTTTTGCTGAGTTAATTGAAGCTAAGATGCGGCCCTATGCGAGGAGTGGTCGAACATTATTCGAAGTGCGTACGCGTACTTGGCTGGAGCCTGGACTGGAATTCGCACGTGGAGACCGTCGGCGCGCTGGTCGAATTGCAGTTTCGCGTCACTGCCCAACAAAATGACGGACTGCACACGTTCGTTGCCGACGGCCGATGCGAGCGAGTGAATTACAGCCTCGCCATTGGTCGGCCAGCCGAGCCCAATCGCGTAGAGCACATTGCCTTTGGTCGTGAAGCGAAAGTCCTCGGCTGTATAGCGCGTGGTATCGGTATCATGAAAAGATCCAGCCGCTACCTTGGTTGCGCCTTCACCATAGATCCTCCACGGCCGAGTGCCGTAGATCGCCTCTCCATTCACATTCAACCAGACGCCGACGTCGAGAAGAACTTGTTGCACTTCGTCCGGGATGGTGCCGTCAGACCGTGGACCGATGTTCAACAGCAAATTGCCATTTTTGCTGACGATATCAATGAGTTGATGGACCACGAACTCAGACGACTTGAAGGTGTCGTCCGTGAGATAGCCCCATGATTTGTTACTTACAGAAGTGTCGGTCTGCCAATAGAGGGGACGGATATCGCCAAGCTGGCCGCGTTCCAGGTCGAGCACGGCGGAGTGCTCCTGCATGGCATAGTCCTTGTAATTGATCACTCCGACGTGATCGCCGTACTTCAGAGAACTGTTGTAGTAAAAGGCCGCGAACCTGGTGAGATTTGGCCGGATCGAAGCCTGTCCGATCCACCAATCGAAGTAGACGATGTCGGGATGATACTTCTCCACAAGTTCCGCGCCGCGCGCGAGCCAGTCGTCGGCCCATGCAGAAGAGACGTAAGTGAAGTCATCGTTAAGAGGGACGCCCCAGGGGGCCGACAACCAGTCATGAGCCGGTCCGTAGAATGCTGCGTATTGCGGATCGTTTACATCAGAGGAAATACTGCGGCCCACGCCGAGAAAGAAATTGTGTTCGACTCGATGGGATGACACTCCAAAGTGCAGTCCTGCAGCCCGCACCGCTTTGCCTAGTTCTCCCGTGGTGTCGCGATGCGGCCCCATTTTGGCTGCGGTCCAGTCGCTCAATCCGCTGTCATACATGGCAAAGCCGTCGTGGTGCTCTGCCACAGGAACGACGTACTTTGCCCCTGATTTCTTGAATAGCTCCGCCCACGCAGCCGGATCGAAGTGTTCGGCTTTAAACATAGGGAGGAAATCTTTGTAGCCGAACTTGTCCTGAGGACCGTAGGTCGCCACGTGATGCTTATATTCCGGCGATCCTGGCATGTACATATTTCGCGGATACCATTCGTTGCCGAAAGCAGGGACCGAGTAGGCTCCCCAATGGATGAAAATGCCGAATTTTGCATCCTTGTACCATTCGGGCACTTCATACTTCTGAAGTGATTCCCAGTCGGCCCGGAACGGACCCTGTTGATCCACGGTGTCGACTTTTTTTAGCAACGTGGCGCGTTCTGAATCGTATTTGCTGCTGGCTTTCTGCCAGATTTGATCGATGCTAGCCGGCTCCTGAGTGGCGGTTGGAGCGGTGGCACTCTGGGCGTGCGCCATTGAAACCGCAGACAACAGTAACAAAATTGTGCCAACTTTAAGAATTGAGTGCAAACAAGGTGAATGCATTCTTGCCCTTTCGTCAGACGCATCGTCGATTTCTGCCGGGTCAATTCAGCAGTAACTTCTGTTCGAGCAGCAACGCGGCCCTACAAAAAAACATCAACCCATGTTGACCATAATCTTTCTGAAACGTGATGGATTGTCGCTCCAGGAGCGCAGCGCCTCCGCTGCTTGCTCAAGCGGAACAACTAGACTCACGGCTTGATCAACGGGGAACGTCAGCGCTTCCAGAAGCTTGATCACGGCCTCGAAATCCACCGGTTGAGCATTTCTGGAGCCGACAATATCCAATTCTTTTTGAACGAACAGCCGGGTTTCGTAACTGACCGGTTCCTTTGCGTATCCGATGTACACTACGCGTCCGGTGAATGCGACTTCTTCGACCGCTGCTCGGAACGTAGCCGCGGTGCCAATCGCTTCGATGGCAACATCCGGTCCCCGGCCTTCGGTCATTTCCAGCAATCGGTCGTGTAGCGGCTCTCGCGTGCTATTAATGGTGAGTTGAGCGCCGGCCATGCGCGCCAGCTCAAGTTTTTCGTCATCCACATCAATACAGATCGTTCGCGCTCGGCGGGAACTTGCGGCCGCTACGACCCCAAGTCCCACTCCGCCACAGCCCCAAATCGCAACCGTGTCGTTGGCGGTTACACGTCCACGTGTGACGGCATGAAATCCGACGGTAAGCGGTTCCACCAAGCACAACTCTTTCAGCGTCAGCCTCGCGGGATACAGTTTTTCTCGCGGCAGCACAACGAATTCGGCGAGTGCGCCATCCCTTTGCACACCGAGTGTCTGGTTGAACTGGCAAGCGTTCCGACGGTCGCGCCGGCAAGAAGAGCACTCACCGCAACTGGTATATGGGGAGATAGCTACGCTCGTGCCAGCAGGCAATACGGCCTCGCGCCCGAGGTCTTCAACCACCGTAGCCGAGACTTCATGTCCTAGAATGCGCGGATACGTGACTAGTGGATTAAGTCCACGAAACGAATTCAGATCGCTGCCACAGAATCCCACCATGCGGACCTTGAGCAGGACATTCGTATCTGTGAGCACCGGATCAGCGATGGTCTCCAGATCGGCCTGACCTGGTTTGCGAAGCACAAGCGCTCTCATGTCTGTACTCCGTGGAAAATAATCGGTAAAGTTATCGATGTCAACAATAGAAGCTCGGGACAGAAACTGGCTTCCGCGGCAAGGCCCTATTACGTTCAACGATTACTTCGCTAGAGGGCGATCTCAGCTTCTAAACCGACGGGCTACCTATGAATATACGAATGAAGGACATCGCGAAAGATCTTGGAGTATCCCTGATCACCATTTCCAAGGTTCTGAGAAATCATCCTGACATCGGAGACGAGACCCGTGAGCGAGTTCTCGCCCGCGTAAAAGAGCTTGACTATCGTCCCAACTTTGCTGCGCGCAGCCTAGTGACCGGCCGCTCTTATCTTGTCGGCCTGGTTGTTCCCGATCTGCTGCATCCCTTCTTTGCGGAAGTTGCCAAGTCTCTCTCCGAAGTCTTACGACAAAGCGGCTACTATCTGATCGTTTCCTCGTCTGACGAAGATCCGGATCTGGAAGAGGTGGAAATCAATCACTTGCTGGCACGCCGGCTCGATACCTTAATCATTGCATCGTGCCGCACGACCGTAGACGTTTTCTTTCACATCGAAAAACAGGACACACCATATGTATTGATCGATCGATGCTTGCCTGGTCTTTCGGCGAACTTCGTCGGTGTAGATGATGAATTGGTGGGGATTCTCGCGACCAGGCACTTGATCGATATTGGCTGCAAAAAGATTGCTCACATTTGTGGACCGGAGATCAGTCCTGGAATTCGCCGGATGGAAGGATATAAACGGGCCCTCGCGGAAGCTGGGATGAAAGTGATCGACGATTACATCATCACGCAGCGCAAGGGAGATGTCGGAACCAAACAGGGCGGCGCAGAAGCCATGCACAAACTCCTAAATCTCGAGCCCAGACCTGACGGGTTATTCTGCTTCAATGATCCTTTGGCAATGGGTGCTATGAACTATGCGCTGGATCACGGAGTTCGAATTCCAGAGGATTTGGCGGTCGTGGGCTGCGGAAATCTCCACTACGACGACTCGCTTCGTGTCCCACTCTCCAGCATCGACCAGCACAGCCGGAAAATCGGAGAAGAAGCTGCCCGAATTGCGCTGCGCATTCTGAACTCGAAAATGCCCCCAAAACCAGAAACTCTGGTGCTGCAGCCCGAGTTGATTGCGCGCGAATCGACACAACGGCGCACGGGTAAGAACATTTCGAAAAAGGCGCGAGTAGGTGTCAAACGAAACCAAAGCCGTTAAAACGGCTCCCTCGCTTGGCAGAAACTTTGTCGTCATCTGGTATTTTGCTTTCCGCAGTTCGTTACAGTTAGCGATACCGTCATGCGAATGAGATCGACCTTACTTCCATCGAGCAGGCTCTGGACTTCTCTTTTCTTCGGCCTGTGTTGCCTAACCTGGATGGCGAAACAGGCAACTGCCCAATTGTGGGATGTGCCGTCACTACCTCCAGTCAAGTACGCGCCAGCTCAGGACGGTATGACGGCGACGATCGGAAACGAGAGCATTCACATTTCCGTTTGCCGTCCCTCCGTTGTCCATTTCGTGTCTACGCTCGAGCCGCCTAATACGATTCGACAAAGCCAGCCGTGGATGCTCGATTCGAAAGAATCATGTCCAGGCGCAAAGTTTCGGGTATCAGAAACGAGCGATGCGGCGATCCTCACCACCGATACGCTGAAGGTCGAGCTTTCGCTCAAGTGGGGCTACGTCCAATTCAGTACGGCAGAAGGCGAGAATCTCTTACGCGAGCGGAACTCGATTCCTCGCACCTACGAACCGACTGAACTGAATGGCGAAAAGACATTTCACATCGAAGACAGGTTTGCACCGGATTTCTCGGAAGGTTTCTACGGTCTGGGCCAACACCAGAGCGGAATGTTCAACTACCGCGGTGCCACCGTCGAACTTGGGCAAAACAACACCGATGTCGCAATTCCTTTGCTGTTGTCGAGCAAAGGCTATGCCTTGATGTGGAACACCGCCTCGCTGACGCATGTCGATAATCGCTTCCCGCTGGAACTGAATCTGAATTCACTCGCCGGCCGTGCCGTCGACTACTACTTCATTTACGGTCCAGAGATGGATCAGCTCATCCACGGGTATCGGAGTCTTACCGGACATACACCGATGTTGCCGAAATGGTCGTACGGATTCTTTCAGTCGAAGGACCGATATGTTTCGCAAGAAGAAGTTCTAGCAATCGCACATCGCTATCGTGAAGAGCACATACCGCTCGACGGAATTGTTCAGGACTGGTTCTGGTGGAAAGCAGAAGGCGATCCGATCTTCAATCCCAATTTCCCCGACGTACCCGGTGAACTCAAGCGGCTCCATGATGAGCACGTCCATGCCATGCTTTCCGTTTGGGGGCTGTTTGATGCCAAGTCTCAGAACTTCCTGCAAATGACGCAGAAACACCTGGATGTCCCCAATGCCCATGTTTACGATGCTACGAATCCCAAAGCGCGTGACTTCTATTGGAACAACCTCGCTGGCAAGCTCTTCTCTTTAGGTTGGGACGCATTCTGGCTCGACAGCGCGGAACCGGAAGAATATTGGCCCCACATGGGGGACGCTATTTTGCGGGACAAGAAGATCTCGATCGGCAATGGCGCCGAATACACGAACATCTTTCCATTCATGCACACGCTAGGAGTTCAGGAACACTGGAAAGTTTCTACTGATCAGAAGCGGGTTTTTCTGCTGACACGGTCCGCTTTCCTGGGCCAGCAGCGAGTTGGAGCAGCGGTGTGGTCAGGCGATGTCTATGGCTCCTACTGGGGCTTACGCCATCAAGTGGCCGCAGGGTTGAACTTCGCGCTTTCCGGATATCCCTATTGGACAACCGATATCGGCGGGTATTGGCCTCCGCATGACAAGCCCGTCGAGGACCCCAAATTCCAGGAACTCTATGCACGCTGGTTCGAGTATGGAACCTTCTGTCCGATTTTCCGTACACACGGTCACCGCCCGCAGAATGAGATCTGGGCCTTCGATAAGGTCGAGCCGATTCTTATCAACTACGACAAGCTGCGCTATCGCCTCATGCCCTACATCTATTCCCTGGCATGGCGAGTAACAAACGACGACTACACGATCCAGCGGCCCCTGGTGATGGATTGGCGCACCGATGGCAGAGTTCGCGACATTGGTGATCAGTTCATGTTCGGTCCTGCACTCCTCGTCAACCCTGTGCTGCAGCCAGACGCTACTCACAGAGCCTTGTATCTGCCGGACGCCCCGGCTTGGTACGACTTCTGGACGGGAGCTTCGACAAACGGAAGCCGCGAGATCGATGCTGACGCGCCTCTCGATCGCATTCCCCTTTACGTGCGTGCCGGCTCGATTCTTCCGCTCGGTCCCGAAATCGAGTACGCGGACGAGAAACCTGCCGGGCCGATCGAATTGAGGATCTATACAGGTGCCGACGGAGAATTCGTCCTCTATCAAGACGCCGGCGACGGTTACGACTATGAGCACGGTATGCACTCTGTCATCCCAATGCACTGGTCGGAGTCAAACCAAACTTTGACGATTGGTCCGCGAGAAGGGGAATATCCCGGAATGCCGGCAAGTATGGAGATGAAGGTGGTGTTGGTATCTGTCGGACACGGAACAGGACTTGAACCGACCGCGAACCCGGACAAGCTCGTTGTTTACAACGGACAATCAATTTCGGTTCAAGCGCGGTAAGAATCGCGCGAAGCAGCTAAGGACGTATCGAGAGTTCCAGGAGTAGAAATGAACGATCACAAAATTTTCGCGCCGGCCGCAGTCATCATTGTCATTCTAGCCTCCACCTCAATGGCGCAGGACACTTCCAGCCTGCCATACATGAATCCCACACTTTCTCCTGAAGAGCGCGCGGCCGATCTCGTCCACCGCATGACGCTCGAAGAGAAGGCCTCGCAGCTTGTGAATCAGGCACGAGCCGTCCCACGCTTGAATATTGCTTCTTACGATTGGTGGAGTGAAGCCTTGCACGGCGTCATTTCCGATGGCGTGACCGAGTTCCCGGAACCCATTGGTCTGGCCGCCACCTTCGATGCGCCCCGGATTCACGAGATGGCAACGGCCATCGGCATTGAAGGGCGAATCAAACACGCTCAGCACGAGCGCGCTGGGCACTCTAACATTTTCGAGGGCCTCGATTTCTGGGCCCCCAACGTCAACATCTTCCGCGATCCCCGCTGGGGACGCGGCCAGGAAACCTATGGCGAAGATCCGTTCCTGAGCGCTCGCTTAGCCATCGGGTTTGTTACTGGTATGCAAGGCGATGATCCCCATTATTACCGCGTTGTTTCCACGCCCAAACACTATGCCGTTCACAGTGGTCCCGAGCCCACTCGCCACTTCACCGACGTGGACGTCAGCAAACACGACGAGGAAGACACGTACTTACCCGCGTTTCGCGCAGCCGTTGTCGAGGGTCATGCGGGTTCGGTCATGTGTGCTTACAATGCGATCAATGGCGAGCCCGCGTGCGCGAGTCAATTCCTGCTGCAGCACACGCTTCGCGGTGCCTGGCACTTCGACGGCTATGTAGTCTCTGACTGTGACGCTGTACGCAACATCTTTAACGGCCACCACTACCGCCCGACGCAGCCACAGGCCTCGGCAATTTCGTTAATCCGCGGAATGGATAACGAATGCATCGACTTCGCAAAAGTGAGCGACGACCACGATTACAAGCCCTACATCGAGGCGGTGCAGCAAGGATATCTTCCGGAAAGCTCCGTCGACACTGCTCTCATTCGTCTGTTTACGGCTCGCATCCGTCTCGGCATGTTCGATCCGCCAGCGACCGTGCCCTACATGAACATCGACGAGAAGCAACTTGACAGTCCAGCACACCGCGAGCTTGCGCGTCGCATCGCCAACGAATCGATGGTTCTGCTTAAGAATGATGGCACCCTTCCTCTGAAATCTGCCAAGCGAGTCGCCCTGGTCGGCCCGCTTGCTGATCAAACCGCCGTTCTCCTCGGCAATTACAACGGCAGTACCTCACACACAGTCACTGTGCTAGAAGGAATGAAAGGCGAGTTCCCCGAGGCGAAGATCACCTACGTGCCCGGCACTCAATTCCTTTCCAATCAGGCAGACCCCGTGCCCACGTCCGTCTTGACTACTCCGGATGGCAAGCCCGGCCTCAAAGCCGAATACAGTTTGCGCCCCACCTTCGACGCCAAGCCGACTCCGCTCACCTCGCGTGTCGAGTCCTCCGTGAATCTGAACGAGAGCAATGTCCCGGAACAGGCGAAAGGAATTTCCGGCTTGTCGGTGCAGTGGACTGGCTCTCTCAATCCCACCGCAACCGGCGACTATCTCTTAGGACTCCGCGTCGACGGCTTCGGTCGCCTGTCAATCGATGGCAGGGAGATTATGACGCTCTGGGGCAAGAACATTAATCTGAGCCCCGTTCACCTCGAAAAAGGTCATCCCGTAAAGCTTGAGATCCTCTATGGCCACACCGGAGAGGGCAAGCCAGAAGCGCAGCTTCTGTGGACTCGCGTGAACAACGTGCCCGATCCCGCAGCGGTGGCGGCCGCGAAAAACGCCGATGTGGTCGTCGCTGTCGTCGGCATCACCAGTCGCCTTGAGGGCGAAGAGATGCCTGTGAGTCAGCCCGGCTTTTCCGGCGGCGACCGCACCAGCCTCGATTTGCCGATGCCTGAAGAAGATCTGATCGAGGCGCTTGCCGCGAGTGGCAAGCCGCTCGTCATCGTGTTGATGAATGGCAGCGCCCTCAGCGTGAACTGGGCGAAGGAGCACGCCAACGCCATCCTCGAGTCCTGGTACTCCGGCGAAGAAGGAGGAGCCGCTATCGCTGAAACTCTCAGCGGCAAGAACAACCCCGCTGGACGCCTTCCTGTCACCTTTTACAAAGATGTTCATCAGCTTCCGCATTTCGAAGATTACTCAATGAGAGGACGCACCTATCGCTACTTTGAGGGTGAACCACTCTGGCCGTTCGGATTCGGCCTCAGCTACACAACATTCACTTACAGCAATCTCCTGCTACCGGACGCCCCAGTCAACGCCGGCGATCCACTGCGCGCCTCCGTCACGGTCGCGAACACTGGAAAAGTGGCCGGGGATGAAGTAGTCGAGCTGTACCTGCAGTTTCCGGAAGCGTCCGGTGCGCCGCGGCGCGCACTCCGTGGGTTTCAGCGCGTCCATCTGGAGCCCGGAGCGAGCCAGAAGGTGGATTTCCAGTTGAACCCGCGCGACCTCAGCATGGTCACCGATCTAGGAGACATTATCGTGGCGCAAGGCAAGTACACGGTCTCCATCGGGAGCGGTCAACCCGGAACAGGAGTTCCTTCAGTGAACGGGAATTTCGAAGTCAAAGGACAAATCATGCTGCCGGAATAGTCGTTTGGTTAAGAGATTGAGGCGAATATGCATGACAAATTCTTAAGAAATATGCTTTTGGTGTTTATCTCGACTAGTTATGCTTGGGCGCAGGAACCGAACTCCTGCACGAAGCTGACAAACTTCAAAGCCGAGAATGTTGAAATCACCAAAGCGGCGGCCATTGCTGCCGGAACCACCGAGGCCATCCCCTGGAACCAGACTCGCAGTGCGCCTCTGCCTTCATATTGCCGAGTCGAAGGCGTAATGAACCGGCGCACCGGAATTGACGGAGAAGAGTTTGGAATCACCTTCGCCCTGGCCATGCCCGACCGATGGAACGGCGATTTTCTGATGCAAGGTGGCGCTGGAAGCAACGGTATCGTAATGCCTCCCCTTGGATTGAACGCTGCCGGAGACACGCCTGGGCTCATACGCGGATTCGCCGTTGTAAGCACAGATTCAGGTCATAAAAGCCGGCACCCGGGATTTGATTTCGGTTTCATGCGCGATCAGCAGGCGTATCTGGACTTTGCTTACCTCGCGAATGCTGAGGTCGCTGCATTAGCCAAACAACTCATCGCGCAACACTACGGCAAGCCGGCAGCCTTTTCGTATTTTTCTGGATGCTCCACCGGCGGACGCGAAGGTATGATTCTTTCCCAGCGTTATCCCACGGTTTTCAACGGCATCATCTCCGGCGACCCCGCGATGCGTACCGGGTTTTCCAATCTCGCGATCGGTCGATGGATTCCCATTGCCTTCAATCAAATTGCTTCGAAGGATGCAAACGGGAAACCGATCAGCGAGCAGTCGATTACGGACAATGACCGCCATCTGATCAAGGATGCTCTCATCAAGAAGTGCGATGCCAAAGATGGTGTCGCCGACGGCTTAATCTCCGATCCTCTCAGGTGCGACTTCGACCCTGAGATGTTGGCGTGCAAGGGCGAAACGAATAACTCCTGCTTGGCTCCGGAAAAAGCGGCCGCCATCAACAAGGCCGTGGGAGGGCCGAAGACGTCGAGTGGAACCCAAGTCTATGCTGGATTCCTTTACGACACGGGCATCACGAACGGTCCGCCATTCCGAGGATTGCTCTCACCCGGACCCGGCATTTTCGGGCCTGCGACGAGGGACATGACAATGGACGTTGATAAAGAAGCTCTGTCGGCCAGCCAACCGCTCGTGGATTCGATGTCCACGAATCTGACGACCTTCTCAACGCACGGAGGAAAATTGATCTTCTACCACGGCGATAGCGATCCGTGGTTCTCGCCTCTCGACACGTTCGAATACTACAAGAACATGGCGGCTGCAAACGGGAGCCTCGACGCCGTGTCGAAGTGGAGTCAGTTCTATTTCGTTCCGGGCATGAGCCATTGTGGCGGAGGGCAGGCGCTGGATCAGTTTGATTTGTTGGGCGCAATGGTTAACTGGGTCGAGAAGGGAACAACGCCTGCATCAGTGATCGCGACCGGCAAGGCTTTTCCTGGACGCACCCGGCCGCTATGTCCCTATCCGAAGCACGCACAATACAAGGGGCAAGGAGACACGGAGGACGGAGCCAGCTTCGAATGTCGTTAAATTTTGTCACTTCTGCTAAAAGGACATCGCTTCTTATGCGTTCACTTCTCGTGGGCTTCACGCTGACCGTTATGTGCATCACTGCGCCGAGGCTGGCTGCCCAGAAAGTTGAATTGTCGATTGATGCGTCCAAAACCGGCGCGAAGATCGACCGTAACATTTTCGGGCAATTCGCAGAGCATCTTGGACGCGGCATTTACGAAGGCATTTGGGTCGGGTCCGATTCCAAGATTCCGAACACTCGTGGCATTCGCAACGATGTTGTGGGCGCCTTGAAAGCGATCAAGGTTCCGAACGTTCGTTGGCCCGGCGGCTGCTTCGCCGATGAGTATCACTGGCGTAAGGGCATCGGCCCTCAACGATCAGTAACCCTCAACCCCAACTGGGGCGGAGTGACTGAGCCAAACACGTTTGGAACGCATGAGTTCATGGACTTCATCGATCAGATCGGGGCGGACGCGTATGTCTCGGTCAATGTCGGTTCCGGCACTCCCCAGGAGGCAGCCGAGTGGCTGGAATACATGACGGCCGCAGCACCGACTACGCTGGCAAAAGAACGTGCCGCCAACGGGCATCCATCTCCATACAAAGTCGCGTTGCTCGGCATCGGTAACGAAAGCTGGGATTGTGGGGGCAACATGACCCCCGACTATTACGTTAGCCAGATGAAGATATACAGTCGCTTCGTAAGGAACTTCAATCCGGCGCAACAGGACAAACAGCAGATGCTGAAGATCGCCGTGGGCCCTGGCGGCGACGGGCCGCGATGGACCGATTGGACGGAAACCGTCATGAAGGCTTATCAGCAACACACGTGGAGCTGGGACATCAATGGCCTTTCAATGCACAACTACACGGTGGTGCACTGGCCGCCTTCCTACTCGTCTGTGGAGTTTGGTGAAACTGAGTACAGTCAACTCCTCAAATCCACTTTGGAGATGGAAGGTCTTATCAGCAAGCACTCGGCGATCATGGACAAGTATGACCCCGATAAGAAGGTAGCGCTCATTGTTGACGAATGGGGAAGCTGGTATGCGCCGTTACCGGGCAGTAATCCGGGGTTCCTGGTCCAGCAGAACAGCCTGCGCGACGCCATTCTCGCGGCTCTGAACCTCAATATCTTCGCTCGTCATGCCGACCGGGTACGCGGCGCTAATATCGCACAGATGATCAATGTGCTGCAGGCAATGATCATCACTGACAAAGAGAAGATGGTCCTGACTCCAACCTATTACGTCTTCAAAATGTATGTGCCGTTCCAGGACGCCACGTTCATACCAGTGACATTCGACGCCGGTTGGTACACGCATGGCGCCGTGGCCATACCACGCCTGGATACGATCGCGGCCAAAGACACAAACGGCAAGTTGTGGCTGGAGATTACCAATCTCGACCCCAACGAACCGGTCGAAGTCGAAGCGGATCTGGCGGGTATTACGGCCACATCAGCGAGCGGAGAAACTCTGACAGCGCCGAAGGTGGACAGTGTCAACACCTTCGACGCAACTAACACAGTCAGGCCGAGGCAGATCTCAGCGAAGATTCAGGGTGGCAAGCTGACTCTGAAGCTGGAGCCCAAATCTGTAACCGTCGTCTCAGTCGAGCAGTGACGTTAGCTGCATTCGGCGGATTTCAACTCTGAAGCTCACGGCAGGAATTATCGGGCAGCCAGCGCTATGGCTCACATTCGATGACAACGAAGGAGAAAAACATGCGGCGATTCGCAATACCGATCTTATTATCTTTGAGTTTTTGTTGGGCACAGGAATCGGGCACTTTTCAACCCTCCACGACGAATGTCTGGGCAGCAGAGTACCCCCGGGTTGACGGTGCCGGCAGACTACAGATTCGCGTGAAAGCTCCAGATGCTACGAAGGTCCGACTGAACTTCTGGAGCGGCCCGAAACTGGACATGGAGAAACAGCAGGATGGATTTTGGACCATCACCACTCCGCCGCTTGTTCCCGGTTTTCACTATTACACATTGATTATTGATGGGGCGGAGGTCAGCGATCCCAACACTCACGCCTTCTTCGGAGGAGGAAAGCCCGCAAGTGGCGTAGAAGTTCCGGAGCCGGACTCTACCTATTATTCGGTACAAGATGTGCCGCATGGTGCAGTTCGCGAGGTCTGGTACAACTCGAAGGTGACGGGGACCTGGCGGCATGCCTTGGTTTATTTGCCGCCCGATTACGATTCGAAAACTAATGTGCGCTATCCAGTTCTCTATTTGCAACATGGTGCAGGCGAGGACGAGACCGGCTGGGTGCGTCAGGGCAACGCGAATTTCATCCTCGACAACTTGATCGCGGCCAAGAGTTGCAAACCGATGATCGTCGTGATGGCCTACGGCTACGCACACCGCGCCGGCGAGGCGCCTGTCGATCTGTTCGCAAAAGGGTTTGGATCACCAGAAATGCTGAAGGCCATGCAGGACATGGCGGCGGCATTTGAAGATGATGTGACCCAAGCTCTCATCCCCTACATTGATTCCACCTTCCGCACGTTATCCGACCGCGACCATCGTGCGATGGCAGGCCTCTCGATGGGTGGGATGCAGACCTTCCAGATCACGCTGGATCATCTGGATCTCTTCTCTTACATCGGCGGCTTCAGTGGAGCGGGCGGGATGCTCGTCCTCGGCGATCGGAAATTGGATCCCAAGACCGACTACAACGGAGTGTTCGCTGATTCGGCAGCATTCGCCAAGAAAGTGCACTTGCTCTGGCTTGGCGTAGGAACGAATGAGCCAGAGAGAATGCGGGCAGGACTCCAGAGACTGCATACGTCGCTTCTAGAAGCAAACGTTCAACATATTTTCTATGAATCACCTGGCACGGACCACGAGTGGCAGACCTGGCGCCGCGATCTGAAGGATTTTGCACCGCGACTCTTCTGACCCCTAGATGCTGTCTATTGTTTAAACCTTCCCGGCTCAGTCTCGGCCTGGTCGCCAGTTCTCCCTGCGAAACGGCCTGAGCACCGCGGGCTTCGGCTTGGACGCTTGTAGGCGTGAGTCTGCCGCCAAAGACAACGTTCGCACGCTGTTCCGGCATCTTCATTCCATGTTAGAAGTGGCGAACCTGAGAATGTGTAACAGACGTGCCCGCAACATTGCCTAAGGCATTTTTCAGTAAACTGATTATTTTCAGTTGAATAGACTTAAGGCCCGTTGGCTATATGTTGCGAAAAGTCCGCTGCGTCTGCTGAAGAAGCTAATCGCATGCAGAGAGCTGGGCCTGCTAGCCGCGTATTCACTGGTTTTTGGAGTGGTGCCGGGAGGGGGAGTCGAACCCCCAAGACCCGAAGGTCGGCGGATTTTGAGTCCGCTGCGTCTGCCAGTTAAGTATTGATAATACGCGACATAGCTTGAACACAATGTGAAAATGTGAAAGTCACTGTGTAAGTTTCTGGGATTTTTCAACAGATCATTGGGATCATTGTGGGGGCTGTTTCGAATCGCGGATCAAACCGAAAATGTTATCGAGTTCCAGTATCACCCGGATAAACACGACTTGAGGCGAGCGTTCCTCGATAGCGCGGTCCAGCCAGCGAAACGCCTCGCCCCTCTGACCCAAAGTCGAATACATCCAGGCTAGATATATTGGATCGATTTTCTTACCGACCACGGCTTTCGCCGCCCGGATGCTGTACGAGGCCCCGCATCCGGTTTGCGGTCTGGACTATCCCTTCACCCTCTCCGTGATGATCCGGGGCTTAGGTGCTGCCCGTCTAGTCTCTACACTTTCCCGGCTGACTTCTCGCCAGACTTGGCTCGGGATTGCCACATAAACGAGGTTCCCTGACTTTGAGCAGTTCTGCATCGCCAGTTTCCACGGCGAGCACTCAAGCTTTTCTCAAGTCCGCTGCGTCTGCCAGTATCCGGTCCTAGTGACCTTAATACCCACTAGCGAGCTTTTGGTTACCACGACTAGGGCCCATCCCGCTTTGGCTCTACACGCGAAAGCCAGCGCATAAGGAAGCCGGCGATGTGCGATCATTTTGGAGTCAAGTGGCGGCGCGTGCAGGCAGGTCTTTGACTTGAGCAAAACTGACAACGAGTTTCCGAACCTTGAGGCATCCGTGGCGGAGGTAAGACGCCTGCGTGACGAAAATGCTCGGCTACGCGGCCTTTTAATCGAGCACAGTATACGAATTGCTGAGCCTCGACCAACAAGTGGGATTCCTCAGACCCCTCAGACCATAAGCGCAGCGCGAGACGTCGGCAGATCCGCATCGGGTACGGCGGAACAGCGGATCGAACTATTTCGCAGTCTCTTCCGTGGACGCGACGATGTTTATGCCATTCGCTGGGAGAATTCTGACGGGCGATCTGGATACATGCCAAAGGCAGATCGTGATTGGAAATCATATCTACGTGCCAAAGACCAAGACCGTAAGAAGGTTGATCGTCAGACCAGAAAGTTCAGGCCACTAACTCAAGACGTTTTGCGTGGTCATCTTGTCGGGGATCATACGGTCGGAATCTATCCTCTTTTGCAGGACGAGACCTGCTGGTTCCTGGCCGTCGATTTCGATAAGAGGACGTGGCAGAAGGACGCCGCCGCGTTCCTCACGTCCTGTCACGAGATGAATGTGCCAGCGGTTTTAGAACGTTCTCGGTCGGGAAACGGCGGCCATGTGTGGATATTCTTCAATTGGGCAATTCCTGCGACCGCCGCGCGAAAACTGGGCTGCGCAATTCTCACTCGAACGATGGAGTTCCGCCACCAAGTGGGTCTGGAGTCCTACGACCGCTTCTTCCCCAACCAGGACACGATGCCCAAGGGAGGTCTAGGCAACCTAATCGCGCTGCCTCTGCAAAAGTTTCCGCGTGCGGAAGGAAACAGTGTTTTTGTCGATTCGGAATTTCGTCTGCACCAAGATCAGTGGGCATTTCTGGCAAGCGTAGAAAGAATGTCGGCTGACGCAGTCGAGGCGGTTGTGCGGGAAGCTCAGAAACGAGGAGATCTCATTGGTGTCAGGATCAGCATTGTAGACGACGCCCCGCAAGATCCTTGGGCGCTGCCGCCGTCACAAAAGAGAGTGGAACGCCCAATACCAGGACCGTTTCCACCCGCGGTTCAAATCGTTCGCGCAAACCTCCTGTATATCGAGAAGAACGGGCTGCCTCCGGCGATGCTGAACCGTCTGCTCCGGCTGGCCGCATTTCAGAATCCTGAATTCTATAAGGCACAAGCGATGAGGCTTCCCACATTTAACAAGCCGCGAATAATCGCGTGCGGCGAGGATCTCGCCAACCACATTGCTTTGCCGCGTGGGTGTCTGGCCGAGGTAATGGAGCTGTTTGAAGCACATCACATCAAGCCAGACATTCGTGACGAGCGGTGCACGGGACATTCAATTGACGTGAAGTTTTGCGGCCAATTGCGCCCATCCCAGCAAGACGCTGTTTCTATAATGGCTGAACACGACGAAGGGATCCTCTGCGCTCCTACTGCTTTCGGCAAGACCGCAGTGGCCGCATGGCTGATCGCGGCGCGAAAGGTGAATACCCTCGTACTGGTTCACCGCCAACAGCTGCTGGATCAGTGGCATGCCAGATTGGCGATGTTTCTCAATCTTCCAGCCAAATTGATCGGCCAGGTTGGGGGCGGAAAGAGCGACCGTAACGGCACCGTGGATATCGCCATCATCCAAAGCACCCACGGCAGAGATGGAGTCAAAGACTTCGTCGCAGAATACGGGCACGTCATTGTCGACGAATGCCACCATTTGTCGGCGTTCACCTTTGAGCAGGTGATGAAACAAGTAAAGGCGAGGTACATCCTTGGCCTGACGGCAACCCCTGAGCGCAAAGATGGACACCACCCGATCATCTACATGCAGTGCGGTCCGATACGACATAAGCTCAGCGCACGTTCGATGACCGCCGTCACGCCGTTCGAACATGAAGTGGTTCCTCGGTTGACTGAGTTTTGCATGCCGCCCGAGCGGATCGATACAACGATTCAGGAAGTGTACGCTGCACTTGCAGATGACCGTGCTCGCAATGAAATGATCCTGGCCGATCTGCTGCGCGCAGTCGGAGACCGGCGCTCACCGCTGCTTCTCACCGGCAGGACCAATCACTTGAAGTACTTTGAGACGGCGCTCTCTGGCAAAGTGAGTAACGTGTTTGTGCTAAAAGGTGGCATGGGCAAGAAACAGCGCCGGACGATTGCGGAAGCTATTGCGGCTGTTCCGGAGAGCGAGCCAAGAGTCATCCTGGCAACGGGCAGCTACATAGGTGAGGGATTTGATGATGCTCGTCTGGACACCTTGTTCTTGGCGATGCCGATTTCCTGGAAGGGAACGTTGCAACAGTATGTTGGGCGTCTCCATCGGCTTCACGATGCTAAGCATGTCGTTCGCGTCTACGACTATGTCGATTCTCAGGTGCTGATGCTGGCGCGAATGTACGCCCGGCGGCTAAGAGGCTACGGCGCCATCGGCTATAGAATTGGCGCTGCGGCCGCCGATGAGCCGTCGCCCCGCGATTGAACGTTCTGATGGGAATGAATTGATATGACGCAAAAGAACAACAAGCCCGCTGCGGTTCATATGGATGCGCGCAAGCTAAAGCGTGAATCTGGCACCAACCTGCCGTCATTCAGCAAGGCGAAACTGGAGAAACTGATCGAGGAAGGAGTTGTGGATGCGTATGGGGAGGGGGAGCAGGTTGGCGGCTTCCTCGCGATGATGGAGGAGCATCTCGCGCTGCCTTTTTCCACAAATGTCCTCGGTGTTGACGTTGTTGTGGAGAAGGTGGACATGACACGCGATGGTCAGATTGTAGTGATCTGCCGCCACGGCAAAACCCGGCAGGGGATCGGAATCCTTGATCTGCCGTTGCCGACGCCAGCGCCCGGCGGTGCAGAGTGGATCACAGCGTACCGCCACTGGCGCAGGGGATTCTGAGTGAGCGAATACCAGTACTACGATTTCCGGGCGATCGACCGGGCGCTGACAAGAGCTGAGATCGCCGAATTGCGATCCATCTCCACGCGCGCCGCGATTACTTCCACGAGTTTCACGAATCACTACGAATGGGGGGATCTGAAAGCTGATCCCCTCAGACTTCTGGAGAAGTACTTCGACGCGTTTCTTTACCTTACAAACTGGGGAGCACGTGAATTCCATCTCCGCCTTCCGCAGGGATTGGTTGACTACAGAGTGTTCAGAACCATGCTCCCAGGCGAAGCTGCTCACGTGCGAAAAGCCGGAAACTCTGTGATCGTCGCGTTCGAAAATCAGTCAGAGGACGATGACTGGGACGACGGCACAGGATGGATGGGCTCGCTGATGTCGCTGCGCTCGGAGCTTCTGCGCGGAGACACCCGCTGCCTTTATCTCGGATGGCTACTTTGCGCGCAGAATGAAGAGTTCGCCGAGGACGATCTGGAGCCAGCAGTGCCTGTTGGCCTGGTCGAATTGTCCGCTCCCCTCCGTTCGCTGATCGAGTTTCTTGGAATAGACGAGGATCTCGTTGAAGTTGCTGCATCGGCTTCGGCGCCGCTGAACGCTAGCCCGGATCGGGAGGAACTGGCGGCTTGGATTCAGAGCCTGCCCGAAAAGGAAAAGAACAATTTGCTGGTTGTCGCAGTCGCTGAACCCGGTGAACGGTGGAAGAACGAATTGCTGCGACGTTTCGAGCAACAGAAAGCGCTACGCACTTTGCCCGAGCCCGACGGAATTCGGCGGCGCACTGCCGGTGATCTCCTGACAGTGGCCCATGCCCGTGCGGAAGAAAGGGAACGGTTACTGGAGGCGAAGCGAGCGGCAGAAGCAGCGCGCCGAAAAGCGGAGGACGAGGCCAACCGCGCTGGCTATCTGGACCAATTGGAAAAGCGCGAAGAAGCGACTTGGAACCAGATTGCAGCGCACATCCAGAAGCGGCAGCCCAATGAATATGACAAGGCGATCACTCTTCTGATTGACCTGCGAGATCTTGCGGTCCGGCAAGGCCAGGTGACTGCATTCCAGTCCGCCGTGGGAGAACTCCGCCAGGAGCACGCCGCCAAGGAAAGTCTTCTGCGCCGGTTGACTAAGGCAAAGCTGTAACGACCGGGGGGCGATGAAGGAACCGGATCGGAAGATACAAGCTCGATCTGGTAGGCCCCCCTGTATCGCGCATACCCAGGTACAGATGGCCCACCACGAGCCGGAATGAGTCCCGGCACCGTTCAGTTTCCGTTCCGGATCAGACGAGCCTATAATCCGAACTAGACGAACCATCAATCCGAACTAGACGGAGCCTCCGCCCGGCATGGACGATACCGACCACGCGCTCTTTCCTCGCTTTTCCGCCGAACTGGTGGCCACCGCGCTCAAGGACACGCCGGTCGTCATGGTTACCGGGCCGCGCCAGTGCGGCAAGACCACCCTGGTCCGCGATTTGGTCGCGGGCAATCGCGAATTCATCACCATGGACGATGACACGGTGCTGGCTGCGGCACACAGCGATCCAACTGGGTTCGTGCGGGCTCTCGATCGAACCACCATTGACGAAGTACAGCGAGTGCCCGACCTCCTCCGGGTTATCAAGAAGTCAGTGGATGATGATCGCCGAGCCGGCCGGTTTCTGTTGACGGGCTCAGCGAATATTCTGACTCTGCCTCAGGTCTCAGAGAGTCTAGCCGGCCGCATGGAGATCGTGAGCCTTCTGCCCCTCTCACGGGCTGAAATCCGAGGCAAAAAGCCGGGTTTCCTCAAAGCAGCGTTCGATAGCAAACTCGGCAAACCCGCGGAGCTGATGATCGGCAAAGACCTAGTACAAGCCGTGCTAACTGGCGGCTACCCCGAAATGCTGCGGCGCGAAGATCCAAAGCGACGCCAGACATGGGCGCGGGATTACATAAGAGCCATCGTCCAGCGGGATGTACGCGAAGTTGCCGACGTAGAAAAGCTTGATCAAATGCCAAGGCTGCTGCAGGTTCTCGCCCACCACTCTGGCAGGCTAACCAATTTCACGCAGATGGGCGCCCAAGTTGGGTTTGACGACAAGACGACCAGGAAGTACGTCGCTATTCTGGAGCAGTTGTTTCTTGTCCGAAAGGTGGAACCGTGGTTTCAGAACCAATTGAAGCGGCTGGTAAAGACGCCCAAGTTGCATTTCCTGGATTCCGGTCTACTCGGCGCGCTGTTGGGGGCTACCGCGGAACGGATCGCGAAAGACCGTTCAAGCTTCGGACCGCTGCTGGAGACATTTGTTTTCTCTGAGGTGTTGAAACAGGCGTCGTGGTTCGGTGAGAGCTGCGCTTTGTACCACTACCGGGACAAAGATCAGGACGAGGTTGATCTGGTGATCGAAACAGGGAGTGGTGCATTGGTCGGTATCGAGGTCAAGGCGAGCGCTACCGTGAATGCGGGTGACTTCAAAGGGCTCCGAAAGTTGGCGGACGCTTGCGGCGATAACTTCAAGCTAGGAGTGGTTCTCTACGATGGCGGAACACCGGTCCACTTCGGCGACCGTCTTGTGGCTGCGCCAATGTCTTGCTTGTGGGCGTGACTCGATTTTCGCGGTCTTCGGCCGCAGGGGATGCAGGTGTTGCAATACGTCATTACATACCAGGAAGTGATGACACATACCCGTGTGTACCGAGCCAGACTGAGATCGGAAAAACTCTCCGCAGCCGAGGCCGCGGAAACGAACCCCGGCAAAACGATGCCAGCCGAAGAGCCCGAATCGCTCGGAGCCGTATTGAATCTGAAACGGCACAACCTTTGGGTGCACCAACCGAAAATACGGAACCGCGCCATGTCGCAAACCAGCCAGCGCCATAGCGCGAACTACGACATTTCCGACTTGAACTAAGGCAGCCCATCTGAAGTTCTCTCCTCTTAGTCGCACAGAACCCAGGAGGTTGACATGTTTGCTCGTCACGTTTACATGCACCCGAAGCCCAATACCGACCGATAGCAAACAGATGCAGACAATAGATCTAAGCAGAAAAGTCCATGGAACAGGAGCTCTTGACCAATCAAGACGCAGCTATCACGACTCATGATGAGGAGAACGTGCGCGCCAAAGTTGGTGCGTTGTTCCGGCATCTTCATTCCTTGTCAGAAGTGGGCGCGAGAACCTGAAGATGTGTAACAGATGTGTAAGCCATGCTCACCACAGCATTTTGTCAGTAAACTTAACTGTTTCAGTGGGATAGATTTTACACTCGTTGGTTATATGTGGGTGTCAGGTCTGCTGCGTCTGCTGCAGAGGTGCATCTCATGCGGGGAGCTAGCACGAGCTAGCCGCTTATTCTGTAGGCTTTTGGGCTGGTGCCGGGAGGGGGA
>PKXU01000164.1:167444-168865 GCA_003132445.1 Acidobacteriaceae bacterium | reverse complement strand
GCCAGCGTGGTCTTGCCGCTTCCCGGGGCGCCCGCGATGATATTAAAAGAAAATTCCGGGAGACCGCCGCCCAGGATTTCATCGAGGCCCGGGACCCCGGTCGGCAGTTTGTTTATTTTCACCTTATCTGGTGTGCTCAAGCTTTTCCCTCTCCTTCTCGGAAATGCGGCCGTCGAAGGCGGCCTCCGGCCACACATCCTGAACCAGTCGCAACGTTAAACCATCGCCAATGAAAGTGAGGAGCAGCCCGATTAACTGGGCAATGAGAATGGCTCCTCCGTCCCTGGCCTGTTCCTTGTCAGTTTGCGACGCAAGCTCATCTAGACCTTTTAAGGAGCCATCCGCCGCGACCTGTACCGCGCTAAGACTGGGAGCTTCCGCCCTGGCCAGCGTCAGAGCGCGAGAAAGGAGCGAGCGAAAACCGGCAACTCCCGCGAGTGTAATCAGGGGCCGGCGCAGCTTAGCACAGACGCGAAAAGCTGCGGACTCCGCCGGCTCGGAGTTCTCGCCCGCAACGGCTTCGTAAGTAAGAAGGCGTTGGGCCAAATGTCGTGACTCTGGAATACTCACGATTTCCTTTTCCATGCAAGGCGCGAACGCTGTACTCAGTTCGGCTTGGGGCTTTTAATTGCCGCCACTACCGCCAATACGGTTGCCGTGTTAAGGACGTTTCCCGAGATAGTCATCAGCGCTTCTGTGACGGGCGGATATTGCTCCGCCAGTCCCACAAGACGCGCACTGACGCCTTGGAGATCATCGATTTCGTTGAGGATCGCTTCAAAGCCCATAGGTATACCGCTCTTCGAGAGGAACTTAAAGTCTGGAAGAATTTCAGATGTCACCAGCTGCAACGTCGTAGCTTCGCCAACAACTCGGACAAGCAGCCCGAGTAACTGGGTAATGAGAATTATTCCTGCCTCCCCAGCTTCGTCCGCATCGACTTGGGGCCGAAGCTCGTCTAGACCCTGTAAGGAGCCATCCGGCGCGACCTGCACGGCGCTAAGACTGGGAGCTTCCGCCCTGGCCAGCGTCAGAGCACGAGAAAGGAGGGAGCGAAAACCGGCAACACCCGCGAGTGTAATGAGGGGCCGGCGCAACCTCTCACAGACGCCAAAGGCCGCGAATTCCGTCGGCTCGGGAGTTTTGCCCGCAGCGTCTTCGTAAGCAAGAAGACGCAGGGCCAAATCTCGCGTCTGTGGAGGAAGCATCATTTTCGTTCCGTTGCCGTGCAAAATTCCCGTGACACCTGGACGTGAAACGTTCAGCCTAATGTTACGCGTTTGGGAGTCGCTCGGATAGGGGCTGCGCCTGCTTCGTCGGATTCTATGGGCGCGGCGCCCGCCCTGGATCACTGTTTAGCCGCTGTTCCGCAATCGAGATGAAACGGCCCGCTAGCCGTGAGAACGACGTTGAGAAGTGAA
>PKXU01000164.1:0-167409 GCA_003132445.1 Acidobacteriaceae bacterium | reverse complement strand
AATCCCTTCCTTGCCAAAATGAGCGAGCATGAGAAGGACACGGGCTAACCTTTTCTCGCTGGAATTAAACAGTTGGTCAACCAGATCCTCTTCGTATCGGATGTTCCGCGTCAATAAATACGCGACGAACAAATCGGAAAGGGTCTGTTCCCGGTGAAGCGTATCCACCATAGCCTTTTTCTCAATTCTCAGAACAGCGCAATCCGTCATTGCGGTTGCAGAGCCCATGCGAAGAGGTTGGCCCGCAAGCGAACCTTCGCCGAAGAAACTCCCGTCACTTAATATGCCGAGCGTGGCTTCCTTGCCATCTTTGGAGACAACGGTAAGTCTTACCTTGCCTGTCTGCAGATAAAACACTGCGTCCGCGAGATCTCCTTGGGCGAAGAAGGTTTGATTCTTCGGGAAGAGCATAGCCTTCCTGCCCTCTCCGATGGTGGCGAGGAATGCCTGGGCGTCGAACTCGCGGCCGTTCTTGGTAGCTAGACGTGGACGCGCAGAATTCCGTGTTCTTTGGGATATCCGATCAGTCGGCGTTTGGCGGGCGATTTTCGTTGAACCTTTGGGCTCGCGAGGCGAAGCCATGGGCGCACCTCCGCTAACTCCACGTTCCTATACATTGTACCGCCTCTTGCGCTGGCACGCATCGCAGTATTCCGTTCCGGGCGTCGTGGACATTTCCCCCTTGATGGCAACCTTGCATGAAGCCTCCGAACAGCTTTAGTTGGCGCTTAAGAAATGGGGCCGATCCCCCACGATTCGGCCCCGAACCCACTTGCATGTTTTGGTAGCAATTTGGTAGCAAATTGCGCCGAGTATTACGGTTCTGCCGGTTCCTCCGGTTATTAACCCCTTATAGATCAATGGCCGGCTGCTATACTGCTACCTTGACACGGTACAGGTCAGGAGTTCGAGTCTCCTCGTGCCTACCATTTTCAATCAGTTGTTGCAGCGGTGGTTTGCTCGCCGTTTCCAACTCCCGATTCGAGTCCGAACAAGTTTTTCCAGCGCCGCGCGTTGAGCCTCAAGATCGTCAGACTTGAAGGCATGCCTGTAATGGCTCAGCATGTTGACGTTTGCCACGTGAGCGTCGCACGAACGATCTGACTGCCTATCATTACGTTGCGTTCTGACAGATCGGCAGTTCTTTATTCCTTATTCCTTTGGGCTTCGTGACCACATGGGCACGTTCGAGTTCAGGCCGCCCCTGAAGTTCAGAGGTGTTGTTAGACCCTGAGCTATGCTTGCGGGTTGATTCGAAGAGGATTGGACGAGCTGAAGAACATAGTCTTCAACCTGCTTGCGGATTTTGGGATCTTTCAACGCCGCCACCAGGGCGGGCGTGCCAACGTGCGTGAAACCACCGCAAAGTGGACACTTTACTAAATCGTCGTTGACCATTGTTGCCTCCTGGGAATTATCGCGCTGAGACCTGCTTGGGACTTTGCGAACCCTTATTGCATTGCATCGCACGAAGTGAGGGCAGGCAGTGATTCACGTCTCAGTGGCAGGTGATGGAGGTCACGTTGAAGTCTAGTATGAATTGCGGCCTTAAGAAATCAGCGACCAAAGGCCTTCGCAGAGAAATTTATTGTTAAGTGCAACTACCATTGGCCAGTCGTCAGATAATCGTGAATGGAGCGGGCGGCGCGGCGGCCGGCGCCCATGGCCAGAATCACGGTAGCCGCTCCGGTCACTATGTCGCCTCCGGCAAAAACACCTTGGCGCGTCGTGCGCTGTGTTTCAGAATCTGCCTGGATGTAACCACGTTTGTTCGTGCCCAGGCCCGGCGTAGTGCTCTGCACAATGGGATTAGCGGTGGTCCCAATCGCCATGATCGCCACGGATAATGGCAAGTCGAACTCTGAGCCGCTCAGAGGAATGGGACGTCTTCGCCCTTGAGCATCCGGCTCACCCAACTCCATACGCACACAGCGCGCTCCGGTCATCCAGCCTTTGCCATCGGACAGTAATTCCACGGGCGCGGTCAGCATTTGAAAATCGATCCCTTCCTGCCTGGCGTGATGAACCTCTTCGGCCCGCGCGGGCATTTCCGCTTCGCTGCGGCGGTAGAGCACGTAGGCCTTGCGCGCTCCCAGGCGCAATGCCGAGCGGATCGCGTCGAGCGCGGTATTGCCACCGCCGATTACGGCGACATCTTTGCCGTTCAGGTCTAGCATGGGCTCATCGTAGGCGGGGAACTTGTAGGCCTTCATCAAGTTGATGCGGGTAAGAAATTCGTTGGCGGAATAAACGCCGTTGAGGTGCTCGCCGGGGATGCCCATGAACTGCGGCAGTCCGGCGCCGGTGCCGATGTAAACGGCATCGTATCCCTCTTCTTGCATGAGTTCGTCGAGAGTGACGGTGCGGCCTACAACCACGTTGGTCTCAAATTCCACGCCCATCCTGCGCATGTAATCGAGTTGTTGGCGAATGATGTGCTTGGGCAGGCGGAACTCAGGAATGCCGTAGACGAGCACTCCGCCGAGCTCATGCAGCGCTTCGAACACTCGCACCTTATGGCCCTTTTGGATGAGGTCCCCAGCCACGGTGAGGCCTGACGGTCCGCTTCCCACCACCGCGACTTTCTTACCGGTCGGCGGAACGTTGGGCAGCACGTGCGTTCCCATGCGCTGCTCGTAATCGGCAACAAAGCGCTCCAGATAACCAACGCCGAGCGGTTTCACTTTTTTCGAAAGCAGGCATTTGCCCTCGCAGTGATCTTCCTGCGGGCAGACTCGTCCCGTCACCGCGGGCAGCACATTGTCTTCACGAATCTTCGCGGCTGCACCCAGGAAGTCGCCGGCGACAATCAACTCGACGAATTCTTTTACCTTCACCCCTACCGGGCAATTCACGGTGCAGGTGGGCTTGGCGCACTCCAGGCAGCGCAATGCCTCCTGCTGCGCCAGTTCCGGACTGTAGCCGAGGTTGACTTCGCTGAAATTCTTGTTGCGCTCATTGGCGGGCTGCTCGGGCATGAGCTGGCGCGGAACCTTCATGCGCGCTTTCATCGGCAGTGGGGTTAAGGAATTTTTCGCTGCCGGCTTCATCGTTCACCGCCTGGCGAGATCGCGCACGCCTCTTCTTTACTTTTACTCTCCACCTCCTGATAGGCAGCAAGGGAGCGTTGCTCGGCATCGCGATACATTCCGGCACGCTGTACCAGCACCTCGAAATCCACCTTGTGTGCATCGAACTCCGGCCCGTCTACGCAGGCGAACACGCTCTTGCCATCGACCAGAACGCGGCAGCCGCCGCACATTCCGGTTCCGTCAATCATGATCGGATTCAGGCTAACCACGGTGCGAATATTGTCTCTACGCGTCATCTCGGCCACGGCCTTCATCATTACCACCGGTCCGATGGCCAGCACCAGGTCGATACGCGTGCCGTTCTGAATCAACTGGCGAAGTTTGTCGGTGACGAAGCCTCGGTCGGCATAGCTGCCATCGTCGGTGGTGATGAGGAGGGCGTCGCTGACGGCGCGCAGTTCCCGCTCCAAAATGATGAGTTCTTTGTTGCGCGCGCCGATGATGGTGATTACGCGGTTGCCGGCTTGCTTCATTGCGGAAGCGCTGGGATAAGCCATGGCGGTTCCAACGCCCCCGCCGATCACAACCACGGTGCCGAAATTCTCAATCTGGCTCGGCTTGCCCAAGGGCCCGACCACGTCGAGAATGTGATTGCCGGCTTGGAGCGAGTTCAGCAAGCGCGTCGTCTTTCCCACCGACTGAACCACAATGCTGATGGTCCCGCGCGCGGGGTCAGAGCTTTCGATGGTAATGGGGATGCGCTCGCCTTCCTCGTAAACCCGCAGAATCACGAACTGACCGGGTTTCTGTTTACGGGCGATGCGGGGGGCTTCGATGATGAACCGTTTGATGGCGGGAGCCAGGAACTTGGCATCGATGATCTTGAACACGAAGTCTCCGCTAGAGAATCACACTGTGATTGTGGGTGAAGGCCGCCGGAGACGGCGGTGATTGAGATCACAATTAGATGTGAGCAGGCTTCGTTGCCGGTCACTCCGATGCATGGACTGCGGAGACCCCCCCGGATCATTCTTTGCTAAACCGACGAGCTGGCTTCCGGTTTGAAGATTACGCCTTTGCCCGTGCGGCTGTTCATAATTACGCGGATGGAATCGTCGAAGTGAAGATGCCGGACGCATCCCTTTTCGGCCAGGGATGGCTGACGGCTCAACCACTCCCAATCGATCGAGCCTTCGCCCGCTTCCGGATTCACTGTGTAATAGCCGATCTGAAAGGCGGTCAGATTCTGGAAGAAATGGCTGCCCTGCGACGGGGTGACGCGAAAATCGCGGAATCCGGCTTCAACGATCACGCGCGCGCCAGAGATTTCGTCCCACGCGACCGGAATACCGAGCCACGGATCGTTCGATCCCCAGCGGCCGACCCCGATCAGAAGATAGGGACGGTTCTCCGCGTTCAGTGAGGCGTTGAAATGAGCTACTGCTTTGGCGACTTCCTGACTGCGTCCGCGCTCGAAGCGTTGGAAGTCCACTACTACGATGTCGTGGAGGTTTTCGATGCGACCATTGCCTAAGACTCTGTTGCTTTGGCAGATCAAGCGCTCTGCACATACATCGCGGATGTCCAAGTCCTGATTCTCGCGGGCCAGCATGAGCGGTCGAATCTGTAGAAAGGCAAACTCCGCCATCTCGTCGGCTTGCTGTGGTAGACGCACGGCGAATTCTATTTCCACCGGATTGCCCAAGGCATCTTCGCCCGCGTGCATCAGCTCATCGAGAATCGCTGCGAGAGGAAAAGTGCCATGCTTGAGCATGTATGAAAAAGTCACGAGGCGCGAACCGGAACGGCCGAGCCCATCGTAGACAGCGTGATTCTCTCGCGAGTATGTGGACCCTACGGCCTGCAGAGTACCGTCGACTTCGGCGGCGTCGAGGCCGAAGCGCGTCTCGTGCAAATGTGCTCCGCCGGCCCCGTCGAGTTGCAAGGCCCAGAATTCTGACTGCGAGGTAGCAAGCATATCTTCGACGGATGAGAACTGCACCAGGTTGCGGGGATAGCGCGGGCAGAACGTCAAACATTTTCCCCCGTCGACGACGACGCGGCCCAGTCCCAACGCTACAGCCGCAATGCCATCCTCGAAGGTCATCGGCGGTACGGGATAGAAATTGCGTGACCGGACTACTCCAGAGATATCCGGATAGAAGCGCGGCCCGTGTTCCGCGCCCACGACCTGTTGCAAAATCACCGCCATCTTTTCTTCTTCCAGGCGATAGGGCGTAGCCCTCATGTACGCCTTCGCATGGCGACTGAAGGTGGAGGCGTAGACGCCCCGGATAGCCTCGCTCAGGGCTTGCAACCGGTCATCCAAATCAGCTTGCCGATTGCCCAGCATGAAAGTTTCATACACGCCGGTGAAGGGCTGATATTGCGAATCCTCGAGCAGGCTGGAGGAGCGCACCGCCAGCGGATGCTTGACCTCAGCCAAGAATGCCTTCAAATTTTCATTGAGAGAAGCGGGAAGCGGCGCAGCCAAGAATCTTTGTTGAATTTCCGCGTCGTCGGCGCAATGCAAGGCGAAGTCCAGCAGGTTGTTCTCAACTACGAATTGATCGAAGACATCGGTGGCCAGCACGACAGCCTGGGGCACTGCGATGCGGACTGCGGGAAATCGGCGGGTGAGGCGACGCGTGCGCAGCAGGTGCCGCGCAAAGGCCAAGCCACGTGCCTTGCCGCCCAGCGAGCCGGAGCCAATGCGCAAAAAAGTGGATGGCTCGGGCTCGAAGCTGTCAGGCTTAAAATCGCCGATCAGCACCTCGTTCTGTTCGCGTCGATAGGTGCGGATCGATTCGATCAGATCGCGGCGCAGATGTTCCGGACTGGCAAAGTCCGAAACTTTTCGGGGCCGAAGCTTGACCGCCAGGGCGAGTTCGGTGCGCGCCATCAGCCAGTGCGAAAAATGGTTGCGCTGGCCGTGGTACAGGAGGCTCTCTGGCGGGATGGTCTTCAGCTGAAGTTCGAGTTCGGTTAAATCTCTGGCGCGGCCGACTTCTCTGAAATCCGGCATGCGAAACACAAAGTCCCCAAAGCCGAATTCCTCTGTGAAANNGCTGGTTTGCAAAACCACGGGCACATCCGGCACAAGGCTTTTGACCAGGCGGGCCAATTCAAAACCGGCCTCGGAGTTGAGCACGCCATCCCAGGGGAACTCCACGTCCGACACCAGGCCGATCAAATAATCGCGATATTGACGCACCAGATGCTCCGCTTCTTCGAAACTGGAGCTCAGCAAAATCTTGGGGCGAGCCTGCAGACGCAGCAGCTTGTGAGCCGTGTTAATGCCTTCGTGGATCACGCGGCGAGACTGCTTGATCAGTTCGGCATACATCACTGGCAGAAATGAAGAGTAATAGCGGATGTTGTCTTCCACGACGAGCAGAACGGGAACCCCCATGGCGCGCGTGTCGTGCAGCACGTTGCGCTTGTCTTCGACGTATTTGACGATCGCGATCAGGATGCGGGCGTCGCCCTGCCACAGGAAGATGCGCTCCACGTCCGTCATCGGATTGCGAGCGATAAAGTTTTTTACTTCGCGATAGTCGTAGGCCAGCACAACCACTGGGACATCCAGTCCAGCGTGCTTCACTTCGCTAGCTAGTTGCGCGGCATCCATGTCACCGATGGATAGATTGGCGACGATCATGTTGAATTGGGGATTGGATCTCGCCAGTTCAAGCGCTTGGGCGCAACTTGAAACGTGGGTGATGCCGGGAATCTGCTGCAGGTTGAGGTCAAGGGATTCGTCGATGAGCAGTTCGTTGAGGCGGCCATCTTCGCGGAGGATGAAAGAATCGTAGAGGCTCGAAACCAGAAGAATGTTCTGCACTTTGAAGGGCACCAGATTTTCGAAGCCTTCGAAGCGCTGTTCGGGGTCGAGAATGGTCTCGGCGATCGGAGGGACGATCATGGCTAGGCATTGTTAACAGCTAATCATACTCGTTGGGATAGCTGATCTCATGTCGGAAGAGCCCGCCCCTTCGGCGGGCTCTCGGCGGTCTGGTCGAGCGAAACTCGACGGCTGCCGACACAATCTCGTCGCCGCTAAGACGCAAACGCACGTGCTGCCCGCTCTCGCAAATAGCACGCGCGGAGCGTTCGAGCACTCGACACGCGCTCTTTGAACGCCGACCCTACATGACATCATCTCGAATTCAGCGCGCCCTGGCGGCAGGCTAAACCGGTTTAATAATGAGATGTATGTTATTGCAATAAAAGGGGTTACTGCGCACTTACTGCACAGCCCCTAGACCTCGAAACTGTTCAGGGTTCAGGCGCTTAGGGCACGCGCGCACCATTCCCGGTGCACTGAGTATTCGATAGAGGTCTTGACTTTTGTGTCCCTACTCGGACTCTTCCAGGATTCTGCAGGTGCCGACTCTTCTCTGCCGTCCGCCATACAATATTCGCGGCCCTCATTCGTCTACACCAGTGGATGAATGACACGGCGGGCGTGCAACCGAGCCTGGAGCGAATGGCGTTCGAACAGGACCAGCGCATCTCTGAAGTGGTGAAGCGGGAGCAATCCCGGCTGCTCAACTTCATTCGCCGGCGAGTGCCCGATCCGCTCGACGCGGAGGACATTCTGCAGGACGTCTTCTACCGGCTGGTGGAGGCGAACCGTCTGCTGATGCCGATCGAGCACGTGACCGGCTGGCTCTTTCGCGTGGCGCGGAACCGCATTACCGACCTATTCCGCAAGAAAGAGCCGGAGAACTTCAGCGACATCGAGCCGGAGGACGAAGGAGGCGAGTTGCTGCAGTTCGAAGATCTGCTGCCATCGCCGGACGCCGGGCCGGAGGCAATCTACGCGCGCCGCGCGCTTCTCGTTGAACTGAGTCGGGCGCTCGACGAACTGCCGCGGGAACAGCGCACGGTGTTTATTGCGCATGAGTTTGCAGGACGCAGTTTCAAGGAGTTGTCCGCTGAGACCGGCGAAAGCGTGAATACGCTGTTGTCCCGCAAACGGTACGCGGTGCTGCATCTGCGGGAGCGATTGCAGCGCGTGTATCACGAATTTACGAAATGAGGGAACGAATATGAAATCGAAATGGAGATGGTTTTGGATCGCACCGCTGGCCGTTATAGCAATGGTGCTGTTCGCCTTTATCGGCGGCGAAGTGGTGATGCACCTGTGGAACTGGCTACTGCCGCCGCTGTTCGGCTGGCGAATGCTGGGCTTCTGGCAGGCATTGGGATTGCTGGCGCTGTGCCGGATTCTGTTCGGCGGACTGCACCACGGCGGGCCGGGCGGACATGGTGGGCGCCGATGGCGCGGGCGGTGCCGGAATATGAGCCCGGAAGAGCGGGAGAAATTCCGCCGGGCGATGGAGGAGGGGTACGGGGTCGGAGCATCTGGCACAGCGCCGTAGACCGACTCGGTTTCTATTCTCCTCACATCAAAATCCCCATCCTTGTCCCTGCAAAAAGCGCAGGGACAAGGATGGGGCGCCCGATTCTCAGACAACAGCCGGGCTTCGCCCGGCGGACGGACGAATGCGTCCGTCCCTACACAAGCCCCTGATCCAGCATGGCATTAGCCACTTTCAGGAAGCCGCCGATGTTGGCGCCGTTCACCAGATTGCCTGGCGTGCCGTATTTTTCGGCCGTTTCGTAGCAATTCTTGTGGATGGCGGTCATGATTTTGTGCAGACGATCGTCTACTTCCGCGCGAGTCCAGGTCAGCCGCGCGCTGTTCTGTGCCATCTCGAGGCCGGAAGTGGCGACTCCGCCCGCGTTCGCGGCTTTGGCCGGTCCGTAGAGGATTTTCATATCCAGGAACATTCTGGTGGCTTCGAGCGTGCTCGGCATGTTGGCGCCCTCGGCAACCAGCTGGATGCCATTCTTGATGAGATTCGCCGCATCTTTCGCGGTAATTTCATTCTGCGTGGCGCTGGGGAATGCGCAGTCCGCTTTAATGTTCCAGAGAGGATTGTGCTCCAGTTTGATATCCGTGGGCATGAAGATCGCTTTTTTGTAACGATCTGCATAGTCGCGGATGCGGCCGCGTTTTACGTTCTTCAGCTCGATGATCCACTCCAGCTTTTCGCGATCGATGCCGTCCGGATCATAGATCACGCCGTTCGAATCGGACACCGTCACCGGCTTGGCGCCGAAGTCGAGCAGCTTCTCGATGGTGTATTGCGAAACGTTGCCGCTGCCGGAAACCAGGCAGGTCTTGCCTTCGAGCGAATCCTTCCTGCTCTTCAGCATTTCATTGGCGAAGTACACGCAGCCATAGCCGGTGGCCTCGGGACGAATCAGCGAACCGCCCCAGCCCAGGCCTTTGCCGGTGAGCACGCCGGTGAATTCGTTGCGCAGCCGTTTGTATTGGCCGAATAGGAAGCCGATCTCGCGGCCGCCCACGCCAATGTCGCCCGCGGGAACGTCCGTATCCGGGCCGATGTGGCGCTGCAGTTCGGTCATAAAGCTCTGGCAGAAGCGCATAACTTCATTGTCACTCTTGCCCTTGGGATCGAAATCAGAGCCACCCTTGCCGCCGCCCATGGGCAGTGTCGTAAGCGAATTCTTGAAGACCTGTTCGAACGCCAGGAATTTTAAAATGCCGAGATTCACCGAAGGATGGAAACGCAGCCCGCCCTTGTAGGGGCCAATGGCACTGTTCATCTCGATACGGAATCCGCGGTTGACCTGAATGTTTCCTTGATCGTCAAACCAGGGCACGCGGAACATCAGCACGCGCTCTGGTTCGACGATCCTTTCCAGGATGCGAGCCGATTGAAATTCGGGATGCTTGTCTAATACCAAACGCAGAGAATCGAACACTTCCCGCACCGCCTGATGAAATTCTGGCTCCGCGGGATTCTTTGCCTCGACACTGATCATCACGCTTTCTATGTAATCCGCGGGAGCTTTGATTCCCGGCGGTGTCATTACTCTTGGGTTCATTGTCCTACCTCCGTAGGTGCATCAGTTACAAATAATAGCTTTGACCAGAAAGTCGATTGAACGATGGGCTTTTTGCGGACGTTCACAATGATTCAAGATGCGCTATCACCTCGTATCCCTTTCTGTTCGTCCTTTTCTGTTCGTCCCTGGGAATCTAGGAGCGAGCCTGCGGGCTACTACTGCGTGAAGCCGTCGGCCTGTGCAACGGCTCCGACGGCCACGTGATGGTCGATGTAGATTCTGCCTGCCTCGAGAGCTTGGCGATCGAGCTCCAGCAGGTTGGCGTTTTTCACTTTTGCCTCCAGCACTTTCATGGCGGTCGTGGTGTGAAGGCACTCGGTCGCTTCGAGAAGCGCTCCCACCATCACAACATTGCCCACCTTGGCTGAGCCGAGGCGGTCGGCAATCTCCGATGCCGGAATGCAGACCACTTGCGCCTGCGAAATCGTGAAGTCCTCGGGGAGTTGATCTCGGCCGTAGAGAATGATTCCACCGGGCGCGACTTCTGATGCAAACTTGCGCAGAGACATCTCATTCATCGCGACCAGCACTTGCGGATGCGAAACCAGCGGCGAACCAATTTTTTCTTTCGACAACCATACCTGGCAGTGCGCGCTGCCCGAACGCATCTCCGGGCCGTAGGAGGGAAGCCAGCTTACTTCCAGGCCTTCGCGCATTCCCATCTCGGCTAGAAGCTGGCCGAGCAAGAGGACGCCTTGCCCGCCAAAACCTGCGATCTTTATGCCGAGTTCCCGGTAGTGATGCGCGGACGCGGGCGCAGGTGCCGCGGCCTCTTCGCGCTTTCCCTCGATCAATTCCGCTACGGTCTTGTGCGGAGGAGCGTTGTTCGTGGGCAATTCAATTTTGTGATCGCGGAAAACTTCGAGGGGGAAGTTCGGAATCATTTTCTCCGCTACCCAGCGCTTCGCTTCGACAGGGTCTTTGCCCCAGATCGTGGGGCAGGGCGAGAGAATCTCAACGAAGGAGAATCCCGCGCCGTCGCGTTGAAGCTCCAATGCCTTGCGCACCGCGCGGCGCGCTTTCATGATGTTCTTGTTGTCGGAGAGCGCCACGCGCTCGATGTAAACCGGAGCCTGGAGCGAAGAAAGCATCTCTGCCATGTGCAGTGGGAACCCTTCGTTTACCGGCCTGCGTCCCCAGGGCGAGGTGGTGCTTTTTTGATCGACCAACGTCGTGGGCGCCATTTGCCCACCCGTCATGCCGTAGATCGCATTATTCACGAAGAAGACAGCAATCTTTTCGCCGCGGTTGGCGGCGTGAATAATCTCTGCCGTGCCAATTGCCGCCAGGTCGCCGTCCCCCTGATAAGCAATTACCACCTTGTCGGGACAAGCCCGATGCAATCCCGTCGCGGCTGCGGGGGCGCGTCCGTGCGCAACCTGCACATTGCCTACATCGAAATAGTAATAGGCAAATACCGAGCAGCCGACGGGGCTCACCAGGATGGTTCGGTCCTGCAGCCCTAACTCCTCGATCGCTTCCGCAATCAGTTTGTGGACGACGCCATGACCGCAGCCGGCACAATAGTGAGTTTGGTGCTTCAGATCGGTCTTGCGTTCGTACACTGGATAGAACACCTCTGACTTCGAATGCACGACTTCGTAGCCGTCAGTGCTCGCCTCCGGATGCGCGTTGATGCCCACGAGTTCTCTAGCCATTGGTTGTCCCCTCATCCGAAGTTTGCTAAACCAGAGCGGCCGACTGCTCTTCGATTTTCTCTACCAACTCTTCCACGGACGGCACATTGCCTCCGACTCGTCCGTAAAATTCCACCGGCCTGGTTCCATTCAGTGCGAGGCGCACGTCCTCAACCATCTGCCCATTACTCAACTCGACTACAAAAACTTTCTGAGTGCGTGCGGCAGCGAGCTTTAACTGCTCTGTTGGAAACGGCCACAGCGTAATGGGACGGAATAAACCAACTTTGATTCCCAGGCGGCGAGCCTCGTCCACCGCGGAACGTAACACCCGCGACACAATACCGTAACCCACTACCAGCAACTCGGCGTTCTCCGTGTGGTACTGTTCGTAGCGCGTTTCATTCTGTTGCGCGCGAATATACTTTGCTTCCATGCGCCGCTGGTGGGCTTCCAGATCGTCGGCCTCAAGATAGATCGAGCTCACGAAATTCTTGCGGGTTTCGGGCGTGCCTTTTACCGCCCACGGCTTTTCTGGAGCCGCAATTTCTCGATATTCGAGGTCGAGTGGCTCCATCATTTGGCCAACATAACCATCGGTGAGCACGATTGCCGGATTGCGATACTTGTCGGCCAGGTCAAAAGCGAGGATGGTTAGTTCCGCCATTTCCTGTACCGAGGCAGGCGCGAGCACCAGATTGCGATAGTTGCCGTGGCCGCCGCCTTTCACCATGGCGAAGTAGTCGCTCTGTTCCGGAGCGATGTTGCCCAGTCCCGGTCCGGCACGCATCACGTCGACAATTACGCAGGGCAACTCTGCGCCGGCGAGATAGGAGATTCCTTCCTGCATCAGGCTGAGCCCCGGCCCGGACGAGGCGGTCATCACGCGCATGCCCGCGGCCGCGGCACCGTAGACCATGTTGATGGAGGCGGTCTCGCTCTCGGCCTGCACAAAGGTTCCACCGATCTCAGGAAAAAAAAGCGCAGCAGCTTCTGCGATCTCGCTGGCGGGAGTAATCGGATATCCGTAGTAGGCGCGGCAACCGGCCAGCAGCGCACCCTTGATGACGGCTATGTTTCCCTTACAAAGCTGTCGCATGATCGCCTCCCTGCGCTGCGACCGCCTTAAGGGGCGCCAACCGATAGACGATGATCGCTCCCGGCTCGGGACAGCAGTAAAAACAAATTCCGCATCCAGTGCAGCCTTCGCCGGAGTAGCGCGCGGGGTGCGCGCCGTAGCGGCTCAGTTCCGGGGCGAGTTCGAGACACTTCGGCGGGCAGCATTCGACGCACAGCCCGCATCCTTTGCACTCTTCGATATCGATGGTGATATTGCCGCGTGCTTGGCCCATACTCCTCACCTCGCTACAGTCTCAGGCGTTTGTTGGCTTTGCAGCACTTGATTTATTCTCGGTACTCGTACAATTCCTGCCGGAACTTGGGGTCCGATCGAGTCGGAACACACATCCA
Source organism: Acidobacteriaceae bacterium (assembly GCA_003132445.1). Lineage (GTDB taxonomy): Bacteria > Acidobacteriota > Terriglobia > Terriglobales > Acidobacteriaceae > Sulfotelmatobacter. Next base: position 154,325 of record PKXU01000164.1, on the reverse strand, counting down.
CCGCATCGCGCCGCTTTCGAACAGGCCTTCAACTTCGCTGAGATGGATAGGGGTGTAGTCGGCGCGGCGCACCAGGCGCAACACATCATCCGCTGTCATGAGGCTGCGTTTGTACTGCGTCTGCCAGGACATTCGAGGGGTGACCTCGTTACATTGAATTGTCTCTGACACCGGGCTAACGGGGAGATACCCTGGGTCACGGGTGTTAGTGATTGGAATCACGGCCAACTAACTTGGCTGCGCGTCACGCGCTCAAAAGCACCTGGCGATTTCAATGCGGTAAGCACGACTGCAACTTCAGCGAAGCGGCGTCGCTTCTGCCATATCCATGCGAAGTCTCGCATCAGATCAGGTCGGCATAGGCTGGGCAAGACCGTCGGCGATCGCGAGTGGATTCGGCCACCGATGCAGACGACGACTTCCGGTCTGCGATCACCGGTGCAAAAACGACGTGGAGTGACTGGCATCACTGAAAACCTCTTGGTTTTCTGGCGAAATTAACTGTTCTCATCCCGCAGTCGCGCGGCATCCCAGCGCCCCACCATTCCGAATCGAGTTGAGAACCTTAAAGGTAAGCGAATCGTCGCCCCCGTCTGAGTCAGGAGGAGCCCTGACCATGAAGCTTCAAACACTGAACGACATCTTCTTTAGCATCGTAGAAGGCAAGCAAGAGCGTGTGATGCTGGTTCGCGATGCAACTCAATGGGTTCCGATCAGCTCGCAAGAGCTTTATCGGGATGTGGCCGGCACGGCGCGAGCGCTCAGTCAATGGGGGTTGACGAAGGGGGATCGACTGGCCATCCTGAGCGAGAATCGGCTGGAGTGGGCGGTCGCGGACTTCGCATCGCTCTTATTGGGCGCGGTAGTTGTCCCAATCTACTCGACGCTTACAGCGCAACAAGTCGCTCACATTCTGTGCGATTCCGGAGCGAAAGTTGTGGTCGTCTCCACGGAGACGCAACTGGAAAAAGTCCTTTCTATCAGGAATCAAACCGCCGTGGAGCGCGTCATCGTGATGGATCCAGTGGAAACTGCGGCCGCGGCGCCCATGCAGCCGTTGATGCGCGAAGGCCTGGACCGCGACGGGGAACTGGAGAGTCGCGCGCGAACTGTTGTTGCCGACGATCTGGCGTCGATCATTTACACCTCGGGAACCACGGGCAGCTCAAAGGGCGTGCAACTGACTCATGGTAATTTGACCGCGAACGTATTGAACTCGCTTGAGGGCTTCGATATTCGTCCGGGAAAGCACATCAGTATCTCCTTTCTTCCGCTATCGCATGTGACGGCGCGTCATGCAGATGTCGCTTTACTCTACCGCGGTGTAACGCTGGCTTATTGCCCGTTCATCGAACAATTACCTCAGGCGCTGTTGGAAGTGTCACCGACGATCTTTGTCGCTGTGCCCCGCGTGTACGAGAAAATTTACAGTCAAGTGGAACAGAAGGCTAAGGGATTCCCGAAGCGATCAATCTATAACTGGGCGCTTTCGGTGGGCCGCGCTTATAGTCCCAAAATTATGACTGGTGAAACACCGACGTCTCTCAGTTGGAAGGTGGCCGACAAGTTGATTTATTCGCAGGTGCGGGCTCGAATGGGCGGCAGAGTTGAAATATTCGTCTCGGGTGGAGCGCCCTTAGGGAAGGAGTTGGCAGCGTGGTACGCAAGCATTGGGATTCGCATCCACGAGGGCTATGGCCTGACGGAAACCTCGCCGGTCATCGCCATCAACGCACCGCGCGCTCACAAAATAGGCACGGTGGGTCGTCCCCTGTCCAATGTCGAAGTCCAGATTGCGGACGACGGGGAAATTCTGGTGCGCGGTCCTTCGGTTTTCAGCGGTTACTGGAACCGGCAGGAGGAAACCAGCAACGCGTTCGTGAATGGTTGGTTCAAAACCGGGGATATCGGCAACCTGGATGAAAAAGGATTTCTGTCGGTCACAGACCGGAAGAAGGATCTGCTTAAGACATCGGGTGGAAAATTTATTGCGCCACAGCCGATCGAAAACTCCATCAAGCTGAATTCCCTGATAGGAGCTGCGGTAGTGCTGGGAGATCGCAGAAAATTTGCGGTCGTGATTATTTCGCCATGCTTTCCGCTGCTCGAGGATTGGGCTCGCGCGAACCATATATCTTTTTCTTCCCGGCAAGAACTGATTGCCCATCCGAAGGTCAAGGATCTCTATGAAGGCATCGTCGCCGAGGTGAACCGAGGGTTAGCTCGCTTCGAAACGTTGAAAAAAGTCTTGCTGGTGCCGGATGAATTCAGCGCCATTGATGGCATCCTCACCCCGACTTTGAAGCTTCGCCGCAAAGCCATTGAGGAACGCTATCGTAAACAGATCGATGATCTGTACCAGGAAGCAGAAGTTCCCTCTTTGCGTAGTGGTTGATTACCCATGTTCGATGCTGCCGTCATTGAAGCGGGCTTGCGCCAGCTCCCGCCGAAACAGTTGCGCGCCGCTCTTGCCGGCTTTCTGCCCCAAAATGCCACGGCAGATGAGCGTAGCCGTGCCGTTGAAGACATGTTGCGAAGTCCCGCCGGGCAATCCTTGCGGAACGCGATGGCGCGATGGATCGTCGGCGAGATTGTTCCGGTAGAGAGGCTGGTTCCGGAGGCGTATGTGAAGTGGCGTCCGCCGGTGCGGGATGCCATGACATTTGTGGTGGCGCACCTGTCTGTGCAGCGCCTCGCGCCGAAACTGTTGGAGCAACTCGAGCTTCCCGAAAATACTTCCAGCGAAGAGCGTTTGCTTCGGTTGATTGCAAAAGTTCCCGGGCTACAGAAACTGGGTCAAGTCATCGCACGCAACCAGAAGCTGCGTCCCGCTCTGCGGAATGCGCTGGCCCGGCTGGAAAACGGAATTCGCGACGTAAAGCCCGAAGACATACGCACGATCATTCAGCGGGATCTGGGGCCGCGGCTCACTGCCTACGCGGTAGACATCGCACCAGTCATTCTGTCGGAGGCCAGCGTCAGCGCCGTCGTGCGCTTTACCTGGAAAAATCCCGAGTGCGGACGGCGTGAGCATGGAGTTTTCAAAGTCTTGAAGCCATATATTCCTGGCTACTTTGCCGAGGACATGGACTATTTGCATAGACTGGCTCAGTACTTTGGAGAGCGGCACCATAACTACGGATTTCCGCCGGATCTGATCCCCGATACGTTCCGGAAAGTGAGGCGCTTGCTGAAGCACGAGGTCAACTTTGTCCGCGAGCAGAAGACCTTGGTCGAAGCGCGGAATCTCTATCGATCGCTGTCTGGAGTGCGTGTGCCGCAACTGATCCAGCCGCTATGCACGCCGAGAATTACGGCGCTCACCGAGGAACATGGAATCAAAGTGACAAATGCAACTGCGCGACTCTCGACCGCTGGCCGCAGGAAGGTGGCGGAGCAGCTGATTGAGGCGCTGGTGGCGGTCCCGCTTTTGTCGGCGCAGGAGGAGGCTATCTTTCACGGTGATCCGCATGCCGGCAATCTGCTGTATAACAACCGCACTGGCGAACTCACGATCATCGACTGGGCGCTGAGGGAACGTTTAAGCCGCGAGCAGCGTCGTCATCTGGCGCTCCTGTTTCTGATGGTGAGCTTGCGCGACCCTGTGGGGACGTGCAACGCAATTATGGCGCTTAGTCAGCAGCGCATTCAGGCCGCTTCGCCGCGTGAGAGGATGATTGGCGAGATCGTTACGCGCTTTCTTGACGACCTTCCTGTACGGTACTTGCCCAGCGGCGTGGACGCCATGCGCCTTCTGGAGCGCGTCGCGCTCACCGGGGTCAAGTTTCCTGGCCCGCTGATCATGTTGTCCAAAGTGATGTTCACGCTGAATGGGATCCTGGGCGACATCGGCGGTGGCCACACGGGGATAAACTTCACCATCGCGCGTCACGTCGCCGAACATTGGATCAGCAATCGCGGGGAGTTCCGCTCACCTCTGTTGACCCGCGACTGGATCACGCTGGAGTGCAGCGCGTTGCTCTATACCGGCCGTCTGTGGCTAAAGTGCGAAGAAGCAATCCTTGATCGCCTGCTGCCGGACGGTTCCATAACTCAATTCGCTGCGACATGAACGAGCGCTGAAGCTGCGTCGTTCCAACCGGTCTCGGCTTTTTGCGGGATGAAAGTCATCGCTCGCTCGGTTAGCGCAGTAATAGTGAAGCTGGGATTGACGCCGAGGTTGGCCGCTACTACCGAGCCATCACAGATGTACATGTTCTTGTAGCCGAACACGCGATGGCGATGGTCCACCACGCCGTGGCATGATGAATCGGCAATCACGCAGCCTCCAATGCAGTGTGCCGTGCCGGGAACGTCGAACAGAATCTCCGGCAGCATGCTCATGGCGAAACCGTCCGTAAGGTGTGCGAATTTCTTCGCAAACTCATTGGCCTTCGGAATGTAAGTTGGCACCTTTTCGCCGCGGCTGACCAAAAACTTGGTGAACGGCCAGAACCAAGGGCGTTGCCAACGCATCTCGATCTCTCCCTCCAGTGCCTGCATGCAAAGCAGAATCACAAACTCCCGTGCCCACCCTCGAGGCTGCAACACACGCAGGGTTTTGAAAGGGTGGCGAAGCAGAGAGACTGTGACATTCTTCAGCCACAGTGCAATCCGTTGCGGACCAGGGCGGCCATCGGTGAGGATTGTGGTCAGAAAACCCATTGCGTCGGAACCACACGGGTAGCGAACTGCTTCAATATGGGTGTGCTCGTCGATATAGACGCCGGAGCCGATCGCGATTCCGTGCGATAAATCCTCGGAGTAGCCCGGCGTACGCGCGCCGATGAGCGACTCGGAGTTGGTGCGTACGTGTTTGCCGAGTTCACTGCTGATGGCCGGCAGAGATTTTTTTTCTTTGAGTCGAAATAGAAGCTCCATGCTCCCCAGAGACGATGCGGAGAAAACCACAGCGCGACAGGTGAGCCGGCGTGCGTGACGGCGAATGAAAGCTGTGGAGCTAACGGTGGAGACTTCATATCCGGCGCTGCCATCGCTCGCGCCGCCAAGCGGTCTGACATCCACAACCTTAGTTTCCGGAAAAACCTTCGCACCGTGCTTTTCGGCGAGATATAGATAATTGACATCCAGCGTGTTCTTCGCGCCGTGGCGACAGCCCATCATGCAGCCGCCGCACGCGATGCAGGTGGAGCGCTCGGGACCCTGGCCTCCGAAAAACGGATCGGTAAACGTTTGACCCTGAGTTCCGTCCGCAGATTGGAAGATGCCCACTCTGGTGCTGTAGAAGGTATGCCCGACACCAGAGGCGTCCGCCGCTTGTTGCAAGAGATGGTCAGCAGGCCCAAGGATTTTGTTTTCCGTCAGGCCCAACATAGTTGCGGCGGTTTCGTAGTGGCGGGGCATTTCCGATTTCCAATCGGCCAAGCTACTCCATGATCCCGATGTCCACACTTTCTCGGGAGGAGGAAGCAAGGTACAGGCGTAGGTGATGGATCCGCCGCCGACGGCGCAGCCATGAAAAATGGTTGCGTGCCGGAACAACCGCATGTTGAAGAAGCCTCGCAAGCCGAGCTTGGGGCGCCAGAACCAGCGATGGATGGACCAACTGGTGTGGGGCAGATTGGCAGGCGTCCAGCGCCGGCCCATCTCCATGACGGCAACTTTGTAGCCCTTCTCGACCAGACGATGAGCTGAAACGCTGCCGCCAAATCCCGATCCGATTACGATAAAGTCGAAATCGAATGGGCGGTAGTCGGATTGACCGGTATTGGATAAATCGTAGCCGATCTCCATATAACTGCCTGCTAGACCGCCAAGCGTGAAGAGTTCGCTTTGGTGGGACCAACAACTGTAGGGCCGAGCACAGCTTCGGCGATGCGAATCGCTCGTTCGTCGAGCTCCCATTGATGAATAGCTTTTTGACAACCTTCTCGCGCCAAGTCGGTATTCAGCAGTCTCTCCGCCTCGTCGAAGGTTTCCTCGGCATTGATTCTGGCGCGGTGGGCGGCGTCATCCGCCTGCTTTACCCTCTTAGCGTACAGTCTGATTTGAGGATCAATGATCTGAGGATCAACGATCTGAGAATCAACGATCTGAGATGCCGATTGGCCTTTCCGCCCTGCCACGCTGCCCGATTTCAAGGTCAGCTCTTTGTATGCGGCCTTTACGGCGCTGTTCCAGCGCGACTTAACCGCCTGATTCAATCTGTCCAAAGCCGCGTTGGCCTGGTCGGCGGTCTCGCGCACTCTGCGCTTTTCAAACAGCCACCGGAACACGGACCAATCCGTCGCCTCAATCATCAGTTCCTTGGCTTCTTCGACTTCGGGCAGTTTCTTCATAGTGGCTTCTCCGAGGAAAACGCTGGGCAGAATCCTGTTTGCCGTTCCGTCCGAAGTTGTTTCTTTCTTGTCACGCTCTCGCACATGGCCCCGATAACTTCGCCAATCCGCCGCAGCGCATTTCCGCTCTGCGGCACATCACGTCCAAACATTTGGAAATCATGGTTCATGTCTTCCCAGCTTTCAAGGATGACATCCGCGCCTTGACGGCTGGCACGATCGGCAAACGCCCGAATACTGTGGTAGAGAATCTCGCAGCAACCAGCTTGTATATAAATTTGCGGGAGACCCTGCAGTTCAGCCCGCAACGGGGAGACGAGCGGATCCCGGCGCTGCGCCTGATCACAAAACCAGTCCCGCCAGCGCAAGAGTTCCGGTTTCGTAATCCAGTCAAGCTCTTCGTTGGCAAACACATCGATTGCAAAGTCGGTCGGCGGCGAAAGGGCAACGGCCAGCGACGGCAGCGCTAGATTCGAATCGCGTGCCGCCAGGAGCAGCGCCAATGCCAAATTGCCACCGGCTGAGTCTCCAGCAACGATCAGAGTTTCAGAATCGTTGCCGCTCTCCAGTAACCACCGGTAGGCGTGGAGTGCATCTTCAAGCTGAGCTGGAAACCGATGCTCCGGAGCGAGGCGATAATCGAGAGCGAATGTCCTGGCCTTTGCAGCCAGCGTGATCTGGGCGATAAAGTCCGCGTAAGCCTGCGGATAAAACGTGTACCCGCCGCCGTGAAGATACAGGACCGTCGCTTGCGGCTCTGCATTCTTGCTGGAGAACCAGCTTCCTCTGAACTTCGGACGCACGATGGGGCTGATGTCCACTTCCGACAATACCGCCGATCTGATTGCCATCGAATTCAAATAGCGGCGGGACTCGTTTATGTCGCTCATTTTCATGGCGGTGTTTACCCGCGTCCTCAGCATTCTTGTCGCGACTTCCATAAACCAGTTCCAGCCAGGACGGCGCGGGCCTCTAAGCATCCGGCGGACGGAAACTTCAACCACCGATCGGCCCAACTCTGCCATGCTACGAAGCCGATAGCGAACCGGACCGCTGAAAGTGAACCTCGCCGACATGCGTATCGCCAGTCCATTACGCGCACTGGGAAATATAGTCGGTCGAACCAGCCGTGATCCTCAGAGGAACCGGAGAATCCGTGGGTGAATCGGCGACTACAGTGCGCAGGATGTTATTCGTCTGCCGCCACCAGCCATGAAAGATCCGGCCGTCGGAGTAACGAGCCTGTATCGGGCTCCAGCCGTTTAAGTCGCAGGACGATTCGGAGCTAACCATCACACATCGCGTATCGAGCCGAAGTCCAGTGTGCAACGCTTTAAGCGTGCTCTCCTTTGCGCTCCAGAGCAGCGTCACCAGTCGAGCCCGGTCTGGCGCAGTCGCCCGCGCAACCAGAGCTTGCTCTTCGGCGGTGAAATAGTCGGAGAGGAAAGCGTCACTGCGTGGTTCGATCAATTCCAAATCACAACCCAGGTCGACGCCAGATTGTGCTACTGCGCAGATAGCTCTACCATCGCGATGGCTGAGTGAAATACTGACAGCACCGGGTCTTTCGTCGACAAAGACCTCGGGTGCTCCCGACGCCGCCGGACGTATTTCGATTTTCGCGAGGACGAGGGGACGAGCGGGCAGGTTCAGGTAAGAGGCCACGGCGTGCTTCGCCGTCCAACGTCCCAGCATCCAGTCGGCGCGCCGCTTGGCAAAGGGGAGACGCTGCTGGCATGCAGCTTCACTTGCGCTTAACCAATCATTTCCTGAGGGCACATCGCCTTGGACCTGTTCCAGCCAATACACATTCATCGGACACACTCGCTCATGACTACGCTGCTTCAACCACCTGAAGCCCTCGCTTCCCGGATTCCACTTCTTCCTCTCTTGCAATTCCCCGCTCCACCGCATCGATGAGATAAGGACGCAAGGTCGCGGGCGGAATAATGCAATTCAACGCGCCCACATCGAGGGCCCGTTGCACACTGTGAACGTGGTCAAACTCGGCGGCCATCTCGCCCAGCTTTTCGGAATGTACAACTTTGAAGATTTCTTCCCACTCAGCACGCAGCCGCTCTTTCTCGGTGCCTTCGGCCTTCGCCATCGCTTGCGTCAGTTCCTGAAGGCGTGGATCTTTGCGGGCTCGGGCCTCGACTTCGCCGGCGAAAACAACCGCCGCTGCCGGTGCTCCGCCAATGACAGAGGCATACGTTCCCTCCAATGCGGCTACTTCCAAATTTTTATTCAGCGCCCGGGAGAAGACCACATATGCGCCTCCGTGGTAGCGGGAGACGACGCAAAACACCATAGGTCCTTTGAAGTTCACCACAGCCCGACCGATCTCCGCACCGTACTCGAGTTGCAGCCTGCGCATCGACTCGGGCGAGCCATCGAAACCTGACAGATTGGCCAAGAGGACGACTGGGCGGTTGTTGCTGGCCGCGTTAATCGCGCGAGCCACTTTCTTGGACGACTGCGGGAACAGTGTCCCGGAGGTCCACTGATCGGGTCCGTCGGCCGGGACAAATCCGAGTCGCGCCAACGGCCGGGATTCGATGCCGATGAGACAGACCGGATAGCCACCGAGATGCGCATCCCAAGTCACAGCAGTCTCGGCGCCGCGCATGCCTGCCCATCGTTCCAGCGGAGGATGATCCTGGTCGATGGCGGCCATCATCATTGTACGAATGTCAAAAGCTTTCTTGTGTCCGGGGTTGGTGACCTTCGACAATATGTCGCCCACGCATGTGAAGCCTTCATTGCCACTACTGTGAGGATAGGCCTGCATGTCGCGTGCAAGGGAATCGGTTGTCTCTGCTCGCCGCGGAAACCGTTCGCCGGGGGCCACGTATGTATGGTCGTAGTGGCGGAACAGAATGTGGCAGGCCTCATCGATGTCGCGCGCCCAGTACTGGGCCTGACCGTTGATCCCCATAATACGGTCGTACCCGCCAATGCCCTGATTGTCTTCCGCCGAAATGCCGCCCGAGTAGTCCAAAGCGCGCTTGCCTGTGAGCACCATCGCGGCGTTCGGAGTCATGACTAAAATGCCCCGGGTGTGCATGAGCATGGTGGCTTCCGCGTTCCAGTAAGGCTGGGCCCCGACGTTGATCCCATTGATGACGAGGTTCACTTCACCGCCCACTTGCGTGAACTCCACCAGGCGTCGCAGAACGTGGGCAATCCAATCCATGTTCTCCACGCCGCTTTCCATCGAAATCTTGGCGCCGGCAGAAATGGGGAACCACTCGATCGGCACGCGCATTTCCTGGGCGAGGGCAAGGGCTGCGATGATGCGACGGCACTCGGGTTCGGCGAGCGCGCCCAAATCCTTACTCGGATCGCCCAGAAGCATGACGCGAGTCATGCCTTCGGGATAGCGGACTGTGAAGTTGCGAATGATTCCACAGATGATGTTGGCCTTATTTTGTCCATAGGGGCGATCGATGGCTACCAGGCGGCCTTCGGAGTCGAGATCATGCTCTACAAAATCGCCGGCAGGGAAATCTGCCCGTGTGTGCTCCAGCGCCGGGGTGAGCATCTTGATGATTTCGTAAGGATAGATAAGTCCACGTTGCCGCATGCGGACCACCTTCTGGTCGTATTCGGCCAGAGGTTTGATCGGCTGCAGTTTGTCTGCAGGCCGGAAGGTAATGAGCGTGCCAGTGCCGACCGGGCTCGAGATGCGCACGACCATATCGCGCAGTTCCCCGGTTGACGGACTCGGGATGCGGGCGCGCACCACCACTTGCTCCAAGCCCAGGCCTTCGGCTGCGGGTTCCAGCCGCCGCACGATGTCGTGCAATTCGTCGCGCTGAAGATTGAGTGGCGGCCACACATAGAGGAATATCCGGTTCCAATGGAGGCGCTTATTGGTTGGCCGGTGTGACTGAAACATCCTCATTCCGGCAATCGCTTCGGTCAACATGCGCTCCAGATGCGGCAATTTCACGACACGGCCTGTCTCGTCCCGCACCGGTGTTACATCGCGCACCTCGGCGCAGGCAATCAGCCGCTCATCCTTTGGGTTATCCCGGGCGATGGCGTGAAGCAGATAAACATCTTCCGCCGAAGGCAGACGTTCAATTTGGAAGTTGCTCAGACGCCACAGGTGCAGTCGCTTGGCCATCATCGGATGCAGGCCACGATAGAGCTTCTCTTCTTTATAAGTGTTCTCGTGGAAGCGATAGGTAAAGTGCTGCATGCCGCCAGCGCCCTCAGCGTGGGCACCGGCGACTTCCACCACGATGCGCCGGATCGAACGTGGCAAGCGCGCCTGATTGAGCACCGATTGAACTTCTTGCTGTGTGACTTCAGCATCGGTCAGCTGTCCCGAATGCCAGGTGTAGACGTCGATAACGATCTCACAGCCAGGCGGCACTTTCTCGATCAACGGAGACATCGCGAGCAACACCTCGGAGAGACGTGAGTATTCCGCGTGCGTGGTGAAGACATGAATCCGCGCGCCTTCATACTCATATTCGGCCGATGCAAAGCAATGTCCGTTCACTGCCAGGCAGCGGAAGTTTTCCAAGGTCCTGATCCGATAGTACCGCCACGTGATTGCCTCCAACATCAGCCGGCGCATGGCCGTATCTGCGGCTGCAAAGCGGGAGGCGAGCAGCGCAACCAGCGGCTGCGGACATTCGACCAAGGCACGGACTCGTTCGTGACGGTCGGCCGCATCCGGATTGGCAGCCATCGAGGCGAGTTGTTCTTCCACCTGGTCGTAGACTTGCTTGCGCGCTTGCTTGAACAGCGCTTGATCAAAATAGCGATAGCGTACTTCCCGGGCCAGGTCACTGACCGCGGGAAACTGCCCGTTGCTCATGGCGATCATCCTGTCCAGGAGCCTGCGGAATGATTCCTCAGCGGGCGATGCAAGGCGCTGGACGGACCGCAGGCGGCGCTCCAGCATAGACATAATCGGGACAATCTGCTGCTCCACACGCTGATGTGATTTGTAAATCCAGAGCAGTCTCTCTTCCAGTTCGGGGGAGCGATCCAGAGTTTGAATGCCATAGTGTGACAGGGCGCGGCGAAGCGCGCCGACAAAAACAGGCGGAAGTCCTTCTCCGCCGGTCTCCAGCATGCGCAGGTACGAAAACAGGTAGGCCTCAGGGCTCGGCTGTTCACCGCTGGCCCGGTAGTTTACTTGGGGATCACGCTTGAACAAGGAACAGATATCCACAAAAATACTGAGGAGCTCGTCTTCTGCTTCACATGTTTCGTTGCCGTCGCCGGGCCGAGTCTGGCTCCATTCGGTGAGAAGTTGGGACGTTTCCTTGGGGTCGACGTCAAAGCCCAGCAGAAGCTGGCGAAGTCCTTCCAGACTCCGACGCCAGGGGGAATTTCCGGGCACGTCTGAGCCCGAGGCGCGCGACGCGCCAAAGACGATGCTTTCCGATTCGGGTACGGCAGCTGGGCCGGAGTCGGGTTCAATTTGCAGCAATGGCGTCCCGGTGTCCACTTGCACATTGCGCATGGTCATTACCTGGCGGACTTTTCCGGAGAACGGGGCGACAATCTGCATCTCCATCTTCATCGCTTCCAGCACAGCCAGTCGATCTCCGACTGCGACTGTGTCGCCCGCTTTCACGGCGATGGAAACGACGACCGCCGGCGACGGCGCGTGGACGACGCCTCCATCATCACGGTCGACGCGGTGCGACATGCCGTCGACCTCGATGCGATAAGTCAACCCCTGGGATACGGAGACGACGTGGAATCGGCGGCCGAAAGCGGTGAGCCAGTATTCGAATTGACCCAGACGGTCGATGTGGGCCAGGACGCGCAATCCATTAACGTCGACGCGATACTGCTGCGGGCCGAGACGATAAGTCGCAGTCCCATAGGAATGTCCGCCATAGCGCAGTTCGGTGCGTCGGCCTACCTCAGTACGCACCAGCGGCCGCCCACGCAGGGCTGAGGAGTAGAACTGAGTTTGCTCCAACGCCAAGTCCACATCGTAGGCTTCAATCGCTGCCTGCACTAGAGCCACATCGGCGTAGCGCCGTGGACTGTGCCCGCGGGTCGACGCCACACTATCCAGCCAGCCTACATGCACTTCTCCGCGCTGCACCTCAGGGCGATTCAGCAATTCCAGAAGGAACGCTTTGTTACTCGCACCCCCCTTGATGACCACCACACTCTCGCGCAGTGCTCGCTGCAATCGGGAAAGAGCTTCCTTTCGGTTCTGTCCGTAGGCGATGATCTTGGCAATCATCGAGTCGAACTCTAAGGAGACGGCATCGCCTTCCGCCACGCCGGTATCAACCCTCACTCCAGGGCCGGTCAGAATCCTGAACCGCTCAATCGTGCCCGGAGCTGGCGCAAAACCGTTGTCGGGATCCTCGGCATTCAGCCGCACTTCGATGGCGTGACCAGTGGTTCGGGGTGGTTCGCCTTCCAGGTGGCCGCCGCGCGCGACGTGAATCTGCAGCTTGACCAGATCGAGCCCGGTGGTGCATTCGGTCACTGGATGTTCGACCTGCAACCGAGTATTCATCTCCATGAAAAAGAATCGACGGCTTTCCGGCTGGTACAGGAATTCCACTGTGCCAGCGTTGCAGTATCCCGCAGCTCGGCTGAGGCGTACCGCCGCCTGGCGCAATGCCTGATCCTCTTCCGGAGAAAGCGCTGGAGAAGGCGCTTCCTCAAGAATTTTCTGGTGGCGGCGCTGAATGGTGCAATCGCGCACCCCGCAAGCCCAGGTGGTTCCATGGTGGTCGGCGATAATCTGCACCTCGACGTGACGCGCTCTGCCCTGAACGAGTTGCTCCATGAAAACAGTCGGATCGCCAAAACATTTGAACGCCTGGGCGCGAGCACTCTCGAAAGCTTCTGCAAGCTGGGCTGCCTCATGAACCCGGCGAATTCCGTGCCCCCCGCCTCCGGCCGTTGCCTTAATAAGGAGTGGGTATCCCAAGTGTTCCGCGTGGCGTTCGGCGTCGGTGAGCGTTTCGACCGGGCCGTTGCTCCAGGGGACGACTCCGATCTGTTGCTGCTCGGCCAGGCGTTTCGACGCGATCTTATCTCCCACACGCCGCATCACATCGCCGTCGGGACCAATGAACACGATGCCCATTTCATGGCACAGGTCCGCGAACTCCGCGTGCTCGGCCACGAAGCCCCATCCTACCCAGACCGCGTCGGCGCGCGCAGCTGCCAGCGCTCGCTCCAGGCGGGGATAATCCACATAACTGCTCTTGAGCTTCTGGGTGTTTTGATCGAGGACCTGAGCCGGGCCGAGGCACACCGCCTCATCTGCTTCGCGGACGAACATGGCATGGCGGTCGGGTTCGGTGAAAAGCGCGATCGTGCACAGAGGAGTGTCGTGCTCCTGACTGAACTCGCGGGCAGCGTGGATGAAACGCATGGCTGCCTCGCCACGATTGACAATCGCCACCCGCTTGAATTCAATGTTCATAGAGTGCCTGATCGACCGATCAGCGAACGATACGGTCACGTCGATTACACGGCGACCTCTTCCAGTGACATTGCCGCCTGCAGTACTTTCAATCGTCCAGCATCAACAGTACCGGGAGCCGCTATGGTGCGATAGCCGCTGAGCTGCAAGTAGCGGTTTCCCTTCTCATCCACGACCTCTGCATCGAAACTTCCCTCGTGCAGGTTGGGAATGACAACGGCGAACAGCCGACTTTCCGCCTCGTCGGGATTGCGCAATAAGGAGAGGCGATCGATGTGCTGTGGCAGTCCCATGCGGCCCTCGATGCCCATCTCCCAAACGCCGGCGGTCTGAAAACACAGTTCGATTAGCCGCGGCGCCATCACCGTCGGCAGATTCGACGGCTGGTGATTGTCACCCAACCCCTTGGCCATAAGTCCGACAATTCGCTTTCCATCCCACCATGCTCGCTCCACGACCTGGTATGCAGGGCCATGGAAATAGAGGCGGTAGATCTCGGCGGCTTCGATGATGTGTCCCTCCGGTGTGCGAATTGCTGGCACGGTGACCAATGCGGGCGCGTATTTCGTCAATAGCACGCGCGCTGTGAAGTGTGTGGTCACTTGCGGCTCCGTCTGATTCGGAAGCGGCCGGCGGCCAAACAATCGGCAATCTGCGATCAATGCGTCTCCGTGCGGATGGATCGCTGCCTCGATGGTCAATGGGCGTGGTTCGTTCCGGTAGAACTTGAATGGCGCCAGGAAATTCACTTCTTCCATCGCTTCGACATGCCAGCCGGGAAGCAGGCACAGCGCAGCCTCGGCGAACGCTTCGATGCCCATGACTCCGGGCAACACCGGCGTGCCGTCGATCTTATGGTCGTGCAAGAACGGTTGAATGGCTGGGTCAAGCACGGTTTCAATCGTGAGCGGAGTGTAGACTCCCGCGCTCACAATCTTGCCGAACATTGGTCCTCGCGTCGGCCCTCGCGTCGGCCCTTGCCCCAAGGAATGCTCTTCAGCGGTGACTTCTGCCAGGCCACCTGTAGGATCGAATTCATTCAGCAGCACCCCGAGCCGCTGGCCAATCACAATTTCTCCGCGTGTTCCTCCCGCGGTCAATTCACGCCGAATGAGTGGAATGCCTGCCTCGGGGGAAAGCATATCGATGCCGGCCGATTCCATGACTTTAGGAATGGAGCCACGCGTGGCCATGCCGATCCCGCCCCACGCGGTCCAATCAATCGCGATGCCGCGTGTGGTTGGGAGCGTGGTACGGAAGCTCGATGTAATCTTGCACAGCAGATCGTTGGCCGAGCTATAGTCCGTTTGCCCGACATTGCCGAAACGTCCGGCAATGGAACTGAACGCCACCGTTGCTTTGAGCGGCATGTCGCCAATTGAGTGCAGCAGATTGAAGAAGCCGTCGCTCTTAACGTCGAAGACCAAGTCAAATTCACGCGGGTCTTTGTCGGCAAGGGAGTGGCTGCGGTCGAGTCCCGCGGCGTGCAGCAACACATCGATGTGACCGCTACGCTCGCGAACTTGGCGGATTACTTTGTCCACTGCATCCGCGTCGGTAAGGTTGACGCTGAAATAATGCGGCGTGCCGCCAGCCGCGCGCACCGCGTCAATCGCACTGCGAGCGGATTGGGCCCGTTCCAAGGCCAGCAGCTCTTTCTCGACCAACGCCGGTGTGGCCCGTTCCCCACGGGCTTGAATGCGAGCGAACAGCTCTCGCTTGAGGCCTTCCTTATCGTTGACGAAGCGATCGAGGTCAGGATTGTTCGGATCAGGCTCAGGCACCAGATCGAGCAAGTAGAACGTGCCACCGGAAGCCGCCGCCAGATCGGCGGTGATGGCGGAAACAATGCTTCCGGCCGCGCCAGTGATTAGGAAGACGGTGTTTCCGTCGAGCGTCAGACCGGGTTCCGAATTATGCGCGGATTGTTCCTGCAGCCCGATGGCCCAGCGCAGACCAGATTTGTAGCCGATCTCGATAGCGCCGGGGTCTCGTAGTGTTTCCTCGATCAGAAGGTCGGCGACATCCTGCGCTTTGCGCTGAGTTTCGAAGTCGACTGCTTTGACAAGAACGTCCGGCCGCTCCCGCTTGTATGCTTTGCTGAAGCCTACGACTGCACCGCCCAGCGGGGCCACCGCTCCAGCTTCGTCGTAGCCGTGTTGCCCACCCAGCCTCGTCGCCGAAACCAGGAACGTGCCCGGCTGCGCGATCTGTTCGTAGAGCGCGCGCATCGTGGTGTAGAGCGATTTCGCTCGCAGCCGCACCGCTTCATGCCAGGTATCCACATTCAGATCGCGGAGGTTGCCTTCGTGATCGAGGGCGGGCAGCCAGTAAACTCCGTGCACCGGGCCGACGGCCATCCAATCTTTCAGACGACTGGCCAAGGCGTCGGCATCTGGAGCGTTTTCGATGCGCAGAACGTCCACACCGGCATCTTGCAAACGCTGCGTGAGTGCCTCCGCGACTCCACCTTTGTCGGTCATGAGCACAACCCGGTTGCCGCGTTCGAGGAAGATGCCCGTTGGCTTGCAGATGTTCAGCCCAGGACGCAGGACTGGTACCGGCACACGCCGCGGAATGCGATTCGCGGCATCCAGGCTGGCAAGGGCTGGCCGTGCGGCCTTAAACGGCGTTGCAACCGGAGACGAGGATGATTTCTGCGCCGCCGGTTCATTGGTCTGTGGCAAAACGGCCGGGACTGGGACGGCCGCCCCGACTAACGCAGATCTGTCGTGCGCGAATTTAATCACGTGAGCCAGGGTAGGGAAGTCACGCAGCTTGAGATTCTCATCGCGAGGAATGTTGTAAGCAGCGCGAACGGCGGCGAACATCTCCGCCTGTTTGACGGTGTCAACCCCGAGATCCGCTTCGAGATCGAGGCCGAGGTCGAGCATATCTTTGGGATAGCCGGTCTTCTCGGCCACGATCTCGAGCACTTTTTCTTTGATGGAATCGTCCGTTGGACGTTGGGCCGTGACCGCGATCGGTGCAAGCGGAGATTCAGGTGCTGGTGATTCGACTACAGACAACGGTTGTGCAGCGCTCGACAAGTCAGGACGCTTGTCATACACGAAGCGAATCACATGCGCCAGAGTGGGATAGTCGCGCAGCTTGAGATTTTCATCGCGAGGAATGTTGTATGCCGCGCGGATGGCGGTGAACATCTCCGCCTGTTTGACCGTGTCAACCCCGAGGTCGGCCTCGAGGTCGAGATCCAAATCCAACATGTCCTGCGGATAGCCGGTCTTTTCTGCGACGAGGGCCAGGATGCGCTCTTTAACAGAATCTCCAGCGCTGTCTTGCTGGGGAGCAGTTGCAAGCTCCGCAGCAACAGACTTGATCTCCTCCGTTGCCTTCGTCGTTGCCGTTACCTGCGACCGCGTCGGAACCGCCGTGCCGGCCAAGTCGGGACGCTTGTCATACACGAAGCGGATGACGTGGGCCAGTGTGGGATAGTCTCGCAGCTTGCGGTTCTGGTCACGAGGGATGCTGTAGATTTCCCGGATGGCCGCGAATATCTCAGCCTGCTTGACCGTGTCCACTCCGAGATCCGCTTCGAGATCGAGATCCAAGTCCAACATGTCTTGCGGATAGCCCGTCTTCTCCATGGCCAAGGCCAGAATTCTTTCTTTCACGGCATCGCCAGTGCTGCGCTCGCTCGCGGGTGCTGGCGTCGTCGGCAGCGAGGCAACTTGGATTTCACTTTCCCGTTTCGTCTCGGGCAATGCCGGAACGGCAAGCGGGGGCATCGCCACTGTCTTATCCTGCACCGTTGGACGCGGGTCCATCGGCGTAATCACTGGCTTCGAATCCAGTTGTGTCGGGCGAAGAATGGTTACCGGCGGCTTTGCCGGTTGCGTCGGAGTTGGTTCCGGAGTGGTTCGCAATTGCGGAACACGTTCCGCGATCGATGCCGCAGTTTTACTATGCACTTGCGTACTATGCACTTGCGGATCGCGCGCTTGTTTGTCACGCACACGAAGCGTTCGGTGAACGACTTCTAAATCCGCAGCCGGGTGGCCTGCCATGCGGCTGAGCCAATCGCTCCAGGCGTTCGTGTCAATAATGCGATACGCATAGCCCAAGGAATTTGGACTCTTGCGAACTCTATCTTTTGTCGTCACCCAACGCAACAGCGTCATGCTGATCTGCGAGCCGAATCCCGCGCCCAACCGCAACGCATACTGCACCGGGTAGACTCCGCCCTTCGACAAGTTCAGCGTTCCCAACTCCGGATCAACTTCCTTGAAGTTGGCGACCGGCGGCACGATCCCCGTTTCCAGCGCCTTGACGGCAAGCACATCTTCCACCCCGGCAGCCATCGCGTGGCCGGTAAAACCTTTGGTGTTGGCGATCACGATTTTGTCCGCGCTGTCACCAAAGACGTGGCGCAGGGCATGAATCTCGGCTGCGGCGCTGCCGCCGCGCGCGGGCGTGTAGGTTTCATGAGAAATGAAAACGGTTTGCGGCGCGATTTGGTGACGACGGATGCCGCTGCTGGCTTCCGCTTTGCTCACCAGGTTCTCCATCACCTGGCCGATGTGCTGGACATCGAGACGAGTGCCGTGGAACGCGCTATTCGCGGTCACTGCGCTCAACACTTCGCAGATCGGCTGGATGCCGCGTTCGCGGGCTGCCTCCGCACTCTCGACCACGAGTGCCGCAGCGCCCATGCCGATAATCATGCCGTGGCGGCGGCGATCGAAGGGAACGGCAGCTTCTTCGACAACGTCGTCAGTAGCTGCGGCCCCACTGGCCAGGAAGCCCGCGCCCATCCACTCGATCAGATGATCGGTAGTCACATCGTCCGCTGAGATGACGACCACTCTGCGGCAGCGCCCGGCGCGGATCCAATCCTCGGCCAGCGAAACCGCTTGTGTCGTGGTTGCGCAAGCGGAGTTGATTTGGGTGTTCGGACCGCGGGCGCCGATGAATTCGGCAAATTGCGAGTGTCCCATGGACAATATTCGGAACAGAAAGCGCCGGTCGAACACGTAGGGATTTTTTTCGATGGCATCGCACAGCTCTTCCATGCGCCGATCTATCTCCTGCCCAAGAATGGAATCGCCATTCGCCTCGGATATCCGTGCGCGCAAGCTCTGCAGCAATGCCATTTGCTCACGGCGGGAGTGGTCGGAGTAATAGCGCGCCATTTCGTCGGCGAACGAATCGAGGCCCGGAAACGCAGAGCCAAAAATCACTCCTGTGTCGTCGCGCAGAGCGTCGGGCAAGGCCCACCGATCCGGCAGCTGCGTGCCCTTCGTCGTGGTTTTATAGCGCTGAACTAATGGAATACCCGCGTCGCGTAAGGCGTCGAGGCCAACCGCGATCGCTAACTGGGTATCGCGGTCGAGGGCGGCAACGCGTTCGGCGGAAACGCCAAACTCGTTCTCCAGATCGAAAGCCCCGCCACGGCCTGCGAGTTTGATGACGTCCGCAACATTACTTATCGTTTCGAATGCGCCTCCGTTATCGTTCTTGACCAGCCGCGTAATGTGTTTGTCGACCATCGCGCGGCGGAAGCGGGTGGGAATGCTGTCAATGAACTGATCGCCGCGTAGGAGGCGGCCGATGTTGCCATCATCGAAGATATGTTCGGTGCCGGGCAGGCCTAAGGCTGCTCCCGTGATCGTGACCGGCAGGTCGATTGGAGGGCGCCTCTGGCCGTGAGTAATCTGCCAGCCGCGGTCGAGCACGTCAGCGAACAATCGGCCGAGTTCGACATAGTGATCGCCGTTCGCCGGAACCGCGGGTGTAGTAGCCGTTGCTGATGCGGGCGCCGTCACGCTGATTGGCCTGGACGTTTCCTCAACTGCAGGTACGGATAACGGTGTTGCTTCACGCGCGGCTTCCGGCGTCCCACGGCCCAATCCCGCGGCATAGAGGCAGCACAATGCCTGGTTGAACGCAGGTATATCGCCGACTTTAGGATGGTTGGTAAAAAGCGAAACTACATCTTCGTGCTCGCCCAGCACATCTTCAGCAAAGCCTTGCAATGCTTTCTTGGGCCCGACTTCCACAAACACGCGCGCACCCGCGTCATACAGCGTCCGCAGGCCTTTGACGAACTGCACGGGAGCGGCGACTTGTTGCGCAAGGATGTCCAGCATCTGCGGCACGACGTCCCGTCCTGCGGGATAGAACTCGCCGCTAATATTGGCCACGATAGGGAGGCGAGGAGACGCGAGATGCAGGCGCTCCAGCACTCGCCGTAGCGGTTCGCTGGCGGCAGCTACGATTGAAGTATGGAAAGCATGGCTTACCGATAACGCAGACACGTCATAGCCCGCTTTCTGAAAAGCTTCCATTGCTTGCTCGACGGGTTTGCTTGCGCCACCGATCACCGCCTGCCGGTTGCTGTTCACGTTCGCAATCACCACATAGCCGGTCACGGTCTTCAGGATTCGCTCGATTTCTTCCAGCGGAGCAAAAACGGCCGCCATGCGGCCCTTATCTTCTGGTGCAAACCGGGTCATTTCACGGCCGCGGGCGCTCACTGCTTCGAGTGCGTCAGCAAAAGGAAGCGCTTCAGCTGCCAGCAGGGCTCCGTATTCGCCCAGGCTGTGCCCCATAGTGAAGTCGGGCGTGACGCCGTAAGCGGCAAGCAGCCGGGTCAGCGCAAGATCGGTCGCGAGAACAGCGGGTTGAGTAATGGCAGTCTGGCGCAGATCATCTTCGGCCTTAGCCACAGCGTCGGCGTCAGCTTTGTCCACGAAGATAAAATCGCTGAGCGGCTTGCCCAGCAGCGGCGTCATGATGCGATCCGCCTCGGCAAAGGTTTCGGCCACAATCGGTTCGGCTGCGCGCAGTGGCTTCAACATGTTTACGTACTGCGAGCCTTGCCCGGGATACAGGAACGCTACTTTGGGTGCGGCACCGTGACCGCGGAAAATGCCTTGCGCGCGCAGCGCCTTCCACATCGCAGGTTGATTCGCTGCCAGGGCCTTGAGCGCATTGCCCGCTTTCACGGCCAGGTCGTCAGCGTTAGCGTAGTCAATGGCCAGGCGTTCGAACGCGCGCAGGTTGGATTCAGCCGGAGCAGCAGGAACTGATGCGTAGCCCGCCTTGGCGTCCCTTTCAACCACACGTAAACGTTCTATTAACTCGGCCTCTGAAGCAGCGCCCACGAGCAGCGCTCCGCGTAGAGGAGCTTTATAAGAAGATGAAGGTATGGAAGTCCGGACAACATCGCTCACATTCATAGTCGACTCTTTCGCTTGCGGTTGTATCTCACCAACGGCGACCGACCGTCTGCCGTTTCCGTTCAGGCGGTGAGGAATGTATTCTTCGAGCACGGCGTGGAAGTTGGTGCCGCCAAAACCAAACGCGCTCAAGCCAGCTCGACGCACGCCATCTGCGGGCATGGTCCATGGCTTCAGCTCCGTGTTTACGTAGAGAGGCGAATGGACAAAGTCAATGTCTGGATTGGTATGCTCGCAGTGCACGCTCGGCGGAAGTAACTTATCGCGGAGAGCCAGGGCCACCTTCAGCAATCCGGCGGCGCCCGCTGCTCCTTTGAGATGGCCAAAGTTCGATTTAACGGAGCCGAGACCAACCGAGTGCGGCGGGAGATGCGCGCTGCTG
This sequence comes from Acidobacteriaceae bacterium, assembly GCA_003132445.1. Classification (GTDB taxonomy): domain Bacteria; phylum Acidobacteriota; class Terriglobia; order Terriglobales; family Acidobacteriaceae; genus Sulfotelmatobacter. The sequence continues at coordinate 133,010 of PKXU01000164.1, read as the reverse complement.
AGCACATCAGCCATGCTCTGCACTTCGACTACATCGCCCACGCGAGTGGATGTGCCGTGACCTTCAATGTAGGTGGCAGTAGCAGGTTCAAGCCCGGCATTCTGCCAGGCTCGTTCAATGGCGAGCTTTTGTCCGATTGGATTCGGCGCAGTAATCCCTTTGCCCTTGCCATCGCTGGCGCCGCCCATGCCGCGCAGCACCGCGTAGATCTTGTCTCCGTCGCGTTCGGCATCGGCCAAACGTTTGAGCAGGAAGATGGCAGCTCCTTCCCCCATTACGAAGCCGTCCGCTCCCTGGGCGTAGGGACGCGTTCCGGTCGCGGAAAGCGCTCCAATCTTGCAGAACTTGACGAAAGTCGACGCGCCCATATTACGGTCAATGCCGCCGGTCACCACCGCGTCGAAATCGTTCTCTACCAATCCTTCCATTGCCGAACTCATGGCCGCCATCGCAGAGGCGCAAGCCGCGTCGCAAACGTAGTTGGGTCCGTGGAAGTTGAAGATGTTGGCAATGCGGCCGGCAATGCAGTTGGCCAATTCACCGGGCATGGTGTCTTCGGTGATTTCTGGAATAGCCTTCGCCATCTGGTCGTGCAGTTCGCGGGTAATGTCGTGGCGGAGCGCTTCCGGAAGCGCGGCGAAACTAGCGCTGTCGGCCAGCTCCCGAGCATATTCCGGAAAGTAAATGCGTAGGGCGGACAGATAGTGCTTCTCGCCAGCCATAGCATTGCCGAGGATCACGGCAGTACGGTCCGCATCCAGCGGACGCTGGGGATAGCCGTAGTCCTCCAGAGCTTCGCGTGTACTGGCGATGGCCCACTTTTGCGCCCCATCCATCGCATCTACCACACGCGGGGGGACGCCGAGGCGCCACTTCATGGGGTCCCAAACATAGTCGCGAACCCAACCGCCGATTTTCGAATAAGTCTTGTCCGGTGCGTTGTGATTGGGATCGTAGTAGAGCGCCGGATCCCATCGCTCTGATTGAACTTCGGTGACGCTGTACCGGCTGTTTTTTATGTTGTCCCAAAAAGCCGCGACGTTCGGAGCGTCGGGCAGAATTGCTCCCGCACCCACAATCGCTATGGCTCGATAAGAAGTGCTTTCCATGACTGAACTCCTGCGCGGAAAGAGAAATCTGGTCTGCCGAAACTCATTGGAAGTTCATCTTTCAACGCTACGCGGCGAGTTCCGTGCGTTTGGCCACGCGGCTGTACAGTACGTCTGCTATGTAATCCAAGTCCGAAATCAGGCCTGCCTGCGCGCGGTGAATTGCAGGCAATCCCAAACTGGTTTCAAAAGCGGCCACTTCGGCGTCTTTCACACCGCCAGCTCCAACAATCCAGCGCAAGCCTTCTTCGCCGACCTTCAGCGCGGATTCGCGGGCAAAGATCCTGCTCAGCGCCGCGAGTGCAGTCGCGTCGAAGCGACGGTTGGCTTTCTCGCTGAGCTTGCCCTCGTCCAACAACGCCGCGCGCCGAGCCAGACTGCCGGCGCTCTCGGCGTATGCGATCAGTTCGCCCAGGCGCAGGAGAATGTGTTGATAACGGGTCAGGCGGGCAACACGGGCCTTCTCCATCACCTCAGCTAAGGCGTGCAAAGCCAGTGCTACGCTATTCGCACCCACATCCGGATGGCGCGCATGCAACTCTTCGAACTTTCTAGCCTGCTCGTGATAATGTTGCCCGCGCGTTTTCAGATGAAGCTGCCAGCGGTCGCGGCTGATGGTCATCTCCATAATCTCGGAGGTGCCCTCATAAATTGTGGTGATCCGGACATCGCGCTTGATTTTTTCGACCATGTATTCGTGGGTGTAACCGTACCCACCGAGTGCTTGAATGCTGGCGTCGGCTGCCGAGTTGCCAGCTTCGGTCGCCATGTACTTGGCAATGGCGCCCTCGGTGTTCAGGCTTCCTTCGGTACCTGCATCGATCCGCTCCGCAGTCTCTTCGATGTAAGAGCGAGCGGCTTCCAGTCGCGCCACATGGGGAACGATCAGCTTGTGGGTGTAGCCTTGCTTCTCTGAGAGTGGAGCTCCCGCCTGAATGCGTTTAGTGGAATAGGGAATCGCGCGATCAAGCGCAGACCATCCTGCTCCCAGGCCAAACGCCGCAACCATCAAGCGCGTGTAGCCGAAAACAGCTTGCGCCTGAATCAATCCCTGGCCTTCGACTCCGCCGAGCAGTCGATCGACGTCGACGTAGACGTCGCTGAATGCAAGAGCCGCAGTATTGCTCAGGCGGATGCCGTGCTTGTCTTCCGGCTCGTCGTGGCTGAAACCCTTCGTATCTTTTTCTACGACGAACCAGCTCGGACCGCCGGGTGCGTTAGCCAGAACTGTGTAAGCATCCGCGATTCCACCATTGCTGATCCACTGCTTAGCTCCGTTGATCTTGTAGCCGACGATGTGCCCGTCCTGCAGGACCCGATCCGCCGTAGTTTTCAGCGCTCCCAGGTCGCTGCCGGCTTCTGGTTCCGTTGCGCCATAGGCGAACAGCAATCCCTCTTCCGCGATCCGCGTGAGCCAGTGCTTCTTTTGTTCCGGAGTGGCGCCGACGGTGATTGGGTCGCTGCCGAGAAATGTCGCCAGCACGGCCGTCGCCACGCCCAGATCGATGCGCGCCATTTCTTCGCAGACCAGATACACGTCGAAAGCGCCGCCGCCAAAGCCACCACAGTCCTCGGGGATGAACAAAAGTTGAATGCCGAGTTGGTCCGGGCTGCACATGTGCCGGACGATTTCCAGTGGGCACTCGTCGCGTTCGTCCAGTTCTCGAATTATTTCGTCGGGCAGGCGTTTCTTGGCAAAGTCTCGGAGTGACTTCAGACTTAGTTTCAGGGTCTTATTTGCAATCATTGGCAGTGCCTCACTTTGCTGCGACGCTGTGCAATTCGCGAACTTTGGTGGTCAGCTCGGGCAAGAATTCCAGAATGTCGTCCACGATTCCGACGTCGGCGACCTGAAAGATCGGGGCTTTAGGGTTCTTGTTAATGGCGATCAAGAATGGAGCGCCCTTAATGCCGGCTAGATGCTGGAATGCGCCACTAATGCCGCATGCCAGATAAACTTTGGGTTTAACGGTTTTTCCCGACGAGCCCACCTGGCGAGATTTTTCCATCCACTTGGCATCAACCACGGGTCGTGAGCAACTCACCGCCGCGCCCAGAGCTTCCGCCAGTTCCTCGGCAATGGCGACATTGTCTTTCTCCTGAATGCCGCGGCCGATCGAAACCAGCACGCTGTGCTTGGTGATATCGACGTCACCTGCCTCGGCAACGATGGTCCCCAGGTAACGCCGTCTTGCGGTTAGAGCACCGACTTCCGAGGACTTGTCGACCACGATGCCTGCGACTGGAGCACTTTCCGGCGCTTTGAACGCGCCCGGCCGCACCGTGACCACCGCGCCCGAGGAGATGTCGCAGCGAACGTGAGCGCTCACTTGTCCACCGAATTCCTGGCGGACGATGTTGAGAAAGCTGCCTGCAACACCGGCGATCTCCACCGCATCCGAGACGACAGCTGAGTTCAACTTGATGGAAAGACCTGGCGCCAGATCGATTCCGAAATGCTCGTGAGCGATCAATAGAATGCTGCCAGGCGGCAGGATCTTCGCCAATGCTTGGCGCACGAGTTCCGCATTGGGGTAGGCAAGAACTTCGCTGGAAAGTTTCCATATCTCAGAGTAGGAAGCACAGACGTTGTCGCACGCGGCATCAAGACCTGGACCCCAGCCGGTGAGAATGGCGGTAGGCGAGGATGCGAGATCGATCTTTTTGGCAGCGGCTGCCAATTGGGTCGCGGTGTCGTGAGGCACGCCAGCTTTGTGCACGATGTAGGCGAATATGCGAGCCATTATTTCAACCCTCCTTTGGCTGCGACTAATTCCAGAACTCTGTCGACGTTTTCTTCCCGGTTGCCGTGGAGCATCTCAGCACCCTTGCCGAGTGCCGGGACGAAGTAGTCCACTCGTTTCACCTTCGCCGCAGCCTCACCAACGACACTTGGGTCAAGCGCAAGTTCTGACGCGCTGAAAGTCGGTATTGGCACCGACGCCACCGCACGGATACCGCGCATCCCGACATAGCGAGGTTCGTTGATGCCGGTCTGAATCGAGAGCACACACGGCAGATCGATCTCATGTAACTCTTTATTGCCACCTTCAATTTCTCGGCTGATTTTCAGCTTTCGCCCGTCCAGCACTTCAATTGAATTGACCAGGGAAGCGAACGGGTAATCGAGCAACGCCGACAGCATTCCGCCGACCTGCGCCCCGCCAGCCTCTGCCTGAACCCCGGTGAGAATGAGGTCGTAGTTACCTTTCTGCACAAAAGCTTTCAGGATGGTCGCGATACCCCGGCCGTCCGATCCGCTGAAAGCATCGTCGGTAATGAGCACGCCATGGTTTGCGCCCATTGCCATCTCCCGGCGAAGCACCTCTTCGTCGCCCTCGCCGCCAACCGTGACCACAGTGACGTTTCCGCCGACTCTAGCCACAATCTGCAGCGCTTCTTCAACGGCATAGTTGTCCGCCTCGTTGATGGAATAAACCAACTCGTCGTGCTCGATATCGTTTCCTGCGCTGTTGAGTTCAATCTCGTTTTCCGATGTGTCAGGCACTCGTCTTGCACAAACTAGAATTTCCATATCCACCTCCCAAGGCTTATGCCGCCTGTGGCTCTTCGCGCGCGATTTGTTGGTCCACCAGTTCCGCCAGGTCGATGGCGGACATCTTTCCTTCCAGACCTGCGACCTTGATCGCATCTTCTATATTCACCATGCAGAACGGACATGCCGTCACGATCACGTTGGCTCCGGCGTTCACAGCCATCTGAACTCTCTTCACGCCCATGCGCTCTTCTTCCTTCGGTTCGTAGAACAGCATCAATCCACCACCGCCGCAGCAGAACGAGCGGTCCTTTGAGCGGGTCATCTCAACTCGTTTCAAGCCGGGGATGGCATCGAGCACGTCCCGTGGATCGTCATAGACTTGGTTGTGGCGCCCCAGGTAGCAGGGGTCGTGATAGGTGTAGACGTTGGTCTTGTTCTCCAGCGCATTGAATTTGATCTTGCCGGCCTTCACTTCGCTTGCGATCACTTGGCTGATGTGTTGCACGGGCGGAATATCTTTGTAGTCGTGTTTCAGCGCGTTGAAAGCGTGTGGATCGGCGGTGACAATTCGCTTCGCTCCGGATGCTTTGATCGCGCCCGCGTTGTGATCACGCAGAGCCGCGAACAGCGTCTCCTCCCCGAACCGACGGACTTCATGGCCGCTATCTTTCTCTGCAGCGCCGAGAATTCCGAAGTTTTCTCCAAGGTGGTCGAGGATCCTAGCCGTGGTCCGCCCGATCGACTGCATCCGATCGTCATAGGAAGTAATGCTGTCGACAAAATAAAGAAGGTCTGCGCTATCGCCTTTTCCGACTGTCTTAACAGGGCAGACTTGTTGAAATTCTTTGGCATTTGCCCAATCGGCCCTTTTCTTTTCCATCTTGCCGTAAGGGTTGCCGCGGCTCTCCAGCGCCTTCAGGGGCTTCTGCAGAGACTGAGGCACATTCCCGTCATCGACCATGCCGCGACGCAGATCGACGATCTTGTCGATGTATTCCACCAGCAGCGGGCATTCTTCCTCGCAAGCGCCACAAGTTGTGCAGGACCAGATTTCATCTTCTGAATAAATGTTGCCGATCAGCGCCTTGCCATTGCCCGAGCGGCCGAACATGGGATAGTGCTGGTAGGCGTAGTCTCTAGCCTTGATGCCGATGAACCGTGGCGACAAAGGCCGTCCCACCGCATTGGCCGGACAATTGTCCGAGCAGCGCCCGCAATCGGCGCACGAGTAGAAATCGAGCATGTGTTTCCAAGTAAAGTCTTCGTACGTCTTTACGCCGAAAGATTTCACCTGGTCGAGACGCTCATCACTCACGCCCCATTTGACCGGCTTCAGCGTCCCGCGCTCCAACTTTGCGAAGTAAACATTGAACAACGAAGTTTCGACGTGGAACTGAATGCCAAACGGCCGGTAGCACAACAAGAAATAAAAGGTGATTTCGTGAAGAAGATAAGCGCCGAAGTAGACATTCCCGAGTGTAGGCAGTGAAGCTGAAGCGAGCGCAACCTGCAACAGCCAAGGTAATGACAGGACGGCCAGAAATTCGACGGGCTGCCCTTGCTGAGACTGGCCAGCGGCCTTTGCTGCGGCAAACAAACTGTCAGCCACCATCAGAATTGCAATCAATGCCAACAGGAAGACGGCGTCAGCTTTGTGGGTCTTGCCGAACCGCTCCGGCACCTCATATCGACCAGGTTTAAAAATCAGCCGGCGGATCACAGCAACGACCATGCAGAGGAAAACAACCGTGGCGGCGTAGTCAGTGATGATGTTGTAGATGTGGCCGGCTTCTCCCGAAAGGCCCGGCATCACAAAATTCTCGGAGACGCCCACAATCAGTACCGTGAAGGCGCGCGTCGCCAGAAGAATGAATCCGGCGAAAATAAGAATGTGTAAGGTCCCGGCGGTCTTGTAACGCGGATGCTTCCACTGGCCCAGCCAGAACTTGCAAACCTTCGACAGTCGAGCCAGGGGCCTGTCCCAGCGAGGATCGCGCTCGGCCCGCAGCAGCGGCACCAGTCGCCTCGCCACGATGTAAGCGAAGCATGCGACACCCAGAACGTGGATGGCCAGGAACAGGTTTCTTCCCGAGGCCAACCAGTCCGTCACTTGCGCGAGTAAATAGCTACCTACCACGGTCTCTACCCACAGCCTTGCGACCTAAGCAACAATGAATTGCGTGTGAACTTTCTCCGGTTCAGTCACTAGCATTAATTTCGGTTCTCGCTTTAATTCCGTTGTAAGGAAGACTCGCCGGAACAGGAATCTGAATACGCACTGTCTCAACCGGCACGGATTTTGCTGCAGTCTTCCCTGCTCGCGTTCTCTTTTTTTGCGCCGGTTTGCCCCCGGCGGCTTCCCGCAACTCCTCGAAATTTAATGTCAAAAGCGTTTCCAGACGCCGCAGATCGGGCGCGGCATGCACGTCTCCGCTGAATCCGAAATACACGTTGCCGTCATAACTCAGGATGGCGCAGTTAACCGCCATCTCGCCTCCCACCGGTACGTACGGATACCAGCGCAGCATTTTGTGCCCGAGAAGATAGAGCGGAAATTGCGGCCCCGGCACATTGGTACAGACCAGGTTGAAGGGTGTGATCGGCAACTGGCTCAACATTTGCCCGGCAAGCCCCTGCACCGCACTCGGGAACATGCCAATCAAACCACCCGCCAGACTCACTAACTCCGCGGCATGCGAGCGCTTGAGAAACTCTGTTCTCTCATGTACCGCCGCCAGCAGTTTTCGCGGATTGCGAATGTCCAGCGGAATGGTGACCGGAACCAGAGAAATACGGTTTCCCAACTCACCCGCGCTGTCATTGCCGCGCAGGTTGACCGGAACCATCATGCGGAGCAGTTTCCCTTTCACTCGATCACCGTGCAACTCTGAGTAGCGCCGAATCGTCGCCGTCACCAGCGCGAGAATCACATCATTCACACTGGCTCCGCAGATCTTTCGTATGGCTTTGACATCGGCCAGCGGAATATCGGCCCAAGCAAATTTCTGTGGTCCGCGGTAAATCACGTTGAACCGTATCCGCTCAGTGAAAGCCGTGATCTCCGGAAGCAGGCGAGAGAACTCGTCGGTCGGCATCAGATTTCCACCATTCGCCGCCGTGCGCTGCGCCATGTCCAACAAATCAGTCCATGCGGAGAGAATCCGTTTGACGAAATCAGCGTAGGAGGTCACGACGCCATCCATCAACGAATTGATTGCGTCCGGCGGGGGAGGGACACGAATATGAATCTTCTTGTTCAGCAATGGCGGAGCCACTGGACTCGCATCCAACAGCTTGCTCATGATGCCAACGCCGGCAATTCCATCGGCCAGGCAGTGGTGCAGGCGAAGGATGAGCCCCGTACGATTACTTTTCAGTCCCTGGACAAGCGTTATGTCCCAAAGCGGATGCTTCCGGTCCATGACCGCGCTGAAGAGCTTTCCAGCGAGTGTTTTCAGTTCAGTGTCGGTGCCGTGCTTGAGCTTCGCCTCGCGCACGTGGTTGCGGATATCGAAGCCCGGATCGTATTCCCAGCTGGGGAGCCCAATATTCAGAGGTGGCGCCACTACCCGCTTGAGATAGCGAGGAAGCAGAGGCAGCTTCGACTCGATGAATTGGAGGAAATCTTTGAATGAGATCTCACCCTCCAGCACGCTGACGCTGGCCACATTGAGCGGCATACCCTCGCGTTCCAGGTGCAGGAAGACGGTGTCACCCCACGAAAGACGGTCACCTTGTTGATGGTTCTGCATAACGGTTCTCCAATTCATCCGCGCCGGGATCGCGCACCTCAAGCCACAAAGGAAAATCGTGACGCCAGCTTCACCAGCTTCAGCACTTTGTAAACATCCACGTTGACGTTGCGCAGCGCAACTTTGACCGCGTTTTTATCAGCTGTGTTGACTAACTTCTCCAATGCCCGGATTGCACTGGGATCAACCCGGTGCACCGAAGAAAAATCCAGAACAACCTCGCCCTCGGCGCCGTCCAGTTTTTCCTCGGCGGTTTGCAAATCAAGGACCACGCGCTCGTCATCAATCGTTTGCCACACAGCGGTCATCGCCATATATGCCCTACCTCCACTAAGCGGTCTGTTGCTGAGGCATGCTGTCCACCTTTGCCGGGCCACGTCCCTGGTATGCCTTCCAAAACAGATCAGCCAATTCGCTCATCAATGGCATCCGGGGGTTCGATCTCCACGACGGATCGTCAAAGGCAAGCTTGGTCAGCTCCGGCATCGCCCGCTCAAATTCTTCCCTCGAGATTCCGAGATCGGCGATCGATCGCGGAAATCCCAGCCGGTCCAGCAACTGCTCTATCGCCGTCACCAGGTTCTTCACCTTTTCGTCGGTGGTATGGCCGCCCAGACCAAGCAGGTCCGCAACCGTGGCGTATTTCTTGTGTGCGACATATCCCTGCGTGTAGGGAGACGGCATGAACTTGCTAGGCACGGACGCGTTATAGGCAATCACATGCGGTAGCATGAGAGCATTGGCCCGGCCATGCGCGATGCCGAAACGTGCTCCAAAGGCGTGCGCCAGCGCGTGATTCACACCCACAGACGCATTTGAAAATGCCATTGCGGCAATGCAGGCCGCATTGTGCATCATGCAGCGTGCCTCTGCGTCATCAGGGTGCTCGTAGGCGACCGGCAAGTACTTGAACACCATCCGAATCGCCTGCATGGCGTTCGAATCGGTGTAGGGCGACGCGTAACTCGAAACTCCGGCTTCCAGCGCGTGAGTCAGGCAGTCGATGCCGGTATCGGCGGTAAGTCCCTTGGGCATGGACATGACGAATTGCGGATCGACGATCGCCACATCCGGGCTCAGCGAGTAGTCGGCGAGCGTCACTTTGCGTCCATGCTCTTTGTCAGTCAACACGGCAAACGGAGTGACTTCGCTACCTGTTCCACTGGTCGTGGGAATAGCAATCAAGCGCGCTCTGTGGACTTTCTCGGTCGGATATCGGACCACGCGCTTGCGCAAATCTAGAAAGGGCGCAGCCAGCTCTTCCAAGTCAGCGTCCGGCGATTCGTACTTCAGCTTCATGATCTTCGCCGCGTCGATCACCGATCCCCCACCCAGCGCGATGATCTGGTCTGCTTCGTAGAAATTGAGCGCCTCAACTCCTTGCATCACCACCTTGACCTCGGGCTCCGCATCGGGAATGACCGAGACATGAACGTGAGTTTGCTCGGGAATGTAACGCCGAACGATATCTACGTGGCCCATATGCTCCAGAGCCGGATTGGTAACGATGATGGTGGAGCGCGAGGGAAAATTCCGCAGGTTCTCCACCGCGTTCATGTTGAAGTAAATCTGATTAGGAACTCGGAACCACATGTGAGCTTGTGTCCTTCGAGCCACGCGTTTGATATTCAGGTAGTGGTAGATATTTACGTTGTCAGTTGTGCTGTTGCCGCCGCCGGTCCCGCATCCGAAAGAGAAGGTCGGCACCAGGTCGTTGTAAACCCCGCCTAGCGCGCCAACCGAACCCGGCGAATTCACAATGATCCTGCCCGCGTTGATCACCTCGCCGAACTTGCGGATGATCTGATCGTTGCGCGAGAAGATGACCGCCGTATGCCCCAGCCCGCCGGCATGGTTTACGTCGATACAGACTTTGAGCGCTTCCTCCGTGGACTTCGCGCGATAGACTGCGAGCAGGGGAAACAGTTTCTCCACCGACAACGGATGTTCGCGGCCCACACCTTTTATTTGTGCAATCAGAAGCTTGGTGTCCGGCTTGACCGAAAGGCCGACGAATCGGGCTATGTCGGTCGCCTTCTGGCCGACGGCCACGGGCTGCATGAATCCAGTCTCGGGATCGATCACCGTGCGCTCCAGCAACCTTGTCTCTTTTTCATTGCAGATATGCGCGCCCAAGTCCGCAAATTTTTTCAGCACAGAGTCATAAATTTCGTGGTCGATCACCAGCGTTTGCTCTGAAGCGCAAATGGTTCCGTTGTCGAAAGTTTTGGAGATGATGATGTCCACCACGGCGGGGTTCACATTCGCCGTTTTCTCCAGGTAAACCGGCGTGTTGCCCGGTCCCACGCCCAGCGCCGGCTTACCCGAGCTGTAAGCGGCCTTCACCGCGCCCGGTCCGCCTGTAGCATCAATCAGACCTACGTGCTTGTGCTGCATCAGGTAGGCGTTATCTTGCAGCGTGTGAGACTCCAAACAGGTGAACACGCCTTCGGGAGCTCCGTGCTTCAGCGCCGCTTCGTACATGATGCGCACCGCTTCGGCGCAGCAACGCCAGGCCTTGGGGTGCGGACTGAAAATGACCGCGTTCCGCGTCTTGACGGCCATGATGCATTTGAACAACACAGTGGAAGTCGGGTTTGTGATTGGCGTGAGCGAGAAGATGACTCCGATCGGCTCAGCCATTTCCACCAGGTTGCTCTCCGGAAACTCGCGAATAATGCCGACCGTGCGGTTGTTCTTGATGTAGTTGTAGACGAACTCCGTCGCCACCATATTCTTGAGGAACTTGTCTTCCATGATGCCGATCCCGGTTTCCTCAACAGCCAGGCGGGCCAGATGCTGAGCCTGTTGCAGCCCGGCCAGCACCATCGGCTTGACGATGCGATCAACGTCCTCTTGGCTGAATTGGGAAAAGACGGCAGCCGCAGTTCGGGCTTGATTGATCAGACCTTCCAGGTAGGCAACACGTTCTTCGCTGAGGACTTCAGCGGCAAGCGGAATCTGTACCCGCTCCTCTACTACTTCGCTCGCAATCATGATGCCCCCCTATATCTAGTGGAAGGGCTCGTTATCGGCGAGAGGCACTCTCACTTTTTTGTTCCCGATTCTCCGCAGCATCAAATCGAACCAACCAAAAATCCGATGGCCTGATCGCCCGGGAAACCGTTCCTGTTTCTACGCGTAGTCAATCGGATTCTTTTGCAGCCAGTGCTCGTCGCGTACCTTGTCAATGTTTCGCAACGCACCGCGAGCGGAGCTTGCAACCAAATGACGATTCTGCCAGACGAAGCCCGCACAAAAACCGACGGCACTACCCAACAAACCAAACGCTAAGATGTTACCGACGGATTTTCGACGGCCTCTCGAACAACGGCTCAGTACGCCGATGCCCGCACCGATGGCAGCGGGCTTCCACGCATTTTGAACTGACTCGCTGAGAATCGGAGTAAGAGGTCGTCCACTAAGAAATGCTTCCCGGCCGGCAGAAGCTCCCTCCAGCCCAGAATTCAAAACCTTGCGGCCGTATTCCGCTTCGGACCTTGACCACGTACGCAAACCCATATGAGCGCCTCACTACTTGGCCGGCTAAAGATACCCGGAACCACTAGACCATTGCGATGTTGCTGAGTCCGTAGCGCCTGTCACGGGTTGCTGTGCGTGAGGTCACACAGGAGAGGTTGATAGAGTCTGGTCCAGCAATCGCTCGGGGACATGGCTTTGCTAACGAAGGAAAAAGATATCTAGGATGGAAACAGCGCGAGCGTCGCTACGATATTTCCGCAGTAAGGCCCCGGCGCGTGGCCTCAATAGAATGAATCAACGATTCCTTCGGGACGTTCTGGATGATTGGCTCAAACATCCATCCCAAGCCCAGCGGCACGTCCCGAGTCAGCGAGATCGCTCTACATTCCATGAGCACACCGCCTTTCCGCTCTTCGAATCGCCAGTAAGAATAAAGACGCCAGAGGAATCCGTGGCCAGTGTCCGGCGGCCGTATGATCTCTTTCGGGGTTCCTGCGTTCTCCACTTCAGCGACCCGGGTGGTATACGAACGACAGACACATCGCGTTTGACTGAGAGACCGATAGTGAACGTTGTGATCGGTGTCGAGAACGACGGTCATGATTTTTTTCTTCAAGAGTCGCAGGTAGATTTGGAAATCGCTGTTTTGATGACTGATCAGCCTCGAGGCAAGGACCTCTGGTTCGTACACATTCTTGTAATTGTCGTAGTCCTGGATTAGCGCCAGCGTGTCATTCAAAGTGGCGCCCGCAGCGAAGCCGCCGGCGATCCAATCGTGAATCAAGCCGTTCGGCGCTTTTAGCGGTGCGTTGCCTGACCAGAACTGCGCCACAATCTGCCCGGCGCGGATCTGCTGCGCTATTCCCGGATCGGCGGTTGACCATAGGAACGAAGTGTCGCTGCCCAGGGTTTGCTCCATCTTCGCTTCGCCATCGTGAATATAGGTTTGAAATGCCTCGAGGGTTTGAGGCTTCAGATCGAGCGGCTTCGCATTTGCAGCCATGACAGACTTAGCGTTCGCCCAAGCTAAAAGGGTGTAAAGCGAGCCTCGCTACCTCAACTACAAGAATGATCGACTAAAGATTGCACATTCGTACGTACAAGCTTCTGCACCTCGGCGCGAGTTCCGCAGATCGTCAGTTCGATTGATTGTCGTCCTGAAAGTAAGTCGCCTGAGGTAAGACGAAGGACTACTGCGTTCGCGTACTTATGTGCCGCTTTGCAACCACTCTTTCGTGCTGGTTTACACGCGCGAAGCAACTCATTCTCAGAGGGGCCCCTGGGCGGCGGTCTGAGGGGGCGTGAATGCAGCGGTCCTTCGGCCTCCTTCAGGAGAAACCTTTAGCTTCGTATGGCCTGCGCTGCGTGCGGGCCATACGAAGCCTGAGGACCATTTGCACCTATCGCGATTACGCGACAGCCGCTGCCGCCTTCGCTTTCCGGGCACGCGTTGTCTTCCGCGCATGAGGTGCGGGCTTGCCCGGGTGTTTGTGCTCAACTACCGGCTTCACCACAACGTCTAACAGCGCCTTTTGGGCATCGACGTAGCTCTTCACGCCTTCTCGCGTCAGCTCAGATAATGGCAGGTAAGGGAATGGTGGTAACAGCTCCAGGCTCTTGCTTGCAGTTTTCACGCTGGAGTTCATCTGCTTTCCGGCGACGTCGACCAGCTTCTTCTGGGCTTCAATGAACGACTCGGTTGCCTGCCGCGCCAGTTCAGAGAGTTCAGTCTTCTTGATTTGTTTGACCGCGCCGTTAGTCTTCGTTCCGCCGGTCGCTTTCGCAGTCTCTTCCGCGATGACATCGAGAAACTGCTTCTGCGCCTTTACGAAGTTTTCCATGCCTTCGCGAGCCAGGACGACGACATGATCGGACTCGTACGGCCTACCGGCCTTGGCAGCTTCGACCCAGCTATGAGTCTGCTTGCCGGCAATCTTCAGGAATTCTTCCTGCATGTGGATGAAAGTCTCCACGCTGCGCCGCAGCAGATCGGTCATGGCCTGTGCCGCGGGCAGGTCGCCCACGCGGTCTTTCACGGCCGTCATGAGGATTTCGCTCTGTTGCTTCCCCAGATCGAGAAGCACTTTTTGTCCTTCGATGAAGTTGGTCATGCCCTCCCCGGCTACTTCACTCAGAAGAGCGGTGGGAGAGTGATGCGGATCTGTCAGTTGCTCGCGGAGAGCGTGCATGACGTTCGCATTTTGCCGCATAGCAAGGTCGAGAAGGACCCGTTGCGTAGTAAAGAAGCTCTGCACGCCTTGCTGCGCCCAACCCGATAGTACGGAAACAAATGAAGACTCCCTGGGATGAGTGTGGGAGCTCTCGCTTCTGCTGGTTGCTGCCATATGATGCCTCCAAAGATGCTGCAATGCAGCATTCAAGCTAACTATACGAGCGGCAACCATTTGTGTCAAGATATATCTATTCATTTGTGCGTAGCAACATAAGGGATTTCATCATGAAGAGTTCTCCGGTTGTCATCAAGAAATACGGGAACCGGCGGCTGTATGATACCGCCGGCAGCCGCTACGTGAATCTCGACGATATTGCCACGTTTATCCGCGAAGGCAGGGAACTCAAGGTGGTGGATGCGAAAACCGGGCAGGATCTGACCCGCGTGACGCTAACCCAAATCATCACTGAAGACGCCAAAGACAAGCCGACCGGTCTGCCCCTCGAGTTGCTGCGCCAGCTAATCATTGCCTCCGACGAAGTGCGCCAGGAGTTCGTCATGTGGTATTTGAAATCAGCGTTTGATACTTACCAGAAAGTGCAAGACGCGGTGCAGAGCCGCCTGGGCGAAGTTCAGTCCGCCATACTCTCGCCAGTGGATATGATGAAGAAGTTTCTAGGGACGCCGCCACTTCCGCAGAGAGTGGAGACCGAACCGGAGATGGATGCGCTGCGCAAGCGCGTGGCGGAACTGGAGGCGCGGCTGAAGACAGATGCGCGCGGAAAGCGGCGGAAGCGGGTCAAACATTAGAAGCGTCCCGCGCACCAGAAAATGTCTGAGATGATTCACCCGTGCTATGGAGACGCCGCGAACTTCGCGGTATAATCTGCCAGGAATGTAAGCGCCGCGACGTGCATGCTCTCGTAAAGGTGCGCGGATTGCGGCCGGGCTTGGGACGACATTGCGCACACGCAAGCGGGTCAACGGTTCTTCGAAGCTCAGGTCTCGCAGGGCATCACCCCCACCTCACCCCGAAGCCGACACTTCTCTTTGGACCGAAGCGCTCTTTGGAGCTGAAGTTCTGTTGCTGCACGCGACCCCGGTTTACTACGGGTTTGGCGTACCCCATGGCGATGGCTCGGGCGTGGTTCTCATTCCTGGTTTTCTCGGCACTGACCTTTATCTGAACGAACTTCACGCGTGGCTGGGGCGCATCGGCTATCGGCCGTATTTTTCTGGCATCGGCATCAATGCGGATTGCCCGAACCTCCTGATTCAGCGCCGCGTGGATGAAACCATTCAACGAGCTCTAAATGAGACTGGCCGCAAGATTCACCTGATCGGGCATAGCCTGGGCGGCGTGATCGCGCGCTCGATTGCGGGGGCGCGGCCGAAAGATATCGCGTCCGTTATTACACTAGTTGCGCCGATTCGCGGCACCGTAGCGAATCGCACGGTGGTCCATGCGGCGGACGCGGTTCGCCTGACCATCCTGCGCGAGCACGGCGACGGCGTGCTGCCGCGCTGCTACACCGGCCGCTGCACCTGTAATTTCATTCACTCGCTGCGGCGCGACGTTCCAAATGCAATGCTGCAGACAGCTGTTTACACGCGCTATGACGGCATTGTGGACTGGCGCTATTGCCTGACCCGGAATCCTGGAAGCGATTTTGAGGTATCGGGTACACACATTGGAATGGCATTCAATCCTGCAGCGTACTCCATTGTGGCTGAGCGTTTGGCGTTGGCTCGTTCCTCAGAATGATCCCGGCTAGCGCTTGGTCAGCGGCCCACCATCTCCAGCGCCGCGCCCGTGTCGGTTGCTAACTGCGTCGCTGTGCTGCCCCCTTGCTCAAACCGTACTGACGCCTTTGCCAGGCTGTTGTTCGCGACTTCGAAACAGCCGCAACAGTTAGTCTTCAAGTACGGCAAGCGATGCAAGCCAAGCCCAGCGCCATCGAAAGCTGCTTCCAATTGCATGCCATGGTTTGAGGAACAACGAAAATTCCACGCTAGCTTGTCGGCACTTCTGCTGTTTGCGTGCAGATTCCGGAACACATGCACCTCGCCCTTGTGCCAGAGCACGGCTTTGCGAAACATCAGGCCGAAGGGCATGTCGTAGATGAGAGCTTCCAGCGTGGTGGCGGGACCCTCCGGCCGAGGAAAATACGCATGCGCCCAAGTCCAGAAACCGCGATGCCGGTATCCACAGTTATGTCCCTGCACGCCGAACCCGAGTGGATCAGCAGCGAAACTTCGCCCATCGAGGACAATCTCGCCGGAAAAAATCGCATCGGAATGTGGCGTGCGCGAGAAACCAATCCAGCCTTTGTCACTCAGGGTTACGCGAAACGTGGAGCGGTAGTGCAAATTCCAGGCAATGGTGTGTCCATCGACTTGCAGGGCGCCGCGGCAGCAATTCTCTTCGATAGCATTGCCGCGATATCGAAAATGAAAGGGAGCTTGCCCCCGCGGGCTAAGCTCCAGATCCTTCGGCAGAAATCCCTGAATGAAGGTTTGTGGCTTTTCGTCTCGCGGAAACCATGTGGCCCATACCTGAACCGGCATGCCGCGCGGGTCTTCGGGGCACCCGCTGCGTCCTGGGTTCATCAGCAAATAGCGGAACCACCAAGCGCCACTCCTATCGGCCAGACCCAGGCGAACGAACCAGACTTCGTAGCGCCGGCGGACAGAAAGCGCGGAGAAAACTTCATTCAAGGTTTGCACGGTGACCGTCCTGATTGTACAGTCGGCTCGAGTCGACCCGGTGCGGCATTCTTGGCGCGACGGTGCAACCCGCCCACTTGTTTGCGGGCCTGTTCCCAGCGAATTGACCGCGACGGCAAATCACTCCTATCCTATACAATGAAGCCCGCTGTAAATCTTGAGGGGGATTATGGCAAATCTAGAGAATGCGCTTCAGCAGCTTCGTGCGGAGCGGCAACAGGCACAGTTGCAACTGGAGAAATTAGATCAAGCAATTTCGGTCATCGAGTCGTTAAACGGTTCAGGAACATCCCGTAGAACAAGCCAACCGAAGCGAATCATATCGGCAGCTTCGCGGCGGAAAATGGCGCTGGCACAAAAGGCGCGATGGGCGAAGGCTCGGAATGGATCGCAGCCAGCAGCGGCGAAAACAACTTCTTCGGCTCCTGTGAACCGCACCATGTCGGCAGCAGCCCGCAGGAAGATCGCAGCCGCGCAGCGGGCGCGATGGGCGACGATACGGGCCGGGAAGAAAACAGCGGCATAGACCGGAGGAGCCTGCTGCGAGGAGCGGCAGGCTTTGGTATTTAAAGTCGAGACTCTTCAAAGCGCGCCACCTTTCCACATCGGCGACGACGAATTCTGCGTCTTGCATAAAAACGGACGCGAACTCGCAAGCCGCCTAAGCTGCTTTTTGATCAGTTTGGTTGAAGGTGGGATGACCAAGCAACTCTTGTCTCAGTCGCTCCATTTGTGCCGCCGCCTCCTTTATCTGCTCGGCACATTCATGGCCGTGACGTGGCAGAAATCCCCCATATTCCTCCAGCAGGAGGCGGGCGTTCTCTTCAATGGCAGTCATCTTCGAACGGGCTTGATTGGCAAGGGCAGACGTTAGTTTTTCTAGCTGCGAGTCACGCTCCGCGAGCGCCAGCCTACTTTCGGCGGCTTCCTTTTCGAGTACGTGCCCGTGGTAGCGGACGAATCCGAGCAGGCCTGCCGTCAACACGAGCAAACATGAACTGGCAATAATAGTTTCCGACAAAGCCCTGCTTAGGCTTGCAGTCCTCTCCTTCTCGAATCTGGCGAAGCTGCTGCTCTCCGCTGAAGATAGGGACGATGCCATCCCGCGAAACCCATCCATGTATTCCCGACCTTCATTCGTATCTACGAGCGCGAATGCGCGGTGACGATAACCCTGCTGGCGCAAAGTGATGGTCCGCTCCATCTCCACCTGTTTTGAACCGGCCAGAGACTCAAGCTGAGATTCCAGTAAACGTTCGCGTTCCGTCCGGTTGGCGAGTCCCGCGCGAAGGCTGGCAAAATCTGTTCCGATCCTGTTCTTCCCATCAGTGTAGGGAAGCAAGTAAGCAGAGTCCCCGGTTAGCAAGAATCCCCGCTGACCTGTTTCCATATCAGTCAAATCCTGCAACACAGCGGAGATGTTGCCTTGGATCGTAGAGATCTCCAGCGTGAGAGCGGCAGACTTCTGAATGAGTCTTAGGCGATTAATCGCAAGATAGGCATTCAATGCCACGAACGCGATTAGTGTAGCGGCGACTATCCACAGTGCAATTTTTCGAATCATGTTGATTACGCCATCCTGCGCTCGGAAGAGACAGATGATCGTACCAGAGCGAGGTTTGCGTCGCTTTGCGACTGCTGGTACCACCCTGCTTGAATTAACTTGCGTCGTCGAAGATGTGCGCGAACCTCGAAATCAACCGAGCGTAACTTTACGAAGCCCGTGCTTGCGCTTCGCTCAGCACTCACCTGTCACGCTGCGCCTCAGAAGGCGAAGCGCAGGGCGAATTGCATGAAGCGCGGCGTGGTTAGCGTTGAAACGTATTTGCCAAATTCTGACGCGTCATAGGAGAGCGAGGGTTGAGCTTGGCGCACGTCATAGCGCACCGAGTTGGTTGCGTTGAAGGTCTGCCAAGTGAACTCCAGTCGTCTCCCCTCACCCAGACGGAAATCCTTACTTATGCCGGTGTCGATGTCGAACATGCCATCGCCGATGACGTTATTGCGCACTCCTGATTCACCCGGCCACTCCGGACGGAAAGCCGCTTCCGCCGCTGCTGGGTTGGCGAAAATGTCCGGGCCGATTCCCACGCCGTTGACAATGGCGTTCTTGGGATTGGACGCCTTCGGCGGTGGCCCGTTCGGTTCAGCGTCGCCTTCAATGTTCCAGTTGGTAGCCCAGGTGAAGCCGTTGTCGATGGTGATGGGGAAGCCGGTTGTCCAGCGGAATATGCCGGAGACGTGCCAGCCGCCAATTAAAGCATTGAGCAGTGGGCCGGCGTTGCCCTGCACTGCCTGGCCTTTGCCGAAGGGAAGAAGATAGACCAGGTTCGCATTGATCTGGTGATAGGCATTGAAGTCTGACAATCCGCGCAGCGAGAGTGGGTCCCAGGAATTAATGACGATACCGCCGCCATTCAAATCACTGCCCGTTCCACCAGTTCCTTCATAAGGACCAACTCTCTCAGCTGCCGACGCCTCGTCGAACGATTTCGAAAGTGTGTAGTTGAACTGCCCTTGAAGGTTGGCTCCCCAACGAGCGTTGTAGGTCACCTGCAGCGCGTTGTAAGCGGACGTGCCGATGTTGCGCCACGCGTAAAGCGAGCTGAACTGATCATGGTAGAAGCTGTATGGGCCGTTCTTGCTGTTCGGCGTGGTCATTCCGGTGATGGAACCGGGCAGATCCATAAGGAACAGAGAGAAGGTTTCGTTATGCGGGTAACAATTCCAGAGCTGGTAGATGTTTTGCGTGGCCGTCGGATTCGCCGGGAGGTTTCCGTTGTTGGGGGCGCAAAGGTCTCCATTAGGGTTCGTTGAGGTTTGGTTGGTCGCAACCAGAGCATTTTGGGTGGCGACACCCGCCCACCCAGGAAAAAGATTCTCAAAGAATGGAACGGGCTGGATTGAATTAACGCTCGTGCCGGCGGCAGCGGACTGCGAGAGGATCGTGGCAGAGGGAAAATACTGCGTCTTACTTGTAGGATCCGTTAAATTGGCGGGCATGGCCAGATCGACCTGCATTGGTAGGCGCCGACCGATGCTGCCCACATAAGCAATCTGTAAAGAGGATCTGGCCGTAATTTGACGCGACACTGAGAAATTGAAGACGTGCGCGTAGGGGGTTTTTAGAGTTTGGTCCAGGCCCCAGTTGATGGCAAAGGCGGTATCGCTTGGAGTCACCGGGAAAGTGCCCGAAGGCGTGGGACCGAACAGGCAGCTTGGGCCGCTCAAAGACGCGCAGGGCGCAGGCAAGCACGACTGGCCGGAGGTTCCCGGAACGAGGCAGGTAAAGCGTGGGGCACCCGCGGCCGTCACTACCCCAGCGGGATTTCCGAGATCGGTGGAGAGGCCGAAAGAGCCGTGCTGGTCAAAGCTGTTTACGATGGGAATTCCGAAGTGATCATACGTAATGCTGTAGCCGCCGCGAATCGAGAACTGATCTTTCTTTCCAAGAATCTTCGAAACCCACCCGTCGCCGGTATCTGGCGCCCACGCAACGGCTATCCGCGGTGAAAAATCCTTGTGGTCCCAGTTCCACAGGCCCGGGCCGTGATTCTTGGGTCCGCCCAGAACGAAAGAAATTTCTCCGGCGTTATTGGCGGGCTGCCCTTGCGCGGCTAACTGGGCAGTATGGTTGAACCAGTCGGCGACGTTCTGATTGGTGCAGCCGCCGCCGGCAGCTTCTACGCAAGGCGCGACCTGATATCCATTGGTTTCGTACGGAGGAGCTTCGAGCACCCAGCGCAGGCCGTAGGTGACGGTCAAGCGCGGCGTCGCTCGCCAGGCATCCTGCCCGTAGAACTCGTAGTCATTGATGGCGTAGCGGCGGTTGATGGCCTGACCCTGGGGCAACGCAGTCCCGTTGCGAGCAAAATTGTAGATGCCGTCACCCTCGGCGAAGATTCCTAACACGATGGCAGCCGCGGCGTCGTAATTCGGACCGAAGCTAGGATCCACAGTCGGGTAGCCATTATTACCTGGATCCAGCGGGCTGGGCGTGTTGGCGATTCCCCCCGTGTTGAGATAGACCGGGTTGGTCTGAACGTCAGAGAAGGAGTTGGCGTAACTGGTGTGATTGTTACGAATGATAAATAAATCGCCCCCGAACTGAAAAGTGTGGTTTCCCCGAGTCCAGTTCAAACTGTCGGTGAACTGATTGACGGGTACGAAGAAAATGGTGGAGCGAGTGAATGGGATGAGGTTGTCGAGCCCACTCAGAAGAATTGCCGGGTATTGCGAGGTACCAGCAGTCTCTCCTCCCTGGCGGATGTAACCCCAATGAAAATCGTTGACGAGCCGAGGATTGATGAGTGAAGTAAGTCCGACGGTCAAGCCCTTGCTGTCGTCCAGCACGGTTGAAGCTGCGGACTGGCCGGGAAACTGTTGCAGACCAGGATTCTTTTCATTCTCCGTCTGTCCGCGCAAGAACACGGTTTCCGAGCCGCTGGAGTTGACGTGCCAATCACCTTTGAGAATGTAAGTGTTCCATGGGGAGTCCGCGTTCGAGGAAAACCGATAGCCGAGCGTGTTCAAACCGTCGCCGGCATTTTCATTGGACGTTGGATATTGCTGCAGGACGCTCTCGACCGCCTGATTTGGGCCGATTCCGAGCGGGTCAATCCCTGTAATTTGGGCCGGCCCGAGCGCATAGTAGCCGGGTTGAACGCCGCTTAAACCATTAACAGTGCCCCCGGGACACGCAGCTGTGTTCAGGCTGCCGTCGTTGTTGAGTGTGCATAGGTATTGGAGATAACCCTGTTGTAGCGGTGCGCTGGGCACGTCGCGCAGCACGCTGCTGCCCTGCGCTTGCCGTTTCCCTTCATAGTTGGCGAAGAAGAAGAGCCGGTTCTTCTTGATCGGCCCTCCCAGCGTCACGCCAAATACGTTGTATAACAGCTTGGGCGCCACGTTGGGTTCGCCACTGCTCAACTGGGATTCCTTCAAGAACGGATCGTTGGCGCTGAAAACGGTATTGCGGTTGTATTCATAGGCCGAGCCGTGAAAGTTGTTGGTGCCGCTTTTGGTCGCCAGCGCGACCTGCGCGCCGCTGGAATAGCCAGAGTCGGCATTAGCGTTAGCGGTGGTGACCCTGAATTCCTGGACGGAGTCGGGTGGAATGTTCAGAACGCTGGTAAAGGCATAACCATTGTTCTGGTCGTTGACCCCAATGCCATCGAGTGTGACATTGGATTGGTCGCTGCGCAGGCCATTCACTGCCCCACTGCGCGTGTCGGTGTCCTGATCCAACTGATTGCCCAGGTACGCCACGCCGGGCTGCAAGCTCAGCAACTGAACCACGTTGCGCTGGGCAATGGGCAGTTCGTCGATTTGGGCTTCGTTGACAACGTTGCCTAATGAGGCGTCGGTACGGTTGATGAGTGGAGCTTCGCCTTCAACGTCCACGGATTGCGTTACACCTGCGACCTGCAACCGAATGGATACGGTGGAGGGCAATTTGACCATGAGCGTGATCTTCGGCGCGACATAGGGTGCAAAACCCGTAGCCGTTGCCTCCAGCCGGTAGTCACCCGGAGGCACATCGAGGAACTGGTAAAGCCCTGAACCGTTGCTGGTGGTAGTCCGCTGCGACCCGGTCGCCGGGTCAATCAAAGTAATCTTTGCGTCGGCAACCGCTGCGCCGGACGAATCAGAAACGTTGCCATTCAACGAGCTCGTTGATTGCGCCATCGCCAATGAGGCTAGGACGGTTGACACTGCGAACGCCCAAATCGCGCGACGTGCCATCTTCACGCATGGAACTCCTAACTCATACCATCGCTCGTGCTGACTGCTGCTCGCTCGCTGATGCGTTCGCGTCATGACATAGCCTCCCAGGAAAGAAAGCAAAAGCCAGACGGAAATGCGCATGAAGAAAAAACGCTGACGTCTCTTCTTGCGTCCGCTTGCAGCTCTTGCAATTTCTTGTGTTTATTTTCTAGGTGAACCAGATCCAACGCCTACCGCCTAGAGTGGCGGAATTATACCTGAAGATGGCGCTGAAGCAATCGTTCAAAGATAACTTGCTCTGTCGGTCCAGGCTCTGTCCGTCCAAGCTCTGTCGAATCCAAGGTCCCGCGAAAATACAATTCGCAAAATCCTCGTAGTGCCCACTTTTAATGTATTCTCCTACGAGGCGGTCATCCCGAAACGTGGCGCACTTCAGCCGCGTGAGGGATCTCCCATAGATATGACCAGTGGGAGCTCCCTTCGACTTCATCTCAGGGCAAGCTGTTCGTTCCGCCTGAAAAACGGCTGCACTCTGGATGACGCCGAACTATCTGCCGAAAATTCAAATTGAGTCACCACCAAGATCCTCTGCTGCTGGCATTCCGGCTAACGCTTCTGATAACTTCTACTGCCTACGAGATTTGAGCATGGCTGCACAATCTGCGGTGAACTCGTCGCGTGTAGTCAACATTGAGGATCTGCGCTCGCTGGCGCAACGGCGCGTTCCCAAGGCCGTATTCGATTATCTGGATGGGGGAGCTGAAGCCGAACTTACCTTGAGCGAGAACTGCCGCGCATTTTGCGATGTCCTGTTCCGTCCCCGGAGCGCAGTGGCAATCGGCAATTGTGATTTGCGAACTCGCGTTCTCGGCAACGAAATTTCTTTTCCAGCTATGCTCGCGCCCGTCGGGTACAGCCGGTTGATGCATCCCGGGGGCGAAGTTGCGGCGGCGCGCGCGGCCGGCGAGGCTGGCACGGGATATATTCTCTCCACCATCTCCGGCCATAAATTGGAAGACGTGAAGGCCGGCTCCTCGGGGCCGGTCTTTTATCAGTTGTATCTGCTGGGAGGACGCGAAGCGGCGGAAGGCTCGCTGGATCGGGCTCGGCACGCGGGATTTGCCGGCTTAGTGATTACCGTCGATACGCCAGTGGCCGGATTGCGAGAGCGCGATCCGCGCAATGGGATGAAGGAACTGCTGGGCACTTCCTGGTTGGCAAAAATTCCTTACCTGCCCAATCTTCTTGCTCACCCCGGTTGGCTGACGTCGTTTCTTCTGGATGGCGGAGTGCCGAAGTTAGAAAACGTTGTGATTCCGGGCAAAGGTGCGCTGGAGCTCGTCGATGTTGGGGCCGCGCTGGCGCGCGCCACTGTAACCTGGGAAGATTTGCGCTGGATTCGCGAAATATGGCCTGGGCCCATCGTGGTCAAAGGTCTTTTGACTGGAGACGATGCAAAACGCGCGGTGGATGAAGGCGCATCCGCAGTTGTGGTTTCGAACCATGGGGGACGTCAGCTCGATTCGGTTTTTCCTACGCTGCGCGCACTTCCAGAAGTTGTCGCTGCCGTGAATGGCCAAGTCGAGGTGCTGATGGACGGAGGCATTCGGCGTGGCTCTGACATTGTGAAGGCGCTTTGCCTGGGAGCTCGCGCGGTTCTTGTGGGACGCGCCTACGCGTATGGGCTCGCGGCCGGCGGGTATGCCGGAGTTGTTCGCGCTCTGCAAATTTTGCGCGCTGATGTTGAGCGGACCATGCGACTGCTGGGCTGTCCTTGCATTTCCGGCCTCGACCGATCCTATATTGAAGTGCCTCATGCCTGGTCGAATCATGGAAGAAACGATGCAGTTCGCGCTTAGGTGCGACGACGCTCTCTGAGGCGAGTCTGGGTTTCTAATACGGTTTAGAGATAGAACCGAGGCAATGATTTAAACGAGATCCTTCCCTCCGCCTGAAAAACGGCTCCGGTCAGGATGACTTCGGTCTTGGCTAAAGTATCCGAAATGCGCACTGCCGACTAAGAGGGCGCGCTGTCGGAGATCGTTTCAGTTTCTGCATCCCAGAATACTTTCTTGCCGGTCCAATACGATTGCGCCGCCATGATGCATGCGACGGAATGCGCGAACCCGTTGTGTACGGTCGCGTGCGGCTGCTCTCGCGAACGCATGCACCCAAACCAATTCGCCATGTGTTCGGTTGTCAGGTCGTCAATCCCCAGCGGCGGAATTTTTGTTTCCCCTGGCAGCAGCACAACTTTTGACGCTCGTTTCTGATCGATGTCGGCATCGTCTTCGTGCGTTCCTTTTTCTTCGACTAGCCGATAACGCGGACTGCCTTCGCCACCATCGTTGATCAAACTGGCCTTTTTGCCCATGTAGCGGGTAAAGCTGGGCGCATCGTTGCCGAAGCTGGTCGAGTAGCTGACCAGAAATCCTTTGGGGTACTCAAGCAGGGTTTGAAACGTATCGGCTGTTTCGCGGCCATCGTGCCAGGCGAAAACTCCTCCGTGCGAAACTACTGATTTTGGAAAATCGTCGTCCATGAACCAGTGCACCAGGTCGATCGCATGACTCATCCATTGATCGGGAATTCCGCTGGAAAATTCCTTATACAGACGAAATTCAAAGTACATCTGCGGATCGAACGGGCGCGCGGGCTTGGTGAGCAGCCACGCGTTCCAATCCGTGTCTTGCTCTCGAATTTCTTTTACCTCCGGACGTCCGCGCCAGCGTGGCCCGTGATAGTTCCACACGATCTCAACTTTGCTTACATCTCCTAAGGCTCCGCTACGGGCGATTTGTTGCGCTGCCTGCGGGTACGGCTCGCTGCGGTGTTGAGTGCCAATCTGAGTGACGGTCTTAGCCTGAACCACTGCGTCTCGCGCGGATTTTGCCTCCGTTAGCACGTTGCCCATCGGTTTTTCGCAATAAGCGTCTTTGCCCGCTTCGGCCGCCATTTTCAGGATGGGCGAGTGGGAATGCTCCGGAGTCGAGATCAACACGCCATCAACATTCTTCATGGAGAGAAGTTGTTCCACATGCTGGACGGTCCGCGGAGCTCTTCCGTAATAACCGGCATTCGTGGCCGCAGCTTTCTCGCGATTCACTGTCCAAAGATCGCAGACGGCAACCATCTCGACATGGTGGCTGTCTTTTAATTTCGACGCGATCAGGTCGAGATCTCCGCCGCGGCTGCCGTTGCCGATATGACCGAGGGCAATGCGATCGTTCGCGCCAATAATATTTCCATAGGACAACGCCGTGCGGGGCAGAACAACGCCTCCCGCAATAACGGCAGCGGATTTCCCCAGAAATGCTCGACGATTAATTCCAGAAGACTCACTCATGGGTTTCTCCTGCGCTCGAAACTTTTCAAGGCGTAATCTGCATAATGCGACTGGTTAGTTGTCATGTCGTGTCCTGCTCGTCTGCGTGTCTCAGTCGTTGATCGCCTGATACGCGAGTACGTTCACTTCACGATCCAAGCTCAAATCGCCCGTAGGATGAAGTTGTGCCATGAAGACGACGATCATCTGCTCTTTGGGATCGATCGTGAATCCAGTGTAGAAAAAGCCGCCCCAGTTGTATTCGCCTGACGATCCTAATTCGGAGAGCGGACCCTTCACTCCCGACACTCCGAATCCCAAACCGAAGCCCTGATCGGGACCAATCTTTCCCAGTTGATCGTGAGTCATCAGCTCGACGGACTTGCGACTGAGCAGACGAACGTTGCCGACTTTGCCTTCGTCGAGCATCATCTGGCAGAAACGAGCGTAGTCCATTGCGGTGGAAACCAGTCCCGCACCGCCGGAGAATAGTTTTTTCGGACCAGCCGAAGGATAGTCAGCGGAATAGGCAAACGTTCCTTCCTTGATGGGAGTATCGGGAAAACGATTCAAGCCTTTGTCCGGATAATAAGTGTAAGCCGTGGCGAATCGGTCGAGCTTGTCGGTGGGCGGGAAGAAATACGTATCTTTCATTCCTATCGGTTCGAAGATTCGGGTACGAAAAAATTCGTCCAGCGGTTTGCCCGAAACGACTTCCACCAGACGGCCGAGTACGTCGACGCTAAGGCTGTATTCGAAGCGTTCGCCGGGATTGAACAGCAGAGGAACACCGGCAAGTCGCTTGACACTGTCCGCGATCGTGCCGTCATACGGCAGCAGTCCGCTCGCTACCCCAGCACTCTCGTACATGGGACCGAGGTCAGCATTCCAGTTGTAGGTGAGCCCCGAGGTGTGGCGAAGCAGGTCACGAATTGTAATTTCTCTCGTGGCCGGAATCGTATAGGGCTCGCCGGAGGCCGGCTTTACCAATACTTTCGGATTCTTGAACTCGGGAAGGTATTTTGAAATCGGGTCGTCGAGCAGAAAACGACCTTCTTCATACAACATCATCACGGCCACGCTGGTGATTGGTTTGGTCATGGAGCAGATGCGGAACATGGCATCCGGACGCATCGGCTTGTCCGCTTCACGATCCATCATTCCTTGCGATTTGAACCATGCGACATGGCCGTGCCGGATCACGAGCGTGACGGCGCCTGCGATGCGCTTGCCATCGATATCCTGTTGCACGGTGGTGGCAATCCGCTCCAACCGCTCTGACGATAGTCCGACCGACTCGGGCTTGGCTGCGGGCAGATCCTGCGCCGCCGCGAGGCAAACGTTCAGTATCAGAACGCCGAGAAGAACCGGAACCATTCTGCGGCTCCGTCCGCCAAAATCAGAATGCATGCTTCCTCCCGCATCTACGACTTGATGGTTTTCGAGGCCTCATCCCATGTGACCGGTTTCTGGCGGAAATACGATTCGTTCGCCATGTGGCAGGCGATGGCGGCGTGGTTGCCGAAGACCGCGTCCTCGGTCACCGGCTTGCGCGACTTTACCGACTGGAAAAACACGTTCAGGTGCGGAGTCATATCATCCCAGTCATGTCCGCGATATACGGTGTCGTCATGCATGGGTTCCTTGCCGAGCGGCGGGTCGTGTTCCAGGTGCCACTGCTTCACGTATTCCGCCCGCATCTTCGCCGGGAAGCTGGAACTGTAATAACTGGGATCGGTATCCACGCCGGCCTGCGCGGAGTGCCGTAACTCAAGCTCGCCGGCATCAAGCAGCCCCTCCGGTCCCATGAACCGCGCCAGTTCTGCCGTTTCGCACCCCAGGTCCAGGCGCACGTAAACGGGAATGCCATGGTAATCGAAGAGCACCGTGTGAAAGTCAGGCATATCGCGGCCGTCTTTGAAGCGGAAGATGCCGCCCATCGCCGTCGCCGACTTGGGCACTTCATTCCATCCCAGCGTGACCAGCATGCCGCTGATCAGGTGCACCATCAGATCGCCCGCGACTCCAGTGCCGTAGGCCCGCCAGCAACGCCAGCGCGCGAAATGCAGCTTATTAAATGGAATCTTCGGAGCGTCGTTGAGCCATGTATCCCAGTCCAGCGTTTCCGGAGAAAGATCGGTCGGCGGCGGATATTCCCAGGCGCCGGTGGGATCGTTTCGTCCCAGCGTGAGCTCGACCATTTCGACGTCGCCGATCGCTCCGCCCGCGTAAAGTTCGCGCGCTTTGGCGCAGAGAACGGAACTGACGCGTTGCGAGCCAATCTGCACGATGCGATTATTTTTCTGCGCGGCTTCCACCATGGATAATCCGTCGGCCACGTTGTGTGACATGGGTTTCTCGCAATAAATATCCTTGCCCGCGTTGCATGCGTCGACTACCACCCGCCGGTGCCAGTGGTCGGGAACGGCGGCCACGATGCAGTCGATATCCTTGCGATCGAGCAAATCCTGATAATGGCGCGACGTGGGCAGATTAGGGTTGGCAGTAATTTCTCTGGCCAGCGTGTGGCGTCCGTCATACAGGTCGGCGGCGCCCACGCACTCCACGCCGGGTATGGTGATCGCGTCGGTCAAAAGGCCCGAGCCTTGCATTCCGATTCCGATCATGCCAAAGCGGACCCGATCGCTCGGCGCCACAGCTGGGGGAAACGGTTGAGCTTCCAGTTTGATCGTCTTCGAAACCAGCAGACCACCAGCGGCGGCCGCCGCACTTCCCTGCAAGAATGCGCGTCGCGAAAGAATGCGTTTCATCCCAATTCCTCCTGTGATTGATTTGCCATCCTGAGCACGCGCATTTGGCGCACTGAAGGATTTGTGCGAACCGCGCGTCGCGTTTTTTGCGACCAGGCAGCGCGCGTTTCGGTTCGCTTCCTGACTACTTGAGTGGCTTAATTGCCACTTCCTTAAAAAACACGATGTCGTTATCGCTGTGATTTTGCAAACCGATATATCCGAAGTTAGGCCGCGGACCGCGCTGCGGCTCGAAATCAAACTTGCGATCCGGCACCGGGTCACCATCTTTATAGTCGGTGATCTTTACGCCGTTGAGCGTGACGATGGTGCGCGGGCCATCGAGCGTGATGTCCATTGTGTTCCACTCGGGGCCGGGCTTCCATGCCTTCGCCAGCGGTTTGGTCAGCGAATACAACATTCCGGTGGAATGGTATTCGTCCTCACCTGATGTTTCAGGATGGTTGTCGATCTGTACTTCAAATCCATAGTGCACCGGCATCCACTCTTCGCGGGGCTCCAGTGGAATGCGGATGAAGACGCCGGAGTTGTCATTCTCGTCGCGCATCTTATAGACGACATGAATCGTGCAATTGCCGATCTTGCCGCCCGTCCAGTAGAGCAGGCCCATGCCGCCGTGGGTGCGGATCAGGCCATCTTCCACGGTGTCGCCGCCCGGGCCAACATGT
Source organism: Acidobacteriaceae bacterium (assembly GCA_003132445.1). GTDB lineage: Bacteria > Acidobacteriota > Terriglobia > Terriglobales > Acidobacteriaceae > Sulfotelmatobacter. Next base: position 103,776 of record PKXU01000164.1, on the reverse strand, counting down.
TTCCAACCGGTGAGATCTTTGCCGTCGAAAAGCTGTTGCCACTTATTGGGGTCGCCCTTGCAGGCGTTTTGATTTTCGTCAGCAGCGCAGGCCAGCGTCACCAGACCGGCGATCATAAAAAGAGAAATAATAAATCGTTTCAGCATTGGGAATCTCCTCGGTTTTCTCCCTCGCTATCTTTAGCTATCTTTGGGACAGACCAACATACTCGCACCCGCGTCGGGAATCAATCCTGGTGGAAAAGAGGTAGCGCCGTTGTCGTCTTGATTTTCCCGAACTCATTCGCACAGTGCCGTATTTACCGTTCTACGAAGATTTTCGTTGACACTACGAATACCTTCGTAGTAACTTCTTCTTCCATGAAGCAGACGCCCCATAAACCCACCGCCTCTGAGCTGGAGATTCTGCGTGTCCTCTGGAATCGTGGACCCTCCACGGTTCGCGAAGTGCATGAATGTCTGAGCGAAAAGAAAGAGCTCGGCTACACGACTGTATTGAAGCTTCTGCAAATAATGACGACAAAAGGCACGGTGCGGCGAAACGAAACCCAACGCGCGCACGTCTATGAAGCGTGCCTTCCCGCTGAGCAAACCAAGCAGCAGCTTGCAGGAGATATGCTGCAGCGAGTCTTCGAAGGTTCTGCCAGCCAGCTGATGATGCACGCTCTGGCCGGGCGCAAGTCCTCTCGTGAAGAGATTAGCGAATTGCGCCGCATGCTGGATGAATACGAAAGGAGCCGGCGATGATTGCTGGAATTATTGTTTCACCGATCGCGATGCAATCTTTGGGGTGGGCTCTGTTACATTTTCTGTGGCAGGGAACTGCGATAGCGGCTTTGGCTGCAGGTGCGATGACACTGTGCCATCGAGCCTCAACGCGCTACTTGCTCGGCGTCGCTGCGTTAGCGCTGATGCTGCTGGCTCCGCTGGCGACCTTCTTCTATTTTCGGCAGATGCACTCCACGACGGCAGAAATCGTGGGCGCATCGCCGCTTGTCGTGGCAGAGCAAAGAACAAAAAAGAGTGTCGCGCCGACCAAGGTTGCTCAATACTCTTCCTTCGAACCGTCGCGAGAAATACTTCCGTGGCTTGTCCAGACATTGCTCGTTCAGACATGGTTGGTACAGGCATGGCTGCTGGGCGTAACCTTCTTCAGCCTTCGCTCCGCCGGCGGATTCCTACTCCTGGAGCGCGAACGTCGCAAGCAGTCGAGCATGGTCAGCCCGCGGGTGTTTGAGGTCTGCCATATGTTGCAACGACGTTTGGGCTTGAATCGCGCCATCTCATACTGCGAATGCAAGTGGCTGCAGGCGCCAGCCGTGATCGGATGGTTTCGGCCGATCGTCTTCTTGCCAGCCACCGCTCTCACGGGACTCTCAGACGAACAACTGGAAGCGGTTATCGCTCACGAACTGGCGCACATTCAGCGCTTCGATCCCTTTGTGAATGTGTTTCAGGTTTGCGTGGAGACGCTGCTCTTCTACCATCCTGCGATCTGGTGGCTGAATAAAAAGATTCGAGCCGAACGTGAGCATTGCTGTGATGACAAGGCTGTCGCTCTGTGTGGCAACGCCGTAGAGTATGCCCGTGCGCTAACCCTAATGGAAGAATGGCGCAGTGCTCCTGTGTTTGCGATGGCCGCGAACCGAGGCCCGCTCACCGAGCGCATCGTTCGCGTCCTCGGACTGAAGACGCTGGGTGCAGGAGTGCGCGGCATTGGTTTGACGGGGAGCGTTCTATGCCTGACTGCGGCGCTTGTCGCGGGAGACGCGCTGCTGGGATTGGTACATCCACCACAGGTTCGAGCTGCGCAAGAGTTGCAGGCCAAGCCCGCACCGGTGGATCGTTCCTCGCAATCGCCTGCTGGGAATGCAACGTCAACTCCGAAGCCTTCGGCGGCCCATCCGCAAATCAGTGAATCACCAACCAGCGTCCCTTCGTCATCTTCTTCAGCGTACTCCTACATCGATGCTATGAAGGCGGTGGGTCTTGGAGATCTCACCGTCGATCAGCTCATCGCCATGAAGATTCAGGATGTCACGCCGGAGTATGTTCGGGCGCTCCAGGAGCAAGGCTTGCATCCCGACGTGGAGACTTTGATTGCGATGCGCATACAAGGGGTAACTCCTGAGTATGTGCACGGGCTGCGCGAATCTGGTCTTAATCCCGATCAGAACCAACTCATCGCGCTTAAGGTCCAAGGCGCAGACGGCGAGTATTATCGCGCTCTGAAAGAAGCCGGCATTCAGGCGGACGTGAATACCCTTATCGGCCTGAAAGTGCAAGGCGTAACTCCCGAATACGTTCGCGAGCTTCGCGCTGCGGGCGTGACCGCGACCGCAGAGCAGGTAATCGCCCTGAAGGTGCAGGATGTGTCTCCCGAATATTTAAAGGGATTGCATGAGCAGGGGATTGATCCGCGGGCCGAAGACGCCATCGCAATGCGAGTGCAGGATGTGACTCCGGAATATATTCGCGACGTTCGGGCTCTCGGCCTGAAGCCATCCGCCAACGAACTCATCGCAATGCGAGTGCAAGATATTACTCCGGAATATATCAAGGCATTGCAAACGGCAGGATTCAAGTTCGGGATCAATGACCTCATCAGCGCCAAAGTGCAGGATGTAACGCCCGAGTTTATTGAGCGGGCGCGGAAGCACGGGTTTAAAGACTTGACGCTGCAGAAGCTGATTCAGTTGCGGCAGTTGGGAATTTTGGATTCGAAGGCTGATATCTAGCTGAATCAGATTTCGTTATGAGTGGGCGCGGGGCTTCGCCCACGCTTGGACGGCCGAAGGCGGCCGTCGCCACTTGGGCTTTGCCGGATCGTCGTTGTTACCAACATTTGAGGAGACAAGGTTATGAGAATGCGTCGAGCTTCTGCTTACTTGGCGTTTGCTTCCTGCATTCTTGTGTTTGTGATGAAGAATCGCGCGGCGGAAAATCATAGCGGCGATTGGACGATCAGCAAGTCCGACGCACCGGGCAAGGTCGAGTTCTCTCTAATTGAACACCGTCGGGGCGGAACCTCAAGCCACGAATCCGATTGGCCGGCGAGTTCGTTTCAGGGGGTGGACTTTTCGAAGGCTGGACGGCAGGATGTTCACTTCACCATTACGCGTGACGCCGGCAAGATCGAGTGCGAGGGATTTCTCAACGACGGCGAAGGGGCCGGCATTTTTCATTTCCAGCCAGATGCGAATTACCCGCGCGAGATGCAGGCGCTCGGCTTCTCCATTGATGATGAGAAGGATGACGACGAGAAGCAGTTCACCATGGCGGTAATGGATGTCAGCCTGGAATTTGCGCGGCAGATGAAGAATGAGCATCTCAGCAATTTCGACGCCGACAAGCTGATAGCGTTTCGCATCTTTCGCGTCGATGTGGCGTTCATTGAGGCACTGCGGGCCGAGGGATTGAAGATTTCCGACGCCGACAAACTCGTCGCCTTCCGCATTCACGGCGTGAGTGCTGAGATGGTGCACAGTCTCCATCAGGACGGGTATTCGCCCGATGAAGATATGTTGATCGCAATGAGAATTCACGGCGCAACTCCGGAATGGATGGCGGAAATTAAAAAGCGCGGCTACGATCACATCGATCTGGAAAAGCTGATCGCATTTCGCATTCACGGTGTGTCGCCGGAATTCATCCAGAAGCTGCAAGGGTTGGGATATTCACATCCTGATCCGGACGAGTTGATCGCCATGCGAATTCACAATGTGACGCCGGAATATATCAGCGACATGCGGTCGCGTGGAATCCACGACCTCAGCATCGATCAACTCGTGAGTATGAGGATTCACGGCATCGACTAAGGAATCGTTCCGAAACCTATCGTGCTCGTGCGAGCACCAGCGTGACGTCGTCGGGTTGTTCGTTGTCGCCAATCCAGTCGTCGACGGCCATGGTGACGATCTGACTGATTTGCGGCAGGGGCAAGTCGCGGTTTTCGCGGACGAGATCGATCAGCCTTTGCTCGCCGAATTCGCCAAAATCATTTTCGGGTTCGGTAACGCCGTCACTATACGCCAAAAATATTTCACCGGGATACATTTCCACCGCGCCCTCCTCGTAGGTCATATTGTCGAACAGGCCCACGACGGTGCCGCCAGTTTCCAAACGGCGGATGGCGCCATCCTTGCCGATCAGGATCGGAGGCAGATGACCGCCATTGCTGTAAGTAAGGTGGTGCGAGCGTCCATCGTAGATTCCCAGAAATAATGTGGCGTACTTTTCCGGAGGAGTGCTCTCGTAGAGTTGATGGTTGAGCAGGCCGAGCAAGGCTCCAGGAGAAACTTCGATGCCCTCAGGCCATGTGGCCATGACCCTGCCCGAGCCAGCCACCGCGCCCACGGCTACGGGTTCGCGCATTTGGGGAAGGCTCTCGACACTATAGGCGCGAACGGCGGAGTGAATAGTCGCCATTAACAGTGCAGCCGAAATTCCTTTTCCGCTGATGTCGCCAACTGCGAGAATCAGCTTGTGGGAGCTGGCGGTGAGAAAGTCGTAGTAATCGCCGCTAACGGTGCGGGCGGGGCGGCAGAATCCATGCACCTCCAGCGATTCAAGCTCCGAAACCTGGCGCGGAAACAACTGCGCCTGTACCTCCTGCGCGATGGAGAGTTCGTTCTCCAGACGCTGCTTTTCTTTTTGTTCCAGGATCAGCTTCTCGATCGATGCGGTCATAGAGTTGAACGAGATTGCCAATTCTGCGAGCTGATCGCTCGAAGTTACCGGGATGCGATGGCTGAAATCGCCGCGATCCACGTGTTTGGTGGCATCGTGCAGTTGTGCCACCGCCGCCGTCACGGTGCGGGTCATACGCATCCCGATGATGAGCGCGATCAGTTCGATGACGGCGAAGAAGATTCCAACGGCCAAAAGGATGTACGCCACGCCTTCGACGAATTGTCCCAGCGCGGAAAACAGGTGGCCGTATAAGACCGAGGGCCGCGTGGTGACTTGCAGCATCGCGCCGATCCGTTCCGGATTGCCGGTTTTCCAATCCACTACGGAGATTGGGGTTGCAAAGGTGATCTCTCGATCGAACGTGCTGCTCGCTTCCGGCAAAGAGCCAACCGTAAAGCTGGGGCGCAGCGCCTGGCGGTTAGGTTGCCCCGTAGAGTCTTTTCCGGAACTGACGATGATGCCACCTTTATTTTGTACGGCAGCGCGATTTTCTTCGGCTTTCGTCGGCGTCGTCTGGTCCAGCATCGGTCCAGAGGCGTAAAGAGTAATCTCGCCAAGATCGGCCGCGATATTACCGATCAATTGCCGGTCGAACGGTTCGCTGGTCACCACGATTAGATTGTCAGCACCCAACTGAAACGATGAACATACCCGCAGATGCAATTCGTCGCGTTCGCGAACTATGTCGCGAAATGTTCCTTTCACGAAACCGGGGCGCGTGAGGGAGGAACCGTGGAATTCATTGCACAACGGCAATGATTTCTCGCCGTACCAGGCGCAGACCTGTCGCCGGCTCCAGGCGGGATCGCGCTTGCGCAGTCCCGCCAGTGACTCCGCGGCCGGGTTTTGACCGCGCTCCAGACGTGCAGCGAGTTCATTGCTGACCGCGGCATTGGCTGACTCCAGGCTGCGCAGCTGGGAATGAATCTCTGAACTGACGACGAAGACAGCAAACTGCCCGGCAAGTCCGTAGAGCGTGATAAGCGCCATTGCAACCAGCAGTACCGCGGGAATCACGCCAATAAAGACGTAGGTGACAATCAAACGATTCCTAAGGCGCCATAAAACTCTTCGCCTTAGCGTGCGAAAAGCCAGAATGAAAAATAAGAAAGCCGACAGAAAAGCGAGGAATTCAATCCATCCGCCCAGGTGCTCGCCCCAGCTCGCAGCAAACAAACCCAACAACTCCTGCAGTGCGAACAGCACAACGGCCATTCCGGCCAAATAGCAGGCCAGGCGCGCCATGCGGCCTTCCGGCCACAAGCCTGCTTTCATGAGCTGACGCCGCAGTTCTAAATAGGACCGTCGCATGTAGTTGGTCAATAAATCGAAGCTCGCTAAGCCAATATTCGCTTTACGCTTCGCCTTCTACCTGAGGACAACCATCAACAAGTGCGCGCTGTAGCGCGCCCTGGATAGTGGGGCATCAGTTAGATCTCAGGATAAAGGTCGAAGAACGCTTCCAAACTCGTGCGCAATTGCTTTTCGATCTCTTCTTTGCTGCCTTCGAGAACGTGCATAGTAACGTGAGCTTGACGGCCATTCGCGAGTTTCACCGGCGCCTCGCCCACCTCCACCACATCCTCAGACGGCAACAGCCTCATGCCATATACCAGTGTCAGATTTGCCATGCGATGATTTTACGACGTTCCGGTGGGCGACCGCGAACTTCGAGTGATTTGCAATTTAGAAATCCAGGCGTTCTCGTTTAGAATTCCGCAGTGCCCAGGATTCTGGTTTCTACGCTCTGGATTAGTACTCTCGCTCTGGCCCTCGCGCCCGTAATGTTGGCGCAGGAACCGGCAGGGAACTCACAATCAACCCAACCCCCAACCGAACCCCAGGTGAAGGTCAACATGCTGAACGTATGTTCGCCGTCGGCCGAGGAGCAGAAGGAAATCGCGGCCGCTTTGGCTCGCGTTCCCAAGCAACCGTTGTTCGCAACTGATTTTGAAATTTCGCGCGGACGTTCCACTCTGAGCGATATGCCGAACTTCCTGCAGCCAGGGCAGAGCGGCCATGTTGCGGGGGAGCCATCGGTAGCCAATTATGTTCGAATTCGCCGCGAGTTTTCGGTACAGGCCCTTTTTTCCAGCGTGCAATATTCCTTCAGCAATGACGGCCAGAATATGGTGGAAACGCTGGTGTTGCATGTGCGCGATCCGAAGGACTTGATTCAGGTTTCGCTGGAAGACAGCGCCTCAGCGGTCACTAGTTCTGAGGCGATGCTGGCTTCGAATACTCCCGCTAGCCGGGTCCGTTTGGAACGTTTTGGAAAGCCGTCGGTCGCGTTGGCCCGATGTGTGGCGGAAGAGGGCGCGCCGCCGCCGGATCAAAGCGCGTATGAGCCGCTGTTTCGCGGCGCCTCTGACGAATTGGCTAATTATCGTGCGCTTCTGAGCGTGAAAAAAATCGTGCCGGAGGAGCTGGCGCAGATCGCTGGAGAATCCAAGCCCAAGACTGGGTCAAAAGCTAGAACTAAAGCTGCGCCGGTGCCGGAAAAGAAGTGAGCCATTTCCTGTGTGTGAGTGAGCGCTTGCATCAAAAATTGAAATCGCCCATCTAATCTGCTGCTACACAACCATCCATGAGCGAAACTCGAGACGTTGTCATCATCGGATCCGGGTGCTCCGGACACACGGCCGCTCTTTACACGGCGCGGGCCAACTTGAAGCCACTGGTGATCGAGGGCCACGAACCGGGCGGGCAGCTCTCGATGACTACTTTGGTCGAGAACTTTCCTGGATTTCCCGAAGGCATTCTGGGGCCGCAGTTGGTCGAGAACATGCGTAAGCAAGCGGAGCGCTTTGGCGCCGAGTACCGCATGGCCCACTTGACCAGCGCCGACCTTGGCAAACGGCCTTTTCTGCTGCATATAGGGGTCCATCAGGTTCATGCGCAAACTTTGATCATTGCCAGTGGTGCGTCGGCTCGGTGGTTGGGTCTGCCGCATGAGCAGCAGCTGATTGGCCATGGAGTTTCATCGTGCGCGACCTGCGACGGTTTCTTTTTTTCGAGTAAAGAAATTGTCGTGGTTGGCGGTGGGGATTCAGCGATGGAGGAAGCGCTTTTTCTCACGCGCTTCGCAACTAAAGTGACGGTGATTCATCGTCGCGATGCGTTTCGAGCTTCGAAGATCATGCTGGAACGCGCGCAGCATCACGAGAAGATTCAGTTTCTGCTGAACACGGTGGTCGAAGATGTTTACGATGTAAATCACAAGGAAGTCACGGGGCTCAAACTGCGCGATGTAAAGACGGGAAGAGTTTGGGATTTTCCCACGAGCGCGCTTTTTCTCGGCATCGGCCACGAGCCTAACGCAAAGATATTTGCCGGGCAACTGGATATGGACGCCGATGGCTATCTGAAGACTCACAATTATGTGTTCACGCGCGTGCATGGAGTTTACGCGTGCGGCGACGTGCAGGACCGCCGCTACCGCCAGGCTATTACGGCCGCGGGCAGCGGGTGCATGGCTGCGATGGAAGTGGAGAAGTTTTTGGAAGAGCAAGGCAAGTAGCTTGCCGCGACCCGCTCTGTAACCAGTTTGTGATACAAACTTCTGTGGTCTTCCTACAACCTGGCATTCCTTTTCTTATCATCCCCGAGTTGGTTGGTACTGCATGCTGAGAGCGTTCTTCGTCTACCTTTCAGAAAATCGGAGGCTGCGCAGCTTCGCCGAACGAACCGCGATTGGGCATCGCGTTTCCGGACGCTTCGTGGCGGGCACGGAAATTGCGGACGCAGTCCGGGTTACCCAGGCCGTCAACCGCGCTGGTATGAGCGTCAGCATTGATAACCTCGGCGAAAATGTCACCAATCCCAAGGAAGCTCAGCACAGCGCGCGCCTTTACCACGAAATTCTCGATGCAATCGTGGGCAATCAACTTACTGCCAACATCAGCCTGAAGCTGACGCACATGGGCCTGGATGTGGACGAAAAGATGGCGCGCGAGTTGGTGGCAGGCCTTGTGAGCAAGGCGGCGTCTATGGAGCATGGCTTTGTGCGAGTCGATATGGAAGGGTCGCCCTACACGCAGCGCACCTTGGACTTCGTTCACGAACTGCATCGCATGCCGGGAAATCAAGGTAAAGTCGGCACGGTGATTCAGTCTTACTTGAAGCGCAGCGAGAGCGATGTTGAAAACCTTCTTGCCGAAAAAATTCGCATTCGGCTATGCAAGGGCGCTTATAAAGAGCATGCGAGCATTGCATTTGCAAGCAAAGCCGATGTAGACGCGAACTACGTCAAGCTGATGAAGATCCTCATGAAAAGCGGCGTCTATCATGGCCTTGCGACTCATGATGAGAAGATTATTCGCGAAGCTGAGGCCTTTGCGACTCGTGAAAAGATTGCGCGCGATTCTTTCGAGTTTCAGATGCTGTATGGTATTCGCCGTGATTTGCAACAGAGTCTGGTGCGCGACGGATGGCGGATGCGGGTCTACGTCCCTTTCGGGACCGAGTGGTATCCCTACTTCATGCGGCGGCTGGGTGAGCGTCCGGCAAACGTAATCTTTATCGCAAGGAACATGCTGCGGTCTTAGTCAAATTTCCTTCTCATGCGAAGTCGCGTAGCCCCGAACGCATTCGTCCGGGGACCGGGCGCAATCTCGTGAGGACTTGGCCGATTTAAAGCTGAAGGGTGAGAACTTCAGTCTCCCCTGCTACTGCGCGCCATTCTCATCGCCGTCCGCTGGAGCGAGAGGCAGGCGGGTTGCGCCGCGCATCATGTCGCGCTCTTGATCAGAGAACATGCTCTTAAAGCGCTCGGAGTCGATGACGGCCTCGCGTTCGGCTGGAGGCATAGCGCGCAAGTTGCGAACCGCAGTGATCACCATGCGCTGGCGATCGGAAGGAAGCTGCCGCAGCTGAGCAAAAATCTGCCGTGCCTGCTGTTTCTGCTCGGGCGTCAGATGCTCCCACGTCTCCATGCGGTTGAGCATGCGCAGTTGCTGTTGCGGCGGAAGGCTGGAAAAATGCTGCAAGCGCTGTCGAAGCCGCTGCTGTCGTTCGGGCGGCAAGCTGCGGAACGCAGGATCACTCTGTAAAGCACGCTCTTGTTCCGCTGGAGGTAAGTCTTTATATCGTCGCAGCCAGTCGCCGGCGTGGCCTTGCGGACGTCCCTGCGATTGCCGCGGCGCTTGTGGGCGTTGGGGCGGCGCCATCGCCGCATGCCTTTGTTGCGGAGCGCGAAACGCGGCGGTGTGCGCCAGAGCAGGCAGGGGAATGGCGATAGCAATTGCCAAACCGGCAGTCGCCAGCCAATTCGTCCTGTATTTTCCCCGCCGCATCTTTCCCCCGCACTGCGCCGTGTTCCGCGTTTCTTAATCCGATGACCGTCAATTGACTCGTGGAACCGAGTGCCGACTACGGATTCGCCGCAACATTCTGCTGGAGTTCCAGATCGTCCAGCAAATCAAAATCGGAATACATATCGTGGTTCTTGTCTAAAGCCTGCAGGTCGCCGACGGCAGTGCCGGGGGGGGCGGCGATGGAAGCTTCCTGCCCATGATGGATCATCCCGCTATCGCGCGTGTAAAACACTCCTACGCCGATTCCCAGAAGCACCGTGAATGCGGCTGCCAGTACGGGCTGGCGGAACCACTGAAACCATCGCGCGCGCGGTTTGGCCATCTCTTCCCGCAGCCGAGCCTGCAAACGCGTGTCAAAATATGGCGTTGGCTCCGGCGTTTGCCACTCGTCGAGCACAGCCATTGTCGCGCGCAACGCCTTCAACTCTTGCGCACACGTGCCACAACTTTCCAGATGCATGCCCTCGTCGATTGTGGGTTTGCTGAATCCAGCCGCCACATCGGGCATCCGTTCACGAATTTCATCGCATTTCATAACCACTTCCCCTTAACTCATTTCGCCAATGCCGCTAAAAAAATGAACCTAAATGAATTCTTTTAACTGTTCTCGCAGAGTCTCATAAGCCCGGAAGAGTAATGACTTGGTTGCCGACTCGCTTTTCTTCAAAACCTCGGCAATTTCCTTGTAGTCCATCTCCTGGTATTTGTGCATAATCACCGCCAGTCGCTGCTGCTCGGGAAGCGCATCCACTTTACGCCGAATCGCCATCATGCGCTCGCGGCGAACAATCATCTGTTCCGCGCTCAATGTCCCGTCCGGCAGTTCCAGCGTGGTGCCGCTCTCCTCGTCGGGTTCGTCGAGGCTAACCGTAACTTCCGGGCGTTCGTGGCGCGTGTCCCGCGCGTGATTCACCGCCAGGTTGGTGGCAATCCGGTAAAGCCACGTCGTAAACTTCGCACTGGCCTCATAGCTCTCGCGCGAACGGTACACGCGCAGGAAAACTTCCTGCGCCAGATCCTCGGCAGCTGCCGCGTTGCGCGCCATCCGGTACATAAAACTGACGATCGGGCGACGGTATTTCTGCACCAGATAATCAAATGCCGACTGGTCGCCCGCCTTGGCGCGCAGCATAATCTCGGCATCGGAGTCTACGCCCCCGAATCCGGCCGAGGCTTGCGGTGTCGTCGCAGCCATCAGCATGCCGGGATCGAGTGCGGCCGTGCTCACACTAGTTCCAACCCCGTAGGGGCCCGAAAGTTTCGCTTCTTTGCTCTGCGAAGAACCCGCGGAACCGCCTGCTGGTGAAGAAGTTAGCGGTGCTCGCGAAGGCTTTGGGTCGGGTGCCATACAAAGGGAAAGTGGCAGATTGAGCACCGACAAGTCTCAGTCGCTCGCCCCGCCTGCGGATTAGGCTAACACGCCTCGCTGCCTCACCGAAACCCAGCAGCGGTCACTTGTCCTCTGACAGGTTCAACGCAGGTGGGGAAATAGCAATTTTCCCTACCAGGCTTTCCTCTGCCTTCTTGTGTAGCTCCTGAACTTTCTGAAGCTCTTTCTCGGCGTCTGCTCCATCCCCGCGCGCCTGATATAGGCGTCCAAGTTGGTAATGAGCGTCGGGCAAAGTGGGATCCAGAGCCACAGCGTGACGCAACGCCGCCTGGGCGTCCAGGTAGTTCTTCTGCTGCATATAGATGGCACCCAGGTCAAGATAGACAATACGCAGATTCTTCTGGACGCCGATCGCTCGCTTAAGCAATGAAAGTGCCGCATCAGGACGGTTGTTTTTCCATTCGATGTCTCCGAGATATGCCATGGATTGGGCGCTGGCAGAATCGAGTGCGAGCTCACGTTCGAACTCTTTCTTGGCTTCCTCATACTGCTGCGACTTCCAGTAGAGATAGCCCAGTCCCAAATGAACGTTGGGTTCGCTGGGTGAAATCTTGGCGGCGGCTTCGAACTCGGCGACGGCCTCCGCAGGCCTTCCCAATCCGTCCAGAGCCTCACCCATAAGAATGTGGGTCGCGGCAGAGTCGGGGCTCTTTTCAAGCAGTTGACGAAATTCCTCGAGCGCGCAGGAGTAGTTTTTGGCCCACAGGCAACTTTGCGCTAACAGCCGTTCCAGTTCCAAGTTGCCGGGATTACTTTTAGCTGAGGGCTCGAGATATTTCACGGCTTCGGCAAATCGTTGCATACCGTAATAGCTCAGGCCTAGAAGAGTCCGCGCTTGAGTACTGGAGGGATCAGCAGCCAGCGCGGCGCGAAGAGCGACGGCGGCCGCCTGGAAGTGACCCTGCTTGAACTCGGCGAGACCAAGATCCAGAGCTACTCCGGGGAGTTTGGGATTGAGGGCGAGCGCCCTGCGGTAAGCCGGCGCCGCTTCAGAGTATTTCTGCTGCTTGGAGAGAACTATGCCCAGACTCGCGAAGGCGGCGGCATCGTTGGGGTTGCGAGCAGTCACTGCCCTCCAGGCCTGAGCCGCTTCAGGAAACTTTCCCTGCTGCTCGAGGGCCATCGCATCTTCAGGGCTCGGGCGCTGCGCGACTGAGGAAATGGAACATAAGACCGGCAAGAACAGCGCCACGAGAATGATTTCTGATCTCCACTTCATGCCTGAAACCCACCTTGAATTCTAACCCTATGGGTGCTGACTTCGTTTCAAACCGAGTTCATCCCTTCGCTGCCAACGGGCTCTGTTCGCTACGGGTCGCGGCATCCATGCTAGATGAGGGGGACAAAATGGTCGCTCTAAAATAGCGTGCCCCGCTAGCACTAAGTTCAGTGCGAGTGGGGCACGGATAAGAATTCCGAAGCTGACTAGAACATCAGCTTCAGAGCGAGTTGGAACTCCCTGGGATCGAACGCCGCAGTGACAGCGCCAAAGTTGCTGGAGCCAAAGTTGGTGCTGACGCCGCCGTTATTGGCGTCACCCTTGAACTGCGTGTGGTTCCAGGTGTTGAAGCTGTCCGCACGGAACTGCATGTGGAAGCGTTCAGTGATGGCGAAGTTCTTGAGCAACGACAGGTTCCAGTTGTCCCGGCCAGGACCGCGTATTGCATCGAATCCGAGGTCGCCGTACGTTCCGGGGGCGGGCGCGGAGAAGGCCGCCGGGCTAAACCATTCAGCGGCGGTTTTGGGGTAGGAGATCGGACCGGTTACGTTTGGCCGTTCGCCGGAGTTCGGGATAACGCTGGCGACAGTATTTCCGCTGACGCCGAGATTGAGCGGCGCTCCCGACTCCATGGTGACGATCCCGGAAAGTGCCCACCCACCGAGAGTTGCCCTCTCGAAGTGGTTGCCACTGTTATTGAGGAACGGGATCTGATAGACGAAGTTGACGAACGCGATTTGGGTCCGGTCGAATTGAGACGGCCCGAGATCATAGCGCCATCCCACGTAAGGATTGGTAGTGTTGTTCAGGTCGCCGCCGCTGCCATTGCTGGTGGTCGCATCCATGGTGCGCGACAGCGTGTAGCCGACCTGCAATTGAAGGTCTTTTCTCACGTTCCCGTGTAGGTCAACCTGCATCGAGTTGTAATGTGAGTTGGCTCCGTTCGTCGACATCCGGATACCACCGTACCCGAGATAGTTGTACAACTGGTTGATGCCAGCTCCGCCGTCTCCTACCAGCGTCGCCAAATCGGCGGCGGGAGGGAGATTGATTTCGTTGTAGTAATTCTCATGCCGATCCTGACTTCCCACGTAAGACACACCCAACACAGCCCTTGCTCCCAGTGCCTGCTGGACTCCAGCGCTGAACTGGTAGCTTACGGGAAGCTTGTAAGCCGGATCGATGCCAGTGACTCCGAGAGGAAGCACAGGCAAGTTCGCGGAGGTGATAGCGCTGCCCGTAGTGATATCCAACCCCGGATTGGACAGAGAGACGTTGTGCAGCGTGGGGTTCAGATCGCCCGGAGGGTTCACGGCGCCGTTGTACATGTCGTTGCCCTGAATGCGTTCATACATGGTGCCAAATCCGGCGCGGATAACGGTCTTGCCTTGGCCGGTGAGGTCATAGGCAAAACCAATGCGTGGCCCGAAAGCGTTCCAGTGATTATTCACCAAACCCTTGGGAATTCCGTTCTTGCCACCGATGCCGATACCGTTGGTATAGAACTGAACTCCAGCCAGAATCGGATTGGGACTGCTGCTTAGCCCCGGACTCGGTCCGCCTGGGCACGCCGGGACGGAGTTCACACTGCAAATGTTCCCGTTCGAATCGAAAGTGGCTGCATTTGCGGGGTTATACAAGTTGGGATAGAAGTTCGAGGATTGCTCGTTCGCCTCGTAAGTGTGGGGCACTCCATCCCACCGCAGTCCAAGGTTTAAAGTGAGTCGGTGGTTTACACGCCAGTTGTCCTGGAGGTAAGCGGCATAGGAAACGTTGTTCCATTGGCCGGTGATCTTAACGGCGTCCTCGGAGTAGCCCTGCGCGTACCCCAGCAGGTAGTCGGCAAAATCGTTGCCAGTGAATAGGCCGTTGAAGGTGAAATTGCCCTCAGTGTTCGCGAAGGCATCCTGAGTCTTTTTGTAAAGCGCCCAACTCGCCCCAAACTTGAGCTGATGGGCTCCCTTAGTCAATGAGATATCATCGCGTAGTTGGTAATCGTCCGCCTTGTTATTCCACGGCGTCCAATTGGCGGTGTAGTCGGTTCCAGTGCTCCCGCCCAGGTCAATCGATGGGATGCGAGTGTCAGCGTTCGGACCGGTAAATAGCCGATTAAAGGTGAAGCCCGAGGGAGCACTTACCAGCCCCGTCGGGATGATCGCGATACGGTTGCCGTTGTAGTTGAAGGACGCTTCATTGAGCAGCGTAGGACTGATGGCGTAAGTGGTGTGGATCACCGCGCTGTAGGAGGGATTGCCAAAAGTATTGGCGATCGAGGGCACGTTATCGCTGGCCCACTGGGTGGTGCCGTAGGTCTGCGCTGTTTGTTCGGAAATCCAGTGCCCATATACTGAGAATTTGTTGCTGAAGGTGTGGTCGACGCGGGCAATCTCTTCACGCAGGTTGGTGGGAGAATTGTTGCCGCCGAGGAATTGTGCGCCGCTGGTCGGAGCAGGGAAAATGCCGCCGTAGGGGCCACCTGCGGTCAGCAGCGCTTGGGCATTGGGGTTGAGCAGCGCAGTCGGGATCTGATTGCCGGTGAAGGGCCGCAGCGTTGCATTGTTTCCATTCGCGTCAGAACAGGCACCAGTAACTGGATCTGGGGTGCTGAGGGTCTGTCCGTTGCTTGTAAAGCTGCTCGCTATAGCCGCAGAAACCTGGTTCGTGCAGGGCGTATGCAAAGTCGCGGCGGTTGCACCGGCAAACAAGCCGCCATAGGTGCTTGTAAGCGGGACGGTTTGGTTGAGTAGTCCTCCATCAATCTCGCCGCGCCATTCCATGTTGTAGAAGAAGAAGGTCGGATGGTTATTCATGCCCGGAATTTTTCCGCCCAGGTTAAAGCCGTAGATGTTGTAGCGCAATTCGGCAACTTTGGCGGGTGCGGGGTTGAAATAGTTGCGAGCGTTGAGAGCATCGTTGCGGAAGTACTCCCAGGCCGAAGCATGGAACTGCTTGGTCCCTTGCTTGATGACCGTGCTGATGGTCGCGGCGGAGGAAAGGCCATACTCGGCGCTGTAGTTCGAAGTCATGTTCTGGAACTCGGCGATCGAGTCGATCGACGGCATGACGCTGCCGCTGCTGCCGCCGCGGTCCAGGTTTTCGCCGCCATCTACCAATTGCAGGTTGTGGCCGGCGCGCTGGCCGTTGATACTCACGTTGCTGTCGCCACTGACTGGGGTGAACGCAATGCGATCGGTCTGGATGCTGGAAGCGCCCGGAGTCAGAGCGAACAGGGAGTACAGGCTACGCCCGTCGATGCCCAGATTCGACACCTGTTGTCCGTTGATGACGGTGCTGACTTCGCCGGTATCGGTTTGCACCGCCACGGCATTCGCCTCAACGGTGACCTGTTCCTGCACGCTGCCTACCACCAGCTTGAAGTCGAGACGCAACCGGTCGCCGACGGCGAGCGTCAGATCCTTTTGCTCGGTGGCTTTGAAGCCGGCCGCTGTAACGCGCACGCTGTAATGCCCAATGTGCAGGTCAGGCGCAACGTACTGCCCGTCGCTGTTGGTCGTCAGGTTACGCGTGACGCCAGTTTCGACTTCAGTGATGACGATGGCCGCGTTAGGGACCGAAGCGCCGCTAGGATCGGTCACCGTGCCGAGCACGGTTGCTTCCTGGGCCAGTGCTTGAGCGGCGAACATTACAAAGAAGGCTGCGAGGAGAACTGCGAAGCGGGCGCCATTGCGTCTGACGGCAAGGCAAAAACTCCCGGCAAACATGGGCGAGAGGAATCTCATTGTAAAGCCTCCAAATTGGTTGGCAACGTTCTACAGGTCGCGACTGAGCTGGTCGCGATGTCTAGAGCTGGGACGTGACGAGCATCACAAACCGTTAACGTTAACGGTGTTACATCCACACACTCAGCGTTGTCAAGAAGAAAATCGATTTCCCAGCGCCATAGTCCTCATTTTGATTAACTGAAGCGGTACTCGCCCGCCCAACCCGCGGTATACTCTCGCCGTAAGAGATCGCTGTCTCCGCGCGAAGCACAAGTTTCTGTAAGATTGCCGGGATTCAGTTGCAATCCCAACTGGGGGCTTCAATGTCGACCCGGAGAGTGGTAGTTGCAATCCTAGTGCTCGGGGCTTTTTGTCCCATCATCCTGGTTGGTCAACAAAAGCCAACAGCCGCCACTGCTG
The DNA here is from genome assembly GCA_003132445.1 of Acidobacteriaceae bacterium. GTDB lineage: Bacteria > Acidobacteriota > Terriglobia > Terriglobales > Acidobacteriaceae > Sulfotelmatobacter. The sequence goes on along the minus strand of PKXU01000164.1, from coordinate 87,019 downwards.
GTGGCACCCTGGAATTTCCCGTAGTTTTTGAACAAAGTGTGATCGCCGGCAAGACTCCGGCCGGAACCAGCATTCAGGCCAAGCTCGCGGTTGCCACGTTGGTGGACGGCACAGTAATCCCGAGAAACGCGGTATTCTCGGGCGAAGTCATCGAGTCTGCAGCGAAAACCAAGACCACACCGTCCCGTCTCGCCATTCGCATGGATTCGGTGCGCTGGAAAAATCTGTCCGGCGCGATCAAGGTTTACTCGACGGCCTGGTATTACCCGACGAAGAGTGAGGCTGGTCAGAACCTTCAGTATGGACCAGCGCAGCCTCCCAATCGAACCTGGAACGGAGAAGGACAATATCCCGATCCGAATTCAAAAGTTTACAAGCCATTCCCTGGCAGTGACTCAGACGATAAGAATGCATCCATTCCGGACACTCCATCTGCCATCACCTCGAATCAGCGTGCGCAGATGAAAGACGTGGAAACTACGAAGAGTAATGACGGAGCGATCGCGCTCGTATCCACGCATACCAACATTAAACTGGACAAACTGACGACGTATGTTCTGGCCAGCGAGGCCCTGTTGCCCGCAAAGTAGATTCCGTCTCCGCTTTATCTCTCCAGTTATGCCGCACGAAGGGAAAAAGGCGAGGCATACCGAGTTAGAAATAACTCTGAAATTCTTCGGATCATCCGCGGCAATGGCTTCAGCTTGCCTTTTCACGAATTAGTACGTTTCATAAATCCACGAATTAGTACGTTTCATAAATCGAGGAGAACAAAAATCGCGGGAGTAGAATGAAGCAGACACGTGGGTAGCGCCCCGGACGCGATGAGGTTTCGAGTTCTCTGCATACTGGCTGCATTCTCGCTCATGTTTCCATGTGCGACCGCGCCGGCGCAGTCTTTAGGCGGACCCCAGGTTCTGCCAGTACTTGCCCAGTCTGCCACGCCTGCAGTCGACGGTCCCATCCGCTTCGCCTTTCAGCCGATCGATTTCAAGCTCGACAGTGACGAAAGCCCTGAGCGCCACGCCCCAGAAACCATGGCTGGCGGTGTGGCCATCTTCGATTACAACAACGATGGCAAGCTCGACATTTTCTTTACGAACGGAGCCGACCTGAAGACGCTCCACAAGACCTCCGCCAAATATTCCAACCGCCTCTTCGAAAACGACGGCCACGGAAATTTCACTGATGTAACCGAAAAGGCCGGACTAGCCGGAACCGGATTCGACGTCGGCGTCGCCATCGGCGATTACGACAATGACGGATACGAGGATATTTTTGTCGCCGGTGTCTATCGCAACACGCTCTACCACAACAACGGGAACGGAACTTTTACGGATGTAACCGTCAGGGCGGGACTGAACAAGCCTGACTCGGAGTATGGGCCGCTTTGGGCGGTCGCTGCTGCCTGGGTCGACGTAAATAACGACGGCTTGCTCGATCTAATCGTTATCAACTATCTGAAGTGGGAATTCGATCATGAGCCAGTCTGCGAGGGCTACGGTCATCGTGATTACTGTCATCCCAAGATGTACAAGCCCACGCCTAATCAATTGTTCATCAATAACGGCGATGGAACATTTCGCGACGCTTCGGTCGAAGCGGGGTTCCGCGCGCACCCCGGTAAGGGCATGGGTGTAGCGGCAGCCGACTTCGATCTTTCCGGCAAGATGGACCTGTTCGTTCCCAACGACAAACTGATGAACTGGTTCTTTCGAAACAAGGGCGGCGGGAAGTTCGACGAAATTGGCTTTGACGTGAACGTGGCGCTCCGGGAGGATGGAACTTTTATTTCTGGCATGGGCACCGATTTCCGTGATTTAGATAATGACGGCTATCCCGATATCATCGTCGTTGCTCTCGATGGAGAAACATTTCCCCTCTACCGCAACACCGGCAAAGGAAGCTTTGTGGAAGTGACTCGCGAGAGCAACATGACAAAGCTGACTCTGCCGATGGCCGGCTATTCTCCGACGATTGCGGATTTTGACAATGACGGATGGAAAGACATTTTCGTATCGCGCGGGCATGTTCAGTCTTTGTCGGCGCAAGCGAATCTGATGGTTGAACAGCCCAACACTGTTTTTCGCAATCTCGGTGGCATGAAGTTTTCGGCTTTGACGGCGGAAGCAGGCCTGACGTCGGAGCCGCCGTCGCGACACAGGGGTTCGGCGATCGGAGATTTAAATGGGGATGGGCGCCTGGACGTGGTAGTGAGCGCGATCAACGCCCCGGCAGAGATTTGGATCAATCAGAGTCCCGGTAACAATCATTGGCTGGAGTTCAAGCTGCAGGGAACCAAGAGCAATCGTGACGGCATTGGAGCGAGAATAAAAGTCGTTACCAAATCTGGAGCGCAATATAACCACATGACCACAAGCGCCGGTTACGCGTCATCCAGCGCGGGTCCAGTGCATTTCGGACTCGGGGCGAATGCATCGGCCGATTTTGTCGAGATTCACTGGCCTTCGGGAATTGTCCAGCAGATGCGCGATGTAGCCGGTGACCGGGTCGTGATGATAAAAGAGCCGGCGAAATAGATCGTCGAAGCTCTCAACCACTCGCCAGAGCAACCGACTCCCCGGTACACGCGACCAGACATGACGATGTCGATGCGCACTCGCCAAGAAAAACAGAAAGAAGAAAAACAGAAAGAAGAAAAACGGAAAGAANNACGGAAAGAAGAAAAACGGAAAAGGGGCGCATGGCCGGATGCTCGCACCGGTTCTCGAGCGTGAACCAGAGCTGAAACGGGCGCGCCAGGCTGTACAGGAGCAAAACCGTGGACCGGGAACATGTGTATAATGATGAACTTACCGCATCATAGTGGGCGCTTAACTCAGCGGTAGAGTGCCATCTTCACACGGTGGAAGTCATAGGTTCGAATCCTATAGCGCCCACCATTTTTTCAGCGGTTTAGAGGGTTGAGCCCTGTCTTACGTGCCCGCTCCACGAAGCGCAAGCTGACGAGCTATTCGGAAGCTCGCAGTACTTATCTCATCCGCAACCCACGTGCCCTGACTCCCTTTAGGCTTAATGCTGTTCACGAAAAATGACGGATATTTTCGAACAATTCCTTCCCTATAAGCCTCTTTCAGCGGAACCTTTTCAGCAACCCGTCGGGCCCGTTGAGGATCGACTCCCTGCCTGCTCAGAGGCAGATTACAGCCGGCATGCGCGGGCAGTAACCATGCCAGCCGCGTCGCAAAAGCGGGACGCGGAATCATCTGAACTCCGGGTAGAATTAGACTGTAAACTTGGGGCGCGTAGCTCAAACGGATAGAGCATCGGATTTCTAATCCGACGGTTGCAGGTTCGAATCCTGCCGCGCCTACCATCTTTACCCCAGGAACTGTGCGTCACGAAACTTCCCGAACTGGCTTCCGTTCCGACTCGAAAATCGAGAGAATCTCGAGACCGGGAGAATCTTAAGCAGCATTGTCTTCAAAACGCCAGTTGGCAGAGCTGCCTTCATCAGCCCTGCTACCTTAGTCTTGCGGAGGCTTAATTTTGTCGGCCGTGGTTTGATGGCGAGCACGATCGGGTTAGCGCTCTTCCCATCTTTTGTCACTTTCGGCCTTTGGCCGGGGGCTGCGGGACGTCACACTTTTCACCCGCTATGCCCTGGCTATCAACCTCAATGGTCGTGTCTTCCGTAGCGTCCCACTTGATGTACAAGAAATAGTCCCTGGGCTCCGGTTTACCAGTGTAATAGTTCTCCCATTTGGCGTAACCGGCATAAATCGGATCCTTCGTATAGATTGGGTTCGGGTTGACAACATCGTTCCAAACGAAGTGCAAATCTTTGTAAGTAACTGTGTACGGACTTCCGGCAGCACCCGATCGAACCGCGATAAACTCGCCTTTGATTTGAACGTCCTTAAGCCACACACTGCCACCGCGAGCGCCGAGAGCCGGATAGATTTGTGACCCCGCTCGATAGAATGCACCCCCTTTCGACCCATGCAATAACTCGTAGCCCGTATAATATCCACCATTTTTGGGCTTGCCTCTGGACGATTTTATAGCGACATCCCCGTGGAAAGAGGTGTCGTATTTTTGCTGCACAGTGCCGGAACTCCGTTGCACTGTTTCCCACATGTCGTGCGCGTCGCCGTTCAGCTTTTTGTAGATTTCCTCGCGGAGATTCGGTTCAGCCCGCATGTAGTCTCCCCAGTCGTCACTGTCGAGAGTTATTACATCGGCCGTTCCGCTGAGCCATTGGTCCAGGATGTATCGGCCTTGTTTGTCTTGCCGAGGAAACATCCATCCTTCGCGCCCTAATTTGGTGCCGTGAGCCGCCACTGGCACGAAAACATCCTCCTCGAAGCAGTTCCACACGATCGTTCCGAGTGGCCTTTTGGGCTTGTTTCGGACACGGGCCGAAGTGCCACTGTCGAGGGCCGGGTTGTTGGTTGGCGTTCCCAGCGATCCGGGACCGTGGCTATCGGGTTGACCGTTCATGGCATCCTTCATTCCAGCGGCACAGCTGCCTTCTGGTAGCCGCATATCCATAACGCGCAAAAAACCGACTGGAAGGCTCATGTTGGCTGGGATTAATGTCTTTGACGCCCGGCTCGATCTCGCGCGAGAGCTATCGCGCGCGGGCGCGTTGCCGGTCTGCGCGGAGATCCTTTTCTTCGCTTGGAAAACGGCTCGATCCGATGACGCCGGGCAGGATAGCGAGGGTCGAAAGTTAAGCTGTATCGCAACGGCGTCCTGCGCGTTGCTATTCGCTGCAGGGACACGATAAGATAATTTGTACACGTCTTCTCCGCCCCGATCCCCAGCAGCTTTGAGTGCAGTATCCTTGCGGGCAAAGAGTGTGCGACCCCGGGCGCAGCGCAGACATCTGCCTGCTTAAATTTTCCTGACGGAGTTGGCATTGAAAAAAGGCACGACTGCGGTGATCGTGGGCGCCCAGTGGGGCGATGAAGGTAAAGGGAAGATCGTCGACGTATTGTCGGAAAACTTCTCAGTGGTAGCCCGTTATGCCGGCGGACACAACGCTGGGCATACTGTAATCATCGCGGGGAAGAAATTTGTTCTGCAGTTGGTTCCGTGCGGAGTGCTGCGCGCCGGTTGCCGAAGCGTCATCGGCAACGGCGTGGTGCTCGATCCTCTCGCATTTCTAAAAGAGGCGGGCGCGTTGCGCGAAGCTGGAGTACAGGTCGATGGACACCTTTTCGTTTCCAATCGCGCCCACGTCATCCTGCCCTACCATCGCATGATCGAACTGGCGGCCGAGAATGCGCCGGGACGAGTCAAAATTGGCACCACGTCGCGCGGCATTGGTCCAGCCTATGAGGACAAGATGGGCCGCCGCGGCCTGCGAGTCGCCGATTTGCTGGATTTACAACTACTCAAAAAGCACATTGCGAATGCCGTGCATGAAAAGAATATGATCGCGCATGCGCTTTTCAATACCGAACCGCTCGATGCCGACAAGATGTATGCCGAATACGCGGACGCGGCAGAAAAAATCGCTCCCTTCGTTTGTGACACGGCTGTCCTGCTGAACCGCGCCTTGAACAGCGGCGAGTCGATTCTGTTTGAGGGCGCACAGGGAACGATGCTCGACATCGATCACGGGACTTATCCGTTTGTGACTTCGTCCAGCGCAACCTCCGGCGGTGCAGCCATTGGCACAGGAGTGGCGCCCAATGCGATCAATTCAGTAATAGGAATTACCAAGGCGTATTGCACGCGCGTGGGCGAGGGGCCGTTCCCCAGCGAAGATAAGAGCGATGCCGGTGACAGTCTGCGTAAGCGTGGCAATGAATATGGCGCAGTCACCGGGCGTCCACGACGCACGGGATGGCTCGACCTGCCGCTTCTGCGCTATTCGGGAATGATCAACGGCACTTCGTGGCTGGTGGTGACGAAACTCGACGTGCTCGATGAGCTGGCTGAGATTCCAGTCTGCGTTGGCTACAAAATCGACGGGAAAACGACGGACGAAGTTCCGGCGCAGGCCAGCGGCTACGACAAGATCGAATGCCTATATGAGAAGCTTCCGGGCTGGGGAACTGCAACCGAGGGCATTACTCAGTTCGAAAAATTGCCCAAGCCGGCGCGGGACTACCTGGCATTTGTTGAAAAAGCCGTAGGAGCGAAAGTCGGAATGATCTCCACCGGGCCCGATCGCGGCCATACGATTCTTTTGGATGAGTTCGTTTCTGAGTTGAAGACGGCCGCGAAAAAAGCCTAGAATTGCGTCCCCGAACGACTACTGAAAGGCAAGGAGCAAAAACCGATGGTGGTATTGGCGGTCACCTGGATGGCGAAAGTTGGGCACGAAAGCGAAGTCGCCGCGCTGTTTGAGAAGCTGACCGATCAGTCCCGCAAAGAGCCGGGATGTGCCATGTACCAGGTGCATCGACATAAAACGGAGCCGCGCCGTTTCTTCATTTATGAGCAATATAAAGATGACGTCGCGCTGGAGGCACATCGTGCCGCTCCGCATTTTCTGCAACACGCAAAGAAAGATCTGCCCAGGGTCGCCGACCGCGTGGAAGGGCATCTTTACGAGCCGTTGGGGTAATGTGAGTTCTCAGATGTCAGTCCTCAAGTTCTCAGTAAGATCGGGCTCGCCCCCAAACAACTGAGAACCGAGAACTGAGAATTATTTCGCCAGTTCGTACCCAGCAAAAAAGAAACTCAGCTCGAAGCGCGCGGTATCTTCGGCGTCCGAACCGTGAATGGCGTTGTGCTCGATATTGGTCGCCCACTTCTTGCGAATGGTTCCTTCCTCGGCTTGGGCCGGATTGGTGGCGCCCATCAGCTTGCGCAGGTCGGCAATCGCATTCTCTTTTTCCAGGGCTAGAACTACGATTGGTCCGCTGGACATGAAGTCGGTGAGCGTGTTGAAGAATGGCCGGGCGGCGTGCACGGCGTAAAACTGTTCCGCCTGATACTTGGAAATTTCCAGCATCTTCATGGCAAGAATACGGAAGCCATTTTTCTCGAATTGTTCGATGATGTCGCCAACTGCATTTCTTTGAACGGCGTCGGGTTTTACGATGGTGAAAGTGCGTTGCAGAGTTTTCATAGGTTCGGTCGTTGGTCCTTGGTCGTTCGTCGTTAGCCAAATAGACTTTTCATTCCGAGCGAAGCGAGGAATCTGCTTCGTCTTGCCACTTTACTTTAGACGCTTACGCCGATGGCTGCCGCCAGCGTTTCGCCGATCGCGGCGGGGGACTTGGCCACGCGAATCCCGCAGCTCTCCAGAGCCTTAATTTTTTCCGCTGCGGTGCCTTTACCGCCTGAAATGATCGCGCCCGCGTGTCCCATGCGGCGGCCGGGGGGAGCAGTCTGTCCGGCGATGAAGCCCACTACCGGCTTCTTCATGTGAGTCTTCACAAACTCCGCGGCAGTTTCTTCGGCATTGCCGCCAATCTCGCCGATCATGATCACGGCTTCGGTCTCCGGATCGCGATTGAATAAGTCCAGAGCGTCGATAAAATTCGTGCCGATAATCGGATCTCCGCCGATGCCGATCGCAGTCGACTGCCCAATGCCGCGCTGCGTGAGTTGATGCACGGCTTCGTAGGTCAGGGTGCCCGAGCGCGAGACGATGCCAATCGATCCCTCTTTGTGGATCGAAGCAGGCATGATGCCGATTTTGCATTTACCCGGGGAAATAATTCCCGGGCAGTTCGGTCCGATCAGACGCGACCGGCGGTCTTGCAGGAATTCCCAGGCTTTCACCATGTCGAGGGTTGGAATGCCTTCGGTGATGCAGACAATCAAATCGATCTCCGCGTCGGCCGCCTCCATGATGGCATCGGCGGCGAATGGCGGGGGAACGAAGATTACCGTTGCGTTCGCGCCCGTCTTTTCGGCCGCCTCCTGCACGGTATTGAAAATCGGCCAGCCCTCATGCGTGCTGCCGCCCTTCCCAGGCGTTACGCCACCAACAATCTGAGTTCCGTAAGCGGCACTGGCTTTCGCATGAAACGTGCCTTCGCGGCCGGTGAGCCCCTGCACAATGACACGCGTATTCTTATTAACCAGGATTGCCATAAACGAAAACCCTCTCTTTGACTACCGGGCTAAAGCCCGCATTCATTCAAGCCTTCTTACGCGGCCCTGAAAGGGCCGCTCTTCCACCCTATCGCCATTCCGTTACGCCCAGAGTGCCGCGGGCCGCGGCCACTACCGTGTCGGCCGCTTCCTTCATCGTGTCGGTAACGAGAAAGTTGAATCCGGAATTCATCAGGATCTTTTTTCCTTCGTCGACGTTCGTGCCTTCGAGCCGCAACACAATCGGCAGTTTGATATTCGTCTTGCGCGCGGCTTCGACCACGCCGGTGGCCAATGTGTCCACGCGCAGAATACCGCCGAAAATATTGATCAGAACCGCCTTTACGTTCTTGTCGCTGAGCAGGATCTCGAAGGCATGCGCCACCTGCTCGGAACTGGCGCCTCCGCCGACATCGAGAAAGTTCGCCGGCATGCCTCCCGCGTATTTAATGATGTCCATGGTCGCCATTGCCAGGCCGGCGCCGTTGACCATGCAGCCCACGTTGCCGTCGAGTTTGATGTAATTGAGGCTGTACTTCGAGGCCTCAACTTCCAGCGGATCCTCTTCGGTAATGTCGCGCAACTCGCGTAAATCGGAGTGACGGAATAATGCGTTGTCGTCGAAGTTGATCTTCGCATCGAGCGCGAACAAACGGCCGTCGGTGGTGGTGATGAAAGGATTGATCTCCAGCAATGAAGCGTCGGTATCGAGGAAAGCCTTATAGAGAGAGGACAGAAACTGAACCGCGGGATTAATCTGCTGCGCCTTCAGGCCAAGCTTAAAAGCGATTTTTCTTGCCTGAAATGCCTCCAAACCCATGCCGGGATCGATATGTTGCTTCAGAATCGCATCTGGATTGTCCGCAGCAACTTGCTCAATCTCCATCCCGCCCGCGGCTGAAGCCATAAATACCGGCTTGCCTTCTGCGCGGTCGACGAGAATGCCTAGATAGAGTTCTTTTTCGATGGGCAAAGTCTCTTCAATCAGTAAGCGACGCACGACGCGACCTTCGGGCCCCGTCTGATGCGTCACCAGCTTCATGCCCAGCATCCTGGAGGCGATTTCACCGGCCTCGTTCACCGACTTGGCAATCTTTACACCACCGCCTTTGCCGCGGCCACCGGCGTGGATTTGCGCCTTGACGACGACTCCGCTCGCGCCCGAATTCAATAACTCTTTGGCCGCGGCTTCTGCCTCATCTTGGGAAGCGGCCATCGCTCCGCGGGGCACACTTACGCCATATCTTTTGAGAATTGCCTTGGCCTGATATTCATGGATTTTCATAAAGAAACTCGTCAGCTGAGAATCGGAAGGAACCTGATTGCGGCGACGCACTGCGGGCAGCAAACTTTTCATTCTATAGAAGGCCGGGGAATTAGGGCAAACGTTGCGTGGCATTGTCGGCGGCGGACAGTGCCAGAATGGGAGCAAGATGCTAGGCTAATGGCCACGCTTCCGAATGAACATGATCCTCGACGCGCTGCATCGCATTGCCAATCACACTCAGTCGCTCGATCGAGCTGAAGCCAGAGAAGTGATGTCCGAAGTATTGGGGGGCAGATGCACCGACGCTCAGATTGCGGCGCTTTTGATTGCACTGCGCATGAAAGGCGAAACCGTGGAGGAAATCGTGGGCTTCGCCGAGGCCATCCGCGCGGCTGCAGCGCCGCTGCCCATTCGCGGCGCTGCGGCGATTGCTGTGAGCGGCACCGGCCGGGATGCTCTTGCGGAAGAATCCTCGATCGAATCATCTTTGATCGAATCGTCTCTGGTCGACACCAGCGGAACCGGCGGCGACGCCAGCGGCACATTCAATATTTCCACAGCGACCGCGCTGGTGACCGTGGGAGCGGGCGTCCGCGTGGCCAAGCACGGCAATCGCAGCATCAGTTCTAAGTGCGGCTCGGCCGACGTGGTCGAGGCGCTGGGGATAAACATCCAGCTTTCGCCGGAGCGCGCAGCGCAATGCCTGCGTGAAGTAGGAATTTGTTTTTTGTACGCACCCAATCTGCATCCCGCGATGAAGCAAGTGCAGACGGTACGCCGCGAGCTCCGCATGCGCACGATGTTTAATCTGCTCGGTCCGCTAACCAATCCGGCGCAGGCTTCCGGGCAAGTGGTGGGAGTGTATGCGCTGGATCTCGCCGAGAAGCTAGCTGAGGCATTGAGCATGCTGGGCTTGCATCGGGCGTTGGTGGTGCACGGGCTCGACGGTCTCGACGAGATCACAATTACGGACAAGACGCGGATAGCCGAAGCTCGCGACGGGTCGGTGCGATCGTATGAAGTGGAACCGGAAGAGTTCGGAATGCCTCGCGGCACGTTGCAGGATATTGCAGGAGGCGACGCTACGGAGAATGCCGCGATCATTCGCGCCGTGCTCGCCGGGAAGAAATCGCCACGGCGCGATGTGGTTCTGCTTAATGCTGCCGCGGCATTGGTGGCGGCAGGGCGAGCGGATCGTATCGCCGAGGCAATTCCGCTTGCCGTGCAATCGATCGATTCCGGCGCTGCCGCTCAAAAGTTGGAAGCGCTGGCGCGTTTTACGTCGGCCAGTTGATTCGTTCCAGAAAACAAGCTGCCGTCCTTGTGACGACTTCTATTTGTCGGTTGATTCAATCTTAAATGTGTTGTTGGTCACGTCGCTCTCGGGCACGCTGCCGTCGTTCACCACGATAACTTCCGGGGTCGCGGGGACCTCGACGCGAATCACGGCTCTATTCTCTGCATGAACCTCAAGGCGCCGCATGATTTCTCCACCGAGAAACTTAACGATGATCGGAACTTCGGCTCCCGCCGTTCCCAGATTGTCGACCGTAATTGTGATCATGAACGAGCCAGTCATGGTTTTACGCGAGAACGCCGATTCGATCTTGAAGTCAGGCAGACCGCGATCGCGGTAGACCCAGTCGTCGAAGAACCACTCCAGGTCGCGCTGCGTTTGCGCTGCGATCAGGCGCAGCATGTACGAGGGCTCCTTGTCCTGCTCGGGACGGTAGGCGGCGATGGCTTTCTTGAGAGCCGAGTCGCCGACCATGTCGCGCAGCATCCACCAGACGCACATCGCCTTGCTGCGATAAAGTTCCTCATTCGTCGTATTCACGAGCGATCGGTTTGTTGCGTCCTCAGATCTCGGCGCTGTGGTCGGCTGTTCGATATTATTGAGAGCAGAGCGATGCAGTCCCATGTACTCGAGGGCGGCTGGGCGTCCTTTTTCGCTCTCGACATATAGAGCCTGGGCGAAGTGCGCTAAACCTTCTTCGATCCACGGGCGGAATGAGGAAAATGCAGCGTGTGTGAGTTGATGCGCAGCGGCCAACCCGGCCATCTTGGAATCTCCTTCAGCTAGCGGTGTCAGCAAGAACGAACCACTTTCGAAGGGAGCCGAGTCGGCATCGGCGAGGTCGGCGGTTCTGGCTTTTTCGTGTGGCGCACCAAACCAATCCGTGATTAACGGGCTAGCCTTCTCGGCCGCTTCCGCATAATTCTCAGCCGCAACCGCATGCTCGGGCAAGTTGTAGACAGTGATTGCAGGCCTATCCACGACCCCATAGCGGGCCACGGCAAATGCCGGAACCGAAAGGCCGAGCGGTTGATACGAACACTCTGACCACGGAAACTTGGAGGTTCCTTCTCGTGTGACTACGCGCAGTTCGCTTCCGCCGCACACCGTAACCGGCGGAATCGCATCCTCTGCAAGGGTAGGGAACGTGAAGCCAATCCTCATGACGGAAGCGGCTTCCCGGCTTTTCCAGCGGCCCAATACCTCAAACAAACTGTTGCCTTCTGACAGATTCGCAACTTCTGTGGCAATCGGATACCACGCCACGTAGCCAACCCCTCTCAGCGCCGTAAAGCTCGGGACGATCTGGTCCCAGTCCGTGTTCTTCGCCGTTTGATCGGGCGTGCCAATGCGTGTCAGCCGCGTCGCGTCGAGCAGAATGACGCCTTCGTATCCGATTTGCAGTTCAATCGCACCGCCGGGTGGGACGAACTGGGGCAAAGTTACGATGGCTTCGGAAAGAGCGCCCGTGTGATCAATGTCAGAGGTATAAGGTTGCGATACGAACTGCAAGGGCTTGTCGAGAGCCTTGACCGAGCGCCAGTCTAGCGACGATGAAATCTGTAGGACGGCAATCTTTTGCGAACTCTGCGAATCATTCCGCAGCGTGATTTTGCCGCGAACGCCGAGGCGATGTTGTTCCGGCTCAATTTGAACGTTGAGATCGTAATTAGTGAAGGTAAATGCCTCGCGGTCGAGAGAAAAACAACTCACCACAGAGGCACAAAGCACGCAGAGAAAAGCGAAGACCTTGTAAAGGACCTTCATTTCCAAGAACTTCATTTCTCTTCCACAGAACCGTTTCTGGCGCGGCGCTGCCGCACAATTTCAAAAAGGACTACTGCCGCAGCCACGGAAACGTTCAGCGATGGCACTTTGCCGAGCATCGGAATCGAAACCAGGAAGTCGCACTTCTTCTTGACGAGATCGTGCAGTCCTTTGCCTTCGCCGCCCAGAACCAGCGCGCAGTCCATGTTGTAATCGAGAGCATCGTAGGTTTGTTTGGCGCGTTCGTCGAGACCCACGGTCCAGACGTTATGTTCTTTCAGTTCTTCCACGGTACGGGCGATGTTGGTTACCTTGGCGATGGGCATATGCTCGCTCGCTCCCGCCGATACCTTCGTCACCGTGCCCGTCACGCTCGCAGAACGGCGTTCAGGAATTACGATGCCGTTCGCGCCGGCAGCGTCGGCCGTGCGCAGGATTGCCCCTAGGTTGTGAGGATCTTCCACGCCGTCGAGCACGACGACTAGAGAGTATTGGTCACGCTTCGCGGCGATTACATCTTCGAGATCGTTGTATTGCTTGGCCGAAGTGACCGCGACCACGCCTTGATGCGCAGCGTTGCCGGCCATTTTGTCGAGTTCGGTGCGTTCGAGGAAACGGACCTGCAGGCCCAAACGGCGGCAATCTTCAATCAATCGTTGCAGGCGAATGTCGTGGCGCTCTTTGGCCATGCCGATCCACTCAAACGCCCGCCCGCGCGCCTTCAGCGCCTCGGTTACGGAATTAATGCCATAAATGTAGTGCATGAGTCCTTTTACCGTCCGGCACACTCATCGATCCTGTTATCTCGACCGAAGCGCCTCTTCCGGAACGGAAGAGATGCACAGTGGAGAGACCTGCTTTCCTTCTTTTCCATGAGTCTATAGCACGATGAGATCGAATTAGGATTGATCCTGATCGAGACTTCGCAAGATGTCCCCCGGCTCCGGCCGTTCCGTGTAATCTTCATTCGCCGATGCGTAGAGAACCGTGCTGTCACGGTCGAGAATATATGTCGCGGGAATCGGAAGCTCCCAGCTGTCATCGCCATTCGTGAAAGGCAGGTTGACGAACGCACGCCGGTAGACGGCTTCCTGAGGTGCGGGCACGCGATAGGTCAATCCAAATTGCCGCGCGACTTTGTTGCCAGCGTCCGAAAGCAACGGAAAGCGGAGCTTATGCTGATCATGCATGAAGAACGACTGCTTCACGGTTTGGGGAGAGATGGCGACGAGCGCCGCTCCGGCCTGCTCGACCTGTGGCAAAATAAGATTCATCGCTTCCATCTGACCGACGCAGAACGGGCACCAGCGGCCGCGAATGAAACAGAGTACAAGCTTGCCGTTCGCCAGAAATGCATCCGACGAAACAATCTTTCCGTCGTGATCGGGCAGTTCGAATGCCGGGACTTTCGCCCCGACTGGCAGAATCTTCGCGGCAAGATGCCGTCCTTTGAGTTCGGCGAGGGCCTGGGCGTGAATGGCTTGAGTCTCGGAGGGAACGTATTTCGCGATCAGTTCCTTGCGTTCGGCAAAGATTTCACGAAGCGGCCTCGCGTCGGACACCGCGCCGGATTCTTCGAGAGATCGCCACTTCATGGATCAGACCTCAGACCGGACTTTCTCGATTCATCTGTGGGCAAAAGTCTGAGGTCCGCGGTCCGCCTTTACATTCCCGGCAGCTTCATACCCGCCAGTCGCCGCGCGAAACTCGGCTTGCCCATTTGCTTGAACATTTTTTTCATCTGCACGTACTGGCGGAGAAGATTGTTTACTTCCTGCACGCTGGTGCCGGAGCCGCGGGCGATGCGTTTGCGGCGGCTGCCGTTGATCACTTCGTGATGATTGCGCTCATGTGTGGTCATCGAATTGATGATGGCCTCGACGCGGTTGATCTGTCCCTCGTCCACGTTATCGGCGGCCTTCTGCAGGCCAGAGAACGGACCGATTGAGGGCAGCATGCCCATCAGGCTCTTCATCGATCCCATCTTTTTTACTTGACGCAGCTGGTCGCGAAAATCTTCTAGCGAGAAGCCGTCGCCAGTCAGAGCGCGGGTAGCCATTTCCTGCGCTTTCTTTTTATCAATCTGCTGCTCGGCGCGCTCGATCAGCGAAAGAATGTCACCCATGCCGAGAATGCGCGAGACGATGCGGTCAGGATGAAATGGCTCCAGCGCGTCGTATTTTTCGCCGACGCCAATGAACTTGATGGGCTGGCCCGTTACCTGCCGGATGGATAGCGCCGCGCCGCCGCGAGCGTCACCGTCCATCTTAGTGAGTATCACGCCGGTGAGCGAAAGTTTCTTGTGGAACTCTTCGGCAGAACGCACGGCGTCTTGTCCAGTCATGGCGTCCGCGACGAACAGAATCTCCGACGGATTCAGCAGTTTCTTCAGCGACTGCATCTCGTCCATGAGCTGGTCGTCGATGTGCAATCGTCCCGCGGTATCGACAATGAGCACGTCACAACCGGAGACCACGGCTTCCCGCCGCGCTTCTTTTACTAAGCGTTCAACTGTTGCAGTGTTAGCCTCGCCGACAGTGCCTTCATAGATGTGACTCTTGACCGCCTGCGCGACAACTTTCAACTGTTCGCGCGCCGCGGGACGGTATACGTCGACCGAAACCAGCAGCGGACGGTGTCCGCCGACTTTGAACCAATTCGCCAGCTTGCCGGAAGTAGTGGTCTTGCCAGAACCTTGGAGTCCGGCCATGAGCACAACCGTGGGCGGTTGCGAGGCAAACTTCATGCGCGCAGTGTCTTTGCCAAGCAGGTCGACCAGTTCGTCGCGCACAATTTTGATGACCTGCTCGCCCGGGGAGAGCGCCGTCAGCACTTCCTGGCCGACGGCCTTGGCTCGAATCTGATCAATGAGTTGCTTGACGACTTTGAAGTTGACGTCAGCCTCGAGCAGCGCCAACCGGATTTCGCGCAGCGCCTCATCGATATTCTCTTCGGTGAGCCTGGCTTGGCCGCGTAGGGACTTGAACGCGCGTTGTAGTTTTTCCTGGAGATTCTCGAACATAAGATGATGATTTATTCTAGCAGTGCAGGCGGGTCCGGCGGGCGGCCATCGGCGTTATCTGCTCTGACCTACGCCACAAACTTCTCTACTCAACCTTCGGTCTTATCATCTCGAAGCGCTCTCTCGTGCGCGTGTATTGGATGCCGCCCATGCGACCGATCAGGTCGAGCGAGTTACGGTCTAGTTTGCCGTCTTTAAGATGCCCGTCGTGGATGTGAATGGAAACTATCTGGCCGATCACTAAGCTGCTGCTGGTGGGCGCGGGAGAGAAATCGAGAATCTGATGCAGCTTGCATTCGAAGTTCACCGGAGATTCTGCCACCCGCGGCGGGCGCACGACTTTCGAAGGTCGCGGAGTGAGGTTCGCTAAAGCGAATTCGTCCACGGATGGGTCGTATTCACCGCTGGTCAAATTCATCGCCTCGCGGAGTTCGTAGGTGACGATATTGACGACGTATTCCCGAGTCTCGCGAATATTCCGCAACGTATCCTTTGTCTCGCCATGGCTAACTTCCGCCTGCTTCGGTGGCCTAAGTCCAGGCGCAAAGGCCAGCAGTGGAGGATCGACGCAGACACAATTGAAAAAGGAAAAAGGCGCAAGATTGAGCGCTCCCGATGCGCTCATCGTGGACACCCAAGCGATCGGCCGCGGCGCCACGGAATTGAGCAGAATACCGTAAAGCTCACTGTGAGAAATATCTGATGGGCTGACGATCATTTCATCGAGTATAACTTTTCACGCGCTCACTTGGTTACGGCGAAAACTTCTTTCGCCGCGACGACTGTATTGCTGTGAATGGTGACGGTGTCTTCGATATTGCGCGCGTAGCCGCCTGCGTAGGTCACCATCACGGGAATGCCCCGGGCGCGAGCGACGCGGAAGACGAGTTCGTCACGCTTCTTCAGTCCTTCAATGGTCAGATCAAGTCCGCCCAGTTGATCTTCACGATAGGGATCGGCGCCAGCGACGTAGAAGAGCAGATCGGGTTCAAACTGGCGCAGACCGGAGCTGAGAGCGTTATCAAGCCACGCCAGGTAGTCGTCGTCGCCGATGCCATCCGGCAGGTCCACGTCGATCGATGATGCAGGCTTATAGAGCGGATAGTTGTTGTGCTGGTGCAGCGAAATTGTAAAGACGTCGCCGGCATGGGAGCCCCGCATCTTCGTTTTGGCCGCGAACTTCTGATTCAGAGTCGAACTCGAAACCGAGGGCAGCGGCACGCTCTCGGTGCGCGTTCCGGCGAAAATCGCCGCCGTGCCGTTGCCCTGATGCACGTCGCAATCAATCGTCATCGCAGTGCGAATCTTGTCGTCGCGCTGCAGGCGCCGGATGGCCACAGCCACGTCGTGGATCATGCAGAATCCCTCACCGTGGTCGGGAAAGGCGTGATGAAATCCGCCGCCGATGCTGATGCATAGGCCGTCGGCGAGCGCCTGACGCGCGGCGAGGATCGATCCACCGGCCGCGAGCCAGAAAGATTCGACCAAATCCCGCGAGTAGGGAATCTCCATCTCCATTTCTTCGCGCGGGCTGAGCGTGCCGGTCTTCAACTTTTGCACATAGTCCGGGGTGTGGACGAGGAGAATGTCGAGGTCGGTCGCGGGCTGTGGTTCGAGGAAATCCGTGGCGTCGGCGACGCCATCGGCAATGAGGCGATCATGAACGCGGTGGTACTTTTCGCCAGGGAAGACGTGATCGCCGATGGGGAGATAGTAGGCGTCGCTGTAGACGAGCTTGAAAGGGAGCATGGTGACTTTAAATCATACCCCGACCACTGTCATGCTGAGCGGAGAGAGACGATCCGCGAAGCGGATCCGAACGGAGTCGAAGCATCCCTGTCGGCTTGCACGGATGCAGGTTTGAGATTCCTTTTCGAAGATGAGACCGCGCCGCGAGGGAATCCGGGCCAACTCAACGGTGCAAGTAGAGAGGTGCAAGTAGAGATCCTTCGACTTCGTCGCTGCTTCGCTTCGCGAACCAGCGACTGCGACTCAGAATGACAAGGGAGAGAAAAATAGGAATGGGGAAACCGAACTATCGCTTCTTCGATGGCTGCACCATCGGCGCCACCATCGTCCTCCTCACTGGCACAATCGCGCCCTTTGACGGATCGGCGGCGGCACTGGCGCGACTCAGCACTTCCTCCTGGATGTACTGAACGAATTCTTGAATCTGGCGCTGCATTTCTTCCATGCGCTCGCGCATCTGCAGAATTATCGCCATGCCGCTGATGTTGACGCCTAGGTCGCGGGCTAGCGACAGAATGAACTCCAGACGCTGCAAGTCTTCGTCGGTGTAGAGCCGCGTGTTGCCCTCGGTTCGCGAGGGCTTCAACAGACCTTCGCGCTCGTACAGCCGCAGCGTCTGGGGATGAATCCCATACATCTCGGCAACGGAGGAAATCATATAAGCGCCCTTCGATTTCCGTTTCGTCATAATCTCTCAGGCCCGTTCTTCATGACTGATTTTAGAGCACGATCAATTTTCTTCCTAATGTCATAAGCAGAATCGCGCCAAACCCCCAATAGCTGCCCGCATCAAAATTCAGGAGGTTTATTATGAACGAAAATGATGCCATTAGTGTGCTTGAAGAACTCATTGAAACCTGCAAGGACGGTCAGAAGGGATATCTCGAGGCGGCTACGCACGTGAAGCGGTCGGATTTGCGGACGTTTTTTAACGAGCAGAGCCTGGAGCGCGCGCGTTTTGCCGGGGAACTCGACGCCGAATTGATCCGATTGGGTAAAGGGGACAAAAAGGTTTCCGGTTCGGTCGCAGGAACTTTGCATCGCGCCTGGGTCGACACCAAAGTCAGCTTAGGCGGCGGCGACAAAACCGTTCTCGATTGGCTGGAGCACGGCGAAGACCGAGCCAAGGATGCTTATCAGAAGGCGGTCACCGCCGATTTGCCGGAAAATGTCGCGCAGATCGTTCGTCGGCAAGCCGCCAGCGTACTGGCTGCTCATGACAAAGTAAAGAGCTTGCGGGATACAGCGGAGGCGGCCGCGTAACTCATATAGACACAGTCACAGCCTATGTATGTGGGGATAGCCGCCCTCGGCTGTCCGTCGAGCGCAGCTCGACGCTTTTGCTTCCGTCTCACGACAGCCGGGCTTCGCCCGGCGGACAGCCGAGGGCGGCTGTCCCCACATAATCACTTGGACAGCGCGAAACGAAACAGGACCGGGATTCTCCGGTCCCGTTTTTATTTTGGTTTATTCGGATTACAGTTAGGCCGCCGGCTGAGGTTTTTCTTCCGGCTTCGTCGTCCAGCCTGCTGGCTTCAGCAGATGATTGACCGCATAGGCCACGAAGCCCGCCGCGATCAGGGTCATCCCGAAACTAAACGAACTCATATTCCAGATTTGTTCATGCTCGCTACGGATGACCGAAAAGCCCAGCAGCAGCATGGGTGGAATGCCGATGGCAATCGCTCCAAACAGGCCGCCCGGCACGCGGAAAGGACGCGCCAGTTCTGGTTCGCGGAAGCGCAGCACGGCCAGCGCCATGAATTCCAGCAGGAGGCTGGCGCCGTAAAGAAGGATGTCGAGCGTGACCAGCCGGGCGAAGCCCAGGCCCAAGCACATTCCCCATCCGATGGCGAGTGCGACAATGGCGACCCAAGGCGCCCGCGATTTTTTCTGCAGTTTGCCGAAGACGCCGGGAAGCATGCCATCCTGCGCCATGGCCAAAGGCAGACGGGAATAGCTCATGACGAGAGCGTTGAACATGCCAAAGGCGCTCATCATGCCGCCGAGCACCACGCCGACGCGAAGAAGTGGACCGCCGATTAATGCGGCGATGTCAGCCCACGAGCCGGTTTCCCACGCCGTAGCCTTCAGGCCGGTCATCCACATTGCCGCGAAAGGCAGCACATAACTCGCGGCTACAATGGCAACCGCGACCAGCATCGCGCGCGGATAAGTCCGCTGCGGGCGCTCGACCTCGGTTGCAATCGTTGAGGCATTGTCCCATCCCATGTAGTTCCACATGCAGATGAGCAGGCCGCCGAGAATGTCCACGGTTGAAGTGGTTGGCTTGGTCACGGCATTGGCGAGCGCACCAAGTTTGAAGGGCGCCATCACCACGATAATTGCGAACGGAGCCGAAAGAGCGAGGAAGAGCCACAGCGACGTGAGCGACACTACTTTCACTCCGGCAATATTTAGCAGCGCGCACACGACTACCACCGCCAGCGCGACCCACCATCCGCGACTGTTTTGCTGAAACCACGGAAACATGCGGGTCAGGTAGACCACGAACAGCGTGGGATAAATCGCCATGTCGAAAATGGACGCAACCAGCGAGAGCCACGCTTCCTGAAATCCCCAGAAGTCGCCCATAGCGCGGCGCACCCAGGCGTAGTAACCGCCTTCAAACGGCAGAGCGCTCGAAAGTTCGCCGATCATGAAAGCCGTCGGCAGGCTCCAGAGTAAGGGGGTGATGAGCAGAATCAGAATCGCGCGTCCGTAACCGGCGCCGTGCACGATGTCTTCAGTGCCATAGGTTCCACCCGACACCATAAAGAAGGTGGCGGCGACCAGGGGCCACAACGTGAGGCGAACGAACTGTTTGGGGGCGATCGGCTTCCGATTGGGTACGGCGGCGAGAGGCTGGGAAGTTCCGATTTGTCGACGCGGAGCGCTAGCTGTTGCCAATTTCTATGTCTTCCTCCTCCAGCGACTCACTCTCACCACCGCGTCTCCCTGGTGTCTCTTCTGAAGTGCATCTTCTGAAAAGACGTACTGCTCGCGGCTCCTGGGTCACTGCGATTCCCGGGCATTTCGGCGAAGTTAGTTCGCAATTGTGAGATTACGGGAAATTTCCACAGATGCAAGATTTTTTTAAAGATTATTAAAAAATTTCGTGAGCAACCGCCGAGCACGGAGGTAATGCTCTTAGAGCATCTGTCAGAACTTCAATTCCCAGATTTCCGCGATCAGATCTTTGCGCCTCCAGCTCCTATGCTTTTCCTTTGCGACCAACTCGAAGCCGGCAGACTGGTAGAGATGACGCGCGGCGGCGAGTTCGCTCTGGGTCCACAGCATGATTTTCTTGTAACGCGCTTCTCGAGCAAACCGAATGCACTCCGCAACCAGGCGCTTTCCAATACCCAGCCCGCGAGCGGACGGTTCTACCAGCAGCAAGCGCAACTTGGCTACTGACTGGGATTTTTTCACCAGGAAGACTGAACCCACATTCTCTCCATCCTTCTCGGCGATCCAGCAGCGCTCGCGGGCAGGATCGAGTTTCTCGATAAACTCGGCCACAATTCCTGCGACGAGAGCTTCGAAACGCTCGTCGTACCCGTATTCCTGCCAATACAGGGCACCGTGCCTCTGAACCACCCAACCCATGTCGCCGGGGCGATGCGGTCGCAGGACGTAGGGCGCTGAAACCTGTTGCGAAAGCGTCAACACGCTTTCTACATCGTGAATGGCAGATAGCAGTTTGCCCTGCTGAACAGGAGAGAGCCTGCTGAGAATCGCCGAAACTTCGTCGCTCGACCTCTGTTCAAGAGGCGCAAGCACCTTTCGCCCCTTAGCCGTGAGCGCGAGAAACACCTTTCGCCGATCTTGGCGAGATGGTGCGGTTGTGATCCATCCATGGGATAGGAAGTTCTGCAGCATCCGGCTTAGATATCCGGGGTCCAGGCCGAGATCCTGGCAAAGTTCTCCGGCAGTGAGCTGTTTGCGGTGCGCGAGTTCGTACAGGACGCGGACCTCAGTAAGCGAGAACTGGCTGTGCAGCAGATGCTCCTGAAGAACGCCAATCTGTCGCGTGTAGAAGCGGTTAAAGCGACGAACGGAATGTACAGGATCGTTCGGGATGGGTGAGGCGAAACTTCCGCCGGAGGTTGCCATGCGGGCAGTGTATCAAATTAGTTGACTGAGTCAACTAATCTGGACGGCACCTGCCATTAGACCTTAGTCCACAACTCCGCTCGCGGATCGTCTGGATTTAACTTCGCCAGTTCGCGCAGCAGTTCCTTCGTGCGCTCATCGTGCGGCATCGGAATGGTGATCGTGACTTCGACAATTTCGTCGCCCCGGGCACCTTCTTTCGTGGCCGAAGGTACGCCCTTCTCCCGCAGGCGAAGTTTTTGCCCGGACTGGGTTCCGGGAGGAATCTTCAGAAGCGCTCGGCCATCGATTGTCGGCACCTCAATCTTCGCGCCCAGCGCCGCTTCGGTCGCGCTCACCGGCACCGTCAGATAGATGTCATCGCCATCACGGCGGAAGATGGGATGGGGTTCGGTGCGAATAATCACGTACAGGTCTCCCGGCGGCCCGCCGTGAGCTCCGGCATTGCCCTTCCCCGGAATGCGGATGCGCTGCCCGTCGCGCGTCCCGGCCTTGGTTCGCACCTCGAGCGGCTCGGTTTTCGAAACCGTGCCGTCGCCGTGGCAGGTGGGACAGGTTGTGAGGTTCTTGCCAGTGCCGTGACAGCGCGGACACTGCACGTTGAACTTCATGCGCCCGCCGGTTTGCGTGATCTGTCCGGTTCCGTGGCATTCCGGACACTTGCCCGGACCTTCCAGAAAACCTTGCCCGTTGCAATTCGAGCAGACATCCTGGCGCGTAATATTCAGGCGCATCACACCGCCGCGAATCGCCGTCCAGAAAGGAACGTTGACTTGATATTCCAGGTCGGTGCCGGGCTCGGGACCGACTTCTGCAGGCGCGCCGCCGCGACCGCCGCCGAAGATTCCTCCGAAGATGTCGCGAAAGCTGCTGCCACCACCACCGCTGCTGCCGCTCCGGCGACCGCGCTGAGCATTATCGACGATGTCAGAAAAATCAAACCCGCCGAAATCGAAAGGAACGCCTTGTCCACCGTCCTGACCTCCGCCGGGGAAGCCGCCAGGAAACCCTGCGCCGCCAGTCCCACCACCGCCTGAACGCGCATAAGCTTCTGCGGTTGCGGGATCAATGTTGTCGGAATAGAACCCCACCTGATCGTAAATCTTGCGTTTTTTAGGATCGCTGAGAACGTCGTTGGCTTCGGAAAGAGCCTTGAATTTCTCTTCGGCTGACTTGTCCCCAGGATTGACGTCGGGATGGTACTTGCGCGCCAGCTTGCGAAATGCCTTGCGGATCTCATCGGCAGAAGCCGACTTCTTCACGCCCAGAATCTCGTAATAATCTTTTTTGGTGGTGGTTGCCATTAGAACCGTCTGTCATCTGAGCGAAACTGCCGATGCTGAAACTTCGGCCATGCTTAACGCTCAGATGACAAATTAGTTTGGAATCCGGCGCTTCTTCTTATCTTCAAACACGACCGCGAAACTTTTGAATTCTGGCACATCCTCGTAAACCGTGAGCGGCCGCGCTCCGGTTTCGGTCGACACAAACACTTCCCATCGCCTCTCGTCCTCGGCAAGGCTTAGAAAATACGTTTCCCCATTCACTTGAAAATCCACTTCAGGCCTCCCCCATCTTTCTGATCGCGCTACAAACTTGTGACGCGGGCAAGAGCGCCCGCGCCACAAAGTTTTCAAGCTAAGAGCTAAGAGCCGACAGCTTACTTCTTGTCTTCTACATCCACGTACTCGGCGTCGATCACGCCCTCATCTTTCTTCTGGCTCTGTCCGTCACCACCGGGTTGTGCACCGGCAGACGGGCCCGGACCAGCTTGCGCCCCCGGCGTCGGCTGAGCGGCCTTATACATCTGCTCCGCCAGCTTATGCGAAGCTGTAGTCAGGGTTTCGCGCGCCTTGTCCATGGTCGCCTTGTCATTCGACTCCAGCGCCTTCTTCGCGTCGGCCACCGCGTTTTCGACGTCTCCGCGTTCGGAGCCGGAGATCTTATCGCCCTGCTCGCGTAGCATCTTCTCGATGTTGTAGACCATGCTGTCGAGCTGGTTCTTGGCGTCTATCAGATCGCGTTGCGCCTTATCTTCCGCCGCGTGCGCGTCGGCTTCTTTCGCCATGCGCTCGACTTCTTCCTTGGACAAGCCGGAAGACGACGTGATCGTAATCTTCTGGTCCTTTTGCGTGGCCGTATCTTTCGCGGTCACGTTCAGAATGCCGTTGGCGTCAATGTCGAACGTTACTTCGATCTGCGGCACGCCGCGGGGAGCTGGCGGAATTCCGGTCAGATGGAACTTGCCCAGAGTCCGGTTCTGCGCCGCCAAGGGACGCTCACCCTGCAGCACGTGGACCTCAACCGAAGTCTGGCTGTCGGCCGCGGTCGAGAACGTTTCCGTTTTCTTGGTCGGAATCGTCGTGTTGCGCGGGATCATCGGCGTCGCCACGCCGCCCAGCGTTTCAATCGCCAGCGACAGCGGAGTCACATCGAGCAGCAGCAGATCTTTCACCTCACCGCCCAGTACGCCACCCTGAATCGCTGCGCCGATCGCAACCACTTCGTCGGGATTCACGCCTTTGTGGCCTTCGCGTCCGAACAACTCTTTCACCAATGCCTGAATGCGCGGCATGCGCGTCTGTCCGCCAACCAGCACTACTTCGTTGATCTTGTTGGCTTCGATGCCTGCATCCTTCATACATTGCTTGCACGGGCCAACCGAGCGCTGAATGATGTCTTCCACCATGCCTTCGAGCTTGGCCCGCGTCAGCTTCTGCACGAGGTGCTTCGGTCCGCTGGCATCGGCCGTGATGAATGGCAGATTGATCTCGGTCTCCATGGTGGTCGAAAGCTCGATCTTTGCCCGCTCCGCCGCGTCACGCAGACGCTGCAATGCCATTTCGTTGCCCTTGCCGCGCAGGTCAAGGCCCTCATTCTTCTTGAATTCGTCGATGAGCCAATCGACAATACGCTGATCCAGGTTGTCGCCGCCGAGATGCGTGTCGCCATTGGTGGCTTTAACTTCAATCACGCCCTCGCCGACTTCCAGAATCGAAATATCGAAGGTGCCGCCGCCGAAGTCATAGACGGCGATGGTCTCGTCCTTTACTTTATCGAGGCCGTACGCCAGCGCTGCCGCGGTCGGCTCATTGATGATGCGTTTCACATCGAGGCCGGCGATCTGGCCTGCGTCCTTGGTTGCCTGGCGCTGTGCGTCGTTGAAATACGCCGGAACAGTGATGACAGCTTCCGTCACTTTCTCGCCGAGATAATCTTCCGCTGCCTTCTTGAGCTTCTGCAGAATCAGTGCCGAGATCTGCGGAGGCGTGTATTCCTTGCCCTGCGCCAGCACGGCGACGTGGTCCCCCGACTGCACCACCTTGTAGGGCACCATCTTGATCTCTTCCGTAACTTCGTTGAAGCGGCGTCCCATGAAGCGCTTGATCGAATAAACCGTGTTCTCCGGATTGGTAATCGCCTGCCGCTTGGCCACCTGCCCCACGAGGCGCTCACCCGTTTTCGTAAATCCGACCACGGAAGGCGTAGTACGCCCGCCTTCTTCATTGGGGATCACTTTAGGCTCGCCGCCCTCCATAACGGCCACGCAGGAATTGGTAGTTCCCAAATCAATTCCGATAATCTTTGCCATAACACATTCCTCCTAAACTAAGTGCTTTATAATCAATACCTAAACGATTGCGCCAACCACTATGCTAAGACTTGAGTGGACCGTTGTCAATGTTTAGATGTGTTGGACTCCCCAGAGGATGCGATGGATTTTCCCATTTTTGAGATTATTTCTTCTCCGTTTTCGAGGCTGGTTGCAATGTTTCCAATCCGGCGAAATGATTCCCTGCTTTTAGCAGCTAGCTCAATTAGACGTTGACAGAGTTCAGAGTGGAGAACATAATGGGCCCGAAATTCAGGCCCCGATTCCTCCCATACCGTTTCTTTTCGCTTTTCAAAAGAGTTCATTTCGACCAAGAAGAAAGAGAGAATACCCATGCGTGCAGAGCACGTTCGTCCTTGCCTGATTTTGTCTTGCGTCCTCCTGTTAGGGCTGGCACAGGCGGCTGCCGGCAAAACGCTGTGTGTGAATCCCGCAGGTTCGGGTGGTTGCCACAAAACAATTCAATCGGCCGTCAACGCCGCTTCTGCCAATGACGTGGTCAATGTCGCTCCTGGCACTTACCCAGAAGACGTCGTCATTGGCAAGACGCTTTCGTTGCTGGGAGCGGGTGCCGATCAAACCACGATTAATGCTGCGAAGCTTGCAAACGGAATTCTGCTCGACGGCCTCAATAACCCCGGACTGAAGGGAGTGACAATTTCAGGGTTCACCGTAAAGAACGCGTTGTACGAAGGGATTTTACTTCTCAGCACGCTCGACGTGACCATTCGTAACAATCATGTTCTCAACAACGACACGATCGGACCCGTTTTTGGGTCTGGCCCAGCGTGTAACGGTCAACCTGCGTATGAAACGGACGAAAGCGGCGACTGCGGCGGCGGAGTGCACCTGATTGGTGCCGTGAACTCGATCATATCGGACAACTTCATCTCGGGAAATGGCGATGGCGTTCTGATCAGCGATGAAACGGGAGAAAGTCATCACAATCTTCTGATTCGGAACATCATCACGGATAATCCTCCGGAGTGCGGCGTCGTTCTGGCATCGCACCCACCGGTCGGCGCGGCTCCGCCATACTTTGCTCCCCACTATGGCGTCGACAACAATACCGTCTCCGAAAATGTGGTTTCCAGGAATGGGGTGAAAGTGGGAGGCGCTGGAGTCGGTTTGTTCTCCGATGGCGAGGGTCCCGGCCGAGTTTCGGGCAACGTGATTATCCGCAACGAACTCACCGACAATGGCATTCCCGGTGTTGCTCTCCACACTCACGTTGGTCCGGCCTTTGGCGCTCCCGCAGATGATATGTCGGGAAACATGATCATTGGCAACTTCATCTCCGGAAATGGAGCTGACACTGACGATACTGCGACGCCCGGCCCCACTGGAATCAACATCAACAGCGGTGGTGGCGGCTCGCCGGTTACTGGAACGATTATCTCGCAGAACATAATTCGCGACGAAGACGTCGACATTGCGGTCAATACCCCGGCCGAAGTTGGCGCTCACCTTAATGACTTGCTCGGGCAGAAAACCGGGGTGGCGAACGTTTGTACATTGGACTCCGCCGCATGCACGGGTACGATTGACGCGACCGAGAATTTCTGGGGCTGTCCTGCTGGTCCGGGCACTAAAAAATGTTCTTCAACCAGTGGAGCAAACGTACTTTCAACTCCCTGGCTGGAGAACTCAGCTATTCAGGAGAACGAGAGGCACCATTAACATGTCGATGAATTCCAAGAGGACGCGGGCGTCTGCAGCAGTGCCCGCGTCCGTTCAATCGTCGGCTGCTCAATCATCGGTTTCCAGTTGCCACAGCGGTTCGCCGCCCAGGGAGTGGTAGAAACCCCATCCCGCCAGGGCCACCACGCTGAGCAACGCCAGAATTGACGTCGTCATGTACCAGTTAGAGAAGTCTGCGGAGAAAGGTATATTCGCCACCAGGTCGACCGTGAAGATTGCGCAAGCCAAAGAGACAAAGCCGAAGCGCAGCACGATCAGCACGGCGATCGCATAGACAATAATCTGGGTAGGGAGTTCCACTGCCATGTAAGTGTTAGGAAGCGCGCGCGGCAGTGCAAAGATCGCGATAAACACGATGGCCGCAATCCACTCCTTGCGGAGAAGGACCCTCAATCCAAACAGCACAAAGAAGAAAATCAGGGTGCCTTGTATCGAATCCGGCACTTGCTTCAACCACGCTCCCAGCGCTTCGCGGCCTCCCATCAGAGCTTCCGTGGAAAACAGGTACGGCGCTGCTCCCATGCGCATCTCGGGGGTGGAGCGAATCTGAAAAACGAGGAGCCATAACACCCCCAACAGCACTCCGAAAAGGATGTCGCGGCCCACCAGTGAATCGCGACCTTGTCCGGATAGTAGCCGGCTCCAGGAAATAATCGCCTGTGGCCAGTGACGCCTTACCCAGGGTTCCACCGCCATGTACAACATCCACGTAACGCCGCCAATGAATAGCGCGGTAGCGGTTGCGATGATGGAAAGCCCGAGGAAGTCTCCGATGGTTGTGAAGTGGCTGCGGAAGAAGAACAGACCAATCTCCAGCGCAAACATAACAAGAGCCAGACAGAGCGATCCCTCTCGATCGCCTCGTCCCCGGAGATAGTTTCGGCGCGCGAGAAGTCCAGATCCCAGCAACAGCGAACACAGCAAGAGCAGTCCGAAGATGTGTAAAATTATCTTCCCAATGGAGTCCTTCTCTGTTGTTTTCATGCGGTCGGGCTTCGTCCAACTGCCGGTAAGAGAAAAGAAAACCGGCTTACCCTGAAACGACGCCGCTTCTGCCCGCAACGGACGTGTGGTGCCCGGCCAGGTTCCGGTCCACGCTGCTCGGGTATCGGAA
Source organism: Acidobacteriaceae bacterium (assembly GCA_003132445.1). Classification (GTDB taxonomy): domain Bacteria; phylum Acidobacteriota; class Terriglobia; order Terriglobales; family Acidobacteriaceae; genus Sulfotelmatobacter. The sequence continues at coordinate 59,348 of PKXU01000164.1, read as the reverse complement.
TCTGCCAGCGAATTCCAGACCGGCTGGGCTGGCTGTAATTTGGAAGGATCCAACCCCGCCGCGTTAAAAAGTATGTTCCAGTCATAGGGTGCCGTGGAGGCGACCGACGCACCAGTTGCTCCGTTTTGCTGCTCTTCTTTTTTCTGCAAGCCGTTTTGCGGTGGTTCGTTTTGCTGCGGAACTTTTTGCGAGGGGATTGCCTGGAAATATGTCAGCCTTCCCTGCGGATCAAGTTCGACATTGATCATGCCCGAGAGAACGGTTGGCGGATCGTTTCTGGTGACAATTCCCGGCGTCAGCAGACTATCCCTGAATCCATCGGCCACCATCGAGTCCGGCTTTGCCGGTACCAATATCGCAACAGAGAAGGACGAGCCGCCAGCACAGCGTCCCAATGTGGTGGTTTGTCATTTTTCTCTACGTAGTCCTGAAGTCGCCGTCATAACTCAGGCTGTACGCGCTATCCGCGGGCCTTCCTGCATATCCCAGTTGGGCGATGATTTCGCGGGACTTCTGAGTCAGAACTTCAGGAGTCAGCTCTAGTCCCATTTTTTCCAGCGCGCTGTAGTGAATGGAGAGAGTAACAACCACCGCCAAACCAAGCAGCACGCCGGCCAGGCAAGCCACGGCCACTCGTGGACGCAAGCCGGCTTTTTCTCCGGACGCGGCGACCAATTGCGGGACGGTGTCTCACCCGCAGCCAGCGCCGCGGCGAGTGGATCGCCGCCGGACAATGCTGCAGCCACCGCCAGAGCCGTGGGCGGCCGCGCCGAAGGTTCCTCCTCCAGGCAGCGCAGAATTACTTTCTCCACGATCGGATCAAGATCCTTCACTACCGACGACGGCCGGCTGGGCGTGTGATCTCCTCGCGAGCGCGCCAAGGCCGGTGATTCTGCGACCGCCCGCTTGCCGGTGAACACCTCATACAGCACCAGGCCGAGCGCGTAAATATCGCTGCGCATCGTGACTTCTTTCCCGGCCAGTTGTTCCGGCGCCATATAGGCTGGAGTTCCACTTCGGATCTCGGCACCGCGGAGGTTGTCGGCCACTCCGGCGAGACCAAAATCCGTGATCACCACCTGACCGCGTCCATCGAGCATGATGTTCGCGGGCTTCAGATCGCGGTGCAGAACGCCTTTGGTATGTGCGGCAGCTAAACCGGCGCACAGGTGCCCGCGCGATGTCGAGCGCTTTATCGGGCGGAAGGCGGCCAATGCGCCGCAACAGGGAAGCCAGGTCTTCGCCGTCGACATACTCCATGGTGAAGAATGTCTGTCCGTCGACCTCGCCAACATCGTAGACGCGGCGAACGTTGGGGTGCGAAACTCGCCGCGCCATCCGCACTTCGTTGCGAAAGCGTTCGAGTAAGGCTTCGTCCCGTGCGGCATCGTCAGGAAGGAACTTCAAGGCCACGGCCTGCCCGAGCGTCAGGTCGTCCGCACGATAGACCTCTCCCATGCCTCCTTTACCGAGTAGAGCGATGATGCGGTAGCGCGACGCTACCAGCCGTCCGGGAAGGAACCGTCCTTCGTTCAACAGGTATTCGGCGGAACTGGAAGGCCGCGACGAAGAGCGCGAGGAAGAAGAGGAAGAAGAGGAAGACGACGTTGACGGCGGTCGCGGTGGCCGGGGCGAAGTTGACGGGGCGAAGTCGAGCGTCGCCATGTCGTCGGTATTCGAAGCGGGCCTTCCGCAGGAGGAGCAGAAGCGAACGTTATCCGCCAATTCAATCCCGCAGTTTGAGCACTTGGCCATGAAAATTTCCCGCTCCAGTCTACAGCAGACCGCAGACCTCGGCCTTCGGACCTCAGACTTCAGACCTCAGACTTCAGACTTCAGACCTCAAAACCTTACTGGGCGGTGCCGAGGTCCGAGGTCTGACGCCTGAGGTCCGTTTTGCTACTATGCAGGTCGATGACTTCACGCTTGGGGCTGAAGCTGCGCGATCCTTTGTTTATGTTGTGCCTGACGGCGGGGCTGCTCGCCTTTGTCGTGCAGTCTGGCGAGCTCGGCACCGCCGACACGATGCATCGGCTGCAGACCACGCATTGGCTCTGGACTTCCCAGCCGCAGGTTTTTCCCAACGAATATCCTGAGTTCGGGCTTCACGGAACTGGTGGCCGCATCTTCAGTTGGTATGGCATCGGGCAATCGTTGCTCATGCTGCCTGCGGACCTTGTCGCAACTTGGATCTCGCAGTGGAGCGTCTTCTCCGGATACGAAGACGATCCAGCGGTTCGCAGCATCATTGTCAGTTACAGCACTAATATCTTAGTTAGCATACTCACCGCGATGATTGCCTTCCGACTACTGCGTCAATTGCGTTTCAGCTCAAATGAAGCCGTGGCCGGAGTTCTGGCGCTGATGTTTTGTACGACTCACCTGCATTACACCCAGAACCTGCAGGAGAATAACTACATCATGCTGCTCACGCTGGCTGGATTCTCTTTTCAGTATGAGTGGTTGCGCACTGGCAGCTTGCGCGTTCTTCTCTACGGGTCGGCCGCGCTCGGACTGAACCTCTTAACGCGCCTGACCACCGGTCTTGATTTGATCGCAGCCGGTGTCTTTCTGCTCGCGGTTCTTTGGTTCGAGCAAGTGCGCGGTCGTACTCTGTGGCAACGTCTACTGACTTACTGCAAGATCGCGGTACCCGTTTATATCTTTTTCGCAATCATCGAACGCCTCTACAACTTCTATCGCTTCGGATCGTTGACCCAAACGTATCTTCCGATCTTCGCGCGAGAATCCCGCCTGCAAGATCCCACTCTGCCTGCGAACTTTCCCTGGAGCACACCCTGGCACCAGGGCGTTCTCGGCGCACTGTTCAAGCCCGAAAAATCGATCTTTTTGGTTGATCCTCTCATCGTTCTGGCGCTCGTGCTTTTTGCGATCTTGTGGAAACGTCTCGCAGTCGAAGTCCGGGCCTACGCGGTGACGTCGCTGCTGCTCCTCATTGCCTATATCGGCTTCTACGCGTGCTATACCTACTGGGCGGGCGACTTTTCCTGGGGAGATCGCTACGTTTCGACGGCAGTGGAAATGGTGGCGCTGCTTGCCGTTCCTATCCTTCTGCGCTATCGTGCCAACCTGCGGCCGTGGATGTGGCGCAGCGCAATCGCTCTCATCGCCATCAGTCTCATCATTCAGATCGCGTCATTGGCCTTCTGGCTGCCGCTCGAGATTTATCAGATGGAAAGTTTCGGCCATCCCACGTTCGTGATCGCGCTGCGCCTCAAGAACATTGTTGCGTTCGCACTCGGGAAGATGGACGCCTGGGGCCTGAACACGGACGAAATGACACAAGACCCATGGGACCACGTCCACATCACCACGTGGAATTTCCTGCCATTCCTGCTGCGCCGCGTGGGCGCCGCGCCAGATTGGGTGGTCAAGATCGCCTTTACCGCGTGGGGGAGTGCGCTCGCCATGCTGGCCGCAGTTTTGTTGCGGTTGGCCGCAGTGCTCCGGCGACCGCAGCCATATTCCTCTGCTATGTAACGCGGCCCGGGCAAGACGGGCCGCGTAGGACGGTTCCGAGCGAAAGTTCAAATTTAGAGAGGCTCGTTTGGCAGGGAGAAGATAAGAATGCGAGCACTCCGCTTTTCATCGATTGCATTCGTGAATTTGGTGTGCTCAGTTTCAATCCGAGTGCAGAGCGGGCTGCAGGCCGATGGTTCGAGGGTTTCCGGATTATGGTAGAATGGTAGACATTGAAGGTAGAAGGGCACCATGGGGCTGAATATCAAGAACGAAGAGGCCCACCGCCTCGCGCGTGAACTAGCCCGCGCCACGGGCGAAAGCATGACCGTGGCCGTGAGTGAAGCCATCCGGGAGCGGCTGGAGCGTATTCGCGGAAACTCTAAGAAGAGCCAAGTGGAGCGCATTCTGGAAATTGGACGGGATTGCGCCGCCCACCTGAAAGAACCATACAAGTCTGTTGACCACGGCGACTTGCTGTATGACGACAAGGGTTTGCCGAAGTGATTCTGGACTCTTCTGCAATTATCGCAATCTTACGCGCCGAATCGGAGGCTACAGATTTCGCAAGGGCGATTTTCTCGGCCGATGAACGCCGTGTCTCCGCAGTCAGTTACGTGGAAGCTGCAGTTGTCATCGACAGCGGCAAGGACGCCGTCGCCAGTCGACGGTTTGACGAGTTTTTTCGCGTGGCGCGGATTGCGGTGGAGGCGGTGAGCCCTCACCAAGCGGAAATTGCCAGGCAAGCCTACCGCGATTTTGGCAAGGGGCGCCATAAGGCGGGCCTTAACTTCGGTGACTGCTTCGCTTACGCGCTCGCGAAAGAAATGGACCAGCCCTTACTGTTTAAAGGAAACGATTTCCGCCACACCGACGTCGAGTCAGCGGAATTCTAGGCCTTACTCCACTGTCACCGATTTTGCCAGATTCCGCGGCTGATCCACGTCGCAACCACGCCGTACCGCGATGTGATAGGCCAGCAATTGCAGTGGAACGATCTCCAGGATCGGCGACAACTCTTCCGGCGCTGCTGGAACGTAGAGAATATGATCGGCCGCTTCCTTGATTTCTTCGTCCCCTTCCGTCGCCAGCGCGATCACCACCCCAGACCGCGCTTTCACTTCCTTCAGATTGGAAATCGTTTTTTCATAGCGCAGCACTGATCCGGGATTGTTCACGTCGCGAGTCGCTATGACAACCACCGGCAGATTTTCATCGATCAGCGCGTTGGGTCCATGTTTCATCTCGCCCGCGGGATATCCTTCCGCGTGAATATAGGAAATTTCCTTGAGCTTGAGCGCGCCTTCCAGTGCGATCGGATAATGAATCCCGCGCCCTAGAAACAGGAAATCGTGGACCTTTTGGTACCGTTTAGCCAGATCGTCGCACGCTTCGTCGTGAGTAAGAATGGTTTCGAGCTTTCCTGGAATCCGCGTCAGTTCCAGCATGGCAGTCCGCGCCTGTTCGGCACTCATGACACCCCTCACCTGCGCCAGGTACATCGCAAAAATATAAAGCGCCGTCAGTTGCCCGGTGAAAGCTTTCGTCGACGCTACGCCAATCTCGGGCCCGGCATGGGTATAAATCGTCCCTTGCGCCTCGCGCGTAATCATCGATCCCACTACATTGCAAATCGCCAGCGTCTTCGATCCTCTGGTTTTGGCTTCGCGCTGAGCGGCAATCGTGTCCGCGGTTTCTCCGGACTGCGAAATCACCAGCGTGATCGTCTCCGCATCGACAATCGGATTTCGGTAGCGCCACTCGCTGGCATAGTCCACTTCCACCGGCACGCGTGCCAGTGTCTCAATCATGAACTTGCCCGCCTGTCCGGCGTGCCAGCTGGTCCCGCAGGCAATGATGTTGATTTTCTTTGCCGTCCGAAACTCCGCTTCGGTGATCTCCATCTGGTCGAGAAAAATGTGGCCTGTCTCCTGCGAGACTCGTCCCAGCGTCGTGTCGCGAACCGCGCGCGGCTGCTCATAAATCTCTTTGAGCATGAAATGCTTGAAGCCGCCTTTTTCCGCCAAAATCGGATCCCACGTCACATGCTGGATCTGCCGTCTCACCGGCTTGCCGTCGAAGTCCGTCAGTTGCACTCCGTCCGCAGTGACAATGGCCATGTCGCCGTCCGCCAAGAAGAAAATGTCGCGGGTGTGGTACAGAATGGCGGGGACATCTGACGCCACAAAGTACTCGTCGTTTCCTAATCCAACCACCGCCGGCGGTCCATTGCGGGCCGCGACAATCTTGTTAGGGTCGTCGGTTGAAATTACCGCCAGCGCAAAAACGCCCGTAAGCTGCTTGATCGCCTGCCGCACGGCATCTTCCAGCGACCGACGATGGCCATTTCCCGTGCTCGCAGAATATTTTTCGATCAGGTGAGCAATGATTTCGGTATCGGTCTCGGTAGTGAACTTGTGCCCTTCCTCAGTCAGCTTCTTCTTCAGGCTAAGATAGTTTTCGACGATGCCGTTGTGCACCACCACAATTTTCCCGGTGCAGTCGCGATGAGGATGGGCATTTTCTTCGGTAGGACGACCGTGCGTGGCCCAGCGCGTGTGGCCAATGCCATAGGTGCCATCGAGCGGTTTCAGGCGGATGGCTTCTTCAAGATTGCGCAACTTGCCTTCGGCGCGCCGCAGTTGCAACCCCTCTCCGTTCCCCGCAACCGCGATTCCAGCCGAATCGTATCCGCGGTATTCCAGCCGGCGCAGGCCCTCGATGATGATCGGAACTACACTTTTCTTACCCACGTACCCGACGATGCCACACATAGAGAAACCTCAATGGATTGACGGAAGTACTTGCTCGTATGCCTACTCGGCGAGGGAGAAACGGAACTCTTCGATCACGGGGTTGGTCAATACTTCGCGGGCGATGCGTTCGACCTCGTCCCGCGCTTCTTCGCGCGACAGGCCGCCGTCCAGCGTGAGCTCAAAGTACTTGCCCTGCCGCACGCTCTCCAGTCCTTTGTACCCCATCTTCTTAAGCGCCCCCTGAATCGTTTTGCCCTGAGGGTCGAGGACAGTTTTCTTCAAAGAAACGTAAACGTGAGCCGTCATAAATCAGGATTATACGTGAGCTACTCTTGCCTTCAGAGGTCAGACTTGGGTTTTGAGCTTACGTCAGTACTTTCCATCCGCGGTCCGTGATCTGACGCCTGAGACTGTTCCTTGTTTTGTTTCAGCTTTTCATCCAATGCGGCTAAAGAGTCTTGCAACATCTTCCGGTGCCGCGGATTAGTGCTGGCTTCGAACTGTTGCAAAACGGTCTGCCGTGACAGCCGAAGACTTTCCCATTCCCGCCAGCGAGCCGCCTCTTCCTTGCTCATAGGAGGGTGACGCTGAGATGATGCCTCGATCCTCTCCGCCTGTTGCGCCTCTACTGATTTGCTTTCCCACCCGCGTGCCACGTACCCATTATAGTTGGGTGGACTCTGACTCGTTTTGAACGATGATTTTGCCGGTAGCAGACGGAGGGTTATGCCATCCGACCATCTTCAAGAAATCGTTTCGCCTTTACTATCTTGAAGCTGTTCTGAAAAGAGAAAAAATTGAAAAAAGTCGCACAATTGGCGGATTCTGCGGGTATAATGCCCGCGCACTATTCACAATCTACGTGAGTTCCGCCTTTTGAGGGGGAGGCGGCGACGAGGAGTCGCTGAATCCGTGTCCGTTACAAGCGCCCCGCGCTTGACCCTCAAATCGCTGTCCCACCCCGCGGTTGCCCCAAGGCCGGGAAATCGCCTATTTCGCGACGGTCAAGAACACGATTTTTTCTGCGACGCCATCCTTCATCGTTTCATTTCTGTTTTTGAAATCGTCTTTCTCTTGTCTTCCCTAAATCCGTGTTTCCAAATCAATGCGATCCTTAATGGAATTGACATTGCGGCCGGGATGGCCGAAGGCCAAAACAATCATTTTTCGGAATCTGACATAACCTTGGTCCCGCGGACTGGGAGGGGCTGCCATGCCTGATTCATCTCAGTTCACCCCAGAGGATCTGATTCCCTTCAGCCATGCAGGAGCTCTCGCCGACCCCGAGAAATTACTGGCTGCATATTTCCGTTCGTCCACGGTGGGAGTCTGCGTGCTGGATTCGGAGTTACGCTATCTCGCCATCAACAACGCTCTTGCCGCAATGAACGGGATTCCCGCCACCCACCACATTGGGAAAACAATCAAGGAAGTTTTGGGGGATGCCGCTAGCGCGGTGCAGCCCGAGTTTCATCGCGTTTTCGCAACCGGGGAGCCAGTCGACAACATCGAGATTTCGGTTGTGCTTCCCACCCGCCTGGAGCCTGGCCACTGGATTGGACACTTCTTTCCCATTAAAGACGGAGCCGGAAATGTCCGGCGCATCGCTGCAGTCATAGTAGAGATTACCGAGCAGAAAAAACTGGAACTGTCGCTGAAGCATATCGGCGGAAAATTAGGCCAGGAGAAAGAACGGCTGCAAATGTTGTCAGATGTGAGTGCAATCCTCGCGTCAGAGCGCGATGTGCAGCAGGCTTTTCCTCGGATATCGGCCCGCATTCGCCGCATCCTGCACCACGAATATGCCGGCTACGAGTTGCATGACCGCAACAGCGGACTGCTGGTGCGGCAAGCCGAAGATTTCCCCATGGGCAAAGGTTTGCTTTCAGCCTTGCCGATCAGCCCGCACAACAGCCCGGGAGGTCTGGCGCTGCGGGAGCGCACGGCGCTGATTTTTTCCAAAGAGCAAATGCAGAACTTTGAAGCTGAAACCGCGAGGAACCTCCTCGAGGAAGGATTGCGTTCCCTGTGTTGCGTTCCCTTACTGCGTCCCAACTGCCCGCTGGGAGTGCTGGTGCTTGGCAGCACCCGCAAAGGCGCATTTCATCCCGATGACTTGGTCCTGCTCAACCAGCTTGCTGCCCAGTTCGCCGTGGCGTTAGAAAATCAACGAGCGACGGCCGAGATCGAAGCCCTCAAAAAACGTTTCGCCGAAGAGAAAAGTTATCTGGAAGCCCAGACCCGTCCCCCCAGCGACTTCACCGACATTATCGGCGACAGCCCTGCTCTCAAACAGATTCTCGATCAAGTCACAACCGTTGCGCCCAGCGAAGCTACAGTCCTGATCTTGGGAGAAACAGGAACCGGCAAGGAACTGATTGCTCGCGCTGTTCATCGCCTGAGCCGCCGCCGCGATTTTCCTTTCGTCAAGGTCAATTGTGCCGCCATCCCCACCGGTTTGCTCGAAAGCGAATTATTCGGCCACGAGCGCGGAGCCTTCACCGGTGCCATCAGTCAGAAGGTTGGACGCATGGAACTGGCGTATGGCGGGACCTTGTTTCTCGATGAAGTCGGTGAAATTCCTCTCGAACTTCAGCCTAAACTCCTTCGCGTCCTCCAGGATCATGAGTTCGAACGGCTCGGCAGCAACCGCACCATCAAAGTAGACCTGCGGCTGGTCGCAGCCACCAATCGAGACTTGGCCAAGGAAATGGCCCAGCATGAATTTCGCAGCGACTTGTTCTACCGCCTCAGCGTGTTCCCGATCCAGGTGCCTCCTTTGCGCGAACGTCGCGAAGATATTCCTCAGCTTATTCGCCATTTCGTGCACAGATTCGCCACCCGCATGCAACGCCGTATCGAAACCATCCCTAAAGAAACCATGCAGAGGCTGACTGCGTGGTCCTGGCCGGGAAACATACGCGAACTCGAGAATCTGATGGAAAGATCCGTAATCATGAGCGAAGGCAGTGCCTTGCACGTTCCGTTATCGGAAGTGCAGGCCGGACTCCACCCCCCTGGTTCCCGTACAAATCGGAGCATGGAACACAGCCTGGATGAAACTTTGGGTAATGCTGAACGGGAACACATCCTGCGCGTGCTTCGCGACACCGGCGGCGTGATCTCGGGACCCAATGGGGCGGCCCGAAGGCTCGGATTAAAGCGGACAACGCTCCAATCCAAGATGCAGCGACTGAAAATCACACGTCAGGATTACTCGACCCCTCCCCAAGATTAGTCTCTTTCGAAAATCTTTTTTGGTCCGAAAATACTGCACCCATGATTGTGCGACGGCTAATCGGCAGCTGCCGACTTTTCGGCAGTTTCGCCAGATCGGTTGCCTCTGTCTCTTTTCGGAACTCGTTCCAAACGCGGAAGTTCCTCCCTTTGCGTTCTTCCTCCGTTTTGGAACGCCGCATGCATCCTGCTCAATCGCCTCTGCCCTGGCCGGAGAACGGTTTCCGACTTTCCCGGAGGATATCCCAGTCCCCCAGTTCCAGTGCCAGACAAAACAAAAAGTTTTCGGCGCTTCCGACCGGTTTCAGGGAGTCACACGCATGTTACTTATACACAAGGGGCAATCGCTGCTCCCGGCTTTTTCCTGTCGAGCCGTGGAGACGACCTCGCCGCTGCGAGAGGCGCCTTTTTATGGTCGCACGGACGGTAGTCTTGCGGAGGCGGCTCGGCCGAATCTCGCCCGGTCCTACGCTATTCCAGCCGGTCTTCCCATTCCTGATTTTCATCCCCAGGAAATCGACGTTCTCTACCTGCTCGCCTGTCACTTTGAATGGGAGCGGCAGGAAGAGCCCAGCGCCGCGTGGGAACTGCTCGCAGCCGCGGAGAGCGCCAACTCCAATACTCGGGCGCATGCTCGCGCTCTACTTGCCGCCTCGCGTCATGTGGGCGGTTTCAATCAAGCTGTCAGCTCGCGTACCTCGACTAAACAAAAACCATCTTTCGCGACGGAGATAGAAAAAAATATGAAGGTGCCCTACGGGCTCGACATTATCGAAAACTGCAGCGACTGCGTCACTGCTCACTCCGGGTTTTTTTGCGGCCTCTCGTCTTCAGCCTTGCAGTCTCTGAATCAGGTGAGCCATAAGAGCAACCTGCCTGCGGGCGCCATTCTGTTCGTCGAAGGGCAAAGTGCCCGCGGCATGTTCATTCTGTGTTCGGGAAAGGTAAACCTTTCCACCACCTCGCGCGAAGGAAAAATACTAATTCTTAAAACTGCTTCCGACGGAGAAGCTCTTGGCCTCAGCGCTGCCATCTCAGGCTCTACCTATGAATCAACCGCCGAGACCGCAACCCCGTGCCAGTTGGACTTTGTGGAGGGCAAGCACTTTCGCGAGTTAATGCAGGAGCATAGTGAGGTCGGGATGATCGCGGCGCAGTCGTTGAGCCGCGACTTCCAATCCGCCTATCGAGACATTCACGATCTTGTCCTTACCCGCTCTTCCGCGGGCAAGCTGGCAAGACTTTTACTTTCGCAGTCGCCGACCAACGGAGTAGAAGCGGCCGAGACTCGCATCCCCTCGTCGATGACCCATGAAGAAATGGCGCAGCGCATTGGCTCGTCCCGCGAAACCGTAACGCGTCTTCTCAGTAATCTGAAAAAGAAGCAGTTGATTCGGCTGGACGGTCCCACCCTTGTGATTCGGGACCGCTCGGCGTTGGAAGCTCTTGCAGTTTAGTCCTCCCCCACCCTAGGAGACCGGAGGACGAAAGCTTTTCTCGCGTCCTCCGGATTTTTCTGAGCTGTCCGCAATTGCTACGCTGAATCCCGTCCCTCAGGCGCGTTCGATTGCTGCGCTGAATGCCGAGCGCTGAATGCCGATCTCAAGACCAGAATGATCTTGTTTGATTCGCGTTCATCACCCGCAATGTCAGAGTCCGAACAATTCTCGTAGCCGCTTGGTTTGAGCCCGGCTCACTGGAATTTCGGTCTGCTTCTTGTCGTCCATGCGCAGCTGGTAAGAACTCTTAAACCAGGGAACGACTTCGCGAATGCGGTTGATGTTGACCAGGTAGGAGCGGTGCGCCCGCCAAAAAAGTTTTGTGTCTAAACTGTCCAGCAACTCCTCAAGCGTTCGGCAATTGGATTGGCCTTCCATTCCTGCCGTCCCGCCCGTTACCACCGTGATTACGCCGTCTTCAATCCAGGCATAGCAAATATCTCTTTGATCGACCAGAAACATGCGCCCCACGGTCTTTAGCAGAATTTTCGAGGCTGGCTGCTTCTGCGATTCGATCATCCGCACCAGGGTGTCGATCTTCTCCGCCGGCAGTCCATCCGCGTCCTGCTTCGCCCGCGCTTTCTGAATCGCCTGCGCCACGCGTTTCTTATCGAATGGCTTTAGCAGATAATCGATGGCATTCACTTCAAAGGCCTTCACCGCATACTGGTCGTAAGCCGTGGCGAAGACGATTTTTGGCAGAGGGATTTTCTTGTCCAGCAGCTTCTTGATCACTCCGAAGCCGTCCAGGCCGGGCATTTGTACATCCAGAAAAACCAGGTCAGGATTATGTTCTTTGATCAGGCTGAGAGCTTCCAGCCCATTCTTGCCCTGCGCCACCACGTTGATATCGTCGGTATGCTTCAGCAGGTAGGCGAGTTCGTCGCGGGCGAGTTGCTCGTCGTCCACGATTACTGCGGATAAAGCCATTGTTGCTCCGGAAAACAATCAAACAATCAGATCCAACAATCAGATCGAACAATCAGAAGACCGCTGAGTTCAGTATAGTGCCGCGATTTTCCGCGCGCAATGCACCCTGCGCTCCGCCCCTGTACCGTCCTTCTGCCGGCTGCTATAGTTTTAAATTCTGCATCGAATGCGATTCATCATGAGCGTTCATCGTGAACAGGGGGGCCCGGAAAGAATGAAACTCTCCAGCACTTTAGGAGCAGTGACTTTAGGAGTAGTTTGCGTCGCACTGCTGTCCATTCCCGCTTGGTGCGCCACTGCGCCCACGGTCACTCTTGCGGTCGACGCCACAGCGGCGCCTCGCAAAATCTTTCATGCCTCCTTGAAAATTCCCGCCAGCCCGGGAGATCTTATCCTTTACTATCCGAAATGGATTCCCGGCGAGCACGCGCCCGACGGCCCCGTCATTGATCTTGCCGGCCTGAAGTTTTTTGCGGGCGGCAAGTCTTTGAAATGGCGGCGCGACCTGCTCGACAGCTTCACCCTGCACGTGCAGATTCCGGCTGGCGTCACCGAAGTTGCAGCCGAACTGGACTTCCTTTCTCCGGCAACCTTCGAGAGCGGCTTTTCCGCAGGCTCCTCCGCCACCGACAAGCTAGCCGTCATTAGTTGGAATCAAGTTTTGCTCTATCCCAAAGGTTGGAAGTCCGACGAAATCAATTACAGCGCCAGCCTCAAGCTTCCCGAAGGATGGAAGTTCGGCACGCCGCTTCCCGTAGTGAATCAAAGTGGGAGCCAGAGCGGAAACGAAATTAAGTTCGCCACTGTCTCTCTCTCGACGTTGGTCGACTCGCCAGTCATTGCCGGCGAATTTCTGAAAGTCGTTCCGCTCGCCAAGGATCCGCCCACCGAAATGGATATTGCCGCCGACAGCGCTGCCGCTCTTGACGCCCCAGACGAAGTCTGGGATCACTACAAGAGTCTGGTCGATCAGGCGCAAAAATTATTCGGCGCCCACCACTATCGCGACTACCACTTCCTCTACACGTTGAGTGATCACGTCGCCCACTTCGGACTTGAGCATCACGAATCCGACGACAGTCGCGTGGACGAACGCGCTCTCGTTGACGAGGCCGACCGCAAAGCCTCCGCCAGCCTTCTGCCCCATGAATATGTGCATTCGTGGAACGGAAAGTACCGCCGTCCAGCTGACCTAGCCACGCCGGACTACGAGCAACCCATGCAGGACGATCTTCTCTGGGTCTATGAAGGCCTGACCAACTATTTAGGATTCGTGCTGACGGCCCGCAGCGGCTTGTTAACCCCGAATCAAGACCGCGAGGATCTGGCCACGACCGCCTCTGCGCTTGAGCACACGCCCGGGCGCGAATGGCGCAACCTGCAAGACACCGCCGACGACGCGCCGGAGCTTTATTTCGCCCCGCGAGCCTGGGAATCCTGGCGACGCAGCACCGATTTTTACGACGAAGGAACTTTGGACTGGCTCTGGACCGACGTCATCATCCGTCAGCAGAGCAAGGGCACGAAGAGCATCGACGATTTCTGCAAGCTCTTCCACGGAGCGCCCAGCACTGGCCCAATGGTCAAGACATACACCTTTGACGACGTGGTGAACGCTCTCAACCAGATCGTTCCTTACGACTGGCGCGCATTCTGGACCGAACGTCTCACCAATCACGGTCCAGGCGCTCCTCTTGGCGGCATTGAAGGCAGTGGCTGGAAACTCGTTTACGACGACACTCCTTCTGACATGATGAGTACGGTGGCAAGCCTGTATCATTCCGTTCCGTCTGCGCTCGGGTTCGGGCTGGTACTGAGTGATGACGGCGCCATCAGCGACACCATTGAAGGCATGCCCGCCGCCAAAGCCGGCATCGGCCCGGGCATGAAGTTAGTTGCAGTCAACGGTCGCCGCTTTTCTCCCGACATTCTGCGCGACGCGGTCAAAGCCACCAGGAACGGCGGTGTGCTCGATTTGCTGATTGAAAATACCGACTATTTCAAAACCTACAAAGTCGACTATCACGGCGGCGAGAAATATCCGCACCTGGTGCGTGACGATTCAAAGCCAGATTTGCTAACTGAAATCCTGAAGGCGAAATAGGTAATCAAAGGGCAATCGAGAGGGGTTCCCCTTGTCTCGCTTCCTTTGCGAGACAAGGGGATTTTGACTCAGTGTATCGGGAGATTTCAAAAGGCGCAGAATAATAAGGCACGCTGAAGCAGCATAAAGCACTCTGAGACGCTGCACGGGCCTTAGTGCTTACTATTCCTTCATCTCCCGCTCCATCACCCTCCGCAGCGCCCCATTGATCCGCGTCTGATAACGTCGCCCGTCCCGGCGAAACCAAGCCAGCACATCGGCATCCAGCCGCAGGGTGATAGGCTTCTTAATGGGCTTGTAAAATTCCATTACTTCTTCCATCGAAACCGTATTCCCCTTTGAGTGTTCTGCCGACGCCGAGAGCGTCAAGCCCTTCTTCCGCCGTCTCTTCTGCCGCGTTCCTGTCGCAGACCCTGCGCCACTCCTGCGACGGCTTTGTCCCTCTCGTGTAAGTCGTTTATTCTTCTTCATATACTCCAATATAATTATTTATTTGTATGTACACAATCGTAATAAAAGTGTTCCGTAAGGAACATTTTGTAAAGAAGCTTCTGCAAAACTCCTCCGGGCAGTTGCCACGACTCATCCGGCTGCGCTTACTTCCAGAACAACATCGTCATCTTCCATAAACCCAAAGACTTCCTGCGGCACAGGATTCTGCCATACCGGCGCGAACGATTGCCGGTGCAGCGGTGTCGGACCGAACTCGCGCAGGGCGGCGAGGTGTTTGGGTGTGCTATATCCCTTGTGCGAAGCCAGTCCGTATGCCGGAAAGACCGCATCCCAATCACGCATCATGCGATCGCGTTCCACTTTCGCCAGAATCGAAGCGGCCGCGATGGAAGCAGACAGCGCGTCACCATGCACGATCGCAACCTGCGGCTGGCCGCAATCAATGCGCAGGGCATCGATGAGCAGATGGTCGGGAACAGGCGCCAGCAGCGCTACAGCTTCGCGCATAGCCTGCCGCGACGCGTGATAAATATTGATCTGATCGATGCGCGCTGCGTCGACGGCAGCCACAGCCCACGCCACTGCATGCTCGCGAATGCGTTCTGCCAGCACCTCGCGCCGCTCAGCGGGAAGCAGTTTGGAATCGCGCAGCCCGCGCACCCGATAGTCTGGGTCAAGAATTACTGCCGCTGCCACCACGCAGCCAAACAGCGAGCCGCGTCCCACTTCGTCCACTCCAGCAACCAAACGGGCTCCTGCTGACCAAGCTTTTTTTTCATAGCGCAGCGTGCAGCGCAGCTTCTTCAGCATCCGCAACTTCGCCGCGGAGAACGAAAGTTTACGCGGGCTGGACGATTTCGTCGCGGAAGATTCCATCTCAAGAGATCTTATCGATAAAAATGCAAGATTTGTTCACCATCTTCCTCGACAACAGAAATTCCTGCAAGAGAAGATTCAAGCTCGCGCATGGAAAACCAGACCTTCGCGCTTCGCTCGCAATGACAGAACGGCGAACAGTAACCATTACCCGGATTACGGGCGTACATTGCCCGTTCGGACATGTACTGGTAACTTGGCCTTAGTCGGACTCGACCCGAATCATGGAGTGCAAAATCAATCCGGTGGCGGAAAACGGCCTGCTAAGTGGAAAGCTGGTTCATTTGGCGCTGCCGGTGCGCTGGAGTTTGATCGGCCGGGAAGGCCGAGGGCCGGCCGAGCTGGCTTGCACCTACGACATTCATCCGCGCGGTGCGCGCTTGCTCAGTTCGCGCGCGGTGAACATGGGAGACATGGTGCTGGTGGAACGCGGGCGCAACAAAGCCATTTGCCAGGTGGTCTGGGCGGGGGACGCCGCATCGGCTTTGCGCGGTCAATTCACAGTGCAATGCGTTGAAGGTAAATCGCCCTGGGATGAAGAGCTGCGGCAGATGCAAGAGCAGTACCAACCGATTGACCTTGATAACCTGGAGCGGCGTGCGCTGCCTCGTGGATTCGGCGGCGCGGAATCCAACCGTCGTCGTCGTCCACGCTACCACGTGGAGGGTCTGGCTCAGGTGATCGACGGAGTACAGCGGGTCGAAGGCGAGGTGCAGCAGATTTCTGAATTTGGCGCGCGCATTGCCGCCACGGAGATCCTGCGCCCGGGAACCGACTTCCGCCTCACGTTGAACATGTTCGATATCAGCGTCGCGCTCAAAGCGCAGGTGAAATACCTGGTGAACAACCTCGGCATGGGAGTAGAGTTTCGCGAAATTCGCCGCGGAGACCGTCCCATGTTGAGCTATGTGCTGAGCCGGCTGCGTAGCAGGAAAGTGCAGGAGTTTGTGGGCGTCGAGGTCATCCCGCTGGCCTCAGTCGCTGGATAATTCTGGAATCACACCCCAAGATATATCGACCGAAGTACAGGTGCCAACGAAGACTCGTTCGCTTCATTTGGCTGGCGACATTTTCATAGCGGCATCATTTACAATGAGTCTCAAGATCCTCGGGTTCGAGAATGTCCTCCACTGGAAAGGTGAATGCGGCCCTGGCCGCCGCGATAATCTTCATTCTCCTCAGCAGTTGTTCCGCATATTTCGCGTTCAACCGCATGGACGCGAGCCAAAGTTGGGTTCGCCACTCGCGCGACGTACAGAATGCCTTGGCGCAATTTTCCCGGGCTGTCGCCCGGGCGGGACGGCTGCGCTCGGAGTATATGGATTCCGGCGACAACTCTCTGTTGCAGCAACAGGCTGACGTAGTGGATCAGATTCGGAATACGGCGGCCGCGATTCAGACCTTAACAGTCGACAATGCGCGACAGCAGGCTAATTGGAAAGAGCTTTCAGAATTGAAAGAGCAGCGCATTGCTCTGCTTGGCGCGGCACTCGAGCTGAAGAAGAGTGGAAAGTCGACTCCAGCGGCCCAGGCGGCGATCAGCCGCCAGAGCCTGGCGGCAGCGGATCGTACAGACCAGGTATTGCAGCGCATGTACGACGCGGAAGAACAATTGCTGGCGGAACGGCAGGCGCGGGCAAACAGTTCCGCTTCCTTGATTGCAACCATTCTGATTGCCAGCCTTTTCCTGGCTCTCGCAATCTTCATCGTTCATCATCTCTTGCTTGTAGACCAGGTAGCGGCGCGCTCTCGAGCCGAGTTGGCGCAGCGCGCTCTCAGCGCCAAAGTGTTGACGCTGCAGGATGAAGAACGGCGCAAGTTTGCGCGCGAACTGCACGATTCGGTCGGTCAGCAGCTGGTAGCCATGAAAATGGCAATTTCGGTGCTTCAATCCAAATTGCCGGGCGACAACACGCTGCAGGATTGCCTGAAGCTGCTGGACGATTCCATTGCGGAAACGCGGACGATTTCGCACCTCTTGCACCCGCCCCTGCTCGATGAAGCGGGACTGAACTCGGCTTCGCGATGGTTTGTGGAAGGCTTCGGTAGGCGCAGCGGTATCGACGTCAGCCTGGACATACACGATGGCGCTGGCCGTTTGCCTGAAGCCACCGAGCTGGTATTATTCCGGGTTCTGCAGGAGAGTCTGACCAATGTGCACCGCCATTCCGGCGCTAAGCGAGCCGATGTGAGTTTGCAAACGGCGAATAATCAAGTGATCTTGCGAGTACGCGATTATGGCAGCGGCATGCCTCCAGCAGTGGTGGAAAGTCTGCGGCTCGACGGGTCAGGCGGCGGCGTCGGCCTGGCGGGCATGACCGAACGTATTCGCGAAATCGGAGGAAAACTGGAAATTCATTCCAGTGCAGTCGGAACCGAAATTGTGGCACGGGTGCCCATGAGCACGAAACCAGCAAGGCAAACAATATCTCCGCCCAGGATGCAAGAGGTGAAAGGATGATCCGCAGTTTTTATTGGATAGTTATCTTCATACTTTTAGTTTTTGTGGGCGCTTGCTCGAAAAACTCATCGGCGCCCCGGGTCATCGTTGAAATTCCGCCAGGCTTCTCAGGGAACTTCGTCCTGGAGATGGGAGTGGCCGGCGCT
This sequence comes from Acidobacteriaceae bacterium, assembly GCA_003132445.1. Classification (GTDB taxonomy): domain Bacteria; phylum Acidobacteriota; class Terriglobia; order Terriglobales; family Acidobacteriaceae; genus Sulfotelmatobacter. The sequence continues at coordinate 41,406 of PKXU01000164.1, read as the reverse complement.
CCTCCGTTGGCCCAACGTGGAGATGCATACGTGGTGTCTGTGCCCAAAGACGGGAAGGTCATTACGTCGACACTACTGACGAAGTCACAGCCGACATTTCAAAATGCCAGTGAAGGGGCGGTTTGGGGTTATTCGCATTCCGTATCGAACACCGGCGATGGCATTCCGGTGGGCGGCAGGATCGAATTTTTCGTCGGGACCAGGAAAGAATACGAGGCCGAACAGGGCAAGAAGAATCATTCCGGAGCGCTGTCATCTCCGGCGGAACTGGCCGCGATGAGCGCCTGATCGTAGCTGCTCTCAGCGGCTAAAAAAGAAGACCAAGGCTTTTTCCCAATAATTAGGACGCGCCCCAATGGCGCGCCCTTTTTAAAACAAGCCTGAGACGACTGGTTCGGCGCACTCGGCCCGCGCCGCCGATTGCCGTGTGCGATTATGCTTTCTCTACGTCACGCAGGCGAGCGGCTTTGCCGCGCAATCCACGCAGGTAGAACAATCGGGCGCGTCGCACCTTGGACGAGCGCAGCAGTTCGACCTTGTCGATCACCTTGGAGTGAACGGGGAAGATGCGCTCCACGCCCTGGCCAAAGCTGATCTTGCGCACGGTAAAGCTGGCTTGCGGTCCGTTGTCGCGCTTGATAACCACGCCTTCGAAGGCCTGCACTCGTTCCTTATCGCCTTCTTTGATTTTTACGTGCACGCGGACAGTATCGCCGGGGCGGAATGGGGGAATGTCGGTGCGTTGCGATTTGGCCAGCAGTTTTTCGATGATTACGTTTGACATGGTTTTATCCTTCGTCCTTCGCAGCGCCTAAAGGCGCGATTGATGCTCGTTCCTTTTTCGGTATGCCTGAAGGCATACCCTGATACGAATCCTGATACTTACTTAACGTATGATCCTGTCACACCGAGTACAACTTCATTTTCGATCGCGCTTGATCCGGGCCAAAACTTTTGCGTCCTCGTCGCTCAGTTCTACACTTTCCAGCAAATCCGGGCGGTTGCGTAGCGTTTTTTCCAGAGCGCGCTGCCGCCGCCAGAGGCGAATTTCCTGGTGATCGCCGTTGAGCAGAACCTCCGGTACTGTCATCCCACGAAAATCCGCGGGGCGGGTGTAGTGCGGATAATCCAGCAATCCGCCGGAGCCGCAGGTCGAATCCGCCGCTTCGTTTTCCGTAACCTCGCCCACTTTCTCCCGCGCGGTGAATGATTCCTGCCGCGTCGAAGCCTCATTGCCGACCGCGCCGGGCAGCAACCGCATGACCGCTTCGATGATTACTGCTGCGGCCAATTCGCCGCCGCTGAGCACGTAGTCGCCAATCGAAAGCTCGCGGTCGGCAAGAAAATCTGCCACCCGCTCGTCCACACCTTCATAGCGGCCGCAGACCAGAACGATGCGATCTAGAAGAGCCAGTTCCGCAGCGACCTGCTGCGTAAAGCGCTGACCCTGCGCCGATAGCAATATTACGCTCTCCTTCGCTGTGCCAGCCAACCGTTGCTCACGCAAAGCAAGCCCGAGCGGTTGTAAGCAATCAAAGATCGGTTCCGGCTTGAGCACCATGCCCTCGCCGCCGCCGAAAGGGCGGTCATCCACGGTGCGGTGCTTGTCGTGCGTGAACTGCCGCAAGTCGTGGACTTCAATTTTCGCCAGCCCCATTTCGCGGGCCCGGCGGGTGATGCCGTGATCCAGCGGTCCGCTGAAGAAGCCGGGAAAGATCGTGAGAATATCGGCTTTCATCTAGACCAGACGCAAACCTTTAACCACAGGGGGCACTGAGGTTCACAGAGTGAAACTTTTTTTCAGCGCCTCTTCCGTTTTCCTTCTTTTTTTTCTGACTGCTGCTCCTGCTTCTCTTCTGCCGTTACCGGAGCATTAATTTCCAGCATACCTTCGGGAAGATTCATGCGCACCCGGTGCTGCTCAATGTCGACACCTTCCAGGTACGCTTCTGCGAAGGGAATTTCGAACTTCTTGCCCGCCCCATTAGCAACGATCAGCTGAGGAGCTTCGCCGGCTCCGAACTGAACATCTTCGATGCGCCCGATCTCTTGCGCGCCATCGAGAACCACGCAGCCGATCAAATCGCTGACGTAATTCCAGCCTGGCTCAAGCTTCGCGCGCGCGTCGCGCGGTACCTGTAATTCAGCTCCGACCAGAAGGTCGGCGTCAGAAATCGAATCCACACCGCGAAACTTCAGAACCAACAGTCCCTTGTGCGGCCACAAATTTTCAACTTCCACTTCGCGCCGCGATTCCTCTTTGGGCAGAGCCGAGAGCTTCATGCCTGCGGCGAAGCGTCCGGGAACGTCGCTGTGAATCTCTGCCGCGACTTCGCCATGCCGCCCTTGCGTCTTTACGACGCGGGCCAGGGTGATGAACTCGCCGTTTCTTTCAGGACTCACAGCCGTTAGCGTAGGTAAGGTTCATTCGCACTGCACCTCTTCGGACATGTTTCGAAAACCGCCCGGAATCTATTCTATGATTTCGAGCGTGTAGCGCTTATGCGCCCGATGGCCGGCGGCGCTGAGTAACGCTCGCAGCGCGCGAGCGGTGCGTCCCTGGCGTCCGATCACCTTGCCTACATCACTTTCGGCAACTTCGAGTTCAATCACATCATCGTCAAACTTTTCGACGAAAACTTCGTCGGGCGAGTCGACCAGCGACTTCGCAATCAGCTCGACGAGAGTAAGCACATCTGCAGCGGGCTCAGGCATAGTTTGCGTTCTCACTGTGGTTTCAAAAGTTGGCGGCCGCGGCTGACGAAATCCCCAGTGGCTAAAGCCGAGCCAATCGGTGCCACTGACGGCACGACTGAAGTCGTGCCCTACCTAGGTCTCGCGCCCTGCGAATCTTGCCTATCCGAGCCCGCGCATTCCCGAGTCGCGGTGTGAGTGCGATCCGAAGGCTGGGTCGTTCCAAACTGCGTCGACCTAGGCTCCGTCGCTCTTAGGCTCCGTCGATCTAGGCAGCAGAGCCGGCAGCGGCTGGAGCCGGAGCTTTGGAGAACAATTTGTTCACACGCTCCGACATCTGGGCGCCCTTCGACACCCAATACTCCACGCGATCGCGCTTCAGTTCGACGCTGGCGGGATTGGTGCGGGGATTGTAAGTCCCGACTACTTCCACCGGACGGCCGTTGCGAGCGCTGGCCTTCTCAATCACCACAATGCGATAGTGCGGTTGTTTGCGCGCACCACGGCGCGCCAGACGAATCATTAACACAGGTCTTATATCCTTGTTCCGGAAGAGTCCGGTGAGATCGAGGCAAACTCTTATTATGCCGAAGGTTAGGCGGGATGGCAAGGGGCGGCGGAGGGGCCACATCCCTTTGCGCCGATTCGTGTTGACTTTCCGACCTTAACTGACAACACTTTCAAGTCTAAGGCATCTGCAAATGTCTGTCACCCCTCCCTCGCAGTTCGACCAGATCGGCTTCGGCGTCAGCGCATTTGTGGAAATGCTCAAGAATGTCTGCGAGATCGCGGCAATTGGCGTAGGAGCGATCTGGACGTACTTCAACTTTTTCAAAGGTCGAACATACAAGTCGAGACTTGAGTGTGAAGTAGACGGCTCGCTGGAAGCGAGCTCTGGACGACTGCTGCTAAAGGTTGTCGTTACAGCGAAGAACGTCGGCCTTTCAAGGGTGCTAGTCAGCCAAGAAGGAACGATCCTACAACTCCACCCGGCCGTCATTTACTACACCAGCCCGTCGTGGCCTTGCCAGATCAGATGGACCGATCAGCCTGCGGTTTTCGACGTATTTACAGAGCACCCCTGGATTGAATCGTCAGAGCCGATTCAAGATCAGGTATTGGTTGAACTCCCGGACAACGGCACTCTTGCTTACAGACTAACGTTGAAGGTGTGCGACAGGAAGACGACGTGGACAGCAACGAATATCGTTCAGCGCTCCAATCAAACGAGAATCGAAGGAGGTAATCGTGGCCAAGGCCCAGGACCAAAAACCGACTGACCCGAAAGAAATTCAAGAAATCCAGAGACAAAGGGAAGAACAGCGAAGAGAAGAACAACGACGTAGAGAAGAGCAAGAAGGCCAACGGCCTGACAAGAAGGACTGACGAGATTACTGCTCGTCGTCCCGAGGAGGATTTGTGACAGAGTTTAGAGAGCAGAAAGATGCTGATCCGAACGAGGCTCGAGAGATTCAAAGACAGCGAGAAGAGCAGCAACGCAGAGAACAACAACGACGCAGGGAAGAGCAAGAGCATCAAAAGCCTGACAACAAAGCCTGACGAGATGGCACTACCCCTGCCGCCCACCCTGCTAGACTCAAGCGTTTGGAGCTGCGGACTTGCCGGGGATCTATCTTCTTGCGTGGACGCTGAGTCTAAGGGCTCTGCAGCATCCCCACTTCTGCGCGCAGCTGGCAAGTTGAAAGAAAACTTGTCATCCTGAGCGGCGTCTTCTGACGCGAAGAATCTATGCAGTCGCGGCGAGAATTGCATAGGTCCTTCGCTTCGCCAGGATGACAATGTGTCGACCACGGCCGATGGTGAACAGCGGTCCGGAAACCTAGGCTACGGCTTTTCTCTTCGGGGCCGATGCCTGGCCTATGGCGGCTGGCTTCGCCAGGAAGTTGAGCAGCGCGGTGTTGACTTCGTCTGCGTGCGTCCACGCGATGTTGTGCGGACCGTCTTTGATGACGACGAGTTCGGCGCCGCTCACCAGCTTGGCAGTGCGCTGTCCCGAGGCCGAAAAAGGCACGATGCGATCCGAGTCGCCCTGAATCACCAGCGTGGGAACGTCGATCTGGGCCACGTCGCCACGGAAGTCTTCATACCAGGTGGGCACGCAGGCCAAGCTGGCGGTGCCGGAAGCGGAGGCCGCCACATTCCAGCTTGCCTGCACGGCCTGCTCGCTGACGCGCTTTCCCAGATAGACGTCGGTGTTGTAGAAGTCTTTGAAAAACGCTGTGAAGAAGGCGTAACGATCGGCGGAGACAGCTTTCTCGATGCCTTCGAACACGCTGCCATCCACGCCCTCAGGGTTGTCGGCGGTCTTCAGCAGGAAGGGCGGAACGCCGCTGATGATGACCGCCTTGCTGACATCCTTCGATCCGTATCTGCCGATGTAGCGCGCCACTTCGCCGCCGCCCATGGAGAAGCCCACGAGAGCAAAATCGGTCAGCTTGAGATGCGTGACGAGTTTGTGCAGATCTTCGGCGAAGGTATTGTAGTTGTAGCCGGAGGTGGGCTGGCTGGACTTTCCGAATCCGCGGCGGTCATAGGCGATGACGCGGTGGCCCGCTTGCAGAAGGGCGGGAACCTGTTTTTCCCAGGACGCGCTGCTGAGTGGATATCCGTGGATCAGAACCACGGGCTGGCCGGTGCCGTGGTCTTCGTAGTAAAGATGGATGGAAGTTGAATTTTCTTTTCCCACATCAACGTACGGCATAGATCCTCCTAAATGATGTTGGTGATTTACGACGGTGAATGTTGGTTGTTAGAGCTGGAGCGCTGGGGTTGTAGATGTTCGGCGAAGCCTTCAGGATTCGTCTTTGATAGTGATCGCGAATCTTCTCCGAGCGCCGTGACGGATGTGGAGAATCTCCACTCGCTTGGCCCGCTCCTTCACGCGATAGATTACGCGATAGATATGAGGCTTGTGGCCGTAAAGAAGATGCCGGAGCTGCTTGTTCTCAGGAATCGCAGGGCCTCGGGTGGGATGTTCTTCCAAACTCAAGATCGCGCCTTTAAGACCTTCGTACCATCGAAAAGCCGCTACCGATTCGGTTGCGTGAATGTGTTCGAAGAGCAATTTCAAATCACGCTTGGCTCGGGGCATGAGACTAACGAGATAAGCCATACTTTTGCTTGATCTCAGCGTCAAATTCCTTGAAAAACTGATGCGCAGGCCGGCCTCTTCCCTTTCTTGCTTCTTCCAAGCCCTGGCGAATGCCTTCGCGGACATCGGCGGCTGCGGCGATGTCAAGCAGCCTCTGATAGGCTTCCGCATCCTGGACTACAGCGGCAGCTCTTCCTTTTACCGTCAGGACCACCGGCCGTTTGCTCTTCCGCAGTTGTTTGAGAAAGTCTCCCGAACGGCGACGAAAGGTAGTCAGCGACTGAATATCTTGAGTGAGGTCAAGCATTGCTTGTCTCCTAGAGCACCTTTTTAGGTGCTTATAGAATACATTAAATCTCTCCTGCTAGACTCGAATGTTTGGAGGTGTGGGCTTGCAGGCTGTTTACATTCTTTCTGCCGTGCGGACGCCGATTGGGAAGTTTGGCGGGACGCTGGCTTCGCTGACTGCGGCGGATATGGGCGTGGTGGCGGCCAGGGCCGCGATGGAGCGCGCCAGGACTGAGCCGGCACAGGTTGAGGAAACTATTTTTGGCAATGCGCGGCAGGCTGGCGGCGGGCCGAATGTGGCCCGGCAGATTTCGGTGCGCAGTGGAGTGCCGCAGGAAGTTCCGGCGTTCACGGTGAACAAAGCTTGCGCGTCGGGGATGAAGGCGATTGCGCTGGCGTATCAGGCGATTCTGCTCGGCGATGCGAACTGCATTCTGGCCGGCGGGACGGAGTCGATGTCGCGGGTTCCTTACTATCTCGATAAAGCGCGCTGGGGTTATCGGCTGGGCAATCAGGAACTGGTGGATGGGATGTATCGCGACGGATTTTTCTGTCCTTTAGCGCAGATGGTGATGGGCGAAACGGCCGAGGTGCTGGCAGAGCAATATAAAATTACGCGCGAGGAGCAGGATGAGTTTGCGCTACTGTCGCAAACCCGCGCTGCACGTGCCATTGCCTCGGGGCGCTTCGAGGCGGAGATTGTTCCGGTGACGATCGAGGGAAAGAAGGGTGCGGCTACTTTTGCGCGCGATGAGCATCCCTTTCCGGAAGCGAGTTTGGAAAAGCTGGGGAAACTTGCGCCCGTATTTTCGGAAACTGGAACCGTTACTGCGGGAAATTCTTCCGGCATCACGGATGGCGCAGCGGCGGTTGTTGTGGCCAGCGAACATTTTGTGAAGCAGAATAATCTGAAGCCGCTGGCGCGGATTGCCGCGGTAACTTCGGCGGGAGTGGATCCGCGGACGATGGGAATGGGGCCGGTTCCGGCGCTGCGGAAGTTAGAAGAGAAACATAATCTTAGGCTGCAAGAGTTCGGGCTGATCGAACTCAATGAAGCGTTTGCCGCGCAAGTGTTAGCCTGCGACCGGACGTTAAATTTCAATCGCGACCGGCTCAATGTGAATGGCGGGGCCATTGCGCTGGGGCATCCCATTGGTTGTACGGGCACGCGCATTACGGTGACCCTGCTGCATGAAATGCTGAAACGCAATACCAGGCGCGGCGTGGCCACGCTGTGCGTGAGCGGCGGCATGGGCATGGCGCTGGCGCTGGAAAACGTAGTATGAACCGTCTCGAAAAGCGGTCGGAAGGCTTCACAAGGCGTTCCGCGCGGCCGAGAGAAACAGTTCGGCAGTGTATAGGCTAAGAAAAGTTTGTAACCAGCCTTAAAGCTTCCCGTCGCATCGAAAATATCGGCTCGTTTAAGCGAGTGGCGCTTCGGAGCGGAGAAGCGCTGATAGCCCCGATCGACACTTATCTTCAGTTGGCCGGCAACGCTTTCTTGGCCGAGGAAGCTGCAGGTTTTGCATGAGCCCTTCGTTGCACAATCGGGAAAGAGGAACAATCCAGAGCCCACTCCTGGGAATACTTATCGTTTGCGGGATTCAGCTGATCCTGATCGCCTGTGGAGGCGGGGGTGGTGGGAGCACGTCTTCGCAGGCAACCCCAACCATCTCGTCAGTCTCGGTGACGTGTAGCCCTTCAGCGGTAGCGATGAAGGCGACCTCGCAATGCAGCGCCTCGGTGCAGGGTACCGGGAGCTTTAGTTCTGCGGTGACGTGGTCTGCCAGCGCAGGCACGATAAGTGCGAGTGGGCTTTTCACGGCGCTATCCACTGCTGGCAGCGTGACCGTGACGGCGACGAGCACCCAGGACACGACTAAGTCGGGAACAGCCTCAGTGACGGTACAGTCGAGCGCTTCCACCATTACTTCCGTTGCCGTGACGTGTAGCCCGTCTACGATTGGCGTGGGCGCGACATCGCAATGCAATGCGACGGTGCAGGGTACGGGAAGATTTAACTCTGCGGTGACGTGGTCTGCCAGCGCGGGCACGATTAGTGCAAGCGGGCTTTTCGCGGCGCCATCCACCGCCGGCAGCGTGACTGTTACGGCGACGAGCACTCAGGACACGACTAAGTCCGGGACAGCCTCAGTGACGGTACAGTCGAATACTTCCACCATTGCTTCTGTGGCAGTGACGTGTAACCCGTCCACGATTGGCCTGAGCGCGACATCGCACTGCAATGCCACGGTACAAGGCACGGGAAGTTACAGTACTGCCGTCACCTGGTCTGCGAGCGTGGGCACGATTAGTGCAAGCGGACTTTTTACAGCGCCAAGCACTGCCGGCAGCGTCACAGTGACGGCGACCAGCAGCCAGGACACAACCAAGTCTGGAACAACGACCGTGACGGTGCAACTACAAACGCCGCAGAGCAAGCATGTCGTGCTGGTGATGGAAGAAAACCAGAGCTATGACACCGTGGTGGGCAATACCAGCGTCTGGCCCAATCTCAATAATTTGATCAGCAACGGGGCGCTGCCCAACAATTATTACTCGAACTCGCATCCCTCGATTGGCAACTATTTCATGCTGACCACAGGGCAATTGCTGACCACGGACGACAACTCCACCACCGTGTGGGACGTAGACAATCTGGCCCGGCGAATGCTGGCTGCGGGAGTTTCGTTCAGAATTTATGCCGAGGGTATTACTCAAGGCTACGTTGGCGGAAATACCGGGCTATATCTGATTCGACATAATCCTTTCGCCATGCTCTCGGATGTTGCCAGCAACCCGCAGGTGGCGAACGCGACCATCTGGCCGTTTTCACAGTTCGCTACCGACTTAGCGAACGGAACGCTGCCAGAATTTTCATATATCGTTCCCGACGTCGATGATGACGCGCACAACGGAACGCCTCAGCAGGCAGACACCTGGTTGCAGACGAATGTGGTCGTTCCCCTGTCGAACTCCTCTGCGTTCCAATCGGGCGGGAACGGCGTTCTCATCGTTGACTTCGATGAAGCAGCGGACAGCGATTCCACAAATGGCGGAGGGCATGTAGCTCCAGTTCTCTGGGGTCCGAATGTAAAGGTGGGATACATGCAAACTTCCGCTACGCTGTATCAGCACCAAAGCATGCTGCGAACGATAATGGAAGCTCTCCAGCTAACAAATCCTCCTGGCGCGGCTGCCAGTGCACCTTCGATGGCAGAGTTCTTCGTGCAAAAGTAAAACGCAATTCTATGGCGATGCGCGTGCCCGGGCCCAGGGCGTGGCTGCGAGGAAATGTCCGCACCGGCTGCTGGTATGATTCCGCAGATGTCGCGACGCGGAAAATTCGTTACATTTGAAGGGCTCGACGGAACCGGCAAGAGCACGCAACTGCGGAAGCTGGCTGCGGTGTTGCGTGCGGCTGGACATGAAGTGGTGGAGACGCGCGAACCAGGCGGGACGCTCACGGGGGAAAAGATTCGCAAGGTGCTGCTCGATTCCGGGACGGCGGGGCTTTCACCGCTGGCGGAGATGGCTTTAATGTTCGCTTCACGAGCGCAGCATATTGCGGAAGTCATTGAGCCGGCGTTGGCGCGGGGAGGCATTGTGTTGTGCGATCGGTTTACGGATTCGACCGAGGCTTATCAGGGTTACGGCCGGCGGTTGGGAAGCGAGGCGGTGCGGGAGTTGCATCGTGTGCTTTGTGGAAATCTGCAGCCGGAATTGACGATTCTGCTGGATTCGGACGCGGCGCTTTGTGTGAGTCGGGCGCGGCAGCGGAATAAGCGGGATTCGAAAAGTTCGACGCGCGGCCACGACGAGAACCGGTTCGAGCAGGAGACGCGGGCATTCTTTACAAGGGTGCATGATGGATATCTTGCGATCGCGAAGCGGGAGCCGGGGCGAGTCGCCATCGTGGATGCGCGCGGGACGCCGGGGCAAACGCATGAACGAATCGCGGAGTTGGTGCGGAAGAAAATGAGGCTATAGGAAAGTCATTTTCACCACAGAGTCACAGAGACACAGAGAAGAGCGAGAATCAGAAAGAGCTCTAGGTTTACTAGTCTTGTTTCGGAGTCGTCGCTCATCTTCGATTAAGCGCGAATCTTCATTTTACAATCACGATTTACAATGACTTACGTTTTTCTCCGTGTCTCTGTGGCTCCGTGGTGAAATCGTTCTATGCCTTTTTCTGACTTTCATGGAAATGCCGAGATCGTCCATCGCCTGCGCGACATGCTGGCACGCGAGCGCTTTCCCCATGCTGTAGTGCTGGCCGGCGGGCACGGTTGCGGCAAATACACGCTCGCGCTCATGCTGGCGCAGGCGCTGAATTGTCTGTCGCCGGTGACGACCGACGGTCTACCGGATTTTTGCGGCAAGTGCGCCAACTGCACGCGCATCGCCCAGTCGGCCGATCTTGACGCGCTGTTCACCGAGGCCGTGGAGGCGCGCGAGAATATGCGCGAGGCAGACAAAAAAGAGACCCGGCTGTTTGTGCAAACGCATCCCGATGTGCTGGTGATTCCGCCCGACCCTCCGCAGATGATGATCAAAGTGGATCAGGTGCGGCGGGTGATTGAGACGATTTATTACCGGCCGGCTGAGGGTCGGGAGCGAGTTTACATTTTTACCGACTCGGCGTTTATGAAAGAGGCGGCGAACTCTCTGCTGAAGGTGCTGGAGGAGCCTCCGGAGTTCGCGACGATTTTTCTGCTGACAGAGAATGCCGGCGAATTGTTGCCGACGATCCGCTCGCGGTCGATGGTGTTTCAGTTGTGCGCATTGTCGGCGGAAGAGATTGAGCGCTATCTGGCCGAGAATCGTCCCGAGTGGAAGGCGGCCGAGCGCGCGCTGGTGGCGCGGCTTTGCGAGGGGGCAGTGGGACGGGCGCGCAGCTTCGATCTTGCGGTTTATGTGGCGGCGCGCGCGCATGCGATCGCAATTCTCAACTCGGCGTTGCGGGGCGGGGAGCATAGCGAACTGTTTAAGATTACGGAGTCGTACCGGGCGGGCGCGGAAGGGCGAGAGAAGACGGAGCAGTTGATTCGCACGCTTTATTCGCTGTTGCGCGATCTGGCGTCGATTGAAGCGGGCGCCCCGGAATTGGTTCGGAATAGCGACATTGCTTCGGAGCTGAAGCGGATGGCGGAGTCGGCGGATTTTCAGTGGATCACGGCGGCGTCCGATCGGCTGGCCGAAGTGGAACGCGGGATGCGCCGAAATTTGCTGCGTTCGCTTTCGCTGGATGCGTTTGCCGGGGCGCTGGAAAAAGGGTAGGGCGGAACTTTACGTCCGCGATTCTCAATGAGTGCGAACGCCTGGTAACATCAGCGATGGTCAGTTTGCCTGGTCTTTTGCTATTGACTCATTAGCAATTCTGATTTTGGAAAGTTGGACGGTCAGTGGATGTGATGATCTCGGTCCGAACCGAGGACAAAGCCACTTGCGCACCGTCTGGGTGTGGATCAGATCGAGTTCTTGCAGGGCGCGGTAAGATGGCCCGCAACGTGGTTCCGTGACCATCGGAGTCTATTTCCAGCTGGCCGTTCAGTTCGTGCATTCGCTCGCGCATTCCGGCCAAGCCGACGCCAGTTTCCGCGCTCGCTTCACTAAGCCGATTCAGACGCTCTGCCGTTATGCCACGGCCATTGTCTCGTATTTCCAGAACCATCGTTTCAAGCTGGCGTTGAAAGCTGACGATAACCTGCGTACCTCCAGAGTGCCGATGTACATTCGTCAAGCTCTCCTGGAGGATACGGAAAAGAACAATCTCCACGCTCATTGGCAACCGTTCCTGCTCAGTCGCAATGTCCAGGCTTACCTTTAGTCCGCTTCGCTTAGCAAAGCCCTCGATGTACCATTCCGCCGCGCATCCGAATCCAACCTCATCCAGTAACGGTGGATGCAGCAAGTAAGACATGGTGCGAATTTCTTGGATCGCCTGATCTGTGAGCTCTTCGGCCTCGGAGACAAGGGCCATTTTCGACGGGTCTTGCTTGCAGCTTTCCTGAAGAAACGAAATACTGATTTTTAGCGCCGCCAAGGTTTGGCCAGTGCTGTCGTGCAAGTCACGAGACAACCTGCGTCTCTCCTCGTCCTGCACCCTGAGAAGCCGCTGGGAAAGGTTTTGTAGCTCCGCCGTGCGTTGTAGAACTACCTCTTGAAGTCGAGAATGCTCAAGTGCCGTTTGTCGGGAGTGTTTTGAAAGAGCCCACATATATCCTCCTCGGAGCGGGTAGTCAAGACACGAACGATTCTTTAGTCCCGTACATCTGGGTGCGGTGGCCTACACAGAGTCTCGTGAGAACGGATCGTGCGCTGTGACCTAAATCACAGTCGGCAGTGATGTCTGCCGCAGCGCAAGGAGGGCAGCGCGGCTTGCCTCCAATCTTCTATCAAGATTCTTCAAAGCCGATGGCGGGGGCCGATAGAGTTCTTAACTGACGATAAATCTCTATTACACGCATTGACACTTCTAGAAGTTGACCGCGAATCCTGCCGAGATCACCGGATAGAACCTGAACGGGGATATGTCTTTGTTGAACTTATTTTGTTGGGCTTGCACATCTGCCTGAAAAGCCGCATTCGAACTGACGTCGAGGCAGTTCAATCCCGTGGAGTCGCAGGCGGTTCCTCCCATGCTCAGTGCAGTGCGGGGAGCGCCGGTGTAGATCACTCCCAGCTCGACTGGGAAGCTGAAATGGCGATGGTTGCGAGGCAGAAGATTTCCCCAGCCCACGGTGAACATGGGGCCGGCTTTGATGAAGTCGACCTTTCCCGTACCAGTGATGGGATCGGTGGGAGAGCTGGTGTAAGTGGTGTCGTTGAGCGTAAATGTGCTGCCGCCGGGCACGGAGGCGTTCGCGGTGACTTGGTTGCCGTTATAGACGAGAACGCCGGGACTGACATGGAAGCTTCCGTGGAAGGGAAACCAGTCGTAGTGCGCTTCCGCGGAACGGAGACGCAGCTGGCCGTCGTAGGTGATTCCGTCTTCGTTGAAGTTCTGGTCGTAACTGAAGATGTTGAAGCCGCCGCGGAGGTTTGAATTAGCCGTTATGGGCGTGGCGGCTTCAACTCCGGCGCCCAACAAAGAGATCTTGACGCCGATGCCGAGGCGCGAAAATGGCTTGGTGGAGTCGGCTTGCGCGGAACACATTCTTGGAAGCACGATGCTGCTGAAGAAAAGTAAGGCGAGTGCAAATAGGGCACGTCGTGTCATGCAGGACTCCACTTTCATTCAATTCTGGCCGCTGGCGAGGCGGGCTTAAACTCAAATTCCATCGTGCGGAGAGAATTGTCTCGTTGTGCGTGCCGAAATGGAAGATGACTCTGGAAGACGATCCTAGGTGTGGCTGTTAGGTTTAAGACCGATCGCGATGCGACGCGATCGTAACCACAGCGGAGTTACCGGGGATTGCGATGCTGAAACATCAGGATTATCTAAGGCCATTACCTTCAATAAGTTATCCCGATTACTCTGGTGGTTCTACTCCCTTCGGAGAGATTGCCCGACCTTACCCACCCGCCTATAATCGTCTTACTCTGGTCAGAACTCTCCGTCAGGTTCCGGGTAAAAGAAGGGGAAGTCGAAGTATGTCTGCACGCTTCCCAATCGTGATTGATTGAAAGGAAATGCCCGGATTATGCGAAAGCGCCTGCAACTCGCATCGATACTGACGGCCACGACGGCTACTGCGACCTCCTTGTCTTTATCTGCAACTTTATCTTTATCTTTGATTTTTTCTGTCGCTCCGGCGCGGGCCTGGGCGGCTGAAGGCGATGGCCGAACGGAGATGATCACCGCGACCGACGAAAATGGCCGCAGAATCTATGTGAACGAGCAGGTTTCGGCTCAGAAACGCGCCACGCAAAGTGAGGCTCAAAGCGCGCAACCGCAGCACTCGTCGCTGGTGTACTGGAGCAGCAAAGATAGCCGGTGGAAGCCAGTGCCTTCCGCGGGAACGGCGTCGATGAGGGCGGCGCGCTCAGCTGCGGCAGAAGTCAGCCAATATTTCGGGCACGAATCAACGCAATCGGCGAATGCGAAGATTGTGGCGGCCAATGCCCGCGGGCATCAGGCTTCGCAGGACGAAATCGATGCATCCATCGTGATGGCAGCCGCCCGGCACAATGTGGACCCTAACCTGGTGCGCGCGGTGGTCAAAGTTGAATCGAACTTCAATTCGAACGCGGTTTCGCGCAAGGGAGCCATGGGGCTGATGCAGTTAATGCCGTCGACGGCGCGGTCATTGAATGTTAAGAATCCGTTTGACCCCGAACAGAACGTGGATGCAGGCGTGCGGCATCTCAAGCAGCTTCTGGAAAATTACGGCGGAGACGTGAATCTGACCCTGGCCGCTTATAACGCGGGTTCGGGCGCCGTGGCCCGCAGTGCGGGAGTGCCGCACTTTGCGGAAACTCAGAATTATGTGCGCAGGATTACCAATCTCTACCATGGGGGATTCGATCTTTCTCCCTCGGGCCCTAACCACGATCCCGTGCGCGTTCAACGAGATGCGCGGGGCGTGCTCTACATCAGCAACACGGATTAAGATTACGGCATCTGTTTAAGCAGTCTGTATTCGAATTCTCTTAATACTCTCAGGTACCAAGGCAGTTTAACGGCAACGGCGGATCGAGACAGTAACGGACCGACGACTTTGAAAATCACATTGAGCCAGCGCGGTCTGCGCTGGGGAGCGCTGCTCGCGTCGGTGGCTCTCTCTGGCATGCTGGTGCATGCCCACGCCCGCCCTCATCATCGTTACGGGGAATCCTGGGCTCGCGAACGCTTTGCCGGCGCGGAGCGGATGCGGGAAGCGCTCAACGGACGTCCTCCGGCCGAGCGAACGCGGCACGATTATCAGCGGGTCCTCAACGCTTACCGGAATATTTATTACGGAGCGCCCACGTCGACCAAGGCCGACCCCAGCGTGGTAGCCGTCGCCGAGACACTGGTCGAGATGGGGCGGCGCTTCGAGGATGACAAGATTCTGAATGAGGCCATTGCCCAATACAAATTCCTGCGGAAAGAGTATCCGGGCAGCAAATACCGCTGCGATGCCTTGTTCACGATAGGCGAGATTTATAAAGACGATCTCAACGACAGCCAGCGGGCGAGCGAGACTTTTGCGGAGTTTTTGCATCGCTATCCGCAAAACCGGCTGGCAGAAGACGCGCAACGAGAGGTAGCCGAGCTGGACCGGGAAGCGAATCGCGAGAAAAGGGCGGCAGCACAAAAGCCGAAGAAGAAGGGCCAGGAGATCGTCGACAAGAAGATCGCCGACAAGAGCAGAAGTGCCGAAAATTCTGCCGGCAAGGACGCTAATCCCGATATTGATTCCAAAGACGATTCCAGGACTGATCCAGTAACGGTCTCGAAGACCCGCGCAGCGGCGCAGGAATCTTCCGAATCCCACGCCCAACACACGGCGCGCGTGACCGGTATTCGGCACTGGTCAACACCGGATTACACGCGCGTGGCGATTGATTTAGAGAGCGAGATTAAGTTTGGCTCGCAGCGCATTTCCCACCCTGACCGAATCTTTTTCGATTTGCGCGGCACCCGGTTAGCTTCCACGCTGATAGGGAAAAGCTTTGACGTGGATGATGGATTCCTGAAGAAGATCCGCGTAGCGCAGTTTCAACCGGGGCGCACGCGAGTTGTGCTTGAGGTCGACAATCTTTCAGACTATGAAGCGTTTCTGCTGCCGGATCCTTATCGCCTGATTATTGATATTCACGGTAAGAATAACCGGAAGAATATGCACGCCAAGCTGCTGGAGGACAGCGCAGCCATGGCGGACGTGGAAGCACCTCCGGCGACGGGCGCCGACCACGGTGATGTCTCTGCGGCTGAATTAACTCCGGAGGAAGCGTTGGCTGCGGCGGAAGCAAAGGTGAGAGCGGAAGCTGACGTAAAAGAGGAGTTACGCGCCGAGGCCGGGAAGGCCCCGGTTACGAGTGAAGATGTAGGCGATGATACGAAAATCGCCCCGAAGGTCGCCGCCGGCTCCACGCTGCATGCATCCGCTTCGTCAACGCATACTGCTTCCAATTCGAAGACGGTTCCGGCCGTTACCAAGGTAGTCGTCGAAGCAGACGAGGACGATGACACGCCTCCGCTCCCGGCTCATGCGCGCGCGAAAGCCTTGTCTTCCTCTACGCCCCGATCTTCTTCGTCTCGATCTTCTGCGTCTCAATCTTCTTCTCCTCAATCTTCGTCTCGGCTGGCTTCGACCGGATCAAGAAGTGACGATTTCGATATGCGCGAAGCCAAGCCGACGGCCAGTGGCGAGCGCTCGCTGATCCGCGCGCTGGGTCTGAAGATTGGCAAGATCGTGATCGATCCCGGGCATGGCGGCCACGATACCGGGACCATCGGTCCGGACGGGCTGCAGGAAAAGGATCTGGTGCTGGAGGTCGGGCGCCGCCTGGGCAAATTGCTGCAGACGCGGTTAGGCGCCGAAGTGGTTTACACGCGCAAGAACGATACGTTTATTCCTCTGGAAACGCGTACCGCCATCGCCAACCAGCAGCGCGCTGACCTGTTTATTTCGATTCATGCCAACTCCAGTCATGACTCCGAGGCTCGCGGAGTGGAGACGTATTACCTGAACTTCACGTCTTCCCCGGAAGCGTTGGAAGTGGCGGCTCGGGAAAACGCGGTGTCGGAAAAGTCCATCTACGAACTGCAGGATCTGGTGAAGAAAATCGCGATGAAAGAGAAGATTGAAGAATCGCGCGAGTTCGCCGGCGACGTGCAGGAGTCGCTGCACAACGGGCTGGCCGCCAAGAGCCCTGCCATTCGCGATCGAGGCGTGAAGAAAGCGCCATTCATCGTGCTGATTGGCGCGAATATGCCGTCCATTTTGGCGGAGATTTCCTTCGTCAGTAATCCAACCGACGAGCATCGCCTGGAGACCAGCGAATACCGCCAGCGCATCGCCGAGTCCCTCTATCGGGGTGTTGCCAAGTATGTGGATGGATTGAGCGGAGTGAAAGTCGCCAGCAAGCTGGACAAAGCCGCCGGCCAATAAGCCCGCGATCGCTATTCATTCCAAAATCCAGGTCGACATAGGTCGCGAAGCGTAGACTAGCTTCCGGCAGTAGCTATGGGCGCGGGCTCAAGACCAATTTGGCGATGCCTGCAGGTGGCTGCATGCGTCTGCTGCGCAGCCGTGGCCGCTTCAGGCGGACGGCAGGATGAGTCGCAGCCGCAAATCTTTCGCTCCGAGCACAATGAAGTGGAAGTCGTAGTAATCGTCCGTGACGGCAAGGGCCAGCCGATCAGTAGTCTCAACCAGAGCGACTTCCGAATTCGCGATAACGGCAAGCTCCAGACCATTAGCAGCTTTGCGGTTCAGGGCGCGACGCAGCCCGAGATAAGTCCGCAGCCAATTGAAACCCAGCTCTCCGCGTCCCCGGCAGCGACGCAACGTCGATTTATCGCGTTGTTTTTCGACGACCTTCACAGCGAACCGGGCGACTTCGTGCGCGTCCAAAAGGCGGCCGAACAGTTCGTGCAGGATAGCAAGTTCATCGAGGATCGAATCGCAATCTTCAAGGCCTCGGAGAATGGCGAAGTAACGTTCACCAACAACAAGCCAGAACTGGTGGCAACGATTCAGGGGCTGCGTGTACATGCTGCGAAGGACGACTCCGCAGTGACGCAATGCCCGCGGATCACGAATTACGAAAGCTACCTGATCGTGAACCAGCATGATCCGGAGGCGCTGACGGCGGTAGCTCTGCGCTTAAGGAATTGCATTTGCCCACCTCCCGCCAGTCAAGGTTGCCCCTCAATGGACACTCTAAGAGGTATGGCTGAAGGGGATGCCGAACAGGCATGGCAATTTCAGAAATATCCAGCGCAGCAGGTACTGGCAGCGTTGGATCTCTCTGTTCGCGTACTGGGAACCATGCCGGGTCGCCGGATATTGATGCTGAGTTCTTCCGGATTTCTTTCGAGCGACCTCGAGAGCGATATGAACCGTGTAATCGACAACGCCTTGCGCCGCGGCGTAGTGATCGATGCGCTCAGCGCTAAAGGTCTGTACACCGAAGCTCCGGGCGGGAATCTAAGCGAGCAAAGGCTGGACGGCACGTTCAGCGTCAGACCTCAAAACTCAAAGTATGAGGCTCAACAATCTTTCGCGCGCATGGAAGCTGAAAACGAAGCGATGAACGATTTCGCCGACAGCACGGGCGGCAAGTTTCTTAAGAATAACAATGATTTCCTGCACGGCCTGAATGAGTTGTTGAACCCCGAGGTCTCCTATGTGCTGGCGTTTTCACCTCATCCGCTGAAACATGATGGAAAGTTCCACAACCTAAAGGTTGAAGTAAAGACGGCTGGGAAGGTAAGCGTGTACGCTCGCAAGGGCTATTTTGCGCCGATCCGCGAGAAGGAAGACAAAACTTTAAGGGCCAGGGCGGCGCCAGCCACATCTGTCGACGCCAGAAATCCGGTGCCTCCAGCGTCGAAAGCTCCGGTAACAACCCCGTCCATGGAGCCGAAAGAAGCAACTAAAGCGGCCCCTGCGCAGCCTTCGAGCCAGCCAGAGATTGTTGCTTCAGCGGCTGCTCCGGGCAGGTCGCAGCCGGCGACGGCGCCATCAAGTGCCCCCGCTCCTTCAGTTGGAGCAACCCCGTCATCCGTCGACGCAGCCGATGTTGCCTCGGAACGCGCCTTTCTGATTCGTGCCTCGCTTGCGGTGCAACACTACATTGAAGCCTTCGCTGATCTGACCGCCGATGAAACGCGCGTGATGCAAACCTTCGATGAGAGCGGGTTTCCCAGCGAGCAGCGCTCCATGCAATCCGCGTTCGTTATTTATCGGCTGCACAACGATCCGAAAAAAGTCATGGAATATCGGGAGGTGATCTCAACCGACGGGCACGAAGTGAAGGGGCATGCGGCTCGCGCAACCAAACTCTGGCGTGAGGTAGCAGAAGCGCATTCCGCGGAGGCGGAGGCCAAACGCCTTAGGCTGGACAGCGAACGCTACGACATCGGAATGGCGGAAACCGGGCTGACGCTTTTTGAAGGATTGCCCCTGCGATCGGTCTGCGCCGGCGATTTTATCTTTCGGGAGTTGCATCCCGAACTGGCGAGCCCGAGATCGGTGCGGGTTTTTGCTTACGAGCAAGTTCACCGTTGCGACTTGATTGCGTATCATTTTCACTTACCGTTGCAGTTCGCGGATTCCCCTTTATTGCACGCTGGCGAGTTGACCCTGGATGCTGAAACGGGACAAGTCGTCCGCGAAGAACGCAACGTGTATGCCGGTCTCCCAGGAAAAGGGTCGCCCCGCGTCGCTCACATTGTGCTGAACTACGACGAAAGCGCGTTCGGCATTCTTGTGCCCAGGAAAATTGACGTCGAAACCTTCGTTCCACGCGTAAAAATCAATATGAATGAAGGCTTCCATCTCTACGCACGCATGGTCGAGACCTATGGGCGATTCTCGCGTTTCGAGGTCAGTGTAGGCGAAAAGGTTTCAGCGCCTGCAAACTGAGGAGTCCGGTGGACGTGCGGTTGCAAATGTGCCTGGCGACGTTCGGAGGACTGGGACAGCGCGTGAAGGAGTGAATATGGACGCGTTTAACGCCGGCTGCCCGATGTGGACAGTCTGGCCCCAAAATGCCGGGAAGGACCTTACTGAATCGAGCTTCCGACCTGCGAAAAGACATTCGACGCGTTCGAGCCGATCAGGCGGATCGTTCCCACGGCAATTACGAGGATCACCGCCAGCATTACCGAATATTCGGCGATGTCCTGACCTTCTTGATCCGACCAGAGATTGCGCAATGAGTATCCCATAAGTTTGTCCTGTTTTTTTTAAGCATGCACGGCCGCAGCCGCGGGGGATTGCGAGACATGCTGGCGCCGGTAGTCGGCAAAATTCATGCCCCACGCTTCGCTATCCTGCGTTATCGCCTGTAGCCCGACCTGAAACTCGGATGTGCCTTCCAGTTTCTTAGTCCAGACGACTCGAAACTGAATTTTTCGCTGACGGTAGAAAACCGTCACTTCGTCCAAAGCATTCAGTTGACGATGCACTGAACCCAACCGAGCTCCGTCTGGGGTGACGTCCAGGGTATGCACCAATTCCTCAAACGCTTTGCCGGCGCTGTCTTTGCCCTTCACCCGTACCGGTAGAACGGCCTTGGTGCGGTTGCCGCGCCGCTGCTCTACAGCCATACTGCTGGACTCCATGCTGTCACCCAAAGCTAGTTTGCCGCAGGACTGGCACGGTGGGAATGGCCCCGACGGGTAGCCGGGCGGCACGAAGGTAACATGCGTCTTTGACGGGAAATTAGCGCCAAATCTATCGCTTGCGAGGATCTTGAAGTTTTTTATGAGGGGATGCTGCAGCTCGGAGGGTTTTCGCTGAGGGGCTTAGGAACGCCCCGACGATTCTGCAGCGCGAGATCCTTCCCTTCGCCTGAAGAACGGCTACGGTCAGGATGACCCCGACCAGGCCACGGGGTTTGACAGCATTGTGGTGCTGGGACACCGGCTGGAGCATTGTGAAACCTTTCCGCCAGCTGTGTGGTCTAATTGGGTGAGGATTTTTTACTGCGGGGCCATCGATGAGTTTTTCCCGGTTTGTCGGTATTTTGTTTGTGCTTCCGTGTCTGCTGGGTATTGCGTCTGCGGGGAATACGCTGCAGGCGACAAGTCGTGACTCGTCAGGCCATGACTTTTCCAGTCGTCGCTCCGACCCGTCCCACGTTTCGAGCCGCAGCAGCCCTTCGACCCAGGAACCGTCGCTGCTTCCGCAACAGTTTGGTGGATGGGAGATGCAGGGGTCGGCCCACACCGGAACTGATCCTGCCGCTGCAGATCCTACGAACGCCGCAATTCTCAAAGAGTATCAATTTACCGACCTGGCCTCTGCCAGCTACACGCGCGACGACGGTCGCACGTTGAAAGTCCGGGCGGCGCGCTTCGCGGATGCGTCTGGGGCATTCGGCGCCTACACATTTTATCTGCAGCCCGAAATGACGAAAGAACAGATCGGCGATCAGGGCGCGTCTTTAGGGCAGCGCGTATTCTTCTACCGCGGAAATGTGCTGGTAGATGCACAGTTCAGCAAAGAATCTGCCATGGCCGGCGCGGAGTTGCGTGAGTTAGCGGGAGCTTTGCCGCGCCCCAACGGAAATTCCGCCAACCTGCCCACGTTTATCGAATTCATGCCGCGACGGGGCTATGTGGCCAACACGCAGAAATATGCAATGGGGCCGGCCGCGTTGACCGCACTCGCGCCGCCCGTTTCCGCCGATCTGGTGGACTTCAATACGAGTTCGGAAGTGAGTCTAGCGCGCTACGATACGTCGAGCGGCCAAGCCACGTTGATGTTGATTTCTTACCCGACACCGCAACTGGCCGCGGAGCATTTGCGCCGCATCGATGCAGCACATCGGATGACACAGCCGCAGGCTGGCGTTTCGAGCATCGAGAATGTAGGTTCATTCTTCGACAAGCGCACCGGGCCGATTCTGGCAATCGCCACTGGACCGGTTTCGGATCACGATGCGAAATCACTGCTGAACATGGTGAATTACGAAGCCAACGTCACCTGGAATACGCCGACCGACAATGGCCAGGCGCGCGACCTCTACATGCTGATTCTGAATATTGTGATCCTATGCGGCATCGTCGGCGGACTCGCGATTGTGGCAGGAGTCGCCTTCGGCGGAATTAGGATTCTGATGAAGCGCTGGTATCCCGACAGAGTATTTGACCGGCCGGAACAAATGGAATTCATTTCGCTGCGACTCACCGAAGTGACAGTAAAAGGAACATCCCAGGGTGGCGGTGAAGGCAGCCGGGAGGCGCCGCAGAAGCCGGCCTGACCGGATAAGTAGCTTTAGTTAGATCGGGTTACGCTGATTCATGCCTGAATTTGTCTCAATTTGCTACACGGGACGGCCATATTAATTGGTTCTGTAAATCGTTGAAAACAAAGACATTTATTTCGCAAAAATCCCTTGACACCCTCGTTTTTAGACTCATAAGATTTGTCGCAGAAAGTTTTGACGGATTTTAAAGCTCCGTTGGAACTATTCTCCCTTGAAAGAAGAGGCCGCCCTGTTGCCGGGTGGCCTTTTCGTTTATGGCAGTTCTATCTGTAGTGGGAACGATCGAATGACAAACCGTGTTCAGCGCAGACGAATGCTTCAGGTCGAGTGATTCGCTGAACTCTTTCGGACTCTATCCGTATCATGTAAGTGTCGTAAGTATTCTTGCGGCCCAGTCCTAGTTGGCAAATCGCGAGGGAGGAATCCATGTTTTGCGATGGATGTGGGGCAGCGGTGCAAGCAGGTCAGGCATTTTGCAGCCAGTGTGGCAAGCAAATCGTCGGCACAGTATCGTTCTCGCGCCAGATGCGGGGCCGGGTGCAAGGGCACATACACCTGCTTGGCATTCTGTGGCTGGCTTTTTCCGCGTTCAATGCAGTGGGAGGACTGGTCCTGTTTGTTGTGGCCAACACTCTGCTTGCGCATTTGCACGAAATGGGAGCGCCGCCGCAAGTGCCAACTGGTTTTCTGCAACCGCTAGTGAGCACTCTCGCGATTATTATCCTCGCCAAATCGGCATGCGGATTCATTGCCGGCTGGGGAATTTTGCATCGAGAGTCGTGGGGACGCATTACCGTCCTGGTGTTAGCCTTCATTTCGCTGTTTCACATCCCATTCGGGACGGCGATTGGAGTTTATTCGCTATGGGTTCTGCTACCCGCGCAATCGGAGCAGGAATATAACAATCTGGTCGAGGCCACAGCCGCGAAGGTTGCGTAATTTTGAGAGTAGAGGGTGGGAAAACGGGTTAAGTTCTCAACTCGGTTCTTAAAGACGTGAATCGGAGATGGGCGGCGCTCGCGCCGAAAAAATGTTG
Source organism: Acidobacteriaceae bacterium (assembly GCA_003132445.1). Taxonomy (GTDB): domain Bacteria; phylum Acidobacteriota; class Terriglobia; order Terriglobales; family Acidobacteriaceae; genus Sulfotelmatobacter. The sequence continues at coordinate 18,403 of PKXU01000164.1, read as the reverse complement.
GGCTGTTTCCGGTCGAGCGAAGGATTCTCGCAGGTCATCCCCGATGAAAAGGCGCCCCCGCCTGATTCTGCTCCTATTCGGCGGCATCCCTAACAGCCCATGTGGTTCTCACATGTCGTTCTGCTCGGATGCTAGCAGCGTGCTGCGCGGAGGCGAAGATAACTGAGGGAGCCGACCCTTGGGCCGGTCTTTGACGCCGTCCTTAAGAAGGCCATTCTTAGCAACTGCCAGCCGTAACTGCACGAGGCGTGGTCCATCATTGCTCGTTTATCGCTGCCGACGGAAGACCTTGCCGCGAACCGACATCGGATGACCAGGGTGGGATAGCCGTGCAGGTTTGTTGCTACCGCGTCTGGCGACGGCCTTTCTTCTAATTACCGCGTTCGAATTCAGCAATAACGCTAACCACCATCTCGACGCATTGGACGGGAAACTTGCCCACTGCGGTCTCCGCTGCCAGAACCAGGCTGTCGGCACCGTCTTTCAGTGTGTTGTAAATGTCGTTGATCTCCGCCAGTGTCGGGACTGGGGAGCGCACCATCGATTCCATCAGGTTGGTGGCAACGTAGACCGGGCGCCCGATGGCCTTCACACGCCGGATGATGTCCTTCTGGCATGCCGGGATCTTTTGCAGCGGCACCTGCCGTGACAGATCGCCGCGATCGATGAGTATCGCGTTGGAGAGCCGGGCGATTTCTTCCAGGTTGGCGATACCGCTGCGCGATTCAATTTTTGAGATCAGGGTTGGATCTGGACCGATCAACTGCCGCATCTCCTGCACGTCCTGCGGCCGGTTGGCAAAGGAGAGCGCATAATGATCGATACCCATTTCACGTCCAATCTCAATTGCCTTTCGATCCTTGACGGTGATGGCGGGCAGATCGATCTCGCGATGCACGTTGCACGCCTTATTGCTGCCGACATGGCCCGCCTTGCGAACGCGCAGAACGGCCCTCTCACTGTTGACCTCCATGACTTCAACCACAACCGCATGGAAGCCGAGGGTGATCAGGTCGCCAGCCTCCAACAAATCAATCGTGTCCGGAGGCGTGAAATTGAACTTCTTAGCATTGCCCTGAACGGAATGGCGATGAAGCTGGATGAGACTATCTTTCTTTAGATTGGTGGGTGCGACTGTGAACGATCCCGTCCTCACCTGCGCCCCTTCAGTGTCCAGGCAAATCGGCACAGTCGAGTGTTGCTGCAGAAAAGCGATGGCGGGACCGACGCGCTCAATCGGCGTATGAGAGAGGTTGATGCGAAACAGGTTCACGCCGAGTTCCTGAAGACGCCGAATGATCTTGGGTTTCCATGAAGCAGGGCCGACGGTGCAGGTGACCTTGGTCTTCGTAGGAGGCACCATACTCATTCCAATGGTCGAACCGTGCACGATCGCGGATCGCTCTCTCATCATCTCCGTAACTTGCATAATCCTGCCTCTCCAAGGCTGCGGCGAGTGCTTTCACTCCTGCGCGAATTGGTCAAATACGCCGCAATCACCGAATGCTCAGACCGGATCAGTGAGTTCCAGCCTTCCGCCGTTGGTCAGGACCCGCCCCAGAAAAGTCTTGGACTTCAGGAATAGCTTGGCGTCGAAGTAGCACGGGTAGAAGATGCGCATGAAGCTAAGCCACGGGCCTAGGGAAGCCGGGCTGCGGCGATCCGTAGTCAGGGAGTACCCAAATTCCTCCAGACAGTCTCCGATCAAGGCCTCCACATTATTCACCTCCGATGGGGAAAATTTACTTTTCCATCGGCCGATTGGATTGAAGGTCACTGGACTGGACTCGTCTTTCCAAACCGTGTTCGGAGAAGCAACTCGCCCGACGCCGTTTTTTTGAATGCGTCCATAGTCCAGATCGTGATCGAGGAATTCTCCCACCCTGGCGAAAGCTTTAGCGGGATCGCGGACCATATCTTCGTAGCGCACTTCAAGGTAATCGTTGGGAAACAGCTTTCCGCAACGTCTTCCCATCCGCACCGTCCATTGCCATAGCAGCGCCCAGGCGTAGAGGGCTCGTTCTTGCGTCTGCCCCAGGGTGTGAGCTCCATGCTGTAACTTCAGAGAGAGCGCGGCGTCGCGGCCGTCACGAACGACGTGCACAAACAAAGCGTCAGGAATCTCTCGCTTGATGGTCTCCATATACATGATGTTGTCAATATCGTAAGAAGCCCAGCGTTGGACGTGGGCCCGGCGTGCCAGCTCTCCGAGCGTAATTTGCAAGAAGTCGCCGCCGCTCTTGCAGTCTTGCAGAATCTTGGATCGCAGTTCTTCGGGACCGAAGCCGGTTCGACGGAAGGCCTTGCTCCGCAGCCAGATTTGCATCATTCTCTCGCGATTTCTGGGCACGGACGGGTCCCCGCACATCGCAATCAAGGTTGAATGCAAACACGGGGAAGCGTGATACAGCGGAAATCCGCCGGCAGAAAGCAAGCTATCGTACAGAAGAGCGGTGCCAGAACGATGACAGCCAATCACAAACACTGGCGCTTGTTTTCGTGCTCCCACTCTTGTTTTGATCCTCCACGGCCCGCCAACTTCGCCGGCCGATTGAGCGGCGTTTTTTACCAAACTTTCACGTAATTTTCATAATTCCGTAACATGGACTCGATCTCAATTAAAGTCTATAAAGGCACTTGTGTTTATGCAATGGGAAAAGGGTAATAGCACGATGGGGTAAGAATCCTGCGAGGGCTAGCACCCGGTCCTCGACACACTCGCGAAATCGAGCTGCCATTCAAAAAAGAAGTGTTAGAATTTCGTTCAGAAAGACTCCCATCTAACCTGCTGATTTTTCCCCTTGTGGGAACAAGACGGGAAACACTTTTGGCCGTAAGTCATTGAAAGCCGACGTAGCTCAGTTGGTAGAGCAGCCGATTCGTAATCGGCAGGTCAGCGGTTCAAGTCCGCTCGTCGGCTCCATTCCTTTCCTGCCTTCGTCAGTCGTGTCTTAACTTGACCCAGGTTCCGGGACTTTTTTCGATTGGAGCGTTGGGCCGCGATTGGTTACGCGGAGCCGAGCAGGCTATAGAGCAGGACGCAGAAGACAATCACCGTGAACAGGACATACATGCGATCTCGCTCGGCCGCGAAACCAAAGATGGAGAAGGCAACGCGGGCTACGGGAGTTGCGATGAGAAAAAGCAGCCCGAGTTGGATGATTCCGCGGCCATGCATTGCCCTGACGTCGCGTAAGACTCCGTGAATACTTCGCAGGTCGGCGGGTTCGCCCCGGAAAGCCCGGAAGTCGACGGGCGCGTGGCCATGGCGGATTAGATAAATGATTCCGCCTATTAGCACCACCAGTGCGGCGAAAAGGACTCCGACCCGCAACAGGATTCCCAGAAGACTTTCCATCCTTTGATCCGTCCAGGTTGGAGGGATTGAGGCAGCTGCAGGGTTCGAGTTTAGTTCTGTTGATGCTTGCCGTTGCGAAATTTGACCGGTCGAAGTTTGTTCCGGCGAGTTTCGATCGGTTGAATTTCGATCAGTCGAGGTTCGGTTGATCGGGTTTCGGTCGTTTGGCATTAGATGTTCCCCGAGAGACCGTTGTAGAGCATTTCAATGCCTAGAAGAACGATGACCAGGCTAAAGCCGAGGCGCAGCCATCTTGTATTTGCTTTGATCAAAATCTTCGCGCCGATCAGCGAACCTGCAAGAACTCCGAGCATGACCGGCATGGCCAGACCGGGATCGATGTAACCGCGGTGCAGATAGATGCCGGCGCTGGCGGCAGCGGTGACGCCGATCATGAAATTACTGGTGGTGGTGGAAACCTTGAAGGGAATTTTCATGGCCTGATCCATGGCGAGAACCTTCATCGCCCCGGAACCGATGCCGAGCAATCCCGACAGAGCGCCGGCGCCAAACATGAGGCTCCAACCCACGGGAACATGTTGCACATTGTAGGTTCGAACTCCCTCCACGTCGGGGAAACTACCGTTCAGGTGCAGACGCGTGGCCAGCGGATCGGGCGGAACTCCGCGTTGTGCCGGGGGTCTGGGTTTGCGAGAAAAGTATGCGGAAAACAACAGCACGACTCCGAACACAATGGCGATCGCGTGAGTGGATACATGTGCCGCCAGGCTGGCGCCAAGCAGCGCACCCACAGTAGTTGCGATTTCAAGGAACATTCCGATGCGGATGTTAGAAAAGCCTTCTCTCACGTAGGCTGCCGCAGCTCCGGAAGAGGTAGCGATCACGGAAACGAGGGAGGCGCCGATGGCATAGCGAATATCGACCTTGAAGAGCAAGGTAAGCAGCGGCACCAAGACGACGCCTCCTCCCAGTCCCGTCAACGCCCCGACAAGTCCGGCAATCAGCGAACTGGCGCACACCAACACACTAAACTCCAGAACGGTCATGCAGCTCCTTTCGGCGTTCGCGTCTCCCTAATACAAATATACGGTTCGAAGCGCGCACACAAGTCGAGCCACAAGTGTACAGAGTATGCGTGGTTGTCTTGTGTGCGATTTATCGTTTCCAATTTTGCCTAAAAAACCAAGGTGTTTCCTGTATCTGCTGACAAAGCATTACATCGCTTTACGATAGATTTTGCACCCGGGAAACTGCCCTGCGCATCTACCTAGTAAGACAATCATTGAAGTTGGATAGTCAAGCCTGCTTCATAATTCTCAGGAGGATCGTGGAAATGAAATATTTAAAATATTCAGCACTCGTATCAGCCTTCGCCCTGCTCACGTCGCTGGGCGCGTTGGCGCGGGACAGTGCCAATGCCAAACACTCGCTAACTTTGGCGGACCCGGTTCAAGTAGGGAACGCCCAACTGCAACCCGGCGATTACAAGGTCGAGTGGCAAGGCACCGGCCCGTCGGTTCAAGTTAACTTCGTGCAGCACGGCAAGACCGTGGCAACGGTGCCCGCGACACTACAGACCAATGATAAAGACGTAGTGCAGGACGATGTGATCACGGACGCAAATGGTACCCCGAAAGCGCTCAAAGAGATCGATTTCGGCCGCCAGAAAGAGGCGTTGGTATTTACTCAGCCTGGCATGTAGGAGTTCCAACCGTGGTCCGCAGGGACGTTGTTTCGAACGTCTCTGTGGGCTGGGGTCGCCTTATCCCCTCTGGACAATTGGGTTTGTCGCCAGACATACCACGTTCGTGCCATGCATGGCACGGGTGAGCCATTTACCGGCTTTGGGCGCAGCGTTAGAGTGTTCTTGAGCAGCACTTGGGGGAGGGCTGATCAACAGACGCCTCTTGGACTCAAATCGAGTCTGGGGCGTTTTGTTTTTGGGGCGAATTTTTCATTCCTAATGCATTTGCCACGAATCCTCCACTCTCGCCATCGCCTAAATCCACATTTTCTGACCCCGGCTACCGGACCTCTATCGCCTCTATCGCGAGAATGGTAGATTTGTGTGCGGTTCTGTTGCCGCGAACGGCGCGGTGGCGAGGAGCAAGTCATGCCGGCTCAATTTGCACGTCGCGAATTTCTCACAGGAATGTTTGCTGTGACGGCGGCCACGGCCGCATCCCGGGTTATGACTCCGTCGGATGCGAAATCGCCATTCCGCATTGCCGTCATCAACGATGAAATTTCTCAGGACTTCGGCCACGCCTGCGAGGTTGCGTCACGGGAATTTGGCATGACCTGGATTGAACTTCGCGGCATGTGGAAGAAGAACATTCTTGATCTGGACGAAAAAGAAGTGGCGGAAGCGCGCCGCATTCTGGAAAAGTATCAACTCAAAGTCACCGACATCGCCAGCCCGCTGTTTAAAGTCGACTGGCCGGGCGCTCCCAAATCAAAGCATAGTGAGCCCAACAGTTTCCGCGCCAACTTCACGCCGCAGCAACAAGACGAAGTGCTCGACCGTGCCATCGATATGGCGAAATCTTTTCAGACGGATCGCGTGCGCTGCTTCGATTTCTGGCGATTAGAGGATCAAGCTCCCTACCGCGCCGCGATTAACGATAAGCTGCGAGACGCCGCGAGCAAGGCGGCACAAAAGGGGATCATTCTTCTGCTGGAAAATGAATCCTCGTGTAACACGGCGACAGCAGCGGAGGCGGCCAAAGTGCTGGAGGCGGTGAAGACTCCGTCGCTCATGTTGAACTGGGATCCAGGAAATGCCGCCAACAGCGGCGAAACTCCGTATCCCGATGGTTACAATTTATTGCCCAAGGATCGTATTGGTCACTGCCACTGCAAAGATGTCGTCAAACACGGCGCAAAAACCGAGTGGGCGGCGATGGGAGCCGGAATCATCGATTGGGCGGGGCAGTTCAAAGCGCTCAAGCGCGACGGCTACCACTATGCGGTGAGTCTGGAGACGCACTGGAGCGGCGGCGGTACAAAAGAAGAGTGCTCCCGAACAAGTTGGGCGGGAATGAAAAAACTTCTGCAACAGGCGGATGCTTTGTAATCGCGTGACCGATCCCACCAGATGCAGTTTTCCGAAACATACGGCGCGCAATGTAAATCGATAGCCCTGGAGCTCTCATGATTGGTGCCGTCGATATCGGCGGAACGAAGATTGCAGTGGGCATGGTGGATGACAAGGGTAAGGTGCTTTCCCGGATGGAGGCGCCGACCGACCCGAAGCGGTACTCCGACGGAATCGAATTAATTGCCCACATGCTGCGCAAGACGGCGCAAAGAGCCGGTGGGGCCTTCCGTGGGATCGGAATTGGCTCAACCGGGCCGGTCGATCCCCTACGTGGGGAGTTCGGTGATGTGGATTTCCTGCCCGGGTGGCGCGGGAAGAGTCCGGTGAAAGATCTTGCGCAGATTTTCAGCGTGCGCGTGGCCCTGGAGAATGACGGGGATGCGGCGGCGCTGGCGGAAGCCGGTTGGGGCGCGGGTCAGAATTGTTCACGACTCATCTACGTGACAGTCGGCACCGGAATTGGCGGCGGCTTTGTGTTCGATGGCCAACTCTACCGCGGAGTGGACGGAGCTCATCCTGAAGTTGGACACCAGGTAATCGATCCCGCTGGGCCACAGTGCTCGTGCGGATTTCGCGGTTGCTGGGAGTCTCTGGCCTCCGGTCCCGCGATGGTGAGTTGGATTGAACGACATGCGCCTGCTGACTACCCACACCGTGCCGGCATCACCGCGCAGAAGATATGCGAACTGTCCCTCGAAGGCGACAAAATCGCTCTGCAAGCGGTTGAACATGAGGGCTACTATCTCGGATTGGGACTCGCCAACCTGATCAATTTGTTCACGCCGGAGATGATCGTGTTGAGCGGCAGTGTGATGAAGAGTGCGCCGCTTTTTCTAGCACGCATTCACGCGGTGATTGGAAGTGGCTGCCGCTTTGTTCCGGCTGACAAGACTCAGCTCACCCCGGCGTCTTTGGGTGAAGATGCAAATCTGATTGGCGCGGCGAGGGTTTGGCACTACCGAGTGGGACAGGGAAGCTGAGATCATTAACGGTCTTAGAATTCGCGTCGGCGGATTCGCTCCGGCCCCGAATGTCTGTTTTAGTCCTAATGCATGTTTTAGTTTCGGTCGATGATCTGTTAGTGTTTTCCCTTCCACTTCTTAATGTTTGTGTGATGCAGATCACGGCACTCGGAGACCGTTCCATGAAAGCATGGCCGCCTTACGGGCCAGTCCGATTGCCTGGATTGAAACGACGAACGACTGGAGCGGCGGACGAAAGGATGAGGACCGCGTGATTGTCGGAGTTCCGAAAGAAAGTTATCCGGGAGAACGGCGGGTTGCGATCGTCCCGGCAGTGATTCCTAATCTCGTCAAGGCGGGACTTGAGGTCATCGTGGAAGCCGGGGCGGGTGAACAGGCTGGCTACCCGGACGAGATGTATGTCGATAAGGGCGCGAAGATTGTACCCGACCGGGCCGCCGTATTCGGCAGCGCCGACATCGTGATGCAGGTGCTGTGCTACGGTTCGAACGATGTAACCGGCAAAGCGGACTTGCCCCTTATGCGCCGCGGTCAGACTTTGATCGGATTTCTGCGGCCACTCGGTTCTGCGGAGATTGTTCAGGAGATCGCGCAGGCAGGCGTGACGGCTTTTTCAGTGGAGCTAATGCCGCGCACTACCCGCGCGCAGAGCATGGACGCTTTGTCGTCGATGGCCACCTGCTGCGGCTACAAGGCAGTATTGTTGGCGGCCGAGACTTCGCCACGCATTTTTCCCATGATGACCACTGCGGCCGGAACCATCACGCCCGCCCGTGTGTTTGTGATCGGCGCCGGCGTGGCTGGATTGCAGGCCATTTCGACCGCACGCCGCCTGGGCGCAGTGGCCTCCGCCTACGACATGCGCCCTGCCGCCAAAGAGCAGGTGCAAAGCCTGGGGGGACGCTTCGTGGAACTTCCCATCGAAGCCCAGAATGCGCAGGACACCCGCGGTTACGGCACGGCGCAGGACGAAACTTTCTATGCCCGCCAGCGCGAGTTGTTGACTCGCGTGGTGGCGGAAAGCGACGTCGTGATTACGGCTGCGGTCATCCCGGGCAAGAAGTCGCCGGTGTTGATCACCGCAGGAATGGTGAAAGGGATGGCGCCCGGTTCGGTGATCGTTGATTTGGCCGCCGAGCGCGGCGGCAACTGCGAACTGACACGCACGGGAGAAACCGTAAAGGTCGATGGCGTAACGATTATCGGTGCGATCAACCTGGCCACCAGCGTCCCCTATCACGCCAGCCAGATGTACGCCCGCAATGTCAGCACATTTCTTTTGTACATGGTGAAAGAGGGCAAACTGCAACTGAATCCGCAGGATGAAATTATTCGCGAGACCATGATTACCAATGGCGGCGAAGTCGTGAACGCCCGCGTGCGGGAATTCTTCAAGATGCCAGCATTGGCAACGGCCGGGTCTTGACAATTTTGACGCGCCGGTCAACTGAGAACTCAGACTGGGGACCAGGAATTAGATATGAACAACAACTTGATCGATGCGCTTTTCGTTTTCATGCTGGCGGCCTTCATTGGATTTGAAGTAATTCGCCACGTTTCGCCTCTGCTGCACACGCCTCTCATGTCGCTTACGAACGCGCTCGACGCCATCGCGGTCGTCGGCGCCATTGTGCTCGTCGGGGAGAAAAAAAGCACATTCGCCACGGTGCTGGGCGTCATCGCCATCGTGGCCGCCACCAGCAATGTGGTGGGCGGATTCCTCATCACCGACCGCATGCTGAGGATGTTCAAAACCAGCCGTCCCAAATCGTAACCATGAAGCGAAAAAATTAAAGCCAATATGACCGAGTTCGCCGGAAGCCAGTACATCATTGAAATCATTTATCTCGTCGCCAGCGCTCTGTTCATCCTGTCGCTGAAGTGGATGAGTTCGCCCGCGACGGCGCGCCATGGCATTCTGGCGGGCGAAATCGGCATGGTACTGGCCATCGCCGGCACGCTTCTGCACCACGGCATCGTTGACTACAAGTGGATCATCATTGCGCTGGTGCTGGGTTCGGGCATCGGCGTCCCGCTGGGCATGGTGCAGATGACTGCCGTTCCGCAGCGGACCGCTCTCAGCCACGCCTTCGGAGCGCTGTGCGTGACGCTGGTTGGAACCGCGGAATTCTACCTGCGCTCACCCGATGTGCCCAAGTTCATGATGTCGGTATTGTCGATGGAAGTCATCCTCGGCGGACTGACCTTTACGGGTAGTTTGATGGCAGCGGGAAAATTGCAGGAGATTTTGCCGCAGCGGCCCATCACTTTTAAGGGACAGAATCTGGTTAATTTGCTGCTGTTCGTCGTGGCCGTGGGCAGCGCCGTCCATCTCGTGTTGCATCCGGGAGCGAGAATTTTCTTCCCGATCATTGTGGGCGTCTCTTTGATTTTTGGAGTGCTGCTGGTCATTCCGATCGGCGGCGCGGATATGCCCACCGTAATCTCTCTGTTGAACTCGTATGCCGGACTTTCCGCGGCTGCCATGGGATTCGTGCTCGACTCGAAACTTCTGATTATTGCCGGCGCGCTTGACGGGTCCTCTGGCCTCATTCTTTCGATCATCATGTCGAAGGCGATGAATCGCTCCTTCGCCAACGTGCTCTTCGGAGCCTTTGGCCAGGTGCAGGCGTCGGCCGCGGCAGGGCAGGAAGCGAAGCCGGTGCGCAGCGCAACGCCCGAAGAAGCGGCCGCGATACTTTTGGCGGCCAACAAAGTTGTCATCGTCCCGGGCTATGGCATGGCCGTGGCGCAGGCGCAGCACAAAGTGCGCGAGCTTTATGACGCGCTCACCAAGAAGGGAGTCGACGTTCGCTTCGCCATTCATCCGGTTGCGGGGCGCATGCCCGGCCACATGAACGTTCTGCTCGCCGAAGCCGACATTCCTTACGACCGCCTCATCGAAATGGACGAGATCAACGGCGACTTTCCACAAACGGACGTTGCTCTGATCATCGGCGCTAACGACGTGACCAACCCCGCCGCGCGCACGGATCAGTCGAGCCCAATCTTCGGCATGCCGATTCTCGACGTAGACAAAGCCCACACGGTGATGGTGATCAAGCGCGGCATGAGTCCCGGCTTCGCTGGCATCGACAATCCTCTGTACTATCTCGATCGCACGCTGATGCTATTTGGCGATGCCAAGCAGTTCGTAGGCGGGATTGTGCGGGAGTTGAGCGGCGGACATTGAACGACACCGATGGGCGATGCATCGTCCGAAACCCGTTTGACACCCTGAACTAACCTTCCTAAACTGATTCCATGGAAATACGTCTGCATCCAGAAAAAGAAGCGCAGCTGGCTGAGATCGCTGCCCAGCGGGGTCTGAAGACAGACGAACTCGCTCAACAGGTGTTGAGCCATTATTTGGAAGATGACACTCGTTTTATCGAAGCAGTCAATCTCGGGCTGGCAGCAGCCGAGCGGGGAGACTTTGTAGAACACGAGGAAGTGGGAAAGAAGCTGAAGCGGATATTGCGCTTCTAGATGCGCTTGCGCTGGACAACTCCCGCCACCGACGACCTGTACAACATCGTGCAGCGTATCCGAAAAGACAATCCTGCAGCAGCTGTTGTGGTGGCAACGACTCTCTACGATGGTTGCGGTAGTCTGCGAGACTTTCCACGTCGCGGTCGCAAGGGGCGGATCGAGGGCACCCGCGAGCTGGTTTTCCCCGGCTTGCCTTACATCGTTGTTTACAGGATTCAGGATCAAATTGTAGAACTGCTGCGCATCTATCACGGTGCGCAAGATTGGCCATGAAATGGGTGCGAGGTGATCTCATGAAAACGCTGCAGGTAATGACTGGCCTAATTTTATTTTTCCTGGCATCTTTTGTCGTTGCTCAATCCCAACCACAACTCAATCTGATGCCTATGCCGGCAAGCGTGCAGCAAGGCACGGGACAACTGGCGATCAATCAATCGTTCGCGATTGTCGTTACTGGAGGGCATGATGCCGCGCTCGATGGCGCAGTCCAGCGGTTCGTGGACCAGCTTTCCCGGCAAACCGGAATTCCGTTTCGGCCGAAACCGGGCGCTGCGCCGGCTTTGCAGGTTCATGCCGACCAGGGTCTGCAACCGGTGCAGAAACTTGACGAGGATGAATCCTACGAACTGACCGTCGCCGATTCGGGCGCAAAGATCACGGCGCCCACTACATTGGGCGTCCTGCGCGGGCTGCAGACATTTCTCCAGCTGGTGCAAATCACTCCCACGGGATTCGCAGCCCCAGTCGTCACCATCAAAGATCAGCCTCGCTTCCCTTGGCGCGGGATGCTGATCGACGTCAGCCGCCATTTCATTCCCATCGACGTGCTTAAGCGGAACATCGATGGCATGGCTGCGGTGAAGATGAACGTGCTGCACTGGCATCTTTCCGACGATCAGGGATTCCGCGTGGAGAGCAAGAAGTTTCCCAAGCTGACAGAGATGGGCTCGGACAACATGTTTTACACGCAGGATCAGATTCGCGAGTTCATCGCTTATGCGCATGAGCGCGGCATCCGCGTCCTGCCCGAGTTCGATATGCCGGGCCACAGCCGATCTTGGTTCCTCGGCTATCCCGAACTTTCCAGCGGCGCCGGTCCGTACACGCTGGAAGGCGGGGGGATCGATCCCATCATGGATCCCACGCGCGAATCGACCTATAAATTTTTGGAAAAGTTCATTGCGGAGATGGCCAAACTGTTTCCCGACCCTTATTTCCACATTGGAGGCGACGAAGTCGACGGCAAGCAGTGGGACGCGAATCCGAAAATTCAGGAATTCATTAAAGCTCACGGCATGAAGAACAATCAGGATTTGCAGGCCTACTTCAACCAGCGCCTGGAAAAAATCGTGGCTAAGAACCACAAAACCATGGTTGGATGGGACGAAATCCTGCACCCTGATTTGCCGAAGACAGTCATCGTGCAGTCGTGGCGGGGGCAAGCTTCGTTGGCTGCGGCCGCGAAACAAGGCTACCGGGGCCTGCTTTCGTATGGATATTATCTCGACCTCATGTGGCCGGCGGCCAGGCACTATGCCGTTGACCCGATGAGCATGACAACGACCGATGGTGCCGCGGACCTGACTCCGCAAGAGAGAAGCCTTATCCTCGGCGGCGAGTCTTGCCAGTGGGCCGAGTGGGTGACGCCGGAAAACATCGATTCGCACATCTGGCCGCGGAATGCGGTGATCGCCGAGAGGTTGTGGTCGCCGCAGGAGGTCAAAGATGTTGCCTCAATGTACCGACGAATGAATGCGGTGAGTTATCAATTGGAATCGCTCGGCCTGACTCACAATTCCGCGCGCGCGCACATGTTGCAGCGAATGGCGGGAAACTCTGATATCAGCGCGCTGCGCGTGCTTGCCGACGTGGTCGAACCAGTGAAAGAGTACAACCGCTGGGACGACGCCAAGGGCCCCATCGATTTCCATTCACCTCTTACGCGCATGATCGATGCGGTGAGCCCTGAGAGTGACACGGCTCGGCGCTTCAGCGAACTGGTGCAGAGCTTCGTGCAAGGCGGGTGCAAAGATCGCGCCGCAGAAGAGCAGATTCGCAGTTACCTCACTACGTGGCGGGACAACGATGCCAAACTGCATCCGCTGCTGGAGCAATCGTCTATCCTGCAGGAAGATGTGCCGTTGTCGCAGAATCTGTCAGCCTTAGGCGAAGCGGGTCTTGAGGCGCTTGACTATATTGATAGGGGCCAAACTGCGCCGGATTCCTGGAAGACGCAGCAGATGGCCGTGATCGATCAAGCCAAGACGCGGCAGGCCGATATGTTTCTGATGGTGACGGCCCCGGTGCAACAATTAGTCGAGGCGAGCGCGGGGCAGGCGCAGCACAACTGAGGCGTGCTAAATCTATCGGTTTGCGCACGTCAACTAATTAATGATATCATGATATCATTCGCTGAGGTGGCACGTGGCACAGCTTGTGGTCAGAAATCTTGAAGACGGAGTGAAGAAACGCCTGCAGCGCCGTGCTCGACGTAACGGCCGTAGCATGGAAGAAGAAGTGCGCGACATTCTTCGCAACGCCGCCAAGGAGAAGGAAAAAGCGACAGTCGGACTGGGTACAGCAATTGCTTCCCACGTAAAGGGCACAGGACTCAAATTCGAAATTCCTGAAATGCGCGGCTATCCCGTGCAGCCAGTTTCCTTTGACGACGACTCGGACTGATGACGATTCTCGACACAAATGTCATCTCTGCTGTGATGAGCGATCCGCCCGACGCTAGGGTTACTGCATGGCTCAATACACAAGCCCCGAATTCCGTATGGACGACTGCGGTAACAGTATTCGAAGTTCAGGCCGGATTGAAGATGATGCCTGCGGGAAAAAGGCAGATAGTTTTGACGCGAGTTTTTGAAATGATCCTGGCTGACATGGATCATCGCATTGCTGTGTTCGACGAAGAGTCCGCCAGGCTGGCGGCCAATCTCACCGCGTTCCGCCGGCAAAAAGGAAAGATCGTCGAGTTCCGCGATACGATGATCGCCGGCATCGTCTTGTCGCATCACGCCAGCCTTGCAACTCGCAACACTATGCACTTTAGTGACATCTCCGCGACTGTCGTTAACCCTTGGGATGCGTGAGAATGCGGCCACCCGTGATATTCTATTAACTCCAGCTGCGCACCGTCTTAAGCGGAATTCCTCGCAGATCCTGAAGAAGTTACAAAGAAAAACATGCTTTCAGTCAGCAATGTGTCCATGCGCTACGGCGCCAAAATTCTGTTCGATGAAGTCTCGACGGCGTTTACGCCGGGCAAGCGCTATGGCCTGACCGGGCCCAACGGTGCGGGCAAATCCACGTTTATGAAGCTGCTCAGCGGCGAACTCGAGCCGCAAAAGGGCTCCGTCGTCCGTCCACGCAAGCTCGGAGTGCTGAGCCAGGATCAGTTCGCCTTCGATGCCTACTCCGCGATCGATGCCGTCATCATGGGCAACAAGCGGCTTTGGGCCGCGATGCAGGAACGCGACGCCATTTACGAGAAGCCCGAGATTACAGACGCCGATGGCATGAAGCTGGGCGAACTCGAGGGCATTGTCGGCGAAGAAGACGGCTACACCGCCGAGAGCGACGCCGCGATTCTGCTGCAAGGGCTCGACATTCCCGACGAGCTGCACGCTCGAAAAATGGGCGAATTGCAGGGCGGGCAAAAAGTTCGCGTGCTCTTGGCGCAGGCTCTGTTTGGACATCCGCAGGCCCTGCTGCTCGACGAACCCACGAACCATCTGGACTTGGATTCGATCCACTGGCTGCAGGGATTTCTAAATGTTTACGACGGCGTGGTGATCGCCATCTCGCACGACCGGCATTTCCTCAACAGCATCTGCACCCACATCGCCGACATCGACTACGAAACCATCATCACTTACACGGGTACTTATGACGACATGGTCGTAGCCAAGACGCAGGTGCGGTCGCAGATCGAATCGCAGAATGCGCAGCGCGAAAAGAAAATCTCGCAGTTGAACGAATTCATTGCCCGCTTCGCTGCCGGAACCCGGTCTAGCCAGGTGCAATCGCGTCGAAAAGAAGTGGAACGCCTGCAGGTAACGGAACTAGCGAGGTCGAATATTCAACGGCCTTTCATCAAATTCGAGCAGAAGCGTCCCTCGGGCAAGCACATTCTGGAAGTTCAACATCTGTGCAAAGCCTACGGCGAGAAGCAGGTCATTAAGAACTTCACCGCCAGCATTATCCGCGGCGAAAAAATCGCTCTGATGGGCCGCAACGGCGCAGGGAAGACCACGCTGCTGAATGCCCTGCTGGCGAATTCTCCGACGACGCCCGACGCCGAACTGCGCAAGACTAGCGGTTATGACGGGCCGTTCGTCGACAAGGGCAAGGTCACCTGGGGACACGAAGCTTCGATTGGATACTTCGCGCAGGATCATCGCAGCCTCATTGAGGGTGGGATGACTGCGATCGAGTGGCTGCATCAGTGGGACGGCGCGGCCGTCACCGAGGAGCTGCGCGGAATTCTAGGCCAGATGTTATTCGCTCGCGAAGAGGCCACGAAGTCGACCAGTGTCCTCTCCGGTGGCGAAGCCGCGCGGTTGCTCTTCTGCAAACTGATGCTGCAGAAGCCTAACGTTCTGGTGCTGGACGAACCTACGAACCACCTGGATCTTGAGTCCATCAATGCCCTGAACATTTCCTTGCAGCGTTATCAAGGGACGGTTTTCCTGGTTACGCACGATCATGATTTGATCGACGAAGTCGCCACGCGCATCTGGCATTTCGAGAGCGACCATAAGATTACCGACTTCAAGGGCAGCTACGAGGACTACCAGGCGGCAGTCGCGGTTTAGCTCGTGTGGCGAGGGCGCCCGCGCCACGTCAACGCACTGCACCATTTTCGTTGCATGTAAATCAACCAGGTTCTCCACAGCGTTTCACAGCATTAACCGGTTGCGTTTTCTGCCGCAAGTTGCAGATAATGTCGACAGCATTGTTGCTGGTGCATCGAGTATTCCTGTGTACAGTCGAGCTGATTTACTTAGAATTCTTCACATCACGCCCCGCCAGTTGGTCAACTGGGAGCGGGTCGGTCTGATTCCGCCTGCCGAATCCTATTCTTTTTCCGATCTCCTGGAAGTGAAAAAAGTTCGCGACCTGTGCGCGATGAGCGTGCGTCCGGCGGTGATTCGCCAGTCGCTCGACGCCATGCGCAAGCAAGCTTCGGGAGTGGAGAATCCGCTGCTCGAAGCCGCAGCCTGGTCGACCGCCAAACATCGCGTGGCATTCCGCCACCAGGGAAGACTGTTGGAGCCGATCGCGGGCCAGTTCCTCATGGATTTTTCCGAACGCGAGAATGTCGTGACCAGCACGCCCGTGCCAAAGTCCGATCCCAACCCGCGCGAGAACGAAGTGACAGGCTGGTTTGCCCGCGGCATCGCCTTGGAAGAGGATCCAAATACGCAGCCAGCCGCAATTGCCGCCTATCATCATGTGCTTGAAATTGATCCGTCGCACGCGGCGGCGCACATCAACCTGGGCACGCTTTACTATAACCGGCAGGATTTCGCGCTCGCCGAAAAACATTACCGGCAGGCGATTCACTCTGACCCGCGCTACTCGCTCGCGTACTTCGATTTAGGCAACGTGCTCGACGAGACCGGCCGCGTGCAGGAAGCCATCTTCACTTACAAGACTGCCCTCCAACTTGCTCCCACCTACGCCGACGCGCATTACAATCTGGCGCTGGCTTATGAAAAGATCCGCGAGCCCCGCAAGGCGCTGAAACACTGGCAGGCCTATAGCAAGCTCGACACTGCCGGTCCCTGGTCAGTACACGCCCGCAGCCAGATCAAACGCATCCTCCAGGCCGATACGCTGAAGCTGATTCACTCCCGCCCGCGCTAGTATTCCCTTAACTAATCGGCGTCATCCTGAACGTAGCCGTTCTTCAGGCGAAGTGAAGGATCTCCCGCGTACCGAATGCCGCGCCCGAGCCAAATAAACCCGCACCCCGGAAGCCCCTTCTGCAGGGGGTGACCGGAAACAAAGTGGGTATGGAGTGCACCCCAAAAGTGAGACAGGCGATTAAGGGGCCAGCTACATTGAATGGAGGAGAACAGTGCTGGTGCCCCGACAAGAGTATTCCCGTGAACTGAAGTTGGCTGCGATGCGCGAGATCGACTCCGGAAAAGGTATGGCGGAGGTGGCTCGCATGTATCAGCTCAGTCCCAAGCGATTGGAGACTTGGAGAAGCGAGTGGCGCGCGAAAGGCGAGCTGGCCTTTCCTGGCAAGGGTGCGCAGCCGCAAAGCAAACTCAATGCCGATCGGATCTCTGAGCTGGAACGTAAGATCGGCCAGCAGACGATGGAAATCGATTTTTTAAAAAAAGCGTTGCGGCGTTTCAGGGAACATCCTCTGCCAGTCGCCGTCAATGGCGGCACCGACTCTATGAGCAAATCCAAGAGGCGGGCGAAACGGGGGCAATCGTGAACGGGCTGTGCCGTGCCGCGGGAATAAGTCGGGCAGGCTACTACCGTTTCCGGCAACGCGGAAAAACCAAGCGTACGGATATGGATTTACGCAGCCAGATGCAACGCATTGCGCTGCGGTGGCCGGCTTACGGGTATCGCCGGGTGCATGCCGAACTCCTGCGCCAGGGTTGGACGATCAATCACAAGCGCGTCTTGCGACTGCTGCGAGTGGACAATCTACTGTGCGTGCGGCGCCGAAAGTTCCTGCTCGGGACCACCGACTCCAAACATGGATTGCCGATCTATCCCAATGTGGCCGCAGGCATGGTGCTGAGCAACATCAATCAGCTCTGGGTTGCCGATATCACTTACATCCGCTTGCAATGGGAGTTTGTGTACTTGGCGGTTGTGCTGGACGCATTTTCCAGACGCTGCCTCGGCTGGGCCTTACGACGCAGTTTGGAATCCGCCCTTGTTCTGGAAGCGTTACGTATGGCTTTGATGCGACGCCGCCCACGGCCTGGGCTCGTCCATCATTCCGACCGTGGGATTCAATATGCTTCGCGAGACTACACCGCACAACTCGAGCAACATGGCATTCGGATCAGCATGAGTCGATTGGCAACGCCCTACGACAATGCCCGCGCGGAAAGTTTCATGAAGACTCTCAAATACGAGGAAGTCTACCGCACCGAATACCGCGACCTCGAGGAAGCCAGGGCTTTGATCAAGCAGTTTCTGGAAAAAGTCTACAACCAGCAGCGCTTGCATTCGGCGCTCGGCTATCGTCCGCCGCTGGAGTTCGAACGCAGCTTACGACCCTTGCCAGACCTGGAAAAGAGACGAGCATGAGTTTTTTGAGGCATGAGGAAATCTATCGACCCGATGTAAGATCCGGCTACAGCTGGGAGCGGCAACCCCTGGTCGCCGCCCCAGCGCTCATCGGCTGCGATGAGTTTCCAGTCGGCTATTCCTTGGCGGGTTGCCCTCCGGCAGAGCCTGCCTCCGCTTCACCGACTGGTGACGATTCTCAACAATCCACTTTGCCGTACAATGATTTTTCAG
>PKXU01000159.1 GCA_003132445.1 Acidobacteriaceae bacterium | reverse complement strand
CACTCTTGAAAATGTCGCGATTGATTCCGCCGATCGCCGCGTCGTCTATCTCGCGCCAGGCCGCTTCGAAGCGCCGAATTGGATGCGTGATGGCAGCGCATTTCTTTTTAACAGCGACGGTCACATCGAGCGGCTGGCAGTTGGCAGCAACAAACCAATCATGATCGATACCGGCTTCGCGACCCGTTGCAACAACGATCACGGAATCTCGCCCGACTCTACGCAGAGTGCCATCAGTGACAATTCGCAGGGCGATCACAGTTCGCTCGTCTATCTCGTTCCAATCGCTGGTGGCACACCGCGCCGCATCACCCAGAATTCTCCGTCGTACTGGCACGGATGGTCACCCGACGGCAAGACGCTCGCGTTTGTCGGCCAACGCAACGGCGACTTTGATATCTACTCAATTCCAGCCGCGGGCGGCGACGAGACCCGGTTGACCACCGCCAAGGGATTAGATGATGGCCCGGAATATTCGCCCGACGGAAAATACATTTACTTCAACTCCGAGCGCACCGGCCACATGCAGATCTGGCGCATGAAGCCCGACGGCAGTGAGCAGGAGCAAGTCTTCTCGGACGATTTCAACAACTGGTTCCCGCACATTTCTCCCGACGGCCAGTGGATGGTCTTCCTCACCTACGCGGCCGACGTGACCGGCCATCCGGAAAATAAAAATGTAATGCTGCGCCTGATGTCGCTGAGCGATTCGAATGCGAAGGATAAGAAGGAAAAGAAGATCACGGTGCTGGCGAAATTATTCGGCGGGCAAGGCACGATTAATGTTCCGTCATGGTCGCCCGACAGCAAGCAGGTGGCGTTTGTGAGCTACATGCTCGTGCCGGAAGAGAGCAGATAGTTGCAGTACCACATCACTCCGGCTTCGGAGACAACCCTAACGGCCCACGCGTTCGTCGAAGAACTTTGCCATTAACTCCAGCGCCTCTTTGGTCTCCGGCAACTGGAAGTGATACCAGAAGGCGTGGGGCAACGCTTCGAACACGACCAATCGCGCATCCACTCCGGCGTGCAACAGCGCGCGTTGCAGTGTGCTCGTGTCGCTCAGCAAAATATCGCGCGTGCTGGTGACCAGCAGGCTGGCCGGCATGCCATGCAGATCGGCAAATAGCGGCGACAGAACCGGATCTTTACGATCCGTCTTGCCGACATATTGATCGTCGGGCTGATCATTGGAATCGATCGGCCGCATCTCGCCCGGAAACCCATTCAGCGTAAAAAGCTGACGCGAGTCGCCGACGCGGCTGAAGTCTCCGAGACCGGAAAATATGCCCAGCGCCGCCGGCAGCGGGAGTCCCGATTGTTTGAGACGCACAGCGACTTCAGCAGTCAGAATCGCTCCTGCCGACGTTCCGAAGATTCCGATACTGTGTGGCTTATAAGTTTTCAGTAGCTCTTTGTACACTGCGATCACGTCGTCGACTGCCGCCGGGAAAGGATTCTCTGGAGCGAGGCGATAATAGACGGAGACAACTTTGGTCTTCGCCAGATTGGCGATCGGAATGCCTTCGATCAAAGAGCCCGAGTCGGAATTGAATCCGCCGCCATGCAGGTTAATGAGCACGCGATTGCGATTGGCTTCGGGCATGTTGAGCGGAGTGATGATGTCGGTGCGAACTCCGGCGGTAGTTGTTTCTTCAACGTTGGCGGGATAATATTTGCGCGCTTCGCCAGAGCCGAACTTTCGCCATTCATCGGTGCGCGCGCGCCGCTCTGCCAGCGTCTGCTGTCCGCCCTTGTATTGCTCAAGAGACTTTAGCCATTGCTGGGCTTCCGGACTGATTGTCGATGGCATCGGCACCATGCGAGTGATGTGAGCGGTGCCGTCGGGATCGAATCTCGCGGAATCCTGCGGCGAAGCCGTGTTGGACTGAGCGGCTAAGATCGGAGCGATCGCGATAATGAGATGGAGCGCGATGAGTTTCATCGCTCACATTTGTATCAGAGGAGTGGACGCAAGCCAAAAACTAACCACACCAAAAACTAAACACAGGGGCACAGAGGACTCTAGGTCGCTCTGTGGAACTCTGTGTCCTCCGTGGTTCAGACTTACGCAGCCGGGTTTTAAGTCAGCGAATATTTCCCTCGCTCGATCATCTTCTGCGCGATTTGCTGCCTCAATTCGATGGTGTTGAACGGTTCGTACTTCGCCAGCCGCCGCAGGATTGCAAGTTGAGTCCGCATCATATCGCCGTCGGCCACTGCGGCAATTATTTTGCGTGCTGCCGATTCCACTTTTTCCATTGCCTGCGTTAGATAGACACGGGTCATCGCGATGGGCAGAGCCGCCCGCTCTTCGCCCTTTGCCTGCACAATCTTCTGAGCCCGCAGAACGGCCGACTCCATGGCATAGGTTTCAATCGTCATGTCGGCGATGGCGCCCATAATTTCCTGTTGATCCTGAATCGCCTGCATGTATTTCTGAGTCGCAGCGCCAGCCGCGAACAGGCCCAGCTTCTTGGCTTGCGCTACCAATTTTCGTTCTTCCGGAAGCGCGCCCTCGAGTTCGTCCGCCGCCGATGGACCAGAGAGTACTTCGTCCATTAACTTTTTAATCGCCGTCATCAGCGGCAATTGCCCGGTCATCGCGCGCTTCAGCAGGAAACCCGTAATGATCAGCCGATTGATTTCGTTGGTGCCCTCGAAGATGCGATTGATGCGGGCATCACGGTAGGCGCGCTCGGCTGGATACTCCTCGACAAATCCGTAGCCCGCGTAAATCTGAACGGTTTCGTCGACTACGTAGTCGATCATCTCCGAGCCCCACACTTTAATAATGGAGCACTCGACGGCGTATTCTTCGATCGCTTTGAGGGTCTGCTTGCCTGCGTCGGCCGCCGATTTGTCGACTTCGCCGAGAGCAACATCCATCATCCCGACGGTGCGATAGACGAGGGACTCGCCTA
Organism: Acidobacteriaceae bacterium; assembly: GCA_003132445.1. Taxonomy (GTDB): domain Bacteria; phylum Acidobacteriota; class Terriglobia; order Terriglobales; family Acidobacteriaceae; genus Sulfotelmatobacter. The sequence goes on along the minus strand of PKXU01000159.1, from coordinate 43,337 downwards.
CATAAAGCAGCGTCGCCATATTGGCAATTTTTTCCCGCACCAGCCCGAAGTCGGCGATGACTTTGTTGAAGGCCTTGCGCTGTTTGGCATAACCAATGGCATTTTCCAGCGACACCCGGCCTCCCCCCACGCACATCGCACCCAACTTGAAGCGGCCGACATTCAAGATATTGAAGGCGATGATGTGGCCTTTGCCGATTTCGCCCAACAGGTTTTCAACCGGAACTTTGCAATCGTTGAGAATGATGGGACAGGTCGACGATCCGCGAATTCCCATTTTGTGCTCTTCGGCGCCGACCGAGAAACCAGGAAAATTTCTTTCGACCAGGAAAGCGCTGAACCTTTCACCGTTGACTTTGGCGAAGACCGTGAACAGGTCGGCGAAGCCGGCATTGGTGATCCACATTTTTTCGCCGTTCAGCACGTAATGTTTTCCATCCGACGAAAGCTCGGCACGGGCGCGGCAATTAAGAGCGTCGGAGCCAGAGGACGCTTCCGATAGCGCGTAGGCGCCAACAATTTCACCCGAGGCCAGGCGCGGCAGATATTTGTTCTTCTGATCTTCGGTACCGAAATACACGATGGGCAACAGTCCGATGCCGCTGTGCGCGCCCCAGGTGGTGGCGAAGCCGGCGTACTTCGCAATGTGATCGGCAATGACGGCGGCGGTGACTTTATCCATTTCGAGGCCGCCGTAGGCCTCCGGAATCTCGACGCCGCTGAGTCCGAGTTCGCCCGCTTTTTTCAGAAGGTCACGAGAAACCGAAAAATCCTTGTGCTCAATCTTCTCGACATTGGGCAGAATTTCGTTGACGGCGAACTCCTCGGCCGTTTGGCCGATCAGTTCGTGCTGCTCGCTGAAGTCTTCAGGCGTGAAAACCTCTTCTGGCTGTCTGGAATCCAGTAGAAAACTGCCGCCGGAAATTCTGCCTTTAGGAACCGCCGTTATAGTTGCCATATTTTTGCCTCCCCCAATGAAGACCCGCCGAGTGAATCGCGCGGCGGAAGTACACAGCAATTCTAATCGGGACGGCAACGGAAGGATAGAGCAGGCACTGCGGCGTTTATGGAGGTTTCGCGCCGTTATAGTAAATGCGAACCTTCGATTGAAATTGCGCGGAAGTACGCGATCGCACTCAGCGATAATCCGATTCGAAGCCCAAGGAATCAGATCGCAAACCCTGCGAATATCTCCAGCTGCCCACAGCGCTGAAGGCGTGTGCCGACGGCGACTGCTGACGGCACATCTTATATCTGGCCTGTAGCGTCTGGTAAAGATTGGATTCGCTTTGCGCGTCGCGCGTCATGTTCGAACAATCCTGCGGCGTACCGGCGACGCAAGCGCTTTGCCGTGCCGACTCGGCCGCTTGCGCTCGTTGTGCCTGCCGCGCTAAGGCTGCCCGCGGCCCGCTGCAATCGTCCAGAAAATTGGCCTGCAGCAGGCAACTGCCTCCATTCCAGATTTCCCCGGCGGAGCAGATCCCGCGTCTACGCTCAAACAGCCCGGCGCACCCACCTGCGCGGCCCTGTCCCGCAGGGCAGACCACACACGGGCCTTTAAAGCAGATTCTGTAGCGCAGATCGGCAGTCTTCGCAGCCTTTGGTTCGGATTTTCGAAAGGGATGGCGCAAAAATGAGATGAATTTCTGTCTGCCAGACATTTCCGTCCTGGCTTGTAATCGCACATTTGGATCGCGACCCTCACGCGTGGCATCCAGGGACGGGTTCGTCGGGGCTTTCTGGGCGCTTGACGTGTGCGATGCGGACGATCCTCGCGAAGACGATCCGTGTGAGGACGAGCCGTATGAAGACGAGCCATGCGCAGCTGAACCACCGCTGCTGCTCGCGGAGCTCGCTGAAGAGCTACCGCCAAAAGAAGCATGAGATCCGCCGCTGCTTGAAGCGCCAGAATTGCCTCCGCCGCTGGAGGAATGCTGTGCTAATGCTGACGAGAAGAAGATGAGAACCGATGCGAGACAAAGGCTGGAGAGCCGCATAAAGCACCTCTTACCAACCGAAAACAAGCCAACCGAAAGCAAGGCTGAGGGTGCCTTACTTTCTAAGAACCATTACATCCCGAGAAAAAGTATAGGTCGCAATCCTGTCAAAGAGGGTAGCAATTGGGTAAAGAAGTGTTGTGCAATCCGCTCAGCGTTCCAACAAAAGCGGTCCCTCCACCGCTGTCTTCACGCCATAGCGTGCTGCTGGCTGGCAAGTTGAATAGCCGGTGATGTGCGTAGAATCAGAATCCTTGGAATCGCGTGCGACCACGTAGCTGCGCATCGTGTAGCAAGTCGCACCACCATCCAGTGAACCATCCCAGCCCGGCGCCACTTTAAAGGTGAATGTGGTTGCGCCGGTATAGGACTTGCCTTGATCGAAATGGAACTGATCAATCCGAATGTGGTCCATTGGATTTTGGGGCGTGTCCGGGTCCGACTGATGAGGAACTATCTGCCAAGGCTCCGAAAGCTCGCCCAGGGATTTGGGTGTGAGCCTTGTCCCGGCCGAGTTGGCGGCCGAGGAAGAGTTGCTTGGCAGCTGTACCTGAGCGAACAAGGGCAACGAGCAAAAGGCGAGAGTTGCGGAAAAAAGGCGGGTGAGAGTCATGGGAACCCCTCCTGAGCCGAATTATAGCCCTGACGTCAATTCAGATTTTCGAAAATTCCCGCAGCCCCCATGCCTCCGCCCACGCACATGGTGACCATGCCGTAACGACCCTTCCGGCGCTTTAGTTCGCGGATCACGGTCGCCGTCAGCTTTGCCCCGGTGCAGCCGAGCGGGTGTCCCAGGGCGATGGCGCCACCATTTGGATTCACTTTCTCCGGATCCAATCCCGCTTCCTGGATTACGGCCAGCGACTGCGCCGCGAAAGCCTCGTTCAACTCGATGACGTCAATGTCAGAGAGCTTCAGTCCCGCCATCTTAAGGGCTTTCGGAATCGCAAACACTGGGCCAAGCCCCATTTCTTCCGGCTTATATCCCGCGGTTGCGAACGAAACGTAACGCGCCAGTGGCTGGATGCCCAACGCTTTCGCGCGCTCGGCAGACATGACGACAGCCGCGGCCGCGCCATCCGACATCTGCGAGGAATTGCCGGCCGTTACCGTACCCTTCAGATGAAATGCCGGCTTCAACGCGAGCAGCGCTTCCAGTGACGTGTCGTCACGTGGGCCTTCGTCGGTCTTGAAAGTGATTTCCTGACGTTTCGGCTTCGATCCATTGGGTGTGCTGAAAATCACTGGCACCGGCACAATTTCCTCGTCGAACTTTCCTGCTTGAATCGCCGCCAGCGCTTTCTGATGACTGCGCAAGGAGAATTCATCCGCCGCCTGTCGTGCAATACCGAACCGCTGTCCGACCCGTTCGGCAGTGAGTCCCATGGAAAGATATGCATCGGGATAGTGATCGACGAGCCATGGGTTTGGGGAGATCTTGTGCCCGCCCATGGGAATCATCGACATGGATTCCGTACCGCCGGCGACAATTACTTCCGCACCTCCGCTCATGATGCGTTCAGCCGCCATGGCAATGGACTGCAGCCCCGAAGAACAGAAGCGGTTGATGGTGAGCGCCGAAACCTCCACCGGAAGGCCCGCGCGCAGCGAGGCAATGCGGGCCACGTTCATGCCCTGCTCGGCCTCAGGCATGGCACAGCCCAAAATGACGTCTTCAATTTCTTTCGGATCGAGTTGCGGCACACGCTCAAGAGCGCCTTTGATCGCAACTGCGGCGAGTTCATCGGGGCGAGTAGAACGGAGCGCGCCTTTGTAGGCGCGTCCTACGGGCGTACGAACTGAAGAGGCAATGATGACTTCACGCATAACATTTCTCCGTTTTTCGGCAAACCATGTATTAGGCAAACTGTGTATTAGATGTTCCCATTTTTGCGCTGGCTTCTCCGCACGGCCATCACTTGGCTGCCGCGAAAAAATAATAGTCGGCGGTGTAATCACTCTTCGTTTCCGCGCCTTTGTGCGACTCATCGCAAGGGTCGTTGCCAGGTTTGCCGCCGTGTGTGTGCACGCGCTGGATCGTCGTCACGTTGGTTAACAGCCCAGTTTTGCCGGCGTGGCTTTCAACATTCACCAGCAGCCAGGGAATTGAGTTCTCATCGAGAGACTCCACATGTGCAACGGCTTTGCCGGTTACTTCACTGCCATCTTTCAGCTTCCAGGTCGGGCCAGCGGAATGCTGCCCGATGACTTTATCCTTGCGATCTTTCAACGCGGCCTCAGGGCCCTTGAGCGTCCAGCTGTACTTGCCATCCGTTCCGGACTGGCAGGTATAGATCTGCGATCCCTTGGCGCGAACGAACAGCACGGGTTGCAGGCCGGCGGGAACGGCAATTGCATCGGGAACGTCGGGCGCAGTTTCTTGTGCGGGAGCGTCGTTCTGCGCGCTGGTTTGAGCATTAGCGATAAAACTTGAACCGAAAACAACGGCCAGGCCAATGAACGCAACGTCAGCCAGGAATGGTTTTCGCATGAGGCGATTGTAGCAGGGCTGACGGACCGCCGATCAAGACTTGACGTGTGTAACATGCAGCGTTACACTATACAGGTGATCAAGAGCTTCCGGCACCGAGGCGTGGAGAAGTTTTTTCACACTGGGTCGAAGACCGGAATTCAGGCAAAGCATGCCAGCAAGCTGCGTTTGCAACTATTCGCCCTTGATAACGCGAACCAGCCCGCAGATATGAAAGCTCCGGGATGGAAGCTTCACCCGCTGACCGGAGAATTCAGAGGTCATTGGGCGGTCAGCGTCAGTGGAAACTGGCGTCTAACGTTCCAGTTTGAAGGGGAGGATGCTGTTCTCGTTGACTATCAGGATTACCACTAATGCGATGTCCAATTACGGTCTTACGGACCGACATACAGGAGCAAGGAGTCGTCCATGCGCATGCACAATCCACCCCACCCTGGGTTAGTTCTCCGGGAATATCTCGGGAGCTTGGCCGTATCAGCGGCAGCGGCACATCTGCGGGTTACGCGTGTCACTTTGTCGCGCGTATTGAACGGTAAGGCCGGGATCTCCGCGGCGATGGCGATCCGCCTGGCGGCGGCATTGGGAACGACGCCGGAACTATGGATGAACATGCAGTCGCAGTACGATCTCTGGCGGGCGAAGCAGGCACGGCAACCGGCGGTGCGCAGATTTGCGCACGTCGCGGCGGGGTGAGTTTTCCGAGTTCGAGGTGTAGGGAGCTTTAGTTTCTTAGCGTCTTCCCCGTTTTCAGCATGTACTGAATCCTTTCCTGCGTTTTCTTTTCTCCGCAGAGCGATTTGAAGCCTTCGCGTTCTAGGTCGAGAATGTATTGTTCGCTCACCGGGGTGCCCGGCGTGATGTTGCCACCGCATAGGACTTCGGCAATTTTTCCGCCGAGTTTTACTTCGTAGTCGGTGATGAAATCGCCTTGACGCATGAGGTGAACGCCCATTTTGAGCGCAGCCAGAAGGCTTTCGCCCGGAGCGGGAATGTCGGTGCGGGGAATTGGCGGCTCGTATCCCGCACGAGCGAGTTCAAGGGCACGCGCCTTGGCGTCGGAGAGCACGCGTTCGCGGTTCATGGTGATGCGATCGGAATCGGAGAGGAAACCAAGGCCGCGAGCTTCATGTGCGGACGTTGCGACCTTGGCCGTTGCAATGGCCTCGAACGCTTTCTTCATCGCTTCCATCATTTCGACGGAGCCAGCGAGCGCCTCGCCGGAAACTTTTCCGCGCGATGCTGCGGCGCTATCGACGGCTCGCAGGAGCATTTCCTTACAGCCACCGCCGCCGGGCAACAAACCAACGCCGACTTCGACCAATCCGGTATAGAGTTCGGCATGCGGTTGGCGCGCGGCGGCGTGCAGGGAAATTTCCGTGCCGCCTCCCAGGCACAGCCCGAACGGTGCGGAGACGACCGGCTTCGGCGAGAATTTGATTGCCTGCGTCATCCCCTGGAATTGGCGGATCGCGAGGTCGACATCGTCCCACTCTTCTTCCTGCACGCTCATAAGTAGCAGCATCAAGTTCGCGCCCACGGAAAAATTCGTCGCGTCGTTGGTAATGACGAACGCGTCGAAGCCATCGTCGGGACCGCCGGGTTTAAGCGATTGAATAATCAGGCTGATGATGTCGGAGCCGAGCGAGTTCATCTTGCTGTGGAACTCGATGCAAGCCACACCGTCGCCGAGATCGACGAGCGATGCTCCGGAATTCTTCTTGACCACCCCGTTGGATTTCTTCGCGACCGTCACCGACCACACGCCAGGAGGGACCTCGACCGCTTCCCAGTTGCTGCTGGGCAAGTCCCAGTACTTGCGTGCAGCCGGCGATTTCGGATCGTCGTCGTACCATGACTTTTGGCCCGCGGCCAGCAGTTTCTCCACATTGGCTGCCACCGGCTTGCCTTCTTGTTTCATTCGTGCGGTCGTGGCTTCGATGCCGGCTGCGTCCCACAATTCGAAGGGGCCGAGTTCCCAGTTGAAGCCAAGGCGCATGGCACGATCGATCTCAACGATGGAATCAGAAATTTCTGGCACGCGGTTGGCGGAGTAAGTCCAAAGATCGGAGAGCGCAGCCCAAAGAAATGCGCCGGCTTTGTCGTTTTTCTGCGGGCCGCTGCCGTTGAGGCCAAGCAGTGTTCGCAGACGGGTTCCCGTGTCCTCGATATTCTTGGCAACGTCGAGGGCGGGAAATTTTGGCCTCTGGCGCGGATGGTATTCCAGCGTCTTCCAATCGAGCGCGAGGCGTTCGTCTTGTTTGGCAGATTCGGCGGGCGAGGGCGCCCGCCCTACATTTTTCTTGTAGAAGCCACCTTTGGTTTTATCGCCCAGCCATTTGCGCTCCAGCATCTTCCCGAAGAATTCAGGCAAGCGAAGATCGCTGCGCTCGTCGTGGACATTGGTGGTCATGTTGCCGACCACGTGGCCAAGAATGTCGAGTCCGACCAGGTCGATGGTGCGGAATGTGGCGGACTTGGGCCAGCCTACGGCCTGTCCCGTGAGTGCGTCGACTTCTTCAACGCTCAGGCCCATCTCCTGCATCAGGCGCATAACGTTCAATACTGAGAATGTGCCGATGCGATTGCCGATAAAGTTGGGCGTATCTTTGGCCATAACGACGCCCTTGCCTAGACGCACATCGCTGAAGTGAGCGACGGCATCGATGGCCGCGCGATCGGAGTCGGCCGTAGGAATAATTTCCAACAGGCGCATGTAGCGTGGCGGATTGAAGAAATGCGTTCCAAACCAGGAGCGGCGGAAGTCGTCGGAGAATCCTTCGGCAATCTTGCCGACGGGCAAGCCACTGGTGTTGGTAGTAACCATGCTCCCAGGTTTGCGCACGGCTTCTACTTTCCGCAGCAAAGACCGTTTGATTTCGAGGTTTTCCACCACGGCTTCAATAATCCAATCAACCTCGGCAAGCTTCTTGAGGTCGTCTTCGAAATTGCCTACGGTGACGAGCCGGGCGAGCGAGGGCTCCATGAACGCCGCTGGCTTGGATTTTTTTGCGGCATCGAGTCCCGCCGCAGCTATCTTGTTTCGTGCGGGGCCATCGGCGTCAGGGGGAACAATATCGAACAGGTAGCTGGGAACGCCGGCATTGGCGAAATGGGCGGAGATCCGGGCGCCCATGGTCCCGGCGCCAAGAACAGCGACTTTATTGATGCGCTTCATAATTAGGCCTCAAAAGAAATGTTTTCGCAAGATTCAAAAAGGCGGCATTGTTTGGTAATGAATTGTTGAGTAATCAATTGTTTAGTAGTTTAGGGATGATTAGAATCCGGATCGAGTCAGCGTCCGCGTCAGTCGCCGGAATTTCTAAACTGGCAATGGTAATCGCAAGGAGGATAATTTATCCAGGGCTGTAGTCACAGCTCTGCATGGGCTGCGATATATTCCAGCGCTTTGCGCGCCATCTGTTTCTCGCCGCTGTAAGCCAGCAACCTGGGCGCGTCTTCCAGTCGCACCCACTTCGCTTCCCCGACCTCGATTCGCATATCTTCGGAAATGTCGTCGATATCTCCCGACTCGTAGCGCAGCAGGTAGAAGCTGACAATTTTGAACACACGCTGGCCATCGCCCCACGATCGCACGTAGGCATATTTGATGTCCGCGAGTTTGGTGATGGGAAGCGCCGTAATCCCTGTTTCTTCACGAACTTCGCGCAACGCAGCATCCAGCACCTTTTCGCCGGGACCAATCAAGCCTTTCGGCAGGCATAAAATCGCTTTCGGTTTCGAGCGAACCGGGAGTTTCGCTGGGATGGAAGCCGCCGCGGAAACCACCGGCAACTCGATGGCGGCCATCCACCACACGCTGTCTACCTTTCGGATTACAACCCCACCGGCTGAAATCTCGCGCACCATACTGTCAACCACTTAGCGGCCTACAGGTCTTTTGCCACGCGCCCGCTGACGCCACGGTAACGGTTACTGCCCTCCCCCAAGGTAATCTATCGTGGCACCGTTGTGCCCTACAAACCCTTGTGCAAATGTGGCATCTTATTTGCTGTGTAGGTTGTAGTACCTGAAGTCGTGAGCCGGACGCGGGGTTTTTGTGAATAGTCTGGGGAAGATTATTCGGTCGGTACAAGCCTTTGGGCGGGAGCTTTCCCGCCAGGCAGCCCCAGTTTTGCCGTCGCGCACTCCCGCGATCGGCGTGGCCCTGGGTGGAGGCTTCGCCCGCGGCATTGCTCATGTCGGAGTTCTGAAGGTTCTCGAACAAGAAGGCATTCCGGTTCGCGTCGTCGCCGGCACTAGTGTTGGCGCCCTAATCGGCGCCGCTTATTGCAGTGGCGTGACTCTTCAGGAATTGGAAGACATGGCGGCCAGCGTGCGCTTCAGCAACTTCGCCCGTTGGACGCTCTCCCGCTGCGGCTTCGCTTCGAACGATCGCATGATTTCGTTTCTGACGCGCATCCTGAAAGTGAAGACTTTCGAGGAACTTCGTATCCCTCTCGGCGTGACCGCAACCGACTTCAATACCGGTGAAGGCGTGGTGTTTCATTCGGGTTCGATTATTGATCCGGTTCGCGCCAGTTGCGCCTATCCGGGAATGTTTCTGCCCGTGCAGATTCGCGGACGCTATCTCGTCGACGGCATGCTCTCGCATCCGGTGCCTGCGCGCCCCGTGCGCGAAATGGGCGCTGACCGCGTGCTGGCCGTGCATTTAAAAGGCACATGGTCCCACGGCGGTGCGCCGCGCCATTTATTCGACGTTATTGGCCAATCCTTTGCCATCGCGCAGGATGCGATGTCGTGCCTGTGGCGCGAAGCCGCTGATCTAGTCATTGAACCCGATGTCGCCGGATTCGCCTACGACGACTTCAAGCGCGCCAAGGACTTGATCCGCGTCGGAGAAGCCGCCATGCGGCAAGCGCTGCCCGAAGTTCGCAAATGGCTGGCTACGCCCGAGGAGGCGTCCTCACCTGCTACAGCGCACCCTATGGTCGCGCGTCCCGCGCCCATGCCAGCGGATTAGCCCATTGTGCTCTCAAGGATTTCTACCCGGAGGGCCTGGGACCAAGTCCCTTGTCTTAGAATGCTGCATGTCCACGAAGCACCGTCTCTGCCTCTTCCTGAATCCGCTTCCACGCATTCTCCACATGTCTCGCCTGGGTGTGAGTTTGTCCCACAGAAAGACGCAAGGTAAGTTTTCCGTTTAGCTTCGTGTGAGTCAGGAACAAGTCACCGCTGCGGTTGAGTCGCCCCATAATTTTCTGATTCGTCGCATCTCCGCCTCTGTGCCGGAAACAAACCAGATTCAGCGGCACCGGCGCGGCCAGCTCAAAACGATTATCGGTTCGCACCCACTCAGCGAACAACTGCGCCAGCTTCACATGCTGGCGAATGTGATGCTGCAGCCCCTCCACACCGTAATGGCGGATCACAAACCACAATTTCAACGACCGAAATCGCCTGCCTAGCTGGATGTGCCAGTCGCGGTAATCGATAACCGCGCCCGACTCCGTCGCTTGATTGCGCAGATATTCCGGCAGAATACTGAGCGTCTGAATCAACGACTTCCGGTCGGCCACCCAGAAGCAGCTGCAGTCGAAGTTGGTGAACATCCATTTGTGCGGATTGAAATTGTAACTGTCGGCAGATTCGACTCCGTTCTGCAGGTGGCGAAATTCAGGGCAGAGCATGGCGGTGCCCGACATAGCAGCGTCCACGTGCAGCCAAAGATTATGCTGACGGCAAACCTCGCCAATCGCGCCAATTGGATCCATCGCATTCGAGGAAGTGGTACCGACAGTGGCGCACACAAAAAACGGAGTAAGTCCGGCGCGCCGGTCGGCGCCTACTTGGCGTGCCAGGGCGTCAGGTCGCATGGCGAGATTCTGGTCGACTTCGATCAGCCGCAGATTTTCCACGCCGATGCCGGCAATCATTGCAGCTTTTTCCAGAGAAGAATGCGTCTGCGTCGACGCGTACGCGACCAACTTTCCGTCGCATCCCTTTTTATTGCTCACATAATGAGTAGCTCGCTCGCGTGCGGCCAGCAGTGCGCAAAGTGAGGAACTTGACGCTGTATCCTGAATGACGCCGCCGCCCGTATTCGACGACAGGAATTTCTCAGGCAGGCCGAGCATTCCGACCAGCCAATCCATCATATGGGTCTCAAGTTCGGTGCACGCCGGACTCGTCGACCACAGCATCCCCTGCACGTCCAATCCGGAAGAAAGAAGATCGCCTAGAATTCCCGGACCCGAAGCGTTGCTTGGAAAGTATGCGAAGAAATTCGGCGACTGCCAGTGCGTGACACCCGGCAGAATCAACTGCTCGACGTCTTTCAATAGCGCTTCAAACGGCTCACCCTGCACCGGAGGATTCGCCGGAAGCGATGCTCGAATCTCCCCCGGCTTCACCCGCGAAAGTACCGGGAATGATTCGATGCGTGCCTGATAGTCGGCGATCCAATCGACCACGGCATGCCCGTGGCGCCGGAATTCGTCGGGCGTCATATGAAAGGATTTCTCGTCGGACACTTTTTCTCCCGTCACTGCAATCTTCCAAAATACATTCGGGTTTTGTAATCGAAGGTTGCCCGTCCCGCAATAGCATGCGCGTCAAAAATCCGCCGCAGTTCGCGCAGCATCGGCTCGTGATTCGGATGTTCTGGTCCCGGCGCGTAAGAGGATGACAGCAGCCGGCCTTCGATTCCGGTGTAGTCGAACTCCTGTCGCATCTCAAACACGCGCTCTTGAAACGGCGCCGGATCGAAGAACTCATTCACGGCATCCGTGGTGCGCTCATGGCGAACATCTTGGTAGTCGGTGCCGAAGGTCAAGAGCAGTTGCTCATACTCGCGCAGGAACGGGGTGGAATCCGTCAACCGCTCGTTCCAAAGAAGCGCCAAGCAGCCCCCGGGTTTCAAGATTCGCACAAACTCGCGTCGCGCCCGCTCGCGATCGAACCAGTGCGCAGCTTGCGCCACGGTAACAAAATCCACGCTCCTGTCCGGCAGAGTTGTGGCTTCTGCAGTGCCCGCAACGCTTGTGAATTTCGGAAATGCTGCCAACAAACGCCCGCCTGCCTGGCGCATTTCGGTGTTGGGCTCGACGCCGAAAACTTTATTCCCGTTCTCCAGCAGCATTCGGGTCCAAGTCCCAGTGCCGGAAGCAATGTCGGCGACCACATGTCCCGGCTTCAGTCCGCACTCGCGTATCAAGCTTCGCAACGCTTCCGGAGGATATCCCGGCCGATACCGGACATAATTCTCGACACGATCGGAAAATCGGCTGGTAGCGTTGGAGGCAGGCATAGGATGCGGCGCGGCAAGATTTATCGCCTTGCCAGAAAGCCATTCTAACGGCAGGATAGAGATGTTGTCCCACTACTGAAGTCATCACGGTTCTTCGAACCGGAATTTTGCGGCAGTGAATGAAAGTGAATTCGGTGCGCAGACCAGCCACCTATGCGAGTCGTGATCAAAGTTGGCACCAGTCTTATCGCTCCCGGCGGGAACATTGATATCAACCTGCTCCGCGGCATTGTCGATCAGTTTGATCTGTCAAAGAACGAATATCTGATTGTCACATCGGGTGCGATTGCCGCAGGCATGTCAGGGTTGTCGCTGCAGAAACGTCCGGGCAATGTCCCGCGCATGCAGGCCTGTGCGGCGGTTGGCCAGAGCAAGCTGATGCACACTTATGAGCGGTTGTTCTTCGGCAAGAAAGTCGTCGCGCAATTGCTGCTTTCGAGCGACGACTTTACTTCTCCGGTTCGCTACCGCAATCTGCAGAACGCTCTGGCGGAGTTGCTCGCACTGGGAGTGGTACCCATCGTGAACGAGAATGACAGCGTGTCGGTGCGCGAGTTGGAGGGCGCGTTCGGCGACAATGACGAGTTGAGTTCGCTGCTGGCAAGAGCGGTGAAAGCTGACTGGCTTCTGCTGCTGACCAATGTCGACGGGTTCCTGCTGCCGAACGGCGGAAAGAAACCGCGGCTGCAGCGTGTGATTCGCAAGCTTACTCCGGCTCTCGAAGCAAAGTGCAACGGCAAAAGTTCGCTGGGCCGCGGCGGCATGATTTCGAAGTTGCGCGCCGCCAAACTGGCGAGCGAGGGCGGAGTTCACGTGGCGATCGTGAATGGGCGGCACCCCAGGGCGATCACGCTGGGGCTGGAACGCAAGATTGGAACCTATTTCCCGCCGCAGAGAGTCAGGTAGGGATTTAAATGGCTGCCACTCCGATCACCGTCGCCTCAACGCAAGAAAAATTGCTGCGCGCGCGTGCCGCATCGGCCAGGCTTGCCTTGCTCTCCACGGAAGAAAAAAATGCGCTGCTGCTGGCGATCGCCGATGCGATCGAAGCGAACGGAAAAAATATACTGGATGCAAACCGCGAGGACATGGAAAGGTCCGCTCTCGATGGCGCGATGCGCGACCGCCTGCTGCTGACGCCTACGCGCATTCAAGAAATGGCGCGCGGTGTGCGCGAAGTCGCGGCCCTTCCTGACCCGATCGGCGAAACCTTGGCGGAGTGGACGAAGTCGAACGGCCTGCGTATCCGCAAAGTGCGGGTTCCGCTGGGCGTGATCGGAATTATTTATGAGTCACGACCGAATGTCACGGTCGACACCGCGGTGCTGGCGCTGAAGAGCGGCAACGCTATCGTTCTGCGCGGCGGAAAAGAGGCGGCGCGAAGCAGCCAGCGGCTTGTAGGAATTATGACTGCGGTACCGGGTTTGCCCTCCGGCGCAATCGAACTGCTGGATTCCAGCACGCGGCAGTCCGTGCAGGAACTAATTAAAGCTCGCGGTCTCGTCGACGTCATCATTCCCCGCGGCGGCGCAGGCCTCATCTCGTTTGTTACGGAGAATTCGTCGGTTCCGGTTATCGAGACGGGGGCGGGAAATTGTCACATCTTTGTGGATGAGTCTGCTGATTTCGAAATGGCCGACCGCATTGTCATCAACGCCAAAACGCAGCGTCCATCGGTGTGCAACGCTGCCGAGAAGTTGCTGGTGCATGAGCGGATTGCTGCTGAGTATGTTCCGCGCATTACGAAGAAATTAATTGACGCCGGCGTTGAAGTGCGCGGCGACGACAAAGTTCGAGCCTTGACTACGGGATTAGAAGTTGGTCCCGCGGCCGAACAAGACTGGTACGAAGAATATCTGCGGCTATGCATGGCGGTTGCTATCGTCGCCAACGTCGATGATGCCATCGCTCACATCAACCGATATTCCACCAAACACAGCGATTCCATTGTCACCACCAATGAAGTGAACGCCCATAAATTCCTACGCGGTGTGGATTCCGCTGCCGTTTACTGGAATGCCTCCACTCGCTTCACCGACGGCGCAGAATTCGGCTTTGGAGCCGAAATGGGCATAAGTACCCAGAAACTCCATTGCCGCGGCCCGTTCGCGCTGGCGGAGTTAACTTCGACGAAGTACGAAATTATTGGGACCGGGCAGGTAAGGTAGGACGTGTGTAGCGCCAGCTAGCACTGGAGTTTCGCGTCGGGATCATCGCCAAACCGGAACGCGCATTACGTCAAAATGATGATCGTAGGTCCACACCTCGAATCTCAAGCGTGTCGCCAGAGCGCCGATCGTCGCGTCGACCAAAGTGATACGCTGATCCGGCAGCGAACGGACCCTTGTGAGAGCCTGCCTGTAGTCTTCCTGCGTCGGGTTCACCAGGGGTGCATCCGTGATATACGCCAGCCATTTTAGGGCGGCTCCCGTGCCCATGCGGAAGAGCACAAGGCCGTAGGCTTCCAACAAGGTCGGATACGCAATGACCACTTCTCTCCCATCCCTGGCTAGTTTCTCTAACTGTTGCAGGGCTCGTTCGTGGTATGCATCGTCCTCATCGGCAGTTGCATACAGCGGGCCACTGTCGGCCAATACGGCTCGCGTCATTTTTTCATGCCCGTGAGATAAAGGTCGTGATTCACACTTACATCGCTGCGTCCGCTGCGCCCTACAGGTCTAATCTTCAACGGTCGGTACGTCCGCAGATACCCGCGTTCCCGCAAGTATTCTCGCAAGGCCGCCTGCACCACGGTCGTTAGTGCGGGAGGAGCTTCCTGGGCCTGTACATACTCGTCAATGGCCTGGGCAAGATCATCGGGAAGTGTCATCGTGGCTCGCTTCATGAAACCAGTATAGCACCCTAGCGCACCAGATGGTGAACTTGGTGAAGCTGGTGCTATGGCGAACAAAGAGCGAATGAATGCGGCCGTTCCGTTGACGCCACGACAGCCACGAGTACCTGTGCTAACCTTACTAACTTTCACACAGAGCCCATGAGACTAATGTTTGCAGCAGTTCTTCCTCTGGCCATATTACTCACCGGTTCATCCACAGGGGCTGGTGGGAATGCGCCGTCATCTTCCAGTGCAACCCCAGCTATATTCGGCTTTCGCGACGCAGCTGCCGAGCAGGCTACGGAATCTCGCTTCCTGGGAGTGCCCGACTCCAAACTAGCGGAAGAGCATCTCCGCATTCTGACGAAAGTTCCGCACATGGCGGGCACCGTTGAAGACAAAGCGACCGCGGATTATGTCGCGCAGAAATTTCGCGATGCTGGACTCGACACCGAGATTGTCCAATACAAAGTTTGGATGAATTATCCGGCGGAAATTAAGGTCGATATGACGGCGCCGCCGGGAGTCGAAATGCACGGCCCCACGCGCGAGCGCGTCGACGGCGATCCTTATCAAGACGATCCTCGCGTGGTCATGCCCTTCAATGGCATGTCACCGTCGGGCGACGCCGAGGCGGAGGTTATCTACGCGAACTATGGCACTCCCGAAGACTTCGACAAACTCGACAAAATGAAGATCGACGTGCGCGGCAAAATCGTGTTGGTGCGCTACGGCCAGAATTTTCGCGGTGTGAAGGTTTTCGTAGCGCAGGAGCACGGCGCCGCTGGCGTGATTATTTATTCCGACCCGGCAGATGATGGCTGGAAGCGCGGTGATAAATATCCAGAAGGGCCGTGGCGACCGGACACGGGCGTGCAGCGCGGTTCGGTCGGTTATATGTTCGAGTTTCCCGGAGATCCGACTACTCCTGGGGTTGCGTCGCTGCCGTCATTGCCCGATTCGCAGCGCATTTCTCCGCAGCAATCTGCGCAGATACCAAAGATTCCAGTGACGCCATTGTCGTATCACGACGCGTGGCCGGTGCTGCAACACTTGGGCGGGCCGGACTCGCCGCGCGAGTGGCAGGGCGCGCTACCATTCACTTACCACGTGGGGCCGGGGCCGGCAAAGCTAAAGATGCATTTGCGGCAGGACTACCAGTTTCGCACGCTGTGGGATGTGATTGGCCGTGTTCGCGGCAGCCAATTGCCCGACGAATGGGTTGTTGCGGGAAATCATCGCGATGCGTGGGTCTACGGCGCGGTCGACCCCAACAGCGGTACGGCGGCGATGCTCGAGGCGGTGCATGGCGTAGGGGATTTGCTGAAGTCTGGGTGGAAGCCGAAACGCACGTTAATCTTTGCCAGTTGGGACGGCGAAGAAGAAGGCCTGATGGGCTCAACGGAGTGGGTGGAACAGCATGAGGCGGAACTGGCGAACGCGGCGGCTTATTTCAATATGGACGTCGCGGTTTCCGGACCGAAGTTTGGGGCATCCGCTGTGCCCAGCCTCAAACAATTCCTGCGCGACATCACCAAAGTGGTGCCAAGTCCGAAGGGCGGAACTGTTTACGAAGCGTGGCAGAAGGCCGCGCAACCCGATGCTCCTGCGACGCAGTCACCCACGGAAGCGATTGGAGATAGCCGTCGTCCGCCGGCGGCGCAGGTGAAAAGCGACGTTCCCGTCGGAGATTTAGGCAGCGGGTCTGACTACACCGCGTTTCTGCAGCATCTGGGCATTCCTTCGAGCGATGTAAGTTCAAGCGGTCCTTACGGTGTATATCACTCCACTTTCGACGATTTCGCCTGGTTCAAGAAGTTTGGTGACCCGGATTTTGTTTACGAACAGCAAATGGCTCGAATCTTTGGACTGGAAGCGATTCGCATGGCAGATGCCGACGTTCTGCCTTATGACTACGAGGAGTATGCAAAAGAGATTGCGGCGTACTTGGATGCTGCACGCAAGCGCGCGGTGGATAAGTTTGGGGAGCATGCGTTGGACTTTCACGCGGTGGATGCGGCTGCGCATCGTTTTCAGAGTGCGAGCGCGAAGATAGGAGCAAAGCAGAAGAATCCTCCACAAGATGCCGCGCGCCTGAACCAGGCTTTGCGCGGGGCGGAGCGTGGGATGCTGACGGATCAGGGCTTGCCGCATCGCCCTTGGTTTCGCCATGTGATTTACGCGCCCGGAGAATATACCGGCTACGCGGCCGTGGTAATTCCGGGCGTGAATGAGGCTCTGGACAAGGGCGATAGCGAACGGGCACGCCAGCAGTTGGCTGTGCTGGCAGCTGCGTTGGATCGCGCCGCGAAAGCTCTGGAAGGATATCACTAGCATTAACATTGACTAGTCATAGAATGGATCTAGAAATGCGAGCGTGGGTTCATGAGTTCATGGCAACTTCAAGATGCAAAAGCTCGATTTAGCGATTTCCTGAATGCAGCCCTGCAAAAAGGTGCGCAGGTAGTGACGCGCCGGGGCGTGGAGGAAGCCGTGATCGTTCCGATCGAGGAGTGGCGGCGCACGCAGAGGATGCGCCGGCCGGGGATTAAGGAATTGTTGCTAGCCGGCCCTCCTTTCAAGAACCTGGTTCCCCGCGCAGAAAGTTGAAGCTCAGGACTCCGGTGGAGTTCGAGTGATACGGTATCTGCTCGACACCAACATCATCTCTGAGATTCGTAAACCGAAGCCTCACGGTGGCGTGGTCGCCTGGTTTATGGGTTTGCGAGATGAACAGATTTGTCTTTCGGCAGTCACGCTCGGTGAACTGCAGGAAGGAATTGAGCGCACGCGGAAACAAGACTCAACAAAGGCTCGAGCGATTGAAGCCTGGGTCGATGCGTTAGAAGATTCGTCGAACGTGTTGCCCATGGAGGGTCGTTCGTTTCGCGAGATGGCACGCATGATGATGGATAAAGATTATCTGTTGTATGACATCATGATCGCAGCAACCGCGCGTTTGCACGGGCTCACGGTCGCTACTCGCAACGAAAAAGACTTCAGACATTTGGGCGCGGACATCATCAATCCCTTCAAGGCCAGCTAATTTCGCCTATGACTTCCGCTTACGCGCTCGGACAATTCCTGCGCACGCTGCCTGCCTCCGCGGCGGCAACGTTCTTAGCGTTGTTTCCAATTGTCGATCCGTTCGGCGGAATTCCCATCTTCTTCAGCATGACTTCGACCTGGAGCGGTCGAGACCGGCGCCGCACTGCGTTCAAGACCGGTCTCTGGGTGTTCGTCATTTTAGTGACGTTCCTCTTTTTTGGGCGCTTCGTGCTGCACTTCTTTGGCATCTCGCTGCCGGTGCTAAAAATTGCCGGAGGCTTGATCGTTGCCAACACAGCATGGGGGATGGTGACTTCGACTTCCCGCATCACACCAGCGGAAAGTCACGAAGCCGAAAGCAAGGAGGACATCTCGCTCACTCCGCTGGCCATGCCGCTTATGTCAGGACCAGGCGCGATTGGCGTAGTTATGGCGCTGGCAGCTCATGTGGACAATATGGCAGCCTATGTTGGAATGGTGATTGGGGTGGCGGCAATTGCCCTGAGCGTTGCGCTTTTCTTCTGCATGGGCGGGCCTCTGGTGCGGCGGCTCGGTCCCAGCGCGGTGGGCGCCATCAACAAGATTTTCGGCTTCCTGATTCTGGCCATTGCCGTCCAACTCGTATGGGACGGGGTTGCGGATTTCGGCAGATGATTGGCCAAGGGGAGTCGGGTGGCGTTCCGCGGAACTTCAGTCCCTTGCTTTGCGTATCCTGAATAGGCGTTTGCATTCGGGAGGTGCTGCGTGCCCGCAAAATCCGCGGTCCGTTCCAATCATCTTCACAAAACGATTCAGCTGGGTCTGTTCTTGGTGGCGTTATGTGCGGCTTCGTTGTGCGCTGCGAATGATCGGAACTATCAAGAAACCCACAATGACGGCCACGACTTTGTTAGCGGCGGATTCGTGCACATACGCCTGAGCGTGGGAGATGTGCATGTTCGGCGCTCCGATTCCACGAAGATCAATTTGCGCTACACCATCAAGTCTGACCGCGAGCGGAATGTAAAAGAAGCCCATGTGGACTTCGACGTTCACGGCAGCGATGCGACCATCAATCTCCAGGCGGCTTCCGGCAGCAATACTGAGATCGACGTAGACCTCGAGGTGCCCGAAAAAACCAATCTCGACGTGCACGCCAAAGTCGGCGACGTGACGGTCGAGGACATTGAGGGTGACAAGGATGTAACCCTGGGCGTGGGAGACATACGTGTATCGGGAGGCGCCGGGCCCCCCTATCGATTGGTCAATGCCAGCGCCGGAATTGGCGACGTGAGCGGCGATGGGTACGGCGAGACCAGTGGCTGGCTGGGCAAGACTTTGAAGTATCGCGGCGAAGGCAAATACGAGCTACGGGCGCACGTCGGTGTGGGGGATATTCGCCTGGACGGGAAGTAGAATCGTCGCATGGCAGGAGTACCATCCACCAGTGCACGCTTCTCGGCGCGCTGGCGTTTTTCTGTTCATCCACCAATGCCGGGTATTTGCGCTTCCAACATATTTTCTGCCTCAGCGGCGTCGGTGGTCGGAACCGGCAGGGTAACCAAGATTTTCGTCCCGTTGTGATTCGAGTCGATCTGCAAGCTTCCGTTGTAATGACGAACCCGCTCTCGCATGCCTGTAATCCCTACGCCGGAACGCGCGGCGCGAATTCCAGCCAGCTTCTCCGCCGGTATACCCTTGCCCTGATCTTCAATTTCAAGAGTAACCCTCGTTGACGTACGGGAAAGGCGTACCGTTGCCGTCTTGCTGCCCGAGTGGCGATGGATGTTGGTGAGGCATTCCTGAACGATGCGAAACATGGCTAGTTCCATCTCGTCTGGGAGTCTGCCGAAGTCGTTGTCAATCTGCGGATCCACGGTCAGCCCGCTTCGTTCCATCAAACCCTGCAAGTACCAGCGAACCGCCTCCGGAAGGCCGTTTTCATCCAGAAGTGGAGGATGCAAGAGATATGACGTCGTGCGTATCTCTTTGTTCAACTGTTGCAGCAAGGTCTGGCTGTCATCGAGTACCTTGCCCAGCATGGGGTTCTTCCTCGAGTGTTGCGTCATGCTGGCCAGGTTCATGGCCAGCGCGGCAATGATTTGTCCCGCACTGTCGTGCAATTCGCGGGCAATATTGCGACGCTCATCGTCCTGAGACTGCAGCAGGCGGCTGGAGAGTTCACGAAGTTGCTCCGACTGTTGCAGCACTTCGGCATTGCGGAGTTCCAGCTCTTGAGTTCGACTGTGAACCTGCTTTTCGAGTTGGTCGGCCAGGTTCCGCAGACGTTCCTCGCTTTTTTGCAGGCGCTTTTGCACCTCAACGCGCTCTGTGATGTCCCCCGTGATAGCAAGTTGGACAACGGTACCATCCGCCATTCGCAGGGGAGCGGCGTTGCTTTCCATGCGGTGGACCTTGCCGTGAAAGTCCACGATGTCAAATTCCAACGAGCCCTTTTCTCCACGGCAGATGTTCTCATTGAAGGCGCGAAACTTATTCCGGTCGTTGGCGGCTATGAGGTTATAAACACTCTTGCCGATAACTTTGTCGGGAGAATCCGCGCCCACCATGGCAAGGCCAGGCGGGTTCATGTGCAGCAAAGTGCCATCAAAAGCCACGAGCTTAACGCATTCCGGGGTGGTTTCGACAATAGCCCGAAAACGCTCCTCGCTTTCGCGCAAGGCGCCTTCCGCGCGCTTTCGTTCAGTGATGTCGCGCGCCACCTTCGACGCTCCCACGATTCTACCGGCCCCGTCTCGGACCGGCGAAATCGAAAGAGAAAGGTTCAACAGCGTTTTGTCTTTGCGGACCCGAATCGTTTCGAAATGATCGACCCGCTCGCCGCGTTTGAGTTGCTCAATGATTTTGGTTTCTTCGTCCCGGCGGTCTGCGGGAATAATCATTGTGATGTTTTGGCCAACTGCCTCGCGCGCGGTATAACCAAACATCCGTTCCGCGGACTTATTCCAGCTTGTGATCATGCCATCCAGATTCTTGCTCACGATGGCATCATCGGAGGAATCGACAATGGCGGCGAGCAGATTATTAGCTCGGGCCGCTTCCTTCGCCTGGGTGATATCGATGTTCGCTTCCATGATCACTTGTGAATTTGTTTCGGCGTCGCGCGTCAACGCCCAGCGCGAGAGCACGGTCACCTTCGTACCATTCTTGCGAGCGTGGATCAGTTCTCCTTGCCACCATTTTTCGCGGTGAAAATGTTCAGAAATCAAAGACAGAGGTTCCGGGAATTCGGTTTGAAATAGCGTGTGTGTGACCTGCCCCCGCGCTTCGTTCTGCGTCCAGCCGTAGAGTTCCTCCGCTCCTTTGTTCCAATATGTGATCCGGTCTTCTTGATCTCGCAGCATGACGGCATTGAAGCTAAGGTCTAACAGTTTTGCCCGCTTGGCCAGTTCAGCGTCTTTTTGCTGTACTTCTATTCGCTGTACCTCTTTTTTTTGCTGCACTTCTTTCTGCTGCACTTCAGGGAGGTCCGACTGCGATAACTTATCTCGCATTTTCTTGTTTTTCGTACCGTTGCCGTGGGCAATGGCTTTATCGATCGTAGGCAGCAACTGGTTAGAGATTTCGCTCTTGGCAACGAATCCGCTGGCATCCACTTCACTCACCTGTCCCGCCACGAGGTTTGGGTCGTTCTGACTGATGATTACTACTTTCGAGTCGGGAATTTCCTTGCGGATTATTTTGGTTGCCTGCAAGCCATCCATTCGGGGCATTGAAATATCCATAAGTACAACATCAGGATGCAAGTCCCGGGCTTTTTCTACCGCTTCGACGCCATCCCGGGCCTCGCCGCAGACGAGCCAATCCGTTCTCGACGATAGAAGCGAGCGGACGCCATCCAGAACGGCCCCATGGTCGTCTACGATTAGAATGCGCAGAGAACTCATAAATCTCCTTCGAGCGGTGGGCCAACTCCCGCGAAAACGCAGGCGAAAGGCTGATGATAGACCACCCTCAACATACTCTGAAATACCGTTCAATTGCTGAATGAATACAGGAATTACGGTAGGAACCGCACTGCTATTGCGTCTCCTGCGGCACACACGCATTTCTTGAACACGATCCCGTGTCGGCTGAGCCGTCGACATGGCGACCCATTAAGGCGGCGATTGATCCCTCGCGCTTGATACAGATGTCTTCGACGATGCTTCTTGACCATCAGGTTGAAGAGTTCTGCACACATGTTGCAGTTGTTGGTCGCAATACCGACTTATCTTGTTGATGTTGCGCTTGCAGCTTTGGCCCGCTAAGTGCACAATCTAGGATGTCGTGGAAGGCCTGCCTGAAATGAGGGCTTGCGCGTCCACCGTGGGAGAAGATTGAAAATGACACTTCGGAAATTCCTACCATTGCTCTTGTTCGTCGTATTTGCCCTTCCGGGACTGGCGCAGCAAACTAACTCGAACACGAGCGCGCAACCCGCCGCCACCGGACAAACTGCTCCTGCTTCCTCATCGCAGACCACGAGCACCGGCGACCGGGAGCCAATTCCACCTCCGACCTCAACGAATTTTTGGGACGGCGACAATCCGAACCTGGTCAATCTGGTAACCCATCCGTTCGCGAATAAGAAGTACGTCCAACGGCGGGTAGGACCGATTCGCGATCGCATCAACGAACTGGAGCAGTTGACCGCGGAAAACGGCAAGACCATCCGAGACGTCGACAGCCGTGCGCAGCAAGGCATTCAGTTGGCATCGGAAAAAGTTAACCTGGCAGACCAGCATGCGACGGATGCCAATAACCGAGCCCAGACGGCACAGACCGCCGCTACCGACGCCAACAATAGGGTTGCCTCGGTGGAATCAATGGTCGGCAACATCGATCAATACAAAGGAACGGCGCAAACTGAAATTCGATTTCGCGCCGGTCAGAGTGTCCTGAGCAAGGCCGCGAAGGATGCGCTCGACCAGATGGCTGCTCCGCTGAAGGATCAGCGAAGCTATATCATCGAAGTCCACGGCTTCGCCTCAGGCCGAGGCCAGGCTGCGATAGCCAGCTCGCAGAAAATGGCGGATTCTGTAGTTCGCTACCTAGTGCTCAACCATGAGATTCCGGTTTACAGAATCTATGTGATGAGTATGGGGAACGCGTCCATGGCTTCCGCAGATGGAACCACGGCGTCCCCCACCACCGGAGGGCGGGTAGAAATCAGTGTGATGAAGAATGATCTAGTTGGCGCTGTGCAGCACTGAAGTTTGCAACATGCTGAAGCGCGGCTAGAAATACCTTCCTTCAAAATTAAGCGGGCAAGTCGATGACGACTTGCCCGTTTTTATTTTCCGATCGGACGCGAGCGGGTAACTGACAGCGGAGTGGCCGTTAGTAATTTGTAATTATTCAAAACCGCAGCCAGAATCAACCTGCCCACCACTTCGCAGTTCAGCAGAGTGCTTTGCTCCGTGAGGCTACGCTGCTGACCAACCAAACCTGGCCGGTCGGAAGTTGAGGAATTATGTCACGCGCAAAGGCAACGATTCTCTGTATCGACGACCACTGGAACGGCCTCATTGGTCGAAAGATGCTGCTGGAACAAAGCGGCTATAAGGTTCTGGAAGCTAGCGGCGGGCCCGAAGGTTTGCAGTTGTTTCGCTCGCACCCCGTGGATGCGGTGGTGCTTGACTACCAAATGCCGGGAATGAACGGCGACGTTGTGGCTGCGAAGATGAAGCGCATGAACTCGGATATCCCGATCATGCTTTTATCGGGCTACGAGCCTTTGCCCACGAATAAATTAAGTTCGGTCGATTCGTTCCTTTCGAAATCGCAACCGCCCGACATTCTTTTGTCCAGACTGCATGATTTGTTGGGCGGCCGTTCCAAGCCGTTCTTTTCCCGCTGGCTCGATCATTGGAGAAGCCGAAACCAGGTGGTGACCCATTGAACTTTTTTAAGAATTTTCTGCAGCGAGGTTGTGCGCACCGCTTCTCGTGGCCGCGCATCGATGACAATGGCCGCCATTATCAAATATGTCTGGCTTGCGGAGCGGCCTATGAGTATGACTGGAAAGGAATGCGCCGGACCGACCGCTTGCTCACGGCGATTATCCACCGTGGACTGGAAGGGGATAGTTGCTCTCACCTTCGGGCAACAAGGCATTGAGAGGTAGCGCCATTGATGAATGACATCTCACAACAGCCACCCGTCCGCGCTCCCCGGGTAAGCCTGCGCGGTAGTGTTTCAGTCCTGGTTCAACTGGAAAATCTCCGTCGTATCCCAGGCAAGTTACATCAACTTTCGGTGACCGGAGGGTTGATGGAACTCGCGATGTATCTGGATGAACGAGCCAAAGTTGACTTGACGATTTCACTTGGCTTGAACACGGTGCGCCCCAAGGCTGAAATGCTGTTTCCCATGCGAGCCGTCCACGGCTATCTGCAACCCTTTCGGTTTACCTCCCTATGGTCGGAGGAGCGGCAGATACTGGAAGCGGAGATATCGGAAATGCTCAAGTTGACAATGACGCCAACACCGGGTGGCCACGGAGCCGGTTTTCGTCCTCCACGCTTCTTTCTGGAACCTTTATAAAACCAACCTGACGCGGTAATCCCTTAGCTGAAACATCCTTGTGGATGGTTTCCCCGCAGACACGCCTCCAAGCCATTAAAATAACTGAAAAGTGAGCAATTCTGCTCAGTTTTCCTGGCCCTGCCGGGGAGAGACTAGCCCCAATTGGTGCGGAATCCCGGGAAGTAAGGGTTGGCTATGAGTGTTGCCGATCAGGGTGAAAAGCTTGCGAAGCTTGTGTACTGGCTTCACACCAAGAGGCAAAAGTACGGTTTCGCCCTGGCGGCCGTAGCCGGGGCAATCTTGGTGCAATATGCTTTGGACGCTTCTCTCGTATTTAGTTCGCCCTTCATTCTGTTTTATCCCACCATCATCCTGGTCGCGTTAATCGGCGGTTTCGGGCCGGGCGTTTTCGCCACTGTTCTTTACGGCGCGGTCGCCGAATATTTTTTCGTGCAGCCTTTGAACTCGTTCGCGATCAGAAACCCGCAGGGCATCGTACGCTTGGCATTGTTTGGTCTGGTGGGAATTGCGATCAGTGGCTTGGGCGATCTGTTTCGCGGAAGCACGAAACGATTGCGGGCGTTTGAGGCGGCGGTGGAAGGTTTGGAAGAGATGATCACGGTGGTGGATCGCGACTACCGTTATGTCAGCGCGAATCGTGCTTTTCTAACATATCGCGGAATGAAGAAAGAAGACCTGTTGGGCCGTCGCGTACCGGATGTCTTGAATCCGGAAGTCTTTGAGAGCACCGTGAAGGGCAAATTGGATGAATGCTTTAAGGGTAACGTCGTGCAAACGAGTTGCGACCCAAGTACCGCACGCGGGGCGACCGAGACCTTTTGATTACCTGTTTTCCGGTTAAGGGGACGAACGTTGTCGACCGGGTGGCGAGTGTATTGCAGGATATTACGGAGCGAAAGAAGACAGATCGTTCCCTCGAACTGTTCCGAACGCTGATTGACCACTCCAATGACGCGGTGGAGGTAGTTGACCCGGAAACGCTCCATTTTACCGAGCGACAGCGTACTGAGACTTTCCTTCGGCGATCGGAAGAACGCTACCGGCTACTATTCGAAAAAAACGTTGCCGGCGTGGCGATTTCCAGCATGGACGGGAAGCTGCTCGATTGTAATGAGGCGTGGGCGCGCATACTTGGCTATTGTAAGGCCGATGAAGTTCGGGGCCGCGCCACGGCAGAATTCTATTTCGATGCAGCCGACCGTGAACCTCTTCTGCGTGATTTGAGGCAACAGGGTGCGTATTTCAGCCGAGAGATACAGCTGCGAAAGAAAAATGGAGCACCGGTTTGGGTCTTGTTCAATACCGTGATCACCGCGGGCGGTCCCGACGGAGCATCTATATTTCAGGCCACTGCGATCGACATCACAGATCGCAAGATTGCCGAAGATGCCCTGCGGCGGCGGGAGGAAGATTATCGCCGCTTCGTGTCGCAAAGTTCGGAAGGTATTTTCTGCCAGGAGTTGGACACACCCCTCGCGATCGATCTGCCGGAAGACCAGATGGTTCATCACATTCTCCATCACTCCTATATGGGAGAGTGCAACGATGCTCTGGCCAAAATGTACGGTTTCACCTCTAGAGAGGAACTTCTGACGAAGAGGCTCACTGAACTTCTGCCAGCGGAGGACCCGCGTAATCTTGAACTAGCCCGCGAATATATCCGTTTTGGATTTAACGTTCTGGAACGAGAGTCGCACGAAGTGGATATTCACGGCAATCCCAAGGTATTTCGCAACAGCATGATCGGGATTGTCGAAAATGGGATGTTGCTGCGTACCTGGGGCATACAGCGGGATGTGACCGAGCAGGTGAAGGCGGCCGAAGGCCAAAGAAAAGCGGAACAATCCCGGGTAGAAAGCGAAGAGCGTTTTCGCGTCGCCCTCAAGGATTCTCCGATTACTGTCTTCAATCAGGATTGCGACCTGCGTTACACCTGGATTTATAACCCGCAGAGTTACTGGCAACAGGAGGTGATCGGGAAGACCGATGCGCAAATTATCGGAGCCAAAAAAGCGGCGGGTCTGGTTGAATTGAAACGGAAGGTTTTGAAGACCGGCGTGGCGTCGCGGCAGGAAATAGTGATACCACACAACGGCAGGAACGAAGCATTCGATATCACCATTGAACCCTTGTTGGACGCGGGGGGAAACGTGGTTGGAATTACCGGTGCGTGCATGGATATTGGGCGTCTTCGCGAAATGACGGATCGGCTGCAGGACGCGCGAGAAAAGCTGGCCCAGGAAAAAACTTACCTCGAAGGCCAGATTCAGACAGAACTTGGATTTGAGGAAATCATTGGTCAGAGTTTGGCATTGCGCGAGGTCCTGAAGAATGTGCGAGTCGTGGCCCCGACCGACTCCACGGTCTTACTGTTAGGCGAGACCGGCAGCGGCAAAGAATTGATTGCACGTTCGGTACATTCGCTGAGTTCCCGGCGCCAGCAGACTTTCATCAAGCTGAACTGCGCCGCCGTGCCAGTTGGTCTGCTGGAGAGCGAACTTTTTGGGCATGAAAAGGGGGCATTCACAGGCGCCGTTAGCCAGAAAGTGGGACGCGTTGAGCTGGCGGATAAGGGAACGTTGTTTCTGGACGAGATTGGCGAATTGCCGCTGGAGCTGCAACCGAAGCTCTTGCGGGTGCTGCAGGATCGCGAATTCGAGCGGTTGGGAGGTGTGCACACCCGCCGCGTCGACGTGAGAATCATCTCCGCCACCAATCGCGATTTGCATCAAGATATTGCCGACAAGAAGTTTCGCGAGGATTTGTTCTACCGTCTGAATGTCTTTCCCATCGATTTGCCGCCGTTGCGGCAGCGGCGCGGCGACATTCCGATTCTGGTCGGTCACTTTGTGAAAAAACATTCCGCGCGTATGGGAAAGCACATTGACACGATCCCACCGGAAACGATGATGGTGCTGCAGAACTGGAACTGGCCTGGCAACATCCGCGAACTCGAGAACATGATTGAGCGCATGGTGATTTTGAGCAAAGGCCACGTGCTCGCTGCGCCGCCGATGGAGTTAGATGCGGCTGAGGATATTAGAAGAGATGAAACCCTTACCGAAATCGAGCGCGATCACATTATTCGTGTTTTGCGCGAGAGCAGTGGCGTGCTCTCTGGCTCCGACGGGGCAGCCAGTCGATTGGGGATCAAGCGGACTACACTGCAGTCCATGCTGAAGCGTTTTGGAATCGATCCGCTGGACTACCGGCGCGGGAGTGGGGCATACGGACCAAGCTAAAATGATGAGCCGTTTTCGTATATCCAGTATCAAGATTTAGCGATCTTTGTTTAGCGATGTTAGCCTTAGGCCCCGCGCCGATTATCGCGATTACTTGACCAAGCGATTGTATTTTTTCAGAGCTTCCCGCAGACGCTCGTGCGGCAAAGAGATGACCGTGTGATTATCGATCCCCGTCATAGTATCGGCTGCGACCATGGCGTTTACTACCGCCTCTTCGGTTGCCTGCACAGTCGCCAGAAACAGCGGATCGAGCGAATCGTTGGGAAGCATGGTGAGCTGATGCAATCCCTGGCTGCCAACAGCGCCGGGATTTGCTGTGGAAAATGCAATGAAGATGTCTCCCGACCCGTCGCCGGAATAGCTTCCATCGCGGCCCAGTCCCAGCGAAATCTTTCTGGCTAGGCGCTTGAGTTGCGTAGGAATCAGAGGAGCATCGGTTGCCAGAACGACAATAATGGAGCCGACATCTTTTTGCCAAACGGTATGCTCAGGAATTTCACGTCCAACATTGACGCCCGCAATCCGAAGCTGCTCGCGCGAGCCGTAGTTGCATTGCACCAGCACTCCGACCGTATAGCCGCCCGCCTTGGCACCGAGGACGCGCGACGAGGTTCCGATGCCGCCTTTGAATTCGTTGCAAATCATGCCGGTGCCGCCTCCTACATTGCCTTCTTCGACTAGACCGGAGTGAGCGCTGTCGAGGGCATGGAATGCGTCTTCTGGCTTAACGTGGAAACCGTTGATATCGTTGAGATAGCCGTCCCAGGTTTCGGCGACCACGGGAAGTGACCACCAGTAGCCTTCCATGTCGGGCGTGCCGTGCTTGACTTTCCAGGCGATCACCGCGTCACGGACTACGCCAACACTGTGCGTGTTCGTGATCATGACCGGTCCGTTCAAAAATCCGGAATCGTCGACCCAGGTCGTGCCCGTCATTTCGCCGTTGCCGTTAAGCGTGAACCAGGCGGCAAACACCGCGTCATTGCTGGCCTTCCCGCGGGGATGGATGGCGGTGACGCCGGTACGAACCGGACCTTTGCCGACTTCGAGTTTCCCTTCACCCGAAATGAGCGTAGTGTGTCCGACTTCAACTCCCTTAACATCGGTGATGGCATTATTCGGGCCCGGAGTTCCATCGAAGGGAACTCCCAGGTCGCGGGCGCGCGGTTTGGATTGCGCTGCCATGGTTGTGGCCAAAGCGGGGATGAGCAGCAATGCGGTCAGGCGGTTTCGAGATAAGAACATGCAAGCCTCCGGCGAACGAGGAAGTATAAAGGAACGGTCATGAAGTCAATGGTGCGCAGACGGAGTCTTATTGCGGCCGCCTATGTTGTTGCTACAATTTTGGCAACACAGCTTCCTTTTTTAGCAACCTAAATCGTTTTGAGGGAAAACTATGGATTCGTGGAAGAAGGCTTTCGTTATCGGCTCGATCGGCGCGGCAGCGATTTTTTTTGCCAAGAGAAGATATCCAGCGGGAGTGTTGGCCACAGGGGTCAGTCTCGCACTGCTGGCGGCCGAGTATCCCGAGCAATTCGACAGGGTGCGGCAATCGATGCCAGACTACTTCGAACGGGGCATGCGCGTGATGGAAATGGCGGGACAAGCCGGCAGACGGCTTACCGCAGCGGGGGGGCGAGGCGGCGCTGGTTGGGAAGAATTCCTCGAATGAAGATCTGACTTCAGACTTCAGACCTCAGACTTCTGGCTTTCCCCACAAAGCTAGAATCTGACTCTCTGGGGTCCGAAGCCTGAGGTCCGAAGTCTGGCCTTTACTCGATGCCCAGCTGTTTTCTGGCTTCTGGACTGAGGCGTTCGGGGGTCCAGGGCGGGGCCCACACCACATTCACAGTGCAGTTGCCCACGCCGGGCAACTGCTCGACGCGGGATTTGACTTGCGCACTGATGTTTACATGCTCCGGGCAGCCTTGCGCGGTCAACGTCATTTCAACGGTGACATCCTGTTTCGAGTTTTCAGAATTTATATTCTGAGGTTCAGCGGACGCGGGCGCAAAATTCACTTTGTAGATGAGGCCAAGATCGACAATATTGACCGGAATCTCGGGATCGTAGCAGCTCTTCAGAGCGCTTAGGACGTCATGTTCAGTAATGGCAGCCATCGCAGTACCTCTCTTCCAGTTTACCTTATAGCTGCGCGCCGATATGCTGAGATTGGCCGGACCATGAAACTTGATGCAGTGAAACTTGGTACAGTTCTCCCATGATCAGTGCTGAGGCGAAGCAGAAGCTACAACTGGCGCTGCTGCTCGCAATGGTAGTCGCGGGATTGCGCACGGGCTATATTCTTTACCAGCGCCATGAAGACAAAGTGGCTGCGGACAAGCAGAAGCAAGCGGCAGCCGTCGGTTATTCCAATCCCGATTATTACGTCAATCCCAAGAAGCTTTATCCCTACGACCTGAAGAGCGCGAAAC
This sequence comes from Acidobacteriaceae bacterium, assembly GCA_003132445.1. Classification (GTDB taxonomy): domain Bacteria; phylum Acidobacteriota; class Terriglobia; order Terriglobales; family Acidobacteriaceae; genus Sulfotelmatobacter. The sequence goes on along the minus strand of PKXU01000159.1, from coordinate 13,487 downwards.
AACTTACCCAACAACCGGAGTGGGTGAAGGAAGGATATCGCTATACGTACTATCCCTATGAAATGGAAGGGAAGCGCGTGGACTTCGCGCACGAGGCGGGATTGCTACTGCCCATCGAAAAATTGCAGGTGAAAGATGTGGTCACGGCCAAGCCGCCGGGCGCCGACCAACGAATGCAAGTAATGGCGATATTTGAGAAAGGTGGACAGACCTACGCGGTTCCGATTGGCTTTGAAGCGGACGGGCAATACAAGATTTACTCGGACGAGATGTTTTTCGTCGAGGATCCGCATGATCTGTACAAGCACTGGCCGCCGGACGTTTGGCAGGCGGTGGAGCAGCATCAGGTCAACCCGGGGATGAATGAGATGCAGGCGGACTTCGCGATTGGCATGGGCGTTCCGGACGCTGGCGACAGTTCGGAGGAAAAAACCGTGCGTTATCCGAACGGTGGGAAGCCGCTGGTGATTGTGTATCACGAGGGCAAGGCAACCGAAATCAAACCGGGTGCGGCCGGATCCTGAACCGTTAGGGAATCGCAACCACCTGTTTCGAAACATTCCATCCCCGCAAGGCTAACTGCGCCGGCCCGGCTGCCGATTTTGCGGGATACGCGATTTCGATCTCCCGGCTTTCTCCGGGAAGAAGCGATACATAATTGTCGCTGTAGTACGCGGGGAGAATGCGGGAGCTGTCTCCGGCATTCAAGAGCGTCAACTTGCTCTGCAGTGCGACGGTTGTTCCCGTATTTCGAAGTTCAACCTGCACATGTACTTCATCTCCGGAGCGAGTGGATTTTGCCGTTGCAGACAAAGAACCAGCAGGGAGACGAGTCAAGCGGCGGTACGAAGAATTGTCCTGTCCCAGCCAGTAAAGATTCCTGGAAATTACTTCTCCCGACGAGTTGCGCAACTCTAAACCCACCAGCACCATCCCTTGCGCTGAGAGCAACGGCGGCAGTTCCAGGCGAAAGCCATCGGTGACGGTATCCGCGGCCGCGTCTCGTTTTTCTTCGCGATGAAACAATAGCTGGTTGTCGAGGGAATAGACGCTGGCGCTGATCAGCACAGCGGCGTTCAGATCGTTCGTGGTATTCACTACAGCGATGTTGTAATTCGACAGATCAAGTTGCACATGGAGCGGCTCACAGGCTTTCTTCACCGCATAGAAAGATGATTGCGTATCGTAGTCCGCGTTCAGGATTTGCCAGGTGTTGCTCGGCCATGCGGGCTGCGTCATCCACAAAAGGCGTCCACTATTCGGCGCCCAGAGGTGAGCGTTCATGCCTTCGAAAATTGCGCGGTGATCCACGTAGTCGAGCATCTGCGCCTTGCGCTCGAAATCCTCAAGACTTACGGGAGCGCCGAACTCCGCTTGCATCTGTGCCATGAACGGAGCCATGTCGCCATTTCCGCTCTGGTGCCAGTCGTGATAGGCCCAGTCATCGCCGATGGGCCACTGATCTTCGTTCGGAATCCAGGCACGGAACGATTCCAGTGTGGAAAACGACGGAGTTCCGGTTTCGACCGAGAAGCCATGATTCAGAGATGTGTAGTAAAGCGTGGGATCCATATATTTATATGGCCCGCTGTTTTGGAGATTGATCTGATTCGAACTGGGAAAGTAGTAGCGGGTTCCATCCAGAGTCCTTGTCAAAGCGATCAGCCCTTCGTTAATGATGGGCTGGGGCACGCCTTCATTGCGCCCGCACCACACCACGATTGAGGGATGATTGCGGAAGCGCAGAATGGTGTCGCGGGCGTTATCCAGAAAAAGCTGGGGATCTTCGGCCTCGACGTTATAGTTCTGCGTCGATTCCCAAAAATCGTTCCACACCATAAGACCGTATTCGTCGGCGAGATCATAGAAAGTCTGCTCCGTATTCTGGCCCACCCAGTTGCGAATGATGTTTAAGTTCGCATCACGATGCAGGCGAAAAAAAGGCTCGAGATGCTCGCGGGAAACTCGCTTGCGCGAATCGTCCATACCCCAATTACCGCCGCGGCAGGCGATGCGGACGCCATTCACTTTAATTACTAAATACGGGGAAGTTTTTGTATCGTCGAGCATTTTTATTGATGGAGATTGTTCGCCGCCGGGCATCAGCGATGCGACCCAGGATTTCCATCCTTCCTTCCACTCTTGCGGAAAAGACGAGGGGAATGGATCGGCCGCAGGAATCTGGCGCATGCCTTCGTGGCGCACATCGACGACCTGTTCTGCCTTCAATCTGGAAGTAGTTGGGGAATATTCCAGCCTGCGCAGGTGGCCCGTGCTGTCGAGCAGGCTCAATTCATAGGTGACTTCTCGAATGCCGAAGCGTAACTCTTTCGTGTCCGACTCGCTGTTTCCGTCCGAAAAGCTCAAGCGCAAGTTGTACAACCCCGGCTTACCATAGCCGTTCGGCCACCACAGGCGCGGATGCTGCACGGTCAGTTGCGCGAACTCCGATGGCGCGAGCGTTACTGTGCTTTCGCCTGCCGGCAACGTGACTTGTTTAGTCACAACGATCTCACCGAAGGAAGCCTTTAACTTGCCGGTGACAGGCGCATTCGAAACATTTCTGAGTGGCACGTTAATGACAACGTCGGCGCGCGTGGTATCGGGCAGAGGCAACGAGGTGACCACTTGCGGGTCGCCGATTTTCACAGTGCTGGTTGCGGTGAGCGTTACAGGCTGCCATATTCCTGTATCACGGTCGCGGACCGCCGGAATCCAATCCCATCCCTCGGTCGTCACAAACGTTGGACCATCAAGGCACATGATGCCGCCGTTTTCTCCTGGACCACCTTTGACCGACTGTTCGTTAGGAATTCCCGGATGTGGCGGCGGCGAAACGCGCACGGCCAGAACATTTTGCCGATCGGGCTTCAGCATATCGGTCACGTCAAATGCGCCGCGAATGAATGCTCCCTTGATTGAGCCGAGGGAGTGACCATTGAGCCACACGTCTGCCTTGTAGTTAATGCCCTCGAAAGTGAGAGTGAGTCGCTGCGCCTGAGTCGTTTTCGGCGCGCGAAATTCCACTCGGTACCAGTAATCCTGTTTGTTCAGACTTTCTGGAATGGCAAGATTATTCAAACCGTAATCGGGATCGGGATAAATACCGCGATCGACGAGAGTAGTGAGAACAGTTCCGGGGACGGTCGCGGACATCCAGTCCATAGCGTTAAAGCCGACCTGAGAAATTAAGGAACCTTCCGCGTTCAGCTGCGGTGCGGGAATCATGGTCCATCCGGCTGCGAGCGTCCAGTGACCGTCGCCGAACGCCCGGACAATCTCTTGCGTCTGCAGCGGTTTTGCTACTGGATGCGAGAACGGCGCCTTCGTTTGTGGCATGGTCGCGGGATCTTGAGGCGCGCGATACCCGGCTTGTCCTCGGGTTTGTACCGGCCAGGGCTTCGAGGCCTCTTCAAACTCAATGAGTGAAAAATCCTCGGGCTTTTCAAATAGCTGTTTGATCTCGTCGCTGCTCAACGCGTTGCGGACCACGGTGAGTAAAGCGATGGATCCTCCGAAGTGCCGCCAGTTGAGAGATGGCAAAAAAGGAGGCGCCATTTCGAGCATGGGAGTCACGCTCCCCGAATCCAGTTTGCCGCTGGAAATTTGCGCGCTATCGCTGTAAAGCCGAAACTCCTCGCCATCGAATGTTGCCGCGACAAAATGCCATTTCCCGGGAGAGAGCGCAGCGGGTGCGAAAAGACTATTGTCTTTGCCAATCCAAAGAATCAGGTTGTCGGCGCTCAGCGCGAGATACCTGGAAAACTCCTCTTCAGGCTCGCCCACCCCAGCAACAAGACTGGGCATTTTCGTCGCTTCCGCAGGATTGACCCAGGTGTAGATCGACCAGGGCGAATCGGCTCGAAGAACCGAATCATTTTTCACCAGAAGCTTCTTCAGGCCATCGCCATCGGGCAAGAACACGGCATTAAACGGGCCATACACAGGAGGATCATCTGAGACCTGGGTCTGCGCGTGGCCGCGAAAAGCCGTTGCGATCAGACAGACTAAAACGATTCCAGCGCGAATCGAAAAGCGCGAGGCAGGAAAGGAACTCTTCATGATTGCTCCTTGTAGCCGAAGATATTCAGCAATCCGAAATTCGAATCGTATCAGGACGGGGTCGCCGCATCCAAGGCTGTATGAAAAATCTCGATTATTAGAATCAAAAAAACAGATACGACGAGGGTGTTTATATTATTGACCTGGGGGAGACGTTTTCGTACTCTGAATAACGAATGTCGTCTCATTTCCATCATCGCCATCATCATCACGCGCATAGCGCGACGGCGGCGATGTGCACCTGAGATTGCAGATTTGACCTAAACAGCACTTTTCAGGAGTTTCGGCCCGCTGACGCGATAATGCTCAGCGGGCTTTTCGTTTGCATGAAAGGAAAAGTATGAATGCAGAGTTCGATTTCGACAAGATGAGCGGACTGCTTCCCGCCGTGGTGCAGGATTCTACCGACGGCGAAGTGCTGATGGTGGGATTTATGAATCGTGAAGCCCTCGAGCGCACGCTGACGGAAGGGTATGTAACGTTCTTCAGCCGAACGCGCCAGAAGCTGTGGATGAAGGGCGAGAGTTCGGGAAATCGGCTGAAAGTTGTTTCCGCGCACACCGATTGCGATCGCGATACTTTGCTGGTGCGCGTGGAAGTAGAGGGCGCGGGAGTGGTGTGCCATCGCGGCACTCGATCTTGTTTCACGGAAAGAATTTCCTTAACCGAGCGGGCGCAGAGTGTAAGTTTGCCGAAGGAGTCGCGATGAAGCTGCGCATTGGAATTCCGAAGGGCAGTTTGCAGGATGCAACCTTACAGCTGTTTGCGCGAGCCGGTCTTCCCGCCTATACCGACGGACGCTCGTACTTTGCCCGCACCTCCGATCCGGAAATCGATTGCATGTTAATTCGCGCACAGGAAATGGCCCGCTATGTTGAGCATGGCGCCATTGACGCGGGCTTGACCGGATTTGACTGGATAGTTGAGAGCGGTCTGGAGGTGGTCACTGTCAGTGACTTGATTTACGCCAAGCGCAGCCGCGGCAAAGTGCGATGGGTTTTGGCTGTGCCGGAGGATTCTACAATTCAGCGAGCCGAAGATCTCAAGGATAAAATCGTTGCCACCGAATTGGTGAAAGTTACGCGCGATTATTTTCGCAAGAAAGGCGTTGAGGTGCGAGTCGATTTTTCGTGGGGCGCCACGGAAGTCAAGCCACCCATGTTGGCGGATGCCATTGTCGAAGTCACCGAAACCGGAAGCTCACTGAAGGCGAATCGGCTTCGCATTCTGGAAACGGTGCTGGAATCGAACACGCAGTTGATCGCCAACAAATGCTCCTACGAGGACCGCGACAAACGGCGAAAGATCGATAATTTGGCGCTGATGCTGCAAGGCGCCATGGAAGCGCAGGACCGAGTAGGCCTCATGTTAAATGTCCGCAAAGAAAATCTCGCCGCAGTACTTGCCGTGTTGCCCGCCCTGCAGAAGCCGACGATCTCTCATCTGAGTGACGAAGACTGGCTCGCGGTGAATACCGTAATCGACGAAGCGTCCGCGTGGGATGTGATTCCTCGCCTCAAAGAGGCGCAAGCGCACGGCATTGTCGAGTACCCCTTGAATAAGGTGGTGTTGTGATGCGGATCGTCTCCGGCCGCAAAGCCGGCGCGATGGTGGACCGGCTCGCCGCGCGCGGGACAACGCTGCGCGGTCTGGAACCGCAGGTACGGCGCATCATTGCGAGTGTGCGCAGCGGCGGTGATCGATCGTTGCGGCGCTATGCGGAACGTTGGGACGGGCTGGCAGCGAAACAATCGTTGCGAGTCTCCGAGGAAGAAATGACGGCGGCGTGGCGCACGATTTCGACCGAGCTGCGTACGTCTCTGCGCCAGGCTGCGCGGAACATTCGCCGGTTCTGCGAGTGGCAAAAGCCCAAGAGCTGGATGCGAACGCACGACGGAATTTCTCTCGGGCAAATTGTGCGGCCTTTGGAATCCGTGGGCTGCTATGTTCCGGGCGGGCGCTACCCGCTCGTTTCGACCGTATTGATGACCGTAATTCCCGCTCAGGTCGCGGGCGTGAAGAATATTCGTGTGGTATCGCCGAAGCCTTCGGCAGAAGTGTTAGCTGCGGCAAAAATGCTGGGCGTGAATGAATTTTATCGGGTGGGCGGCGCTCAGGCTATCGCGGCCCTGGCGTATGGAACAAGCACGATTCTACGAGTCGATAAAATTGTCGGGCCAGGAAACGCCTACGTCACGGTCGCGAAAAAATTGGTTTCGTTCGACTGCGCGATCGATTTTCTGGCGGGCCCGACCGAGGCCGTCATCGTAAGCGACTCCGGGCGACCAGAATTCATTGCCGCCGATTTGGTGGCGCAGGCGGAACATGATCCGCAGACGCTGGTTTTATTGATTACAACGTCTTCCGAATTAGGGCGGCTTGTGAGCGAGAGCGTGGCAAAGTTTGCAAAAGGGAATCCGATCGCATTGAAGTCTTTGCGGGCTCGCGGCGCGGTACTGGTCGCGGCCTCGCGAGAACAAGCAAGGGCATGGGCGAATCGACTTGCTCCTGAACACCTCACCGTGGCGGTCGATGACTTGCCGTTTGTCCAGAATGCTGGATCCATCTTTGTCGGCGATTATTCGGTGCAGGCGGCGGGCGATTACGCTGCCGGTCCCAACCACGTGCTCCCGACCTCGGGACAAGCGCGATCGCGTGGAGGGTTAAGCGTGGCAGATTTTGCGAAGGTGATTACGGTACAGCGGCTTACCGCCAACGGGCTCAAGCAGATTGCTCCCGCGATCGAATGCCTGGCGAATGCCGAGGGATTGACTGCGCATGCGCAGTCGGTGCGTGTGAGGTGCAAACATGCTTAGTCCACGGGAAGCAGTGCGTACGTTGCCTTCCTACCATCCTCCGCTGGCGGGAAGGAATGGACTGCGTCTGGATTTCAACGAAAACACGGTCGGATGTTCACCTCGAGTGCTCGCACGCTTACGGGAGTTAACTCCGGAAAAATTGGCAAGCTATCCGGAACGCGAGCCGGTGGAAGTGAAGGTGGCCGAGTTTCTAGGGATCGCGGCAGCAGAATTGTTACTGACCAATGGTGTCGATGAAGCCATCCATCTGCTGTGCGAGACCTATCTCGAACCGGGGGACGAGGCGCTGATTGTTGTGCCTACATACTCCATGTACCGAATTTATATGATGGCGGCGGGAGCGCAAGTCATCGCTGTTTCCGCGGGCAAGGATTTCAACTTTCCCACGAATGATCTCTGCGATCGTATAACGCGGCGCACGCGGATGATTGCGATTGCGAATCCAAATAATCCCACAGGAACCGTCGTGCCTGTGGCGGATCTATTGCGAATCGCTCATACGGCGCCAGATGCGGCTGTGCTCGTCGACGAAGCCTACTTCGAGTTCTATGGGGAAAGTATGCTCGCTACGCGCGGCAAAGTTCCCAATCTTTTTGTTGCGCGCACTTTTTCCAAGGCATACGGGCTGGCTGGGCTGCGCAGTGGTGCGCTGATCGGCGACGCAGAACAAATGCGAGCAATACGCCGCGTTTGTTCTCCCTATAACGTGAATGCAGCCGCGCTGGCTTGCCTGCCGGAAGCGTTGAGCGATCAAGATTACATTCAGCAGTATGCCGGCGAAATTCGTGAGTCGAGGTCTCGCCTTGAGCATGCGCTCGAAGCCAGCGGAATTCAGTTCTGGCCAAGTCAAGCGAATTTCGTGCTGGCGCGCGTGGGCGCGGCGGCTTCTTTTGTTGAGCACATTCGGCAGCACGGCATTCTGGTTCGCGACCGTTCCAGCGATCACGGCTGTGAAGGATGTGTGCGCATTACTCTGGGCCCTCGTGAACATACGGACCGCTTGCTGATCGGGTTCAAAGAGACGTGCGAAGAGCTAGGCATAGTGCAGGGAGCATCGCGGCGATGAGAAAAGGAAGCATCAAGCGCGTCAGTAAAGAGACTCAGATTGCGATCTCGCTCACCATTGAAGGTCGCGGCCGCTATCAGATTTCGACCGGCATTCGATTCTTCGACCACATGCTGGAATTATTTGCCCATCACGGCGGCTTCGATTTGACGTTGAAAGCGCACGGAGATCTGGACGTAGACCAGCATCACACGGTCGAGGATGTTGGCATTGTGCTCGGGCAGGCGTTTGATAAGGCTCTGGGCAGCAAGCGCGGTATTCTGCGAGCGGGATATTTTCTGATGCCGATGGACGAAACCATGGGAATGGCCGCCGTGGATTTTTGTGGACGCACAGCCGCTGTGGTCGACACCAAAGTGCGCACGCGGCTGGTCGGCGACCTTCAGGCAGAACTTGTGTCTGATTTCTTTGAAGGCTTTGCGCGCGGAGCCCGCGCCAACGTTCATGCTCGCGTGCTGTATGGACGCTCGAGTCACCACAAGATTGAGGCGCTGTTCAAAGCCTTCGCGCGCGCACTGCGAGCGGCCTGTTGGCGCGATGCGCGCATGGTGCGCCTCTTGCCCAGTACCAAGGGAGTGCTGTGATGATTGCGATTGTCGATTACGGTGCGGGAAACCTGGTTTCGGTGAAAAAGGCGCTGGACTGGCTGGAGCAGGAATGCGCGATCACTTCCGATCCTGAGGAGGTTGCGAAAGCTTCGAAAATTGTCCTGCCGGGCGTGGGCCACTTTGCGTCGACCGCGGCGCTCGGACGGTCAGGTTTAACGCAGGCGATCACAGATGGCATCGAGCGCGGAATTCCATTTCTTGGCATCTGCGTCGGAATGCAATGGATGTTTCAGGGGAGTCACGAATCGCTGGAGACGCCGGGATTGGGCGTGTTAGAAGGCGAGTGCGGGCGATTTCCTGGCAACGTGAAATCTCCACACGTGGGTTGGAATCAGATCGACATTTCGTCGTCTTCGCGGCTGTTTCGGGATGTGCCGTCGCGCTCGTTTGTGTATTTCACGCATTCATTTCGCGCGCCGATGAGTGATGCGACGGTTGCGTGCTGCGAATACGGCGGAGCGTTTTCAGCGGCGGTGGAGCGCGATCATTTATTCGGCGTGCAGTTTCATCCAGAAAAGTCCGGAGAAACCGGATTGAAGATATTGCGCAATTTTTGTTTACTCTGAGATGCTGACGAAACGCATTATCGCTTGCCTGGACGTGGACGGCGGCCGCGTTGTGAAGGGTGTGCAGTTTGAGAATCTGCGCGACGCGGGGGATCCGGCTGAACTGGCGAAGGCGCATAGCGAGGCAGGGGCCGACGAAGTCGTGCTTCTGGATATTTCGGCAGTGCACGAGCGGCGGCCCACGCTACTCGATACGGTGCGCCGCGCGGCCCGGCAGTTGTTTATTCCTTTCACCGTAGGGGGCGGAATTCGCACGCTTGAGGATGCATCCGCCGTATTCTCAGCGGGTGCGGACAAGATCAGCATCAACTCTGCGGCACTTCATGATCCTACTTTGATTACTCAAATCGCGGCGCGCTTTGGTTCGCAGGCAGTGGTCGTCGCCATCGATGCCCAGCGCTCCGTTGACGGCTCGCATTGGCAGGCGTTCTCGCATGGCGGACGAGAGGGGACTGCGAGAGATGCGATTGGCTGGGCTCAAGAAGCGGAATCGCGCGGCGCCGGCGAGATTCTACTGACCTCTATGGATCGCGACGGAACGGGCGCAGGATTCGATTGCGAACTGACGCGAGCCGTGGCCGATTCGGTTCGGATTCCCGTGATTGCTTCAGGCGGCGCGGGCGGCGCGCAACATTTTGTGGAAGTATTCCGCGAAGGCCACGCCGATGCCGCATTGGCGGCATCCATTTTTCATTACGGTTTCAGCCGGCTTTCTGACTTGAAGCAACAGATCGGTGCGGAAGGAATTCCAGTAAGGTGGCCATGCTGATTCCTTCGATCGATTTAATGGGTGGCAAGATCGTGCAGTTGGTGCAGGGCCGCAGGAAGGCGCTGGAATTCGATAACTTCGAAACGTGGATCAAACGCTTTTCGAGCTATCCTCTGGTCCAAGTGATCGATCTCGACGCGGCCATGGGATCGGGCGACAACATTGATCTGGTTCGCGAACTGGCGCGGAAATTGCCATGCCAGGTAGGAGGGGGCATCCGCTCCGTAGCGGTTGCTGAGGCTGCACTTTCGGCGGGAGCGCAGAGAGTCATCATTGGATCGGCGCTGTTCGCGCAAGACGAACTGGACGAGGGGTTCGCGGAAAACATAGCGAGGGCCGTTGGTTCCGGTCGATTGGTATTTGCTCTGGATGCCGTCGGCGTGCGAGTGGTTACGCACGGATGGCGCAGGGCGACAAACGTGAGCCCACTGCAAATGGTGCGGACGCTCGAGCCCTGGTGCGGCGCTTTCCTCTACACACACGTGGAGACGGAAGGTTTGTTGCAGGGATTCCCGCTCGATGTAATCCGTCCGCTGCGCTCCGCCACGAGCCGGCAGCTCATTGCCGCGGGTGGCATTCGTTCGCAGGAAGAGATTGAAGCACTGCAGACTCTTGGCGTGGACGCCGTAGTCGGCATGGCGATTTACAAGGGAATTCTGCCGGGATTTCTGACCGCACTCGAATGACGTTCGCGGCATTCGAGATCACGCTGCTTCAGGCAGTATTACTTATGTAACTCGTTGATGGCCGCTCAGATTGCGTTGCATCCGCGGAAATCCTAAACTTTCTCAACACCACCAATTGCAACGCCCGCCATAGGTGTGATGGAGTTACTTGGAACAGCCTGATCTTAACCCGCGCCTCGATCACCCGCGCCTCGACCGCTCGTTCGTCGTGAAGATCGCACTTGCGGTGTTGCTCTTCACTGCGATCCTGGGGCTTGCTCTAAATCGACAGTTTTACGACGAGACGATGGTCTCGGCGTATCTTTCACTAGCGCTGGTGAGCGCGCTGATTGTTCTGGTGGTACTCCGCCGCTCCTGGTTTGATTTGCTTTGGGTTGTGTCGGGTGGATTGCTTTTGGCGGCGCTTGACTATCGCCTCTTGCATTTCCCGCCAAGAATTATGGCCGGATTTTCCTTTGCCGGCTTGGCCGCCTTCGCGGTTCTGGGCATTCACACAATTTGGGCAGAGGCGAACGACCGCAAGTTGCTGCTGTATGGATTCTTGCCGGCGGTGTTGTTCGTTGCCTCAGAATGGACGGCGAGCACTCTGCTCGATATCACCGAGAGGCTTCATCCGAAAACATTTGATCTATTCCTGTATTCCTTCGATAGCAGCCTGCGGGTGCAGATCAGTTTCTTGGTGGGCCAGCTTTTCTGGAAAGTTCCATGGATACGAACTGTCTGCCTCATCATTTACATCGCCCTGCCGTTACCGTTGGCGTTGGTGTACGCGGCCCAGTTACGCCGCAAGCGCGAAAATGCACTGGCGGTAATGCTGGCATTTCTTGTGGCCGGACCACTGGGCGTACTTTTTTACAACCTGTTGCCGGCTTGCGGTCCGGTGCATCTTTTCGGATCGGAGTTTCCTTTTCATCCGTTCTCTACCGCTGTTGCCATGCACATGCGAGTCGTGCCCGTGCTCATGCCGGGTGCGCGCAACGCGATCCCTTCGCTGCACATGGCCTGGGTGCTGCTCGTATGGTGGAACTCGAGAGGATTACCCCGCTGGATCCGGGCTGTCGCGCTGATATTCCTCAGCCTAACGGTCCTGGCGACTTTGGGCACGGGCGAGCATTACTTCATCGATCTGGTCGTCGCGTTTCCATTTTCTTTGATGGTGCAGGCCTTGTGCTCGTACCAGTTGCCATTTCAAAGCGCTGAAAGGCGGGCGGCATTTCTTTTCGGAATATTCACAACCTTGTTGTGGTTTTCCCTGCTCAGCTTTACGACCAGTTTCTTCTGGAGTTCGCCCTTAGTGCCTTGGGGAATGATTGTCGCAACGATCGGTCCTTCTGTTTTCCTCTGGCATCGCCTGGCCGGCGCTCTGGAGCAGGAACTGCCGGTTCGCCCCCGAGCCGCGGCGGCGACTGCATAGCACTCAAGACGACAAGGTGAATGGAGGCGCAAGCGCGCCTCCTCGCTCTCTTCACGTTCTCACTGATTTACTTTCAGCAGCAGGAAGGTTCCGCTTTCGACCTTAACATTATTTTTCTCCGAACTTAGAACGGAGCCCTGCGCTCCGGTCTGCGCTGGTTCCAGCTTCAGGTCCGAAATGCCTACGACGCCCTGGGTGTTGCCGTTAATCTGTGGGCGGGAGTTGCTTTGCTGTGGATTGTTCTGCGAATTGTTTGTACCTTCATTGCCGACTGCATTCGGAGCCGCATTATTCGAAGTCTGAGTTTGGCTTGCTCCTCCCATGGAACCGCTGCGACCAGCGGGCATTGAGGACGGAGCCGGGCTGCCACCTCCAGCGGGAGCACTCTGATCGGAAGAACCAGCATTATTTGCATTATTTGTGGGAGGAGCAATGACGGCCTGGATCGACATGGGCAAAGACACTTCTCCACCGTTCAATTCCGCGCGATCAAAAGAGATCCCGACCTGAGATTCTTTCTGTTCTTTGTTGCGGGCCTGGGCTGCGGTAACGTGTCCTAGAACTTTTGTGTTCTTGGGCACGAGCACTTCTCCGCTGGTAGTTTTCACGTCCATGGTGACCCTTGCCACTACTGGATCACCGGGCTTGGCTTTCTTGGCGTCAACGGTCTTTGTGAGTTCAACCGGAATGACGCTTCCCGGAGCGATCTTCGGCGAAGATGCGGCCTGACTCGGGGCCATGGAATTGGGAGCGGGATTTGCCTGCGACGGCGGGGCCGGCTGAGCCTCAGGCGGGGCTGAGGTGCTTGGGTTTTGCGAAGACGGCATGGTGCTTTGCGCGAGTCCTGCAGCGCAAAGCAATGCTGTGGTCATTAAGGCAGTGAAAAAACTCTTTTTCATCGGGCAATCTCCTTCTATTCAAATTCCGAGGAAGGGCGCGCAGCTAAAATTGTGTCTAATTTGTAGATGCAATTTTCGTGGCAGGGGTAGACGAGAATTCTCGCCGTAGACGCAAGAGAAGAAGCAAAGATTCGCCCGCCGGTGTCTAGCAAATCGGTTCATTTCCTTGTGGATCGTGGCCTTTAGCGCGGTCCTGCGATATTATCAAAAGGATGTCTAGTGCACGCTCATCTCACGCTTTTCAGACTGACGACCGGCGCCTAGCGCCCCTCATGGAAAAGGTCGTGGCGGGCGAGCGGCTCGATGCCGACGACGCACTCGCCCTGTACCGCACCGGGGACATTCTTGCGGTGGGCTGGATGGCCAATTCCATGCGCGAACGCATGCACGGCGATAAGACATACTTCAACGTCAACCGCCACATCAATCCGACGAATGTTTGTGTGGCGGCGTGCCGGCTGTGCGCCTTTGGACGCAAGAAAGATACGCCCGGCGCCTACACCATGGCGCTTGAGGAAGCTTTCGAGACAGCCGCATCGGGATATTCCGAGGCCGTCACGGAGTTTCACATTGTGGGCGGATTGCATCCCGACTTGCC
>PKXU01000068.1 GCA_003132445.1 Acidobacteriaceae bacterium | reverse complement strand
GCTTTCGGGCGCGGCCATCCCATGACATAAATCTGGTAAGCCTGCACCAGATGCTCGGCCCAGTGTGCCAGGACAATCAACATAAAAATCTGCAGCCCGCGCTCGTGCCAGCGTGTATTGAGCTTCTCAGAGAAGCTTGCGTTCGCCCTCTGCGCACTATGAATATTGGCAACCGCAGGATGAGAAATTGCCATTTACCCTACCCTCCAGATCAAGACCGCCATCGAAAATGTGACCACCATCACACCTCCTCGACCTGTTCTCGGTCAATAATGGAATTATATTAGCGGTGTTTGAACCCTCAAAAATGAAAATTGGTCTCCAGGAAAATAAGCTGCCCGTTCGGATCTTTCGGATATATGGCGGAAATTACCCCCTTGCCCCAGGCATGCCCATAATAAAGAGTGGCGCTGAAAGAACGTGCGAATTGGTAGTCGGCGCTGACGTCCCACACATTCCCCAAGCCGCGGTTGCCGTTGCTCGGACGTCCTGTGTATCCAAAAGTCTGGGGCTGAAATGCCCCACCGCCGGAATACCACAAATCGGATGCACTCGCCAGCCGCAGCGTATGCACTTCGCTGCGGAGGCTGAGCTTCGAAACTGGCCCCACATTCAGCGTGCCGTACAAGTCCTCGTTGTTCATCATGTTGTAAAAAGGGAAGCGGGCGTACTGGCGTGGAGTGGGCAGAACTTGAAAGAAAGTGCCGTGACGTGAGTCATTGGGGTTCCCATCTCCGCTCCCATAGGAATAACCTGCGCTCACCCACGGCTTCACGATTCTCACAGGCGCTTGCCATCCCACTTCGCCCACGAATGCGCCGGCACGCTGCTCGAGGTTTCCCCAAGAACCGGTTTGCACCACGCCCCAAACCAGAAAATCAAACTTGCCCGCATCGCTGGTGTTGAAGACGTGGACATAATCCGCGCCCCAGGTCGCAATCTCGATCTTACCCGCATCAGCCGTGCGAACTGCCGTCGGTCGGTTATCGGTCTTCAGCACCAGGGTGCGGTGATCAATATAGCCGAGGGCGAAAACGCGCAACTCTCCCGCGCTCTGCTTTCTTGTGACCGACCTTGTGTAGGCGCCATAGTAGGTGTCCACATTCAGTTCGTCCATTCCCTTTACTTGAAAGACTCCCTGCGTCGGTCGAGCGCCAAAGAAAGTAAAATTGTTTCCCCCGGAATCAGCGGAAAGTTGAACTCCATCGAAGCTTCTCTGGACAACAGTGAAAGCGAAATTCGAAATCAATCTGCTCGAAATGCGGGTCTGGATCACCGTTGCCAGCAGCGGGTCTTTGGGTTTGACTTCGAGGCCATCGAAATACTCGAAGCGGCCGAATTTCAGTCCAGCCGGTCCCACATCCTTGAAATTCACAAAGGCCTGCTTCACAAATCCGTTGGCGACGTTGGTGTGGTTATTGTTCGCCGCGTAATAGCTTCCGCCCAGTCCCAACTGGCCTTGAGGGGCGGCCACCACTGCATTGTTCGGCAAGCCGAGGATCGAGGGTTGTTCGCCTTCCAAGAACCAGTCAAAACGCTCCGAGCTTTGCCCGATGCCCACGCGTAGTGTGGAATCCCAGAAGCCGTAGTCGCTGTTTCCGGTCTTGCCTTCGAACCAATACCAGCCTTCCGCGCGGGTGCGCCAGTTGATGGAAATCTCAAGCGGGCCAAGCATGTGTTTCGGCGGGGCGGCCTGCGGAGATGCTGCCGCAGGCTGCTGTGACGACGCTGAGGATTCGGACGAAGGAGTTGAACTCATCGTCGACCCGATTTGCGATGAATCCGAGTCGGCGGTTTCATTGGCTCGCACAAGTTGTTGGGCGAACGCAACTCCGCCGGCAAAAACAACTATCCCCAAGCTCAAGCAACCTGCAAATTTAAATTTCATCTCATCCCCAGTTAAAATTGCTCCCGTTTCCGAGGTACTCCTTGCTGCGGACGCTTATCGCGAAAAACGCGTTGTTTTCTTATGTCGAAGGTCGCGTATGATTCTTGCGACGACGCAGCTGTTCTCAAAACGTGCGCGCAATCGTGACGCATTCTGGAGGAGCTGTCACGGTGGGTCAATAATGGATTCGTATTAGAAGGAATTGGCAGGCGTTATTACGTCGATATGTCTGCAGTGTTATTACTTGGTTATCGTCTGACGCCGATTGCTGATCACCGGAAAGGGATCGTGGCGGGGAAATTTGAGCCGCTCTTTAAAAAATAATAAGAGCCGGTTGGTTGTACCGGCTCTTACAGTGACACTGCGTTGGTCGCGACCGTTCAGTCGCCTGACGGCAACAGCATCTCCTCCGAGCCCAGATCAATGTTGACGGGCATTTGCGGGCAGTTGCCAAGAATGGGCTGGCAAGCCGCATCGGGCCCGCGTTGCGGACGGGTCTGCAATTTCTTTTCAGTGAATTGTTCCGCTTCAGTCGAACCGGCCAACGCTGTCGTCGACGCAAGACCTCCGCTGATTACCTGCTGCACCTGGTCAAAATATCCTGTTCCCACAAAGCGCTGGTGCTTCACCGCCTCGTAACCATATTGAGTCTCGCGGCTAAATTCTTTTTCCTGGAGNNGTCACGAACTGGAACTTGTATCCCAGCCGCGCGAGTTCTGGCTGAAAGCGCGCAATCGCCGCTTCATCCAGATTCTTGCGCCAGTTGAAGCTGGGCGAACAGTTGTAGGCCAGCAATTTGCC
>PKXU01000178.1 GCA_003132445.1 Acidobacteriaceae bacterium | reverse complement strand
CAAATTCTCACGTATTAGCTTTGCCTTAGGCTGAATACTAGAAGCTCGCATGCTGGTAGACCTCGTTGTGAGATATCACAACGATATCATAAAGATATCACACTGTCAAGGTCGTTCGGAGCAAAGGTGCGCTCAAAGAAAATGCCAGGACGTAGGGTTGCTCTGTTGCTCAGAATCCAGCAGGGGCTCAAGGATCAGCTTACCGACCTTGCAAAACATGAACATCGCTCACTGAATCAGCAGATAGAGTTTCTGCTCGAGGAAGCTCTTTCCGAGGCAGCCAAGAAACCGCAGAACGACAAGCAAGGGGGCAAGGGCAGTCACGGGAAATCCTAAGCATTCGGGCAGTGTCTTGCACATCTTCGATTTCGAACCAGCTAGACACGTCAAGTAGCCCAATCGTGCCTAATGCTAAGGACGCGATGCCAGCTGACAAATGGGAGAAATTGGCCGAGGTCGTCCGCGCCAGCGAACCCGACTTGCAGCGGAGGATAATCCATCTCCAAACCGACCCTCCTGATCCCGTGAAGCAGCCTGTCAGTAGCGCTCTAGCGAGAGCATACGTGTCCCGGTTTAGCCCCACGATAGTCATTGAAATCTGCCCCGCTGCGCTTCGGGCACCATTCTGGTAAGCATCTGCTGCGCGTACTCGAGTCGATTTGCTGCGATCGCTCGAAGAGTTCCATGCGAGAAGCTCTGGCATGCGCACTTTTGTTGATGTATAATGAGCCCAGTTATCAGTGTGTCTGGATCGAGAATTTGGTGCGTCTAGACTCCGAAACTGATGTGTTCAAGCTCGACCACACGGTCGAGCCTTTTTCATTTATCAGGAAAATCCGCGGCGAGATTTGAAGCTTTGCTGGACACGGAGTACGGAATAATTCACTCACGTTTTTTGCGGCTGCGAGCAGTGGGCGTTTTCTGAACAACGGCGAAATGGTTGGTCGGTGTGTAAAGAGTCGGTGCGCGCAGCGGAAATTGTCTCGAGCAACACTGTACGAGCTGAGGCGAAGACGAGGTGGAAGGCCAAGGGCGGCCGCATCATTCACTACTACGGGCGAAATCCTTCCCGACGGCTGGATCATCGAATTGGTCCCGGGCTTTGCTGGGATCATGAGATCTCGACATTGGGTTTCAGCGAATTCTAATTAAGAAAATAACCAACTCGAACTGTGTGAAGGCCTGGCAAGCGCCAGGCTTTTGCTATTTTTGGTCAATTCATAACTTAGCGCAGCCAAGGCCATCGCGGACACTCGCCGCGGATGCGCAAGAAAACCTTGCCATAAAGGAGATTCAATCGCTATGCACAACAAGAATAATGGTCACAATGGTCACGGTTCAGGGCTCGATTCAACCACTCCTCAGTTTGTGATGCCGGATGGCAGGCGCTTTTCCAGCAGACAAAAACCAAGTAACGGACGTAACGGTAAGCGCTCCGAGAAACTGCGATGCTTAGATTCGGAGAGCACTGAACAGGAAGCCGTCGCGTTTCGTACGTTTCCGGACGGCACGCTACTTGAACTGGTGCGCGATCCCAGCAAACCGCAGCTCCGATTTCTGGTTTGGAAAAATGGGACTGCAGGAATTCAAGATANNCGAGCTTGATGTCTGCGATGCGTCTGCCAACAGCAGTCACGCCCCACGGAAACCTCGAGGATCTGCTTCGGAGGGTTCAGGAGTGCATTTCCACGTACGTCGATCTCGAAGCACAGGATGTCCGGCTGAGCACCAACATGATCCTGCATAGCTGGTTCGCAGATTGTTTGACGGTTACGCCTTATCTGTGGGTGACGGGCCCCTACGGCGCCGGCAAGACTACCCTGCTCAGGCTTCTCCATTGCCTGTGTCGCCGCGCGGTGTTGGCGAGCGACTTGAGTCTGGCATCTTTNNTTGTACCTACTCCCGAGCACCATGATGCCTACTCTGCTCATCGACGAATTCGACTCTGGCTCGCGCGGCCAGCATCGCGACTTGCTCCGTCTCCTGCGCTCTGGGAGCACCCAAGGAGCGTCTGTGTATCGCGCTGGCAAACCTTACTCGACCTTTTGTGCAAAGGTCATTTCGTCGCGCCAGGGCCCAACCGATGGTGCACTGGCAAGCCGCGCCGTTCTTATTTCCATGCTGCCCACCCATCGTTCTCTGCCGGAACTTGACCCTGCAACGCAGGAGAAGATTGGAAAAGAATTCCAGAGCCAGTTTCTCGACTATCGCTTACAGAATTATTCGAGGATCTCAACCAAGGTCACTTTCGAAATGCCGGATTTTACGCCGAGAATGAGAGACCTGGCCCGCGCGCTGGCGGCTCCATTACGGGGGNNGCGACTTGGAATCTCAGAATGAGGAGGCAAAGTTCAGCCAGCACAATGAACGGGAGTGGGCAGTCGCCACGGCTCTGTTTCAGGAGTGTCACTGCACAACGGGGGCTCTTACGGTTGGCAGTCTGACGGGCACCGTGAATGAGGTGCTGGGGAGAAGAGGGGAGACATATACTTTAGAGCCGCGGGCTGTAGGCGATGTTCTTCGATCTCTTAGACTGCAAACTTGCAAACTTGGTAACCTCGGTCGCGGCCTGAGAATTACCCAGCAACTCACCGGGCAAGTTCATCAGTTGGCCTCTGATCTAGGAATCACCCGATCCGATATTTTGAATTATCAGGCTGTGGACGCTGGCTATGCTGGCTGCCTTTGTAAGCTGTGTGAGATTCATGGCTTGCTGGTGCGGGAGGATGGCACAAAACTGAGGACCGTCGATCCGTTTAAGACACTCCGTGAAAAGGACAGTGTCGGGACTGGGTTATACGGAAAACGTATCCGATAGGGGAGNNCATACCGAGCCGTTCCGGAACGCCGTTCGGCTTCTCTCCGGAATTGAAGTTCATCTTCACCGGAATAGTGCGGAAAAAAAACATGCCCGCTCGAATGGTCGGTGCCTCTCAGGGCTGATTTTGAGGTGGGGCCACGGCGTACTTCGGGGACAGTCGACAGGT
>PKXU01000140.1 GCA_003132445.1 Acidobacteriaceae bacterium | reverse complement strand
TATAAGAGCCATTTTTGAACCCTTGAACTGCCAATGCAAGATTTCAAGCACCAAGGTCATCTTGCACCTCGGTTTTTCATCCAGATTCGCGAAAAATCTGGGCGTCTCGAGGTCCACGCGGTTTTAAGAGCAAAACATATTCGGAGTCCGCTGATCGAACTCCCCTCTGTGACTCGCTCCACTGGACGGTGCCTAAATTCCTTTGCCCAGGGCAGCAATCTTCAAAGACTGACATCCTTTTCGACCGCCAGCAACTCGTTGGCGAACAAGTTTGTCGTATTCTTACGTGAACGNNTTTTCAGAACTCCGGTTTTTGGGGCACAAAAGAATGGTGGTTGTCATCCGCCCAGCAACCACCGCAAAGAACTTCCTTCTAAAGTTCAGATCGGGTAACTTAATTTGATTGGGGCGAATACATGTCCCGCGCGCAGGGTCGGAAAGGCTATAGAGATCGACGTTAACTGTTTACCAGCAAATCCCCTGGTATGACCCAGCAACCGTCGGACGGGTCGCGGGATCCAAATTGACCAGGTCGATCACGATCTGATCGGCGGTCACACAACGAGCCAGACGGTCTTTGTCGATTTTCGTCGCTATGATAACCACGGCACCACTTCGTACGACTTCTTCGAACNNGGAATGACTTCCTCGATGTATTGGCGGTTCGACCCAGCAAGCTGACCTAACAAGACGTCCCGGTCCCAGATCTTTACTTGGCAGCCTTCTCCGAGGAGCCGCTTGATCACTTGTACTTGCGGGCTTTCTCTCAGGTCGTCGGTCCCAGCTTTAAAGCTCAAACCAAGAAATGCGATGTTCTTCTTACCCGTCCGNNGACGGCCCGATCGACATGCACGGCATTGCTTCGCATGACCGAATCCAGCAGTGGAAGATCGAGATCCAATTCCTTCGCCCGGTAGGAAAGAGCGCGTAGGTCTTTCGGGAGACAGGATCCACCGAACGCAAAACCGGGAGACAAATAAGCGGGCGAGATGTTAAGTTTTGTGTCCGAGGTGTAGATCCGGGTCACAGCGTTAGTGTCCAAACCCAAATGCTGGCATAGCGTGCCCACCTCGTTGGCAAAGCTCACTTTTACCGCATGAAATGCGTTCGAAACGTACTTTACCATCTCGGCGACGGGAATGCTGGTCTCGAAAACAGGTCCGGAAACCGTCTTGTACAGCTCGTGGAGCAAGGCGAGATGTTTCGGATTTTGTGCACCGAGGATCGTGTACGGCGGCTGGAGGAAATCCGCCACTGCGCTGCCCTCACGCATGAATTCAGGATTGTAGCAGACTGAAAAATCAGGTCCCGCGCGGAGCCCACTAGCTTGTTCTACCGCGGGAATAACTACTGTTTCCGTCGTGCCGGGCAAGACCGTACTACGCACCACAATGACATGTTGTGATTTTTTCTGCTTTAGAGCGGCGCCAATCTCGCGGGCCACACGCTCTACATAACTGAGATCGAGCTTGCCGCTGCGCAAGCTCGGCGTGCCAACGCAAATAAAGGAGATATCAGATTCCCGTACCGCAACTGCTGCATCTATCGTAGCTTTCAATCGGCCGTGCTTGTGTGCGTCTGCTAGCAGTTCGCTAACCCGGGCTTCGATGATTGGACTGCGCCCTGCGCCTAAAGCATCTACTTTTTGACCACTAACGTCGACTCCAATCACTTGATGCTCAACATGTGCAAAACATGCCGCAGTGACCGAACCCACGTATCCCAGTCCGAACACACTGATTTTCAGACCCACTCGCGATTCTCCTTAACTACGTGTTGATTGCATCTTCGACCTTCGGACTCATAGAACGCTGCGAGTATGGCAGCGCATTCGGTGCTCTCAGACGCATTAGACTAGCATCTCAAGACTTTAGGGCTAGCGATTCCCTTCGTAGCGTTGCGCGTGTCAACAACCAACTGTGCTTCGGCGACGATGTGGCGGTAATCATAATCAGAATGATCGGTGACGATTACGACGCAGTCGTATTCACCAAGATTTTTCAGTTCCGAACGCTTCATCTGCAAGTCGTATTTGCGCCCTTTTCCAATGAAGGGAAAGTAAGGATCGTGATAGCTAACCGCAGCTCCTTCCTTCTGTAGCAACTCGATGATCGTAAGGGCAGGAGATTCGCGCAGATCGTCAATATCTTTCTTGTACGCCACGCCGAGGATCAGTACCCGCGCCCCATTGAGCGACTTCTTGTGCTGGTTTAAGGCGCCGCTTATTGAGGCAAGCACATGGTATGGCATGTTAACGTTGATTTCACCAGCCAACTCAATAAAGCGCGTGCGAAAGTCCCATTCCTTAGCTTTCCACGATAGATAAAAGGGATCAACCGGGATGCAGTGGCCCCCGAGACCGGGCCCGGGATAGAACGGGTGGAAACCGAACGGCTTGGTGGAAGCGGCCTCGATCACCTCCCAAATGTCGATTCCCATACGGAGAGAAAGCAATTTTAGTTCGTTAACCAGTGCTATGTTTACGCAACGATAGATATTTTCCAGAAGCTTGGTCATTTCCGCAGCTGCTGGCGAAGAGACTGGGACTGTTCGACGAAAAATCGATCCGTACAGGGCACCGGCCAACTCGGACGCTCGTGGATTAACTCCTCCCACCACTTTAGGTATATCGCGCCGCGCCACCGTGGTGTTGCCCGGATCTTCCCGCTCCGGAGAAAACGCGACAAAGAATTCGTTTTGGCCACCGGAATCGCCACGGGCAGCTCTCAGTCCAAGTTTGTTTTCCTTCTCAAGAATTGGCACCATCACTTCTTCTGTGGTTCCGGGATAAGTGGTGCTCTCGAGAACTACCAACTGACCGGGTTGAAGATAAGGAGCAATGGCGTGAGTAGTATCGGTGATGTAGCTGAGATCGGGCTCATGGTATTGATTGAGGGGGGTGGGTACGCAAATAATGATAGCGTCCATCTCCTCAACTTGCGCATAATTCGCGGTCGCGGAGAATCCTTGCGCTTTCGCCGTCTGGATTTCCTGCGCGGTGATTCGATATATGTACGATTCGCCCTTTGCCAGAGTATCGACCTTGCGCCGATCGATATCGAAACCCGTGACAGCGAATTCTTGCTCGGTAAACAACAGAGCGAGAGGCAATCCTACGTAACCCAACCCGATAATGCCGACCTGTGCCTTGCGCTGTTTGATTTTATGTAAGGTCGAATCGAATGTCCGTTCTGCGGCGGAGTGATGAGTCATGGTTTTATAACAGAACTTTCTAGCGGTGAATTTCAGCATGGATTCTAGCATGCAAACATAGGGCTATCGAGGCGCTATCTCGTCCAGTAGATAACCGCCAACCCCTCTGGCTCGGTAAAGCTGCTCTCAAAAACCGAAAGTTTAAAACCCGGGAGGGACTTGGGGTTGAAGGTTCCGCTGGCCGGAGCAACAACAATCAGCGGTTTTCTTTACGCCGAGAAACGGGCTAATATCCGGCTTTTCAACCTCGATGTTTGGAAGGAGGAACGCCACCTCCAGGACCGCCGCAGCGATCGTAGTTCCTGCTCACGATTGTCTCCGTAGAGTCCCTTGCTCCCCATTGCCTTTACTTGTGGAGAACTGGGTTGAGGCCGAGGTTCGCGGACTGTTTTACGCTGTCAAGGTTGTCGACAGAGCGGCACCGAATTTACGGAGTTTTTTCCTGGAGTGTTCGGGATAGGAGCAGGCACGGAGGGGGTTGACGGCACACTGGGAACACCTGCCAGATTAACCGCACGCATCACGTAGAAGTATGTAACGCCATTTTGCACCGAATTATCGTCGCATTTGGTTCCCAGAGAAAATGCGACGGGATTGAGAAGCTCGTTTGGCAGAGTCTTAGGATCGGTCCCGCGATAGACGCAATAACCCGCCGCCGCCGAGTGCTTGGAGTCAGTAGCACTGGCTGTCCAGGAAAGAATCACTATGTGTGATCCAGTCGGCGGGGTTGAGGTTGGAGGCAAGGTGGGGCCGAAGGTGGGACATGCCGGCGGTTGGTTGGCGAGCTTAGGTGTCGGTATTGCGGATGACCTTCGGGCTTCCGCCTGCCGCGAACTTGCAGCCACGCCGGTGGCTGACGTGCTTTTGTATCCGCCCTGCAGCCTGCCTGCGATGGTGAGACCTACAGCAATAATAACGAATAGACTTTTTGACTTTGCGCTCAACCGCGATGTCGACCAATTTTTCATTCGTTCGCAGCCGTGGAACTTGCCGTCTGCTCACCGGGAGCCGATAGCCGATAAACGGCGTCATCCCATGAACTCCATCCTACAGAACTAAAACTAGGACGTTCGGTAAGCACCACTGCAGTTACAAATTCATTGATCAGTCGTGATCGTCGTGAATTTCCCGTTTTTCTGACGACGGATTTTACCTCCTTGCGGCTGTACAAGAAAGCGGTCTTTCGCCCCGATGATTTGAGAATCCGGGTCGCTTCGCAGACCTATTATAGTTTGCAGTGTCGCCACACTCAAGGTGCGAACTGGCGCATGATTATGCCCAGCTGCTCCTTTGGCTCCGAATAGTTGCTCCCGCTTACCTGTCTCCAACGTGGACTCTCGGTTTGAACAATCCCTCGATCACAATTATTCGTCACGACCGTCTGAATCTGTCGATCTAAACCTGGACGCCCAAGAAATACCTTTTGCCAATATACTAACTCCGACTTCTTCCTATTGGCCTTCTGGCGGTTACGTACTGTACCTCGGACATCTAGCGTAATTCTGCCCACACGCCCAAAGTAATGCTGAGCCCTCCCCCGGGTGCATACAGTCGTCGAACCTGGGGCTATGGTTCCACGGCTGACAATGCTAGAGACTGCGGCGAAATCGATTCCCTCGAAGCATCTCGTGAAAGTGGCAGGAGCGTTGCTTCTTCTGCCGGGCCTCGCTTTTCTGGTTGCCTGCCAGGGGTTCAGCTCGGGCAAGGCTGCAGTCCAGCAAGCGCAATCCCAATCTGGCACTTTGTCTCTGAACAACGCCAGCCTGGACTTTGGCAGCGTCACAGCGGGCACGAGCAAAACGCTGACCATTACCGCTTCGAATACAGGCACAGCCTCCGTTACGGTCAGCAGCGCCTCGATTTCAAGCCAGTATTTCTCGCTGACTGCACCGACTCTTCCG
Organism: Acidobacteriaceae bacterium; assembly: GCA_003132445.1. Lineage (GTDB taxonomy): Bacteria > Acidobacteriota > Terriglobia > Terriglobales > Acidobacteriaceae > Sulfotelmatobacter. The sequence continues at coordinate 17,504 of PKXU01000140.1, read as the reverse complement.
ATTGCGATTCTTGTTGGTCAAAGCAGCCCGATCACCCTGACATTTACGCCCAACGCGGCAGGAGCTTTCAGCGCCACGGTTTCCATTACCAGCAACGCCTCCAACAGTTCCGCTACGTTTTCGCTAACGGGAACCGGGGTGGCCAGTGCCGGTGGTCAGCTCGCGCCGAGCCAAGCCAACGAAAGCTTCGGCAGCGTGACGGTGGGAAGCAATCAGTCTCTTTCGGAAACGGTCACCAATACCGGTGGCTCCAGCGTCGCGATTTCTCAGGTCGGAATCAGCGGCACCGGATTCAGCTTGAGTGGGATCACTGCTCCGTTGACGCTGACGGCCGGGCAGAGCGCGACGTTCAACGTCACCTTCTCTCCACAATCCGCCGCAAGTGCGAGCGGCAACGTCACCATCACCTCGAACGCACCCAATCCGACTCTGACCATTCCTTTGTCGGGCACCGGCGTCGCGCCAGGCGCACTGGGAGCCAATCCGGCCAGTCTCGCTTTCGGCAGCGTGGCGGTCGGCAGCAAGCAGCCCCTTTCGGAGACGGTTACCAACACAGGCGGCTCCAGCGTCACTATCTCCCAGGTTGGGATCAGCGGTACTGGCTTCAGTCTGAGTGGAATCACTGCGCCTGTAACCTTGACAGCCGGCCAGAGCGCGACGTTCAGTGTTACCTTCAACCCTCTGTCGGCTGGAAGTGTGACTGGCAATCTCACAATTACTTCGAACGGCTCGAATCCGACCCTGACCATTCCATTGTCGGGCACCGGATTTGCACCGGGGGCACTGGGATCGAATCCGAGCAGTCTCGCTTTCGGCAGCGTGACCGTGGGCAGCAATAAGTCTGTGTCAGAGACCGTCACCAATACAGGCGGTTCCAGCGTCACGATTTCTCAGATTGGGATCAGCGGGACTGGCTTTAGTCTTAGCGGGATTACTGCTCCTGTAACACTGACGGCGGGCCAAAGCACTACGTTTACAGTCACTTTCACGCCAGCGTCGGCTGGAAGTCTGACTGGTAATGTCACAATTACTTCAACCGCCTCAAATCCGACCCTGGCCATCCCGTTGTCCGCCACGGGAGTTGCACCGGGAGTACTGGGGTCGAATCCGACCAGTCTCAGCTTCGGCAGCGTGACTTTGGGGAGCAATCAGTCTCTGTCAGAGACGGTCATCAATACCGGCGGCTCCAGCGTCACGATTTCTCAGGTCGGCATCAGCGGAACCGGGTTCAGCTTGAGTGGCATCACGACTCCAGTAACGCTGACGGCCGGGCAGAGCGCGACCTTCAGCGTCAAATTCACGCCCGCGTCGGCCGGAACTGTTAGTGGCAATGTCACGATTACTTCGAATGCCTCCAATCCAACCCTGACCATACCGTTGTCTGGCACGGGAGTCGCGCCGGGGGTACTAGGGTCGAATCCGACCAGTCTCGCCTTCGGCAGCGTGACAGTGGGGAACAATCAGTCGCTGTCAGAGACGGTCACCAATACCGGCGGTTCGACTATAACGATTTCCCAGGTCGGCATCAGCGGAACCGGGCTCAGCTTGAGTGGGATCACAACTCCAGCAACGCTGACGGCTGGGCAGAGCGCGACCTTCAGCGTCAAATTCACGCCAGCGTCGGCTGGAATTGTTAGTGGCAATCTCACGGTGACTTCGAACGCTTCCAATTCGACCCTAACCATCCCGCTGACGGGCACCGGAGTTGCGCCGGGGGCATTGGGATCGAATCCAACCAGCCTCAGCCTCGGCAGCGTGACCGTGGGCAGCAATAAGTCTCTATCCGAAACGGTGACCAATGCCGGCGGCTCGAGCGTCACGATTTCGCAAGTCGGCATCAGCGGGACCGGGTTCAGCCTGAGTGGGATCATGACTCCGGCGACACTGGCTGGCGGCCAGAGCGCGACCTTCAGTGTTACGTTCACCCCACTATCTACCGGAAGCGCGAGTGGGACGGTAACGATCAGCTCGAACGCTTCGAATCCCACACTGACTATTGCGTTGTCCGGCACGGGAGTTGCGCCGGGGGTGCTCGGATCGAATCCTGCGAGTCTCAGCTTCGGCAGTGTGACAGTGGGAAGCAATCAGTCGCTTGCAGAGACGGTCACCAATACAGGCGGTTCGACTGTAACGATTTCTCAAGTCGGCATCAGTGGGACTGGATTCAGTCTGAGTGGGATCACTGCTCCGGTCACGCTGACGGCCGGGCAAAGCGCAACGTTCAGCGTCACGTTCACTCCACCCTCCGCCGCAAGTGCGAGCGGCAACGTCACCATCACCTCGAACGCATCCAATTCGACGCTGACGATACCACTCTCAGGAACGGGCACGGCAGCAGCCGGGCAGCTTGCCGTTTCTCCGACCACCCTGCCTCTCGGCAGCGCGGTCGTCGGGACCAGCGGAACGGCATCGGGAAGCCTGACAGCCAGCGGCGCGAATGTTACGGTCACGGCTGTGAGCTCGAACAACTCAGTATTCAGCGTGAGCGGTCTCTCACTACCGGTGACCATCCCGGCGGGCCAGAGCGCTTCGTTTACCGTGACCTTCAGCCCGCAGGTATCCGGAGCGGCGAGCGCCACACTCACCTTTACCAGCAATGCTCAGCCTGCCACTACGACGGAAACACTGACCGGGACTGGCACGCCTGCGCCGACCCACGCGGTGAATCTGTCGTGGACCGCGAGCACGTCTTCGAACATATCCGGCTATAACATTTATCGCGCGGTATACANNGTGAATTCGAGTAACGAAGAAAGCGGCTACTCGAACATCGCCTCCAACGTTCAAATTCCTGCTCCGTAGTCCCAACGCAGAGTGGAAGCGTCCTGGAGATGCTAGCCGCAAGTTGTCACTCACGAGTTGATTTTGTTCAAGGTTTTGCGAATCTTGTCCGCTTGGGGGAAGTTTGGATTGAGTTGTAAAGTACGTTGCAGCTGTTTTCTCGCAGCTGGCGTGTTCTTCTGCTTCTGATACACCATCCCAATCAGTGAAAGCTCGTTGTCCCGCAGCGGCGACACCGCGTACTTTTCAGCCAACCACCACAGAATGGTCCCGGTCAGAAATAGAATCGATCCGGTGCCGGTTTCCTGACGATCTTTCAGACCATCTTCGCCATGAAATTCAAGTGGCTCTCTCGAAAGAGATCCATGTTGGAGTACAACCGCTATCGCACAGTGAATGGATAAGATTGTTCGAACAGAATGAACTGAAAGTGACTTGGAGCACTGAAGCGCCGATGCATCTGCTGGGGAGCCACGGCGCATGCTGCGGGATGAGGGGTTGAGGGGAAGCTTGAGAGTCGCGTTCAACGTCGCTACAAACCCGACGCTACGTCATCGGATGTTTGCCATGCGGCGGCTCTTCACCAAGTATCAGGAGCACCTCCGTGCCATCTCTCTGGTTGGGCAACGAGAGTCAACGAATGCCTGACTCAGTTCATCAGTTCTCAAACTCCAGACACTCTGGGTTACAGCGACTCATAGCATACATTCCCCATTGTTCTGGCAAGCAGCCTGTTCATCCCAATGGAATAAGCATAGGAGGTCCAAAGTGACTTCAACCACTGCAACACGTTCGGAAATCGCCGCAGCCCAATCACTTCCAATAGTTGATCTGGTCAATTATCAGGACGGACTCCGTCGTAAGCCGAGTTGTTCTAAAGGGGGAGAAGGGGAACGTCACGGTCTTTGCGTTTGACGCTGGGCAAGCGTTAACGGAACATACCTCCCCCTTCGCAGCCCTCGTGCAGGCGATCGAAGGAGAAGCAGAGATTACGGTCGCTGGTAAGCCGATAGCACTCACGGCAGGTGAGATCGTCTTGTTGCCTACCGAGAAGCCGCACGCTGTCAAAGCAATCACCCGCTTCAAGATGGTACTGACTATGGTTCGGTCATAAACCAGCGGACTTGTTCGGCGTCGTGAAGCACCAGACGCCGAAAGGCCTCACTTCGCTTTTGTGGTTTCAGTGGTTTCTTCACACAGGGCAATGAACGGTATATCACCCGTCGTACTCTGCTGAAGTCGCTGACCTGATACTCAGGGAAGTCTGCAATCATCTTCCAAGTCCTCCTACTTGCATAGCCCCCAAGATATCCAAGCATGAAGCGTCACAAACGTCGCCAGAAGGTTAAGCGAGATGCCCTTTTTAACAGACAGACTCAGTCCTAGACCGAATACCCGGGGATGGAAATCCAGCCAGCAATCTCCGTTCACTGCTTCCCGATCTGTCTCAGGTACTCCAACCTCTCTGGACTAAGCGGAGAACATGCCGCCTGCGAGTAAGCCACCGCACGCTGTTCAAACTCAGTTGGGGTGAACTGGAACAGCTGGCTTCCGATCTGCGTAAGCCACCCACGCGGATGGCGCTTGACAGTCGTTCAGGCAATTTAGTATACCCGTCTGGTTGTCTATACAAGTTAGGATTCAGTGCGCAGGAGACTGTATGCAAAACTGGAATTCGAAACAGAAATTTGCTCCAAGGACTCTTAGGATCTTTTTTTTGCTGTTCGCGACAGTTACGACCGCGTTTGCCCAGGCCGGCCGTGGCGGTCTGAGCGGACTGGTGACCGATGCGACCGGCGCCGCGATTCCGGGGGTTGCGGTTGAGTTCCAAAGTGCGGCAACAGGTGCGACTGCATCGACGGTTACGACGAGCGCAGGATTGTACTCGTTCGTTTCCCTAACACCGGCAACCTATCAGTTGACGGTCCGTGCTTCGGGATTTAAAACCCTGGTTCAAAAGAACGTGACCGTGACGGTAGATCAGGTCACCACGCTAAACATCACGTTGCAGCCAGGCACCGTGAATCAGGTGATTACGGTCACTGCGGCGCCGGAACTGGCGGAGACGAGCAATTCGACCGTCGGACAGCTCATCACCGCGCCCATAATCGATCGTGTGCCGCTGATTACCCGCGACGTATATGAACTGGTCCAGTTGAGCGCGGGCGTTAACCCGACGAACGGCACGCCGAATGCCGCCGATACGGTGGCGATCTTCAATTCCCGTCCAGGCGCCGACGTCTCCGGTTACACGCTCAACGGTGCGCTGCAAGGGTCCGTTTACTATCTCCTCGATGGCAGCCCGATCGGCATCGCCGAAAACAACCTGGCCGCTCTCATCCCCGCTTTTCAGGCCCCCTTGGATGACATTCAAGAGTACCGTGTGGAAACGCAGAACGTCCCCGCGACCTATCAGAGCGGAGGCGCGGGCGTGATCAGCCTGGTGACGAAATCCGGCACGAACGAGTTTCATGGCGATGGGTTCGCCTACTTCAGGCCTGACAAATTCGCCGCGAACGACTCTTTCGTGAAGGCCAACCAGCTTGCCAATGGCCAGTCCAACCAGCCGCTCAGCTTTCATCGTTATCAGGAGGGCGGTTCCATCGGCGGACCGATCGTGCACAATAAGCTATTCTTTTTCGGCGATTATGAAGTCACGCAGCAGGCATCGCTACAAACTGCCACCTATACCGTGCCGACAGCCGCTGAACGCACCGGGAACTTTTCGGCCGACGCGTTTACGGTCTACAACCCGCTCGTTGCGGACCTGCCGAACGGCCAGCGCCAACCCTTTGCGGGCAACAGCATCCCCGCAGGCGATCTTAATGCAATCGCTCTGAACTACGCCCAACACTTTCCGTTGCCGAATCAGGCGGGTCTTGGCGAGTACCACATCAACAACTACTTTGCTTCCGCTCTGAATCCGAACCAGGCCCAGAAATTCGACGTCCGAATGGATTACAACCGCGGCGAGAAACAACGCGTCTTTGGCCGTTTTTCGTTCGACCGGCTTAAGTTCGGCAGCTCGGATCTGTATGGCGCCAGCGACATTTACGATCCCAATTACTACCAGAACATCACCAACGGCCGGAACGTCCTGTTGGCCGACGATATCACCTTCGGCCCAAGCACCATCCTGCAACTGCGGTATTCGTTTACCCGCCATTACGAGAATCAAACTGGCGACCCGCGACAGATCGGCTTCGACATGACTTCGCTCGGCTTTCCGTCATCGCTTGCCGCGCAGCAGGTCTACCGCGATATTCCCTTTATTTCCTTTGGGGACGGCACGACCAACCTGGGATCAAACCCGTGGACGACATTTCAGTTCGCGAGCATGACGCATGATGTGATCGTCGCCATTACCACCGTGAAAGGTAAACACGATCTGAATTTTGGCTTCGAGTTTCAGAAGCAGTTGATGAACGAGGGTCAGCCGATCGCTCCCAGCGGCTGGTATCAGTTTGACAACACCGCCACGAGTTCTACCACCTTCGCGGGAAACGGCAGCGATTTTGCTTCTTTCCTGCTCGGCGTGGGTCCAGCCCCGGGCTACACGTACGACAATTTCACGAAAGACATCTTTGGCGCCGAAGCCAATCCGTACTATGCGTTATACCTGCAGGACACCTATCACCTCCTGAGCAAACTCACGCTGGACCTTGGTCTGCGCTGGGATATTTTCGGGGGACGTACCGAGCGCTACAACCGGTTGGAATCTTTTGACCCGAACGTTCAGTACACTGTCAGCGGCGTGCCTTTGGTTGGCGGCGAGCAGTTTGTCAGTAAAGGCGGGAGTTCCTTTACCACGAACCTTAAGAATTTCGGACCACGCATCGGTTTAACGTATCAACCCTTTAACCGTTTAGTCGTTCGCGGCGGCTTTGGCATCTTTTACGGGCCGACCACGCAAATGGTTGCCAATTCCGCGCTCAACAGCGACGGATTTTTTGCAGCCACGACGTGGAATGGTACGGCTTACAACGCAGACGGAAATACGGTTCCAGTGAATTCGTTGAGCAATCCTTTTCCCGCAGGCGTGGTCGAGCCAACGAATAGCTCTCTCGGGGCAGCAACGAATATCGGTAGCACGCTCGCAACCGAATTACACTCACAGCCCACTCCGACTACTTACGACTTTAACTTCGGCTTGCAATACGAATTGCCGCATCAGTCCATATTCTCGGCCGCCTGGGTGGGCAGCCGCGGACTCTTCCTGCCGCTTGCAGGCGTCGATCTGAACGAACTCCCGCTCAGCACCATCGGGCAATACCAAGCCGGGCTCATGTCTCCCATAGCGAACCAATGGGGACCCATCTGGCCCACCACCTCGCCTTTTTACGGCCAGACAACTGTCCCCCAATACCTGGCGCTCGAAAAGTATCCCCAGTTCAATTGCGGCGGTATCAACTGCGGCGTCGGCGTGTATGGCTATCCCGGCGGCGATTCCATCTATCACTCTCTGCAGTTAAAGTTCCAGAAACGGATGACCAAGCACTTCACCACGTTGGCGGCCTTTACTTGGGCCAAGTTGCTCACTGATGACTCTGCACCGCCACTCGCGTTCATCGGCTACCATGGCACACAAACTCCCCAGGACTGGAGAAATATGAGCCTGGAGCGCTCTCTCAGCCCGCAGGACCTCAGCCACGTGCTTTCGTGGCAGACCTCTTACGATTTGCCGATTGGCCCAAACCGTTTTGTGAATTTGAATCCCTGGGGCAACAGGATTTTAGGCGGGTGGACGGTGAACACGATCGTGTTTTTGAGCAGCGGTACTCCGATCGCTTCGCCAAACGGTACGGGTGATCCTTACTTCAATCAACGCCCGGACATGACTTGCGACCCGGGCAAGGGCGCGCCCCATACCGCGGCGCAGTGGTTGAATTACACCTGCTTCTCCGAACCCGCAAGCCAGTTTGTGCCGGGGACAGCGCCCGCATTCCTGGCGCATGCGCGTACAGATGGCGGCCACAATCTAGACGCCTCTATTTTCAAGAACATTCCTGTAGCCGAGCACGCCAACCTCCAACTCGAGTTTGCTGCGTACAACGTGACCAATTCAGTGCAATACGGATATCCTAATGTCTTCTGGAATCCCAACCCCACCCCTGCGAACATGGCAGGTTTTGGCCAAGTCACGAATTCCGCCAACACCCCAAGGCAGTTACAATTTGCTGTCAGGTTCACTTTTTGATAGGGAGTGGGTTGATGGAGCTAGCTTTTATTAATCGAAACGGCATTGTGCCGTTTTACTACCAGATTCAGCAGCAGCTTTATGAACGCATCCGCTTAGGCGAATTGAAACCCGGAGATGCGCTCCCCTCGGAGCACGAGATCTCGACACGGCTCGGTGTGAGCCGCATGACTGCAAGGCTGGCGGTCAAATCCCTGTGTGAGCTGGGCATTGTTTACAGCAAACAGGGCAAAGGAAGCTTCGTCTCGGGTCTGAAGTTAGAGAAAAATTTCCGCCAGGTTCTGTCGTTTACAGAGGAGATGGCGCTCAGCGGACGGCAAGCCCGGTCGCGTATTCTTGGTTTCGAGACCATCCCTGCGGAAGCCGAAGTCGCCCAAGCGCTCGGTATAAAGCGGCAGGAGAGTGTCGTCAGGCTGCGACGGCTCAGGATCGCCGATTCCGTCCCGATGGGCATAGAGAGCAGCTATCTTCCGGACAGGCTATGCCCAGGGCTTAAGGATACGTTCGATCCTCGTACTTCGCTGTATAAAGCTCTGTCCGATCACTACGGCATTCAGATGGCTATCGCTGACGAAGTGATTGAAAGCGGATTGGCCGAAGCGGAGGAAGCGCGGCTGCTGCGCATACGAAGAGGAAGCCCGGTCTTCTCCTTTACTCGTACGTCGTATGTGCAACAGGGCCGGGCTGTGGAGTACGTCAAATCGACGTATCGGGGCGACCGCTACAGGATCGTGAATCGTCTCGTACGGCTCAAACACGAATTTATCGAGCGCGATGTTAAGAATGGCTAGTCCGCCGGTCGGGGGACGGGGGCTCATGCGTATGAATCTTTTCCGAATTGCCATTGGAGTTTTGGCGTTGAGCGCGGCGCTGCCGGCGCAAGAAGGCGTTCAAACGCAGTCCTCGTTCTATCCGGTGTCGGTTTGGTATAGCGGCGGGAAAGCCCGGGCGCCGATGCTGGAGGAGGTGACTGCGGATTCGGCGCGATTGTGGGAAGAGGATTTGCTGAAAATCAAAGGGTTGGGTTTCAACACCGTGCGGACCTGGGTGGAATGGAATGTTGGCGAACCGCGCGAGGGGGAATATCACCTGGAGAATCTGGATTTGCTGTTACGGCTGGCGGATGAAGTGGGACTGAAAGTAATTGTGCAGGTGTACGTGGATTCGGCGCCCGAGTGGATGGGAGCGAAATATCCGGAGGGACGGTACGCGGCGCAGGACGGCCTGCCGATTCCGTCGCAGGCCGCGCCGGGATTTTGCTTTGACAATAGAAATGTACGGAAGGCGGTGCTTGCATTTTTTCAGGAGGTGGCGCGGCACGCCGAGAAGAGCAAGGCGTTTTACGGGTGGGATTTGTGGAGCGAGCCGGCGGCGCTGAACTGGGCGCGCGTGGGATATAAGTCGGAGCCGATGTTCTGTTATTGCCCGGCGAGCATGGAGCGGTTTCGCGAGTGGCTGCAGATGAAATACGGGACGCTGGAGAAGTTGAACGTGGCATGGCACCGGACCTTCACGGATTGGAAACAGGTGGAGCCGCCGCGGTATGGAACGATCCTGACATACACGGATTTCATGGATTGGCGGGTGTTCTACGGGTACAAGCTGGCGGAAGACCTGAAGATGAGGAACGGCGCGGTAAAAGCGATCGATGCGACCCACGTCACGACGAGCCACGCGCCGAATCCTTCGCCAATGGACCGGACGCTGGCGGATCCGTACGACCCTACGGACGATTTTCTGATGAAGGATTCGGTGGATTACTTCGGCACCAGTTTTTATCCGAAGCTGACGGCCGTGGAACACAACTGGAAACTGGAGCGCCGGGTGCTGGCGATGGATTTGACGGCGGCGATGACCGGCGGACGCGGATTCTACGTGGGCGAACTGCAGAGCGGGTTCGGCGTGCATGGAACGACCATTGGATCGGAAGTGACGGCGAGCGACCTGGAACTGTGGACATGGGGGATGGTGTCGCGCGGGGCGCGGGCGATCAACTACTACGCGTTTTACCCGATGAATGCGGGATACGAGAGCGGCGGCTACGGAATGATTCAACTGGACGGGACGCTGACGGAGCGAAGCCGTCGCGCGGGAGACACGGCGAAGAAAATCAAGGCGAATGCGGATTTGCTGTTGCAGGCGAAATCGAAGCAGGCGGAAGCGGCGATTGTGTTCAGCCCGCTGGTGCCATTGCTGGGCGGCTACGACGAGGAAAACACTCGGAACGCGATGCATAAGGCGCTGGCGGGATATCACCGGATGTTTTTCGAGCGGAATTTGCCCGTGGAGGTGCTCAGTTCGCGGGAACTGGCGGGGCAGGATTTGCAGAAATACAAGCTCATCGTGCTGCCGTATCCGTTGATGATGACAAATGATGAGGCGGCGGCGCTGAAGACCTATGTGGAGAAGGGTGGGCATTTGTTCGTGGAGGCGCGGCCGGGATGGGTGAACGAAGACGGACACGCCGAGAGCGCGGTGCCGGGATTTGGATGGACGGAAATGCTTGGCGTGCGGGAGAGTTCGATCGACCCGGCGAAGCAGGTTGAGGTGAAGTGGGGCGTGAAGGAGTTTACGGGAACGAGCTTCGAGGAACATTTTAGCGTGCTAGATGAGAAGGTGAAGATGTTGGCGAAATTCGCGGATGGAACGGCGGCGGCGTACGAGCACGCGTATGGAAAAGGGAGCGCAATTTTGTTGGGAACGTTTGCGGGACAGTGGAACGAGGCGAAACCGGTGGCGATGCATCCGTTGGGCGGAATCCTGGCTAAATGGGCAGGTTTGAAGGAGCCTGAATTGAAGGCTCCGGCACTGGTGGAACTGCGGGAGATGGACGGAGAGAATGGGCGATTTGTGTTTTTGTTCAATCACGGGGAGAAGGCAGCGGAAGTGGAGTTTGCGGAGGAGTTGGAGCGGCCGGCCGGGAACGTGCGGGAAATCGTAACTGGAGAGACGCGGAAAGTGGAGGGAAAAAGATTTGCGGTGAAGACGGAAGTCCCAGCACTGGGGGTAAGGATTTATAGGATTGATTATTGAGAAGTGGCGAATGGAAGAGAAAAGAAAGGCTTTAACGCAGAAGGGAATGAAATCCAAGACCCGCTCTCAAAAAACGAGGATTGTACCCGCAGTGCGGGTTGACCAGATCGCTTATTGAAGAGCAGCAAGAAAATCATAGGAGGGAATTGTGAGCGCTATTGCCTATCGGGAGCGGATGGGTGGAGTGTTGGGAAAGATTTGGGAAACGCAGATGGGGAATATTGAGAAGGCTTCGGCGGCGATGGCGGAGACGATCGCTAATGGCGGGCTGGTGCACATGTTCGGGAGCGGGCACTCGGTGCTGCCGGTGCAGGACATGTTTCCGCGATATGGCGCGTATCCGGGCTTCCGTCCGCTGATGGACATGCGGCTGATGTGGACAAACGTGATTGGAAGCGGCGGTGCGAAGGGATTGCTGTGGCTGGAGCGGAAAGAAGGGTACGCGCAGGTGCTGTTTGAGAACGAACCGATCCGCGATGGTGACGTGATGCTCGTGTTTTCCCACGGAGGGTTGAACGCAGCTGGGATTGAAGTGTTGATGGAGGCGAAGAAGCGCGGGCTGACAACCGTGGGCGTGACGTCGATGGACAATTACCAGAAGAGAGAGGCGATGCATTCCTCGGGGAAGAAGCTGGCGGACGTGGCGGACATCGTGATCGACAACTGCACGCCGGCGGAAGATGCGCTGGTGGCGATTGAGGGATGGAAAGCGCCGGTAGCGGCGGGGTCGACGGTGGCGTGCATTACGATCGCGATGTCGATCATCGCGCAGGTGGCGGCGAACCTGGCGGCGAAGGGGCAAACGCCACCGGTATTTGTGTCACCCAACGTGCAGGGAATTCCCGCGGACAATACGAACCGGGTGTACGAGGAGTATGAGCGGCGATTGAAAAGGTGAAGCGTGGCGAAGACGAGTCGGCTGGGCGGAGCGAATGCTAAACCCGCCATTCTCTAGTTTGCCGCATTTTCTATTCGACTGCGGCTATCTACAGAGATAGAGCTTCTTCAATGTGTATTGGCAACATAATAAGGAGAGAGCGGATTATGTCTTCTACTACACGGCGTGGCTTCTTAATGTCGACTGGTGGCAGTGTAGCAGCCCTTTCAATGGGAACAGACTTCTTAAACGCTAGGCAATTGCCAGGACAATCACCAAGTGAGACTTCGGGTTGGCAAGATGGAAACTTTTCAAAGGTAATGGCGATTGCCGCACATCCCGGCGACGTTTTTTTTGCCATGGGTGCTCCCGTGGCCGTCGCTACTCATTTCGGAGGTCAAGGCTCCTTTCTAAGTCTCTCGTTGGGCGAGAAAGGCTCTCTCACAATTCCCGCGGAACAATACGGATCATCTCAACGGGAAGCAGCGCAGAAAGCTGCGGAGTTGCTCGGTGCAAAAGCGTTATTTCTTCAGTATCCCGATGGAGAAGTTCCAATCAATGACGAGGCCAAGTTTGCTGTCTGTGATTTGATTCGACAATACAAGCCTTTGACAATCGTAACCCACTGGAAAGGGAGTTGGCATAAGGATCATCGAGCCTGTTATGACATCGTTGAAGACGCAATATTTTACGCGGGGCTTCCTGGCCTCGTTCGGGAAGAACCATCCCATGAAGTAAGGAAGCTATTGTTTGCCGACAACTGGGAAGATGCAACTGGCTTTATCGCGGATACATATCTGGATATCACTTCTGTATACGACCGATGGTTGAATGCATGTAGCGCATTCCCGATGTGGCGGGGCGAAACCGGATTCCGTTACAACGATTACTATGGCAGCCTTGCAGTTGAGCGGGGATGTTTGAGCAATTTTAAACGCGCCGTCGCATTGATGGCGCCGGCGGAGCAACGTGTCCAGCATATTCGCACGCCATAGTGTACTGCGATGCCGTCTCTCGATAACCTGGGCTAACCGGCATCAGCATAGCTGCTCGGAATGCGCCTTTATTGTGCCTAATCTTGAAATGCACATTTCGCGATCTCGCTTTATCTGGTGATCTCGTTTGGAGGAGTCATTCCTGCTGACGGCATAATCTCGAAGGTTTTCAGTTTTCCATCCGGGACCCCTTACCAACTGACTAAAATGTTGCTCGATTGAGCGCTAGCTGTAGCAGCCCTGGGTATCGACATCGCGACCTTCCGGCGGACAATACGAACCGGGTGTACGAGGAGTATGAGCGGCGATTGAAAAGGTGAAGCGTGGCGAAGACGAGTCGGCGGGGAGTGCTGTTCGGCGGGGCGGCGACGGGGATCTTTGTCTTTGGCATCGTGATGGCGGTGCTGGGGACGCTGTTTGGATTACCGGAGATGCGGCAGCGATTGAAGATAGACCTGGCGCAGCAGGGAAATGTCTTCCTGCTGCTCTATGTGGGAATTCTGCTGGCAACGCTCGTTGCCGGGCCGGTGATTGACTCGATGGGGAACAAGGTGATTCTGGTGGCGTCGGCGGCGCTGGTGGCGTCGGGCATGGCGGGGTTCGCGTACGCCCATTCGTTTGGCCAAGCGGCCATACCAGCGGTGCTGCTGGGATTAGGCGGCGGAGGACTGAACACGTCGACGAACGCGCTGGTGTCCGATTTGTACGGCGAGAAGCGCGGGCCGATGTTGAACGTGCTGGGAATTTTCTACGGGATTGGCGCGCTGGGCATTCCGTTGCTGGTGGCGGTGATCGCGGGGCATTTCCCGATTGCGCCGCAACTTCTGATCTGCGCGGGGTTGGCGGGAGCGTGCGCGCTGCTGTTTTTGGCGATGCAATTTCCGGAGGCGAGTGCGGCGCAGAGTTTTTCGTGGCGCGAGGCGTTACAGGTAGCGCGGTACCCCGGAGTGCTGGTGCTGGGCTTTTTGTTGTTCTGCCAGTCGGGGGACGAAGCGAGCATCGGCGGATGGACGTCGACGTTCGTTGGAGAAACGGGGCTGGGAGCGCGGACGGCGACGTTGATCCTGGCGGGGTATTGGGCGGCACTGATGGTGGGAAGGCTGTTGGTGGCGCGGCTGCTGAAGTTCGTGGGGAAACGGCAACTGGTGCTGGGGAGCGGACTGGGCGCGCTTGTGGGAGCGGCCATTTTGTTGACGAGCCGATTGGAAGGGATGTTGGTGGCGGGGGTGTTATTGATTGGCTTGTCGTACGCGGGCGTGTTTCCGACGGCGTTGGCGATTGCCGGGGACACCTACCGGAAGATGACGGGGACGGTTTTTGGATTGTTGTTTGCGATTGCGCTCGTGGGCGGAATGTCGTTCCCGTGGGCGGTGGGACAAATTTCACAACGACTGGGAGTGCGGTATGGGATGGTGGTGCCACTGGCGGGAGCGGCGGGGATTTGTGTTTTGGCGGTTAGGATTTTGCGAGAGGAGAAGCGGGAAGAGAGTTAGTAAGAAAGCGAAAAATCGAATGGCGGCGAACTGTGTATTGGCGGTGGACTTGGGCGGGACAAAACTAGCGGCGGCGCTGGTGGACCGCGATGGAAAAGTGGTGACGCGGAAGAGCGTGAAGGTGGACGGGAGTTCCGCGCTGGCGCCGGTGAAGCAGATCGTCGAATTGGCGCGGGAATTGGTGGGCGGGAAGAGTTTGCGAGGAAAATTTGCGGCGGCGGGAGTGGCGGTACCGGGACTGGTGCGGCGGGACGGGAGCGTGTGGGCGCCGAATTTGCCGGGTTGGAAGAAAATGGCGCTGGCGCGGCGATTGAAGAGCGCGCTGGGAGTGGCGGTGGTGGTGGTGGAGAGCGACCGGAACGCGGCGGTGCTGGGGGAAGCATGGCGCGGGGCCGCACGCGGGAAGAACGATGCGATCGTGTTGATGCTGGGAACGGGGATTGGCGCGGGGATTTTGAGCGGGGGGAGATTGGTGCGGGGCGCGCATGAATTATCCGGGTGCGCGGGGTGGATGGTGGTCACGGACGACCATGGGCCGGAGGTGCAGCGCGTGGGCCAGTTGGAATCGCTGGCGGCGGGTCCGGCGATTGCGCGCGCAGCGAAAAAGGAGTTAGCGCGAGGCAAAGGCGGATTGTTGGAAGAGATTCCGGTGGAGACGATCAACGCGTACGAAGTGGCGGAGGCAGCGCGACGCGGCGATATCGTGGCGATCGAGGTGTATCTAGAAGCGGGGCGACTGCTGGGATATGGCGTGGCGAACCTGGTGAGCTTGTTTGATCCAGAGATGGTGGTGATTGGGGGAGGATTGGCGGGTGCGAGCGATTTGTTTCTGGACGCGCTGCGGAAGGGAATGAAGGAACGGGCGCAGCCGATTGCTGGGAAAAAGGTGAAGGTCGCGGTGAGCCGGTTGGGAGGCGACGCGAATTTGTTGGGAGTGGCCTGGGCGGCAATGGGAAGAGGTCATCGGCGACCAGGAAACGGCGAGCAGTGAACAGCGATCAGGAGGGGTTCGCCACTGTTCGTGGATTTACATGGCGGCTGCGGATCAGGCCCTAGTTCCGCCATCGTCGTTAGTACTTGGAGAAAGCCTATTCTGACGGAGACGACGAACTGCTGATCGCCATTCGCTATCCTGCGCTCGACTCCTGATGGCCATATTCATTGTCGCTCTCATCAAATTCAGCCACTACCAGCGCTTGGGATTTCTAGCCTTCTGCTTGGCAACCAGGCGCTGCATAAACTTGGGTCCTTCCTTCTTGTAGGCCTACACGCCCTCGCGTAGCGGCAGCTCGCCCAGGCCGTGGGTCACGTCGGTGAGCAGTTGCACGTTGTAGCTGGGCACCGTGCCGCCCTCGCCGTTTCTCATCACGTGCGCGTCCGGATCTGTGCCGGAGGCCCGCGCCACAAATTCTTTTCGATCGTGCTTCTTCTCTTGCTGCAAGCGTTCGACCTCCCGCACCGCCGCTTCCAGTCGGCTCGCCCGTTGTCTCGCCGCTCGCCGCCGTGCCGCCGCTTGCCGCTTAGTGGTGGTTTCCTTTTCCTCGCCTTCTGCGTTCAGGATGCGTATCTGCTCGCGTGCCAGTTCCAGGTGCGCTTCCAGTTTTTCTTTGCGGCGGAAGCTATTGCCGCCGGCATTGGCTTTGATTTTGGTTCCGTCCAGCGTCACCCGCTCCAGCGCGATCAGTCCCTCGGCGCTCAGCATGCCCAGCACCTGCACGAACAAATCATCCAAAGCTGCCTTGTTTTCTGAGCGGAAACCGGACAGCGTCCGATGGCTGATTGCTTCCATACCGCACAGCCATTGGAACCCTGGTTCAAACTCGCATTGCCGCGCCACCTCGCGCGCCGAACTGATGCCCCGGCTGTAGGCGTACAGCCACAGGCTGATCAACAACTGCGGGGCCGTATGCTCGCGTCCGGCGTGGCCCTCCACCGCAGCAATTTGTGCGTGATAGAGAGTCAAGTCCAGCCGGCCTACTAATTCCCAAAGGGAACGCGCACTGTGGCCCTCATCGATCAGCTTCTCAACATCGACGGTACGCAAAAGGATTTGTCGGCGATCGATAGAAACCAGTCGAGGAGTTGGAGATGGCGCAGGATTTGTCACACTTGCAGTGTACGGACGTTCGTCGATTCCGCAATAGTCCTACGGAGTCCCACGCTCGATTTCTTCACAGCTTCCTGTCCCTGAGTATACGCATCCATCACACCAAAACGCGAGACCGGAGGAACGGCAGTGACCGTGGCCACGCGGCCGTGGCTGCGGTGGAACTCGATTAAGTCCGGGATGTTTCATCGCTGGGCTCCTTGCCGGACTGCCTGGCCGCGCGGATGTCCATTGACAATGTGTATCGTGTATTGGTACACGATACACATACTTAAGAGCTATCGGCACAAAGGTGTCAAGCAGTTTGCCGAAACCGGCTCGAAGGCTGGCATTCAGCCAGAACACGCAAACCGACTGAGAAGGCTACTCTCCGCTCTGGATGCGGCCACCTGCCCGGCCAACATGAATGCGCCCGGGTACGCCCTGCACGCACTCAAAGGGCGACCTGGAGGGGCACTGGGCCGTGCGGGTGAGCGGGAACTGGCGGCTCACGTGTGCATTCGAGGGCGAGGACGCGATTCTCGTCGATTACCAGGATTACCACTAGGAGCTAAGCATGCTTTTCAATCCATCCCATCCCGGCGGGGTCCTGAAGGATTACCTGGGCGACATGACTGTAAAGGAGGCGGCCGGGCACCTCGGGGTGACGCGGCCGAATCTCTCTCGGATACTCAACGGCCGCGCCGGCATTTCAGCGGTGATGAGCGTGCGGCTTGCCAAGGCGATGCCGTACACGTCTCCCGAGTTTTGGCTGAAGATGCAGCTCAATTACGATCTTTCGAAGGCTCAGAAAAGCAGGCAGCCCAAAATCAAACCGTTTCCGGCCCGGCCGCAAAAGGAGCTTGCCTCAACCCTGATTTGACATCCTCGCCGAGGACGGGCAGCACTTCGATTGTGCAATCTGGTTGCACAAAGCCCGTCAGATGCCGAAAGAGGAATTCAAGCAGGAGGTAGAAAAGGAGTTGACGGGGCGGGAAACCGAACCGTGGGAGATTATCTACTCTGCGACCTGAAAGCTGTT
>PKXU01000102.1 GCA_003132445.1 Acidobacteriaceae bacterium | reverse complement strand
ACATCCTTTTTCATAGGATGAGCGTAATGGGGATGTTGCAACGGTTATTCTGAATTGCGGTGAATTGCCGCGCGACTTAAGTCCAATCGATTCTTGCTAGCCGCCTTTTAACACATGGGGCTCTAGAGTTCGGGCGATGTCGACGCGGGCGGAACCTGTGGCAATCTCGATCAAAAGTGGGGGAGCTTTAATCGGAGAACTACTTCATTCCACCATTTGTCGAGTCGCTCGGGCACGGAGACTCGCTCTTCTTGACAATCTCGTAGCCCTGCGGGGACAGTCGCGATTTTCCAAACAATCACGGAGGACAGGTCAGAAGGCCAGCCGCATGTTCCACCTAAATGCTTTTAACGTACGACCACGAATACCGTTCCGTCATCAGAAGTGCCGCCATAGCCAGTTGTGCTGTAAAGGTTGCCGCTGCCATCAGCAATCAGGCCGGCATAAGGAATGATTTCATCCTCGCCGTTTAGGTCAAAACTGTGCAGCACCGTTTCGGCCCAGTTCCCGCTCGCCGTGGGAGTAAGTGCAAACGCTGTNNCTTTGCCATAGGTGCCCCCCGCGTAGGTCGTACCATCGAGATTGCCAGAGGAATTGAGGAGCAAGTTGCTGTCTGCGCCCTGCCCGTCGTCGTTGCCGTCTCCAAAGCTGTGCAATATCTTTTCCGACCATTGCACCGCTGCCGTAGGCGTCAACTCAAAAACCGTCCGTAATTGTAAACGCCGCCCTGGATCGTTGTGCCGTAGAGATTTCCCGACGCATCGAATAGAACGCCAGTGTACGGCGAGTTTCCGTCGTCGCTAGTGTCTCCGAAGTTATATAGGATCTTCTCCGTCCATTGCTCATTGTTTTGCGGCATCAACTCAAACACTGTCCCCTCGTTGTAGGTGCCGCCTTCGGAGGTCGTGCTGTACAGATTGCCGGCACGGTCGAAAACCAGACTCCCCAGAGGATAGTTCCCGTCACCGGTGGGTGGCAGCTGCTTTTGTGATATACATCACCAAACGAAGTGTTTCTAATCACAGCCAAATGCAATCATGGGCTTGACACTACGACATCGCCTTTGACAAGAATTAGCGGTGTTTTTCGGAGGCTGGAATGAGATTCCACACAAAAGAAGCGTCGGTCTGTTTGCTCGTGACAGTTCCTATCATAGGCTTGCTATTTTTTACCGCAGTGAATCCGCCCAGCGTTCAAGCCGTTCCAAGCTATGCGCGTCAGACAGGCCTGCCATGCAGTGGCTGCCACTATGCTCCTCCGGAACTCAACCCTGCCGGTCGAAGATTCAAACTGCTCGGCTACGTCGATAGGGGAGACGACACCAAAACCGTAAAGGCCGATGGAGGCAAAAAGCGCGCCGCGCTTGACCTTCTCGCTTCGTTGCCCCTTTCCGTAATGCTGGAGACGTCATTTACCTCAACCAAGTCTCCGGTGCCGAC
This sequence comes from Acidobacteriaceae bacterium, assembly GCA_003132445.1. Lineage (GTDB taxonomy): Bacteria > Acidobacteriota > Terriglobia > Terriglobales > Acidobacteriaceae > Sulfotelmatobacter. The sequence goes on along the minus strand of PKXU01000102.1, from coordinate 8,805 downwards.
GACCGAGAATGGCAATTTCGAGTTTCCACAAGACATTTCGCTCTTCCTTTCTGGTGCGTGGACCAGCAACGTTGGCAGCTTTCTTCAGGTGACGTATGACAGCCAGGGCGACCATTTCAGCATGGATAACACGGATATCCGTTACGCGAATAAGACGAAACTGGGAGGAAAGGAACTGGTGTACGGCCTGGACCTCAACAACAATCCAACCTTGGACGACCTGTGGAACAGTACGCCGGCGTGGGGTTACCCGTGGGTCGCGAGTGACGTTGCGCCCACTCCAACGGCGGCTGCCATCATCAACGGTCCTTTGGCGCAGGATGTTGCGGGATTCGGCGGATACGCGATGTGGAACAGCCATCTGTATATGGACGTATCGGTTTACCGCTCGGAACATATAGGCGGGACTCAGCCGAATCCAGGAACTGGCGCCTCATATAACATCCACGGGGTTGCACCATACTGGCGCGTCGCGTGGCAGCAATTGACTGCGAAGACGCAATATGAGGTCGGCACCTATGGCATGCACATGCGGTCAACTCCCAACCAGATCGTAAATGCCAATGGGGTGACGGGACCGGAGGATGAGTACACGGACTATGCCTTCGACACTCAGATCGATCGGACTTTATTCCGGACGGATATGCTTTCGTTCCGGGGCACGTATATCCGCGAAAATGCCGATTTGCTGGCCAGCTATGTCCAAGGTCTGACTGCATTTGGTTCGCATCATCTGAATACCGTAACGGCCAATGCCGAGTACCACATCGGCAATCGCTACACGGGTACATTTGGCTGGTTCGATACCAACGGCACGGTTGATGGGACTCTCTACGGCGCAGCCCCGGTGAGTGGCAGCGCGAATGGCGATCCGAGAGGTGCGGGGTACATCGCGAACGTCTCGTTCTGGCCGTGGCAGAATCTGCAGCTCGCCGCGCAATACACAGGATATACGCGCTTCAATGGGGGTGCCACGAACTATGACGGTTCGGGCCGTAATGCGAGCGCCAACAACACAATCTATCTGGATGCAAAGATCATTTTCTGACACGCCAATTAGCAAATACAAATCCAAAGGAGAAAACTCAATGAGGCGCAAAGGATTCATGTTGGCGGTTCTGCTAGCAGGGTTGTGCGGCGCGGCGTGGTCGGGCGACATCGAGGGCAAAGTTACCGGAATGAAAGGGCACTCGGTGGTTTACGTCGATGCCGTTGCGGGTAAGACTTTTCCCGCCCCTAAAGACCATCCCGTCATGGACCAAAAGGGACTGATGTTTGTGCCGCACATCATGGTTGTGCAACAGGGCACAACGGTTGACTTCCTGAATAGCGACAGCGTGCAGCATAACGTCTTTTGGCCTTCTGTCGGGGGCGATAAGAAAGCGACCCACAATCTCGGAACGTGGCCAAAAGGCGAGAAGCGTCCCTTTACATTCGACAAGGCGGGCGTGGTGCCGCTGTTCTGCAACGTGCACCCGGATATGTCTGCATATATCATTGTCAGCCCAACTCCGTATTTTGCCGAGTCCGACGACAGTGGTAATTACAAGATTAAAGACGTTCCCGACGGCAGCTACACCGTGACGGTATGGCATGAAGGCGCCAAGAACCAGTCCAAGCCTGTGACCGTCTCGGGTTCGGGCACGGTGGATTTCACCCTGACGAAGTAAGGAACTGTACAGCATGGGGAGCGGCTACGCCGCGGCGACTTCGCCCCCGGTTATTTTCTCGTGCTCCTCAAGCGAAGAAGGTTTGGTCGTGCGTACTCGCCGAATCTGAAAGCCCGCAATGCTGAAGCGATTTAAAAACAAGAAGGTCGATGGGGATTGGCTGAACACCAACTTTCCCTGCATGATGGCCTGCCCGGCGCACACCAATGCCGGGCGCTACGTCGGCCTGATTGCTGAGGGCCGATTCGAAGAAGCCTATCGCATCGCGCGCGACCCCAATCCTCTGGCCAGCATCTGCGGACGAGTCTGCGCGCACCCGTGCGAAACTGCCTGCCGCCGCGGCGAGATCGACCGGCCCATTTCCATCCGGGCGCTGAAGCGTTTTCTCACAGAGCAATTTGGACCTGAGTCGAAGCATCCCATCAATGTCAATGAAGGGCGAGGGCAGAAGAAACTTTCTTTCAAAGTAGCAGTGGTCGGCGGCGGCCCGGTGGGGCTCTCGGCAGCGCACGATCTCGCTCTCATGGGATACGCCGTCACGATCTTCGAAGCTGCGCCGGTTGCGGGAGGAATGCTGTATCTCGGCATCCCCGAATACCGCTTGCCGCGCGACGTGGTCGAAGCACAAGTCCGCGAGATTCTCGAGACCGGCGACATCACGCTCAAGCTGAATCACGCGGCAGGACGAGACTTCGCAATTTCCGACCTACGCCGTCAGGGCTTCGACGCCGTGCTTATCGCCGTAGGTGCGCACCGCAGTCGCGATCTCAGCATCCCCGGTGTTGATCTCGATGGTGTGCACAAAGGCATCGACTTCCTGCTCAACGTAAACTTGGGCTACAAATTTACGATCGGCAAGAAAGTGATCGTGATTGGTGGCGGCAACGTGGCCATGGACGTGGCCCGCTCGGCGGCGCGCGAAGTAGTGCGTCAGCATTCGGGCGGAGTGCAGGATAACGAGCCTTCTGCGGAGAACGTGACCGCAGTCGCCACAAAAGAGATGGTCGACATTTCTCTTTCCGCTTTGCGCATGGGCGCGCGGGAAGTAAACCTGGTGTGTCTCGAGCCACGCGACCAAATGCCTGCCGCTCTCGAAGAAATTGAGGAAGCCGAACAGGAAGGCATCAGAATGCACCCCGGTCTGGGGCCCAAGCGGATGCTGGGCAAAGATGGCAAGGTGGTTGCATTGGAGACGCTTAAAACCAAATGGGTCTTCGACCAGAACAAACGTTTCAACCCGGCGTTCTTCGAAGGCAGCGAAAGCCAGATCGAGTGTGACACGATCATTATGGCAATCGGCCAGGCCCCGCGCCTCGACTTCCTAACGCCAGAAGATGGAGTCGAGCTGTCTCCACGCGGCTTGATCGCCGTCAACCCGCAAACGCTGATGACTTCGGCCCCCGGAATCTTCGCTGGCGGCGATTGCGTCTTCGGTCCACGCCTGATTATCGACAGCGTGGGCGATGGCAAACGCGCGTCAGTCGGAATCGACGAATACCTCCGCAAGAACAAACATCCCGAGCCCATCATCGAGGTCGAAATCCTGAAGCGGCATAGCATGCCACTGGACTATCTGGACATCAACCGCCAGCCCGTGCCCATGCTTCCGCTGGAGCGCCGCACCGGCGTCACCGAAGTGGAAGTGGGCTATGACGCGCCGGCTGCCATTGCCGAGGCCCAGCGCTGCCTGCACTGTTGGGTCAACACGATTTTCGAAGGCGTGCCAGAAGACGGTAGCATGTGCATCCTGTGCGGCGGCTGCGTGGATGTCTGTCCGGAAAAATGCCTGGAACTGGTTTCGCTCGACCGCATTGCGTTCGAGCCCGAGACCGTGCAGCATATCCGCGACAACCAGGAATGTTTCGGTGTGGAGTTTGACGAAGTCGCCGCGGACGACCTGGGAGTCATCACCGGCTCCGCCATGTTGAAGGATGAGACTCGCTGCATCCGTTGCGGGCTGTGCGCGATGCGCTGTCCGGTGGGCACCATCACGATGGAGTCATACAACCTGCTGCCTGCGGAGCCGACCGGCTTGATCTCGGTAGCCGCGATCGGCGCGGGGTTACAGAAGTAGGCAAGAGGCAATAATGGCAGACGAACCGAAAAAGATCGACGATGCGAACCGCCGTCAATTCTTCCTCAAACTGGGGCTGGGCTCTTTGGGCATCGCCGCTGCCGGCAGTGCGGCCTTCGCATATCAATATCTCGAGCCAAACGTCCTCTACGAGCCGTCGCCTGTAGTCAATGAAGGCAAGCCGGACCGCTATCCGCTCGACTCGGTCACGCTCGACGTAAATTCGGCCATCTACATCATCCACTCGCAAGAAGGTTACTTCTCGCTGAGCGCAATCTGCACGCATCTGGGCTGTATGACCGCATGGAAGCCGGAGTTGGGCATCATTGCCTGCCCGTGCCACGGGAGCAAGTTCTACGTCCAGGCCGAAGATGATCACAAGCCCGGAGACAAAATCGAGGGACCCGCTCCCCGGCCCCTGCCCTGGAAGCGCATCTGGCTCAACGACGACGGCGATCTGCTGGTGGATCGGTCCACTGACGTTCCGCCGATGACGCGGGATTCCTTAGTAAGGGTCTGACTTAGAGAAACGAGCATGGCGAAAACAATCGATCAATACTTCGACGATTTGCGCGACACGCGGGTTTGGCGCTCCATCTTCCGCAGCGGCACCGGCTCCAGCACCCTGAAGCGCGCGCTCGCGATCCAACAGAACGTCTTCCTGCACCTGTTCTCGACCAAGGTTCGGACGCGCATGCTGAGCCTCAGCGCCACGTGGTACCTGGGCACGCTAACCCTCGGCACGTTCGTGATCCTGGTCGCGACCGGCATTCCCCTCATGTTCTATTACCACCCGTCGGTACCACAGGCCTACGCCGATACGAAAGACCTGCAGTTCGTAGTTTCTTCCGGACTTTTTCTGCGCAACCTGCATCGCTGGTCGGCGCACGCCATGGTATTCCTGGTATTCGCACACATGTTCAAAGTGTTCTATCGCGGCGCTTATCGTGCCCCGCGGGAGTTCAACTGGGTGATCGGCGTCATCCTTCTTCTGATTACGCTGCTGCTCAGCTACACCGGCTACCTGCTCCCGTGGGACCAACTGGCCTACTGGGCGATCACCGTGGGATCGAACATCGCCTCGGCTGTGCCGCTGATCGGCGACAAGATTCACTTCCTGCTGCTGGGCGGCAACGCCGTCAACGCTAACGCGCTGCTGCGCTTCTATGTGCTGCATTGCATGATTCTGCCGTTGGCTGCCATGTTTTTCGTTGCCGTTCACTTCTGGCGGATCCGCAAAGACGGTGGGCTCTACTCGCACGCCAGCGAACCGGCCACGCTGCGGGCCCAGACCGCCGGCGATAGCGCTGCTGCCGCGAAGGAGGCGCAATAGTCATGGCCGATTCCAATGACTTCACCGCCGGTGTTGACTCCAACGCGAAAAAGTCTCCGCGCCGCATCGTCTTCATCACCCGCCGTACTTCGGCTCAGGTGAAAGCGGAGACCGAAGACCAGGTCCAGACTTTTCCGGAAGTCCTGTTCCGCGCGGCGGTCGCTGTCATGACGCTTGCCGTGGTGCTGGTGTGGATCGCTCTGATGTTCAACGCTCCGCTGGAAGGTCTTGCCGACCCTTCGCACACGCCGAATCCCGCCAAGGCTCCCTGGTACTTTCTGGGGCTGCAGGAGATGCTGCACTACTTCCCGCCTGTGGTCGCTGGTGTGCTGGTGCCGGGGCTCGTCGTGATGGCGCTCATCGTCATTCCATATTTCAAAGTCAACATCGAAGCGGACGGTCTCTTCCTGAAGAACCGGGATCGCCGCCTGCGCATTTTTTATGCGGTTGTGGCTCTGCTTTCGATCTTCCTGCTCAGCTTCAAGGTCTACGCCGCCTTTGTGCCGACGGCGATCATGGCTGCGGTTATGTTCCTGGCGGCGCAAAGCTCGCCGCAGTCGGGTTCGACCTTTCGCCGGTATCTGGCGGCCAGGCCGCTCTCCTACTGGGTGATGACCTGGTTCTTATTCGAACTGGTGGTGCTTACCGCCATCGGTACATTTTTTCGCGGGCCGGGCTGGTCCTGGGTCTGGCCGTGGCAGGGTTTATGAAGATGTTCAAAGGGATGCACCTGGAAATGCAGATCGGGATGCGGCGCTCATGAAAGAGAAACTTAGGTCGCTCTGGCAAAAATTGTTCGGGGACAGCGTTCGCGCATTCGGTGTCGTCAGCTTCATCTTTCTGGTCTCGCTGGCGGTTGCCCCCGCGAAGAATTATTTCAGCGAGTGGCGTCACTACCAGCACGGTTATCTGCGGATGATCCGCAATCGCAGCGACGCGAACACGCTGCAGCGCCACTTTAGGGGCGGCATTCAGCAGATCTGGCTGCCCGAACTCGACGTCGTCGATCGTTGCACGAGCTGCCACGTCGGACTGAAAGAAGCTACCCTCGCAGATGTTGCCGTCCAGCCGTTTCGCACGCACCCGGTCATCCCCCATAAGCTCGATCAGTTCGGGTGCACGATTTGCCATCGCGGACAAGGTGCTGCCACCACCGTCGCCGAAGCGCACAACAGCACGCTCGCGTGGGAGCAGCCGATTCTTCCCGCCAGGTACATTGAGTCTTCGTGCGGCGAGTGCCACCGCGGGCCGCTGCCCGGAACCCCGGTGCTGAATCAGGGACGCAACCTACTCTCCCGCTACGGCTGCGTGCATTGCCACACCGTGAAACTGCCTGACGGAAGCACTATGAAGGCGACCGACGATCCGCCCTCGCTCTCGCACATCGCAGACAAGACAACGAGGGAGTGGATCTTCGCATGGCTGAAGGACCCGCAAGCCTACGCTTCCACGGCGACCATGCCAAACTTCAAGCTGACCGATGACGACACTCGTGACATCTCGGCGTTTCTGATCGCCAACTCCGCGCCACTCCCGGGCGACACGATTGCCCTCTCGACTAAAGCATCCTCCGATGCCACCGCAGGCCCCAGCCTCTACGGAGAGTCTTTCTGCGCCTCGTGCCACGCGGTACAGAATGCAGCGGGGAATCTGGTGGGTGGCGACGTCGGCCCGGAGTTGACTCGCGTTGGCAACAAGGTGAAGCCGGAGTGGCTACAGGCCTGGCTGCGCAATCCACGCACCTACGATCCGCCCACGGGCATGCCGCATTATCGCTTTAATGATGCCCAAATCGCGACCCTCTCCCCATTCCTGCTGGCCAAAACAGACTCCGATCTGCTCGCCAACGTCCACCTCGATGCCGCAACACCCGAACAGATTGCCCACGGCAAGCGCCTGGTTTCCGACTACGGCTGCGCCTCCTGTCACGAAATCGCCGGCATCAAGAAGCCCGAAGCCTTCGCCCCGGAACTAAGCCACATTGGCAGCAAGCCGATCACGCAGCTTATTTTCCTGCCCGGGATGCCGCACACACTGCCCGACTACATCGCAGGCAAGATCAAGCAGCCGCGCGCATTTTCTCCCGGCTTGAAGATGCCGCAGTACTCCTTCACGCCGGCGCAGATCGACGCCCTGACTACCGCGCTGCTTTCGCTGAACGATCGTTCCAATACTCTGCCGCCATCGCTCGCGGTCGCTGCCATCCCTGAGTCGGACTACGAGCCCGCCGGCAAAGCTGGAAAGCTGATGAGCGACTTAGCCTGTTTCAGTTGTCATCGCATCAACGGCCACGGCGGCGACATGGCGCCTGACCTGACATGGGAGGGCAGCTCCGTGCAACGGGAGTGGCTGGTACGGTTCCTCAAGAATCCGGGGACGCTTCGTCCCTCGCTGATTCGCCGCATGCCGCGTTTCAACCTAACCGACTCCGAAGCGAACGAACTCACCGACTACATCATGACGGTCTACCAGAGCCCCGCAGTGGATCGGGATTCCATGCCGTTGAGCGGCTACTCGCCAGGCCAGGTGGAACTCGGGAAGCAGCTCTTCTATGGGAAATATGCCTGCCAGGGATGCCACATCGTGAACGGCAACCACGACAAAGGCTATATCGGCCCGACGCTGACGCAGGTTGGTTCTCGCCTCACCGCCGCCTGGATCTATCAATGGATGAAAGACCCGCAGGCCCTGCGTCCAGGCACAACCGAACCGAACCGCGCCATGAGTGACGAAGACGCCCGTGTTCTCACCGCATTCCTGATGATGCAGAAAAGCGGAGCCAAACAAGAGGTGGCCAAGAAATGACCCGCTCTCGCTTCACCCCGACTCAAGTGGGGACAGCCGCCCCTTCGACAAGCTCAGGNNCCATGTAGGGACAGCCGCCCCCTGTCCAGCCGAGCGAAGCTCCGCCGCTCTCCGATTGCCATGATAATCACCATACTGGCGACCTCCCTTTCTATCTCCTGCTCGCGCAAAGCCGAGTCCGCNNGGCGCGGCCATCGTCGAATCCAGCGGCGGAAAGCAGACCGCGCAGACGGGCAGCTTGCTGCAGCAACCCGTCGTCGTCCAGGTGAACGATGCGCAAGGAAATTCAGTCACTGGCGCTCTCGTGGAATTCTCCGCGGTTCCCGGAGTTATCTTCGACCCTCCCAACGGCCTCACCGATTCGAGCGGCCAGGTTACAACCAACGTATCTCTGGGAGGGATTGCCGGTCGCTACCAGATCGTCGCTTCCACCTTCGAAAAGTCGCATAAGAAAATCGACCTCAAGCTCGAAGAAATTGCCCTCAGCTACCAGCAGACGCTGGGACGCCAGCTCAACAATCAGTACTGCGATCGCTGCCACAACCCCGAGTCGACCGTCGAACGTGTCTCGAACTACGANNACCTGGAAGTCAAGCCGCATCCCTTCACCGCGGGCGACACTCTGAATAAAATCACCGATGCCGATCTGACAGCCATCATCAGCCATGGCGGCCCGGCCCTCAACAAATCACCGCTCATGCCGGCGTGGGGAAACACTCTCAGCAAGTCAGACATCGAGGCGCTCATTTCCTATATTCGTGCGGTCTCCGATCCGCCATCTCGCGAAGCCGGGCCAGTTTATGCGAAGAATTAGTTTTCTTCTCTTGTACCTCAGCTGAATCCTTTTGGTCGCGTGGGCTGCGGACTCACACGTCAACCGTGTGCTTCCCCTGACGCTTACCAAGCTTGCGCCGTCTGTTCGC
>PKXU01000169.1 GCA_003132445.1 Acidobacteriaceae bacterium | reverse complement strand
GACCTTTGGGTTATGAGCCCAACGAGCTACCAGACTGCTCCACCCCGCATTTCAATCATAGCAATCGCGTGGAGTGCCGTCAAACCTTGCGGGCCGCGCACTGCCCACTGTCCACAGGCCACACGCCCGGAATTTCGGTTCTTGTCGCTTTTTAACACGAAGCCTTTCAGTACCGAATCTCGCTTTACTGGCGCTTCATCGATGAGTGGTTTCGAGCTACGGAAAAAATGGCGCACCCAAGTGGAGATGGGGAGCATCCAAGGGGTGTTGCACGACTGGCCCAACAGTCTTAGAGTCGAGTAGTCTGAGATAGTCGATTGGTTCCAGCCACACAGGAGGATTCAAATGGCGAAGAAAGAAGTCTCCGTCCCGCGGCAAACAATCAACGCACAGCCCCACATTCATCAGCGCGCTGGGGAGATGCAAGCTTACGGCACTGTTTCCCACGCGCTCCCGCTCGATTTGGAAGAGCCGGTGCGGTTGGAAATGACCGAGCAACTCAATCTTTTGCTCGCGGATACTATGACCTTGCGAGATCTCTACAAAAAGTCGCATTGGCAAGTCGCTGGGCCGACCTTTTACCAGTTGCATTTGTTGTTCGACAAGCACTACGGAGAGCAAGTGGAAATCGTGGACGAGATTGCTGAGCGGATCCAGTTGCTGGGCGGGGTCTCGCTCGCCATGGCGGCGGACGTTGCCGAGACCACACGGATCGAACGCCCACCCCGCGGCAGAGAAGAAGTCCCGGTGCAAATCTCACGACTTCTCGATGCCCATCAAATCATTATTGAGCATTGCCGAGAGCTTGCGGGTCGCGCTTCGGAGTTGGGTGATGATGGCACGAATGATTTGGTCGTCAGCGATGTCCTGCGTCCCAATGAGCTACAGGTGTGGTTTCTGAGCGAACATCTAGTCGAAGCGCCTCTGGTGCGTGCGGAAGAACCTCGCGCCCGTAAGGCGAGCTAATTCTGCTCTTTGCTGCAACGCGTTGTTTAACGCAAGTCCGCTTGCGGCGAGCCACACGGGACAAAGAAGAAACCAGAAACTTGCAAACGCTGGATGGCTTGCTGCCCGGCAGGCCATCCAAAAGTCGCCGAGCGCCCTAGCGAGCGTCCATATCCTCCAGTGCCGGAAGCGCGCTCGCCCTGCGGTAGTATGGGTTCGAGTATCATCCATTCGAGACCATGAACAGTCATTCGAGACCATAATTATGGAAACTTCTGTCGAGCAGATTCTTTCCAGCTACGACGACCGGGCCGCGCTGTCGGAGGCCTCGACTATACCTGCGCCGTGGTATACGGACTGTCGCATCGCTGAAATGGAGAGGCTTAGCGTTTTCAGCAGAACGTGGCAGCTTGTTGCGCGTACGAATCAGCTGCAAAGTCCAGGACAGTTTGTTACCACCCTGCTTGCGGGGGAGCCTGTCGTAGTTGTCCGGGACAACGATGGAAGGCTGCGCGCTTTCTACAACGTCTGCCGGCATCACGCTGCCGCGGTTGTGACTCAACCTTGCGGGCAGGCGGCGATTTTGCAATGTCCTTACCACGGCTGGAAATATGGACTGGACGGGTCGCTCAAAGGCATGCCTGAATTCGAGGGAGTGAAAAACTTCGATCGCGCTCAGAATGGCCTGGTACCGATTCGCGTGGAAACCTGGGAATGCTTTGTCTTCATAAATCTTGACGATGATGCCGTTTCGCTGCAGGAATTTTTGGGCGGACTGGTGAAGCGCGTTGCTCCTCTCGGCATCAGCAAGCTGCACTACTTTGACCGCAGGACTTACGACATTCGATGCAACTGGAAGGTCTACGTGGATAACTACCTGGACGGTGGCTACCATGTGCCCTACCTACATAAGGAATTGAATTCCGTCCTCGACTACAAGCAGTACACGATCGAGAACGAAGATCGTTACTGCCTGCAGTCCAGTCCTATGGTGACTTCAAATGAAGATGCCGCTACAGGATCGACGCGAAAAGGCGATCGCGCCTGTTATTTCTGGCAGTATCCGAATCTGATGATCAACTGTTACGAAGGATATATGGACACTAACTATGTTATCCCCGTGGACGCAGACCATTGCCGCGTTGTGTTCGATTTTTATTTTGATGACGTGAGCGAGGCGCGCGCGGAATACAACAAAGAATCGGTAGACGTGGGTAATCGCGTGCAGGATGAAGATCTGGGTATTTGCGAGGATGTGCAACGCGGATTGAAGTCGCGAGCTTATGGAGCTGGCCGGTTGTCTGTACGCCGCGAGGCTGGGGAACAATTATTTCACCGGCTGCTGGCAACCGACCTGAAGCGGCAAACTGCGGCGTCCACCGCTGCAGCCGATTGAAATCGCGGTCCAATTGAAATCGCGTCCAACCAAAGATAAAGTTTGTAGGTGATACCGCCGGGAAGTCCCATACTGATTTCGAACCCTGACCCGTCACCCTTGCGAGTCCAGTTCTCGGCGCATGGCGCGGAGATCGATTCCCAGTTGCTCCGCCTTTTTGTACAGATGACTGCGCTCCAGGCCAAGTGTTTTTGCGGCCAGAGTCACATTCTGATGGTTGCGCTTCAGCTCTGCGAGAATCACTTCGCGCTCGAACGACTGCACTCTTTCAGCCAGCGCGCCCGATCCGATGCCACCCAAGGCAGTCCCCGCCGAAGAAGTCTTGGGCAACGCTTCTTGTACTGTGGATAGATTCACGTGCCCGTCCGTGGCAAGCAACATGAGACGCTCGACCATGTTGCGCAATTCGCGAATGTTCCCTGGCCAAGAATGCGATTGCAGCGCTGCGATCGCGTCCGCGCTGAATGGGACCGATTTCCATCCGTTTTGCGCACACATTTGAGCCGCGAAATGCTCCACCAGAGCGCGAATATCGTCGCTGCGTTCCCGTAACGGCGGAAGCACGAGAGGGAAAACGTGAATGCGATGGAACAGATCCTGCCGAAATGTTTCTTCGCGCACACGCGCTTCCAGATCGCGGTGGGTCGCGACTACGACGCGAACATTGATCGGGATCGCCTTATCGCCGCCAATGCGTTCGACTTCGCCTTCTTCGAGGACGCGCAACAACTTGGCCTGCATGTTCAAGGGCATGTCGCCGATTTCATCGAGAAATATCGTTCCCTGATCAGCCTGCTCGAATTTGCCAATGTGGCGACCGGAGGCGCCGGTGAACGATCCTTTTTCGTGTCCGAACAGTTCGGACTCGATCAACTCCGCCGGCACGGCGGCGCAATTCAGAGTGATGAAAGGCCCAGTGGCGCGCGAACTTCGTTCGTGAATGGTTCGTGCAACCAGCTCTTTGCCGGTGCCAGTCTCGCCGAAGATGCAGACGCGGGCTTCACTGGCGGCGACACGCTCCAGTTGAGCCATGACACGCCGCATGGCTTCGCCCTTCCACACGATTTCGTGCTTACCCAGTCGCTGGCGAAGTTGCCGATTCTCACTCTCGAGTCGTTGCAGTTTGAGCGCGTTCTCTACAGTGAGCAACAGTTTATCGGTGGAGATCGGCTTCTCGAGAAAGTCAATGGCGCCGAGGCGTGTTGCGCGCACCGCCATTTCAATGTGCGCCTGGCCTGACATCATGACCAACGGAGCAGTTGCTCCTTGCTGCTTTAATTCCTCGAGCAGAGTCAGCCCGTCTTTGCCCGGCATGACCACATCAGAAAAAATGAGATCGAAGTTCTGCGACTTGGCGAGTTCGAGAGCTTTCGCCGGGTTATCGCACACCGTGGCCTCGTGTCCCGCCAGCCGAAAGGCGCGTGACAGGGACGCCAACGTGTTGGCTTCATCGTCGATAATCAAAAGATGGGCTTTTTGTGGCAACGGTTCTCCTTGCAATGTTTAACTTGAAAATTATCCGGCATGTCCAGCTCTTTGCTGCTCGGGAGTTTTCTGGAATGTCTCGAGATTATCCGGCAATTGGATTATGAAAGTAGTCCCTCGTCCCGGTTCACTCTGCACGCTGATTCTTCCGCCGTGGTCGCTTACCACCGATTGCACAATGGCCAGGCCGAGGCCGGTTCCATGCTGTTTGCTGGTGTAATAAGGAGTGAAGATGCGTTCGCACTCCTCCCGCGTCATCCCCGTGCCGGTGTCGCCGACTTCAATCATTACCTTTCCGTTGTCGCGCCTCGTTCGCAGCGTGAGGATACCGCCGTCGGGCATGGCATCCATGGCATTGAGCACAAGATTTGAAAGCGCCCGGTGCAATAGATCGGGATCGGCAGCGATGGTTCCGAGCTTTTCATCCAACTCGAGCTTGCAAGTAATCGGCACATGTCCCGGTGCTTGCAGTTGCGGCTGGAACAGTTTCACCACTCCGCGCACAATCTCGTTTCCCTGCACAGGTTGCAGCTGCGGAGGCGGCATCTTCGAAAAGTCACTAAAGCGGCCGATGATGGTCTTAAGGTTCGAGATCTCCGCCAGCAGAGTGGTAGAACTCTCGCGGAAAACCTCGTCGAATTGTTCCGGGCCCTGCTCTCGCGCACGGAGCAGGTTCTCAACTGTGAGTTGAAGAGGAAACAGTGGATTTTTCAGCTCGTGCGCCAGGCGGCGCGCGAGTTCACGCCACGCTGCGACCCGCTCCGTTTGCAGCAGACGCTCCTTTTGGGCCAACAATTCAGCCGTCATACGATTGAAAGACTCGGCCAGTTGCGCAACTTCGTCTTTGCCATGAACTTCTACGTTCGTGTCCCAATGACCCGCGGTGACGTCCTGGGCCGCGCGAGCGAGTTGCTCCATAGGACGCGTAACCCTGGCAGCCGCCCAACTGCTGAACAAAATTGCCAGAATAATACCGCCAGCGCCGGCCAGGAACGCCGACGCACGAATGCGGCGTTTCAATTCGACATAGGAGCGCCGGGAATTTCCGACGAGAAGAATCGCCAGCAAGGGACTTCCCTTTCCTGAGCCTCGCAGCGGTATCGCGTGAAACACTTCTTCATCGGCCTCATCGGAGGACCAGTTGATAACCTCGGTCGTTTCCTGATTGCGGCGCAGTACCGAATCGATGAGAGGGACAAGCTTTTCCGCGGGGCGAGCCCTAGAACTCGGCGCAGATGGGTCAAGAAGCGCGTCAGGAGAAAAATGCTGGCTGGAATTCTGATAAAGCTGGACGCGCATGTCTGCTGGAAGCTCCAGTGCGGAAAGAAAATTATTGTCGAGACGCCTGCCTCCGACCACATACACGGGATGCTCGCTGGTGGCATTGCTTCGCACGGCAAACAGTCCCAAGGCGGTAGAATCTTGCAATTCTTCGCGCCTCAGAAAAGCGTTCTGCCCGCTCGACGCGGAAAGACTTTCGAAGGTATTGTCGGCATAGCCAAACTTGGTGGGCCACTCGGCTGAGGAGATGATGGCGCCATGCTCATCGAGAAATTCGAGAAAGTCGAGTTGATGACTTTCAGCCATCGATTTCGCAAGTTCAAAATACTCCGCGGAGTCGGACGGCGAGCCGTTGAGCGCGGCTGCCATTCGATTGACTGGATCGGAAGCAGCGATGGTCTCGACGCGTCGAGCTACATCTTCTCCCCGGCGCGCGAATTCCTGTTGAAACTGTGTGACCAGCGCAGCGGTTCGCTGGTCTTCAGAGCGCTCGAATGCATTGCGGGTTAATGCCAGAACGAGCCAGGCGACGGCTCCGACTGATAGGAAGACCGTCAGCGCGAAAACAGCCAAAAGTTTGCGACGGAAGGTCATGGCTTAACTAATGGTCGCTGCCGATTGTTTTCTTGCTGATCATTTTCTCGCCAATCGTTTTGTTGCCGATCGCTCTTTAGCCAATCGCTTTTGCCGAGCACTATTCTTGCCAGTCATTTTCTTGCCCGGTCATCTTCTCGGTCGTGCTGCGTCGATCATCTTGGGGATAGGGTTTGGTATCATGCTCGATCAGATTTCTCGATAGTGCTGCAAATTATTGTTTTGCATTCTCTAGCCATGCGTCGGCGACAGTCCAGGTTCCGTCGGCCCGCAGCGTCCAATTCTTAACTGTGGTTGCCGCGGAGTACGATACTGGCAAATGAAACAACGGGATGACGCGCTGTGTTGCCAATAGCGCCAGTTCTGACGAATAGAGGTCTTCCACGGTTCCCTGGCTTTTGCCTATGGGCAACCCCGCCAGGGCGGCCACATTTCCCAGCGCAATCCAAGGATCAGGCGATACTAGCGGAACTTGCATCAAGCGCAAATCAGCAGTAGTCGATGCCGTTGGTTGCAGCGCCAGTCCGGCATCTTTAGCATTCAGAGAGATGCGCTCAGCCAGCAAACGCGCCAGTGGGTTGGTAGCATCGTACGCGAGAGTCCAGGTTGGGACGCGGTGAACCTGCGCGAGCGCTTGACGAGCCCTGGGCAAGTCAGCGTCGGTTGAGAAGACGAATGCGTATCCACTCATCCAATCCGGAAGAATGCTGGCCGCAGGTTGTCCCACTCCTTGCAACAATACTCTCCGGATGGAGCGGCGCTCCACACTCAGTGCTAATGCCTGGCGAAGAACTTTCTCTTCTGGAGAGGCCGCATCGCGCGAGAAAAACAGGGCTAACAGTTCAACCGGCATCGAACTTGCCAGGCTGCGTCCTTTCTGCTGAGCGCGGTGCGCCTGATCAGGAGCTACTTCCACGAGATCCGCGTTGCCCAATTCCAGTTCAGTGATCTGATCGTGAAAAGTTTTTCCCATTTCAATTTCGATGGGGTCTAAAAATGGACGCCCGCGCCAGCAGTCTTCATTCGCTGCTAACGCCAACTTCTTTCCGGGTTGCCAGTCGACAATGTGAAATGGGCCAGTTCCGCTTGGGTTGCTGCCAGAAGTCCGCCTCGCAATTGCGTTTCGCGGCAAAGCCAGCTCCTGCAATAGATCGGGGCTGGAATTGTCCCATTCAATTGTTACCGAATCGCCATCCGCAGAGACATTCCATGACGGATTGGCGGCGTGAAGAGATGCCGCAACCGCTTCAGCTGTAAGCGGTGTGCCGTCGTGGAAAGTTACTCCGCGACGAATTTGTATCTGCCAATGCTGACTTCCGGGCAACACTCGCCACGTCGTGGCGAGTGAAGCCTGGACACGCCCGTTTTCGTCGGTGGTCACGAGCGTGTCAAACATGAGCATAGCCAAACTGCGTCGACCGAAAGAATCGGGAGCGGCATTGTCGAGCAATCCGTCCGCCGGATCGAGCGACGCAGGCGCTGCGCGCATCGCAATGTGCAGCACGCCTCCGTACTGCGGCCGCGTCTCGGCGCTCGCCACCTGTGCCGCGGCAACCATAATCACAACAATCAAGTTACGGATTACAAGCCGCCGCCACTCGATATGCCTCATAGTTTCCTGTCTCTCGATTCTTCGCTACTGCGATGGCCGTGTCGCCTTTTTCTTCAGTCCACAGGGCCGTGATCGCGCCGGGAAAATCGAGCGCGGGACTCACCGCGATGGGGTCGCGATCTGGAAATTCGTACGCGCGCACTGCATCCCCGGTTATTTCCTCCGAATTCGCGGTGGGACCGGTCGCCAGCACCTGCCGACCTGCGCCACAAGAAGTACTCACGCTTGTGATGTCGCTTCCCCAGTCAAGCCTGGCGACCTGGTCGCTGACGCCATCGACCATGTGCAAGGAACCATCCGTCGCGGCGAAAAGCCATAAGACATATTTATCGCGCGGCAGAAACGCAGCCGAATAAAACTTGGAAACCGCCGTGAACTTACCTATGCCGGGCGTTAAGACACCGGTAAAGAAGTTTCGCGTGGGAGCGTAGAAAGCTCCCACAGTTGGAATTGCCGTCGAAGAGGAGAGTTGAAAAGCGGTGCCAGTTCCGCCAATTGATGCTGCGGGTACGAGAGGCCAGGGATCGTCAGTATCGCGGCAGTTCAGTGCTGCCGCTGTGAGGCTTCGACAGACTACTCCTGGCAAATAAACACTCAGTAGTAGATGATCTTTGCCGAGAATCAATTTTCCCCGCAAGTCTCGCGGCCAGGGGTGTGCGTGAATGATTCCCAATGTTTGTTCCTGCTGCCAATTTCCCGATTGCGAGCGGTAGAACGCAACTTTTTCTGCGTCTAAGACCGCAATGTGAGTTGGCATCGCATTGTCGTCGAATGCGGCAACATCGAGAATGCGATCCCCTTGCGTCCACAATAAGATCTTGCGCAGGGTAAGCGGAACGGATTCATGCGCGACCGCTGCGCCCGGCGGCCGCGGAGTAGAGACCATCACGACAACCGGCTCGCCTGTGCCTTGGCGAACCTGCGCCACCCAGACATAGGATGTCGAATTTTCGGAGAGAGAAATAGCAACTGTCGCCGCAGCCTGCTCCGCGGTCACGAAGCGGATGCCGAGGGCCTCGAGTTCGATGCGCAGTCCGTTTTGAATCACTTCGTTATCGCGTTTACCGAGGGAGGAACGGTTGTTTACCGTGAGGGCCACGGCGCCAGGTCCGGTAACCGCAATGATTTTCCGCGCAAGCTGCTGCTCTGGTTCGTTCCAGTCTGCCGCCGCTGCCGTGACGGCGAAGGCTAGCAATAGAAGCAACGCGCGATAGAGCGGCAGCACATTGCGACAGATGTGCGCGACAGTTAAGACGCGGCTCACCGAGATCGAACTGACGTTTGGGATGGGCAAATTATAAACTGCTCCCCCTACTGTTTAGACACCACTTAACCTCGGAACGGCTACGGACGTGGGCTGGCTGCGACGTATCATGGAATCAACGGCGAAGACCGCGAGCGTGAAACTTTCAAGTCCGGAGGGGTGAATGAATCATAAAGTTCTTGTTATTGATGTTGGCGGAACTCATGTAAAAATTCTGGCCAGCGGCGAAAAGATACTGAGGAAGGTCGCTTCGGGGTGCAAGATGACAGCCCGAAAGATGTGCAGGTGGGCAAGCACGGCTGCAAAAGATTGGTCGTATGACGTCGCTGCGATTGGTTATCCGGCACCTGTCGTCCACGGCAAGCCGCTCCGCGAACCCTACAATCTGGGCAAAGGTTGGGGGGGCTTCGATTACGAAAAAGCGTTAGGTTGTCCTGTAAAACTCATCAATGACGCTGCCATGCAAGCCCTCGGTTCGTATAAGGGCGGGCGAATGCTTTTTCTCGGACTGGGTACCGGGCTGGGTTCGGCGATGATCGTAGACGGCATTGTTGAACCCATGGAACTGGCTCATCTTCCTTACAAAAAGGAAAAAACGTATGAAGATTACCTGGGGCTGCGAGGTCTAAAGCACTCCGGGAAAAAGAAATGGCGGAAGCACGTGAATCACATCGTGAGAGAACTTCAGGTGGCCATGAGCGCTGACTACGTCGTGTTGGGAGGCGGGAATGCGAAGAAAATCAAAAAGCTCCCGCCGCAAACGCTTTTGGGCTCGAACGCGAATGCATTTCTCGGCGGCTTCCGTTTATGGTCGGAACAATAGTGAAGAATTTCTCTCCCTCTCCTCGGTGACTCCGGGCAAAGTTTCCTACGGCTTGCATGCGAGTTAAAGATGTAGAACTTCTCATCTCAACCGCCAGCAATCAGTTTATATCCTTATGATTTTAAAGGGATTATTTTACGGTTCAAACACGAGGTTTCTAGGGTAAGATTGGCGACCGTGTCTGTTCCGCGGAATACTGGCCTTGAAGACTCCCCGGTAGCCTCAGCACCGCAGTACGGCACATCCCCCCACAGCTTCGTTTAGAACTCCTGCCTTTGCGAAGGGGTAATGATGGTAGCCCATGTTCTGCCGCAGAAATTAGCGGGCCGTTACGATGTCAAGGATGTGTTGGGCCAGGGCGGTATGGGCCTGGTCTATCGCGCGTTCGACACGGTAATTCGCCGCGATGTCGCGCTCAAGACCTTGCGCGACGCTCCCGAGTCCAACTCCCTTCAACTGTTCTACAAAGAATCCGACGTTCTAGCGTCGATGAGCCATCCTAAATATCGTCGAGATCTTCGACATTGGAGAGTTTGACGAAAACGGCCAAAAGAAGCCTTACTTTGTCATGCCCTTGTTGCCGGGCACCACTCTCGACACTTTGATTCGCACAGCGCGTCATCGCCTGACCACGCAACGCACGACCGGAATAATGTCGCAAGTGTGCCGGGGATTGCAGGCGGCGCACGAGCGCGGCCTTGTGCACCGTGACCTGAAGCCGAGCAATATTTTCGTGATGGAAGATGACTCGGTAAAGATTATCGATTTCGGCGTCGCCCACATGACCAATGTGCACACCACCGTGGGCTTAAAGGGCACTTTACTGTATATGTCGCCGGAGCAGATCGAAGGCAAGCCTTTGTCCGGACTGTCTGATCTGTTTTCTGTCAGCGTGGTTTGCTACGAGGCGCTGACCGGAAGACATCCTTTTCGCCGTGCCAATGAGGAAGAGATCGTCGATGCTATTCGAAATCAGATTCCGCCTCCTGCCTCGGAACTGAATGCGGAAGTGAATGAATTAATCAGTCGCGTGATCCATAAAGGAATGGCGAAGCAGCAGTGGCACCGCTTCGCCAACGCGCGCGACTTCGGCGAAAGTCTAAACAAGGCGCTGCGCAATGAGCCGATCGAGTTTTTCGACGCTTCCCAACTCCGACCGCGGCTGGAACGCGCCACGAAGGCGCTGGAAGAGGGCGATCATCAGTATGCTGGAGAGCTTCTGTCGGGATTGGAAGCGGAAGGCCACATCGACACTTCCATCGCGATGCTGCGGCGGCAACTTGACCGCGCCGTGCGGCAGAAAACTGTTGCCCAATTGCTGAGCAGCGCCAAAGCACGCTTCGAGGAAGATGAAGACCCGTTGGCGTTGCAGAAAATTCAAGAGATTCTGCAGTTGGAGCCGGGGAACGCCGCTGCGATGGGCTTGAAGAGCAAGATCGAAAGCCGGCGCAGCGAGCGCCAGATCGAGAACTGGTATCGCCTGGCGCAGCAGCACATCGACAACCACGCTTATCTTCACGCTCGCGAAGGCTTGCAGAATGTGCTCCAGTTGAAGCCGACGGAAGCGCGCGCCATGCAGTTGCTGGGTGAAGTCGACCGGCAAGAACAGGAATATAACCGGCTGCGCCAGGAAAAAAAGCAGCTGCACCATGCCGCTATGGACGCCTGGCAGCAGGGAGAAATCAGTCAGGCTTTGACCAAGCTGGCGCTGGTGCTGGAACTGGACCGGCGAGCGCCGGATTCTTCCAGCCCGGAACGAACGAGCTATCAGAATCTTTACGATCAGGTTCGCTCGGAACACGATGCTCTGAACAACGCCTATGCGGAAATGTGCAAGCATCGCGCCGAGGGGAACCTGGGTGCCGCGTTGCAGCTCTGCGACACATGGATGGGCAAGTACCCCAACAACGCGCTTTTTCAGGCGCTGAAATTCGATCTTGAGGAACAGAAAAGACAAGAACTCTCGGCTTTCATCGCGACAGTGGATCGGAAGGTCGAGGGCGAACCCGATCTCGATACGCGGGTTGGCATTTTGAAAGAGGCGCTCAAAACTTATCCAGAGGAGACTCACTTCCAGGGCGCGCTCCGCCTGGTGGAGGACAAGCGCGATCTGGTGAACTCCATCGTTGCCCGCGCTCACTTCCACGAAGAGCAAGGACAATTTGGCGACGCGCTCGGCGATTGGGAAATTCTGCGCACGATTTACAACCGCTATCCCGGGTTGAGTTTTGAGATCGAACGCCTGGAAAAACGGCGCGAGAATCAATCGCGAATCGAGGCCAAAGCTCGTTTTGCGGAGCAGATCGAAGCCTGCCTGAAATCCGCTTCTTACGCGCGAGCTTTGGAGTTGTTGCAGCAAGCGGAACCGGAATTTCCCAACGACGCCGAATTGGCCGAACTTAAAAGAGTTGCGGAGACGAGTCTGCAACAAGCCACGGAAGTGCAAGGGCTGATTACTGAAGGGCAGGGGTTATACGCACAAGGTCAATTCCCCGAAGGCGTTCAACGTCTTCGCAAGGCGTGTGAGATTGACGAAAACAATCCAGTCCCCCGCAGCGTTCTATTCAATACGTTGATCGAACGAGCGCAGCAGTTTGTGGAGAATGATTGGCAGGCTGCGGAAGATCTGCTTCAGCAGGCATTCGAGCTGAATCCTGGACATCCATTGGCCAGGAATCTGCAAACCGTCATTCTCGATCGGAAGCGCGATCATCTGGTGAATGAATGTTTTTCGCAAGCACGCCGGCTCCGATCAGCAGGAGACTTTGCGGGCGCGCTTGCGCAAATCGAACAAGCTCTCGCAACCTATCCAAATGAGAAGCGGTTGCTCCAGACGCGGGAGAACCTGCAAAGCGAAATGGCCGAGGCCGAACGTGTAAAGTCGCGTTGGCGTGCTCTCGATGATTTGCGAAGCTTGAAGCGAGAAGCTGAAAAGGTTACCGACATCTCAGCTCTGCGTTCCTACGGCGAACGAGCGAAACTTCTAGCCGCAGGCTACACCGAGGATGCGGAATTTCGATCACTGCTGAACAGTATTGAGCAGCTTGCAAAGCCTCCGGTCACCAGTCAGCCAAAATCCCCGAGTTCAGTAAGCGGCGTTTCACAGAGTGTGCCCAGTGCGACTCTGCTCTTCTCTCCTGGCGCCGTAGCCAGAAAGCCCGAGCCGCGGCCTCAGCTTTCTCCTAATCTGAAAAAGCCGTCCGGACGATCGCTTCAGGCGCTGGAAGTCGAGTCGGAAGCCGCGCCGTTGCCCCCGCCGAGCAAAACTGCTCGCCCACATGCGGCCCCGTCCCCCTTTCTTTCGAATCTCCGTAGTTCGGTCGAGGCGCGATGGGCCTCGTTGCCGAGCATGGCGCCGCTCTTAATTCGCGTGCGTACTCTCCCGAACACCCTAAATAACAAAAACAAGAGAATAGTTGCGGTCGCGGGCGGGGTTTTGCTGCTGTTAGCGGTCACAGCATTAGTGCTGGTGAAGGTGATTCGGCATCGGCCATTACCGCCTGTCGTGGCTTCATTGCCAGTTCACATCCACACTTCTCCGCCGGGCGCGACCATTCGGATTAATAACGAAGTTCGCGGTGTTTCTGATCTCGACGTGAACTTGCCATTCGGTTCCTATCAGATCGATGCGCAGTTGGATGGATACCAGGCCGTGAACCGGCCGTTTGAAGCGTGCGCAGGTGCGACCGATCTCTTAGAGATGACTTTGCAACCCGTGCTGCCTGTAGTAAAGCTGATGGCCGACATGGGTGCGGGCACGGTTTCGCTTGACGATCAACCGGCCGTTGATCTCGATGGCGGGCAGTGGACGACGAACGATCTCGCTCCGGGGCTGCATACACTGAAATTTTCCGGATCGAAGGCAGAAGCTACCTTTACCTTCACCGCGGACGGCGGGGCTGTACCGACAGTCAGTGGTCCGCCCAGCGCCAAGGGCGTGCACGCTGTCGTAATAAGCAACGGGGCAAATCACCTGCATGTGTACTACAGCGAGCCGCATGCCAAAGTATCTATTGATAACCAGCCCGATACGGAGATTGGCGAGGATGGAATCGATATTCCCAATGTTCAGGCCGGTCAACACCAACTGACCTTGACCCACGGGAGTGATCGTCATACTGTGGCCGCTGATATAGGGACCGCTCCCGCGCTTACGACGTACCTGGTATCCGATCAGGACATTGGAACTCTTCTCGTGACCACAGGTGAGGATGGAGTACAGGTTTACCTGAACAATCAGCTGCAAAAAGGAACGACTAAGGGCGGGCAGATGAGAATTTCTAACCTGGCGCCCAAAAACTATTCGGTTCGCGTAGCAAAGAACGGATTCCAAACTACAGCGGAACAGCAAGCTGGCATTCGCAAGGGCGATCTCGCTCGGGTTAATTTCGTGCTCACACCAGTCGTGCATGCCGCTTCCCTCGTCATTGATGGCGGAGCCGCTGGAACCTCAGTCCTTCTGGATGGAGTGGTTCTGGGAACGCTGCAAGGGGACGCCAAATTTCGCTATACGACCGTCAATCCTGGTGACCATGCGATAGAACTGCGCCGGGATCGCTTCAACCCGAAGATACTGCACAAGCGTTTCGCGGCTGGTTCAGCCGTTTCGCTCAATGCCGCGGACGTGGCCATGGAAGCGGCAATGGGCCAACTGAAGATTCTATTCTCGCCGGCAGATGCTGTTGTAACCCTAGTAAAAGATGGCGAATCTTCGATTAGTGTCAGCAATGGCACGCCAGTGGTCGTGGCTCCAGGCAGCTATCTGCTCACAGCTCGCGTGGGAAATTTTCCGCGCTCGGCACTTCTGGAAGTGGTTGCCGGTGAACATACGATTGGCCCTCTTTCTCTCGCTCCCAGCGGAATGCAGGATTTCGCCGATCCCTCGGGCTGGAAGGCCAATCAAGGCTGGTTTGTGCATCGCGGTGGAGGCTTCGTCTTGAACAACGTTCCTTCCACCCTAGGAACGTTTCAATTCAGCGCAATCCTAGACAAAGGGAAGGTTCTTCAGTGGATATTCAATTACACCGACGACCGGAACTATGAATTATTCCAGATGGACGATAATTTTTTCTCTCGCACCTTAGTGCGCGACGGAAATAAAACAGAAGAAGCTCGGCTAGCGATCAAAACCGACAAGAAAAAAGCACGGACCTTTCAGATCGTGATTACAACGACCCGAATCGTGCACCAGATCCAGCAAGGAAACGGGTGGGCTCCGCTGGACTCCTGGACGCCATCGGGCGGCAGCGTGGCCGCTGGCAAGTTCGGCTTCTATCTGCCGGGGAACGACGAGCTGAAGCTGTCGAATTTCAATCACTACGGTGAGCTGAGGCTGCGTTAACAAAATCGCCCAGCGATGAGAACGTGATTTGAAAAAACGATCGCTGGACGCCAGGCCCGACTGATGGCCACAATTTAGTATTCGATTTTGTTAGGCTTATTTTCCCAAGCGCGAAACGCCGTCAGCGCTTCTTCACGCATCATCTGAACCATCGGAATTTTGCGCTTCGAATGCGGTTGGGCGATCTCACGATAGATCAAAGAATCGTCAAACCCAATTTTGGAAGCGTCCGCATCGAGATTCGCGAAGTAGATGCGCGCGAGGCGAGCCCAATAGATGGCCCCAAGACACATGGGACAGGGTTCACACGAAGTGTAGATCTCGCAGCCCTCTAAATCGAAAGAGCCAAGTTTTTGGCAGGCGGCACGGATGGCCAGCACCTCCGCGTGCGCGGTGGGATCGTTGGTCGACGTGACTTGATTGGCAGCCTCGCCGATGACAGCGCCGTCTTTTACAACGACCGCGCCGAAGGGACCGCCGCACCCTGAATTAACATTTTCGATTGACAGTTGGATGGCCCGAGCCATGAAAGAATTGTCCATGTGTTCGCTCTATTGGTTGAACTTATCTATACGGAATTGGCGACCCACAATCAGTCAACATGGACATACTCTCGCGGCCGCTTCGCTCGGAAGCGAGTATAAGCCGGGATGCAGAATCTCGTAAAATGCTGTTTCATGCGCGCCCAAGTGCGCATGTTGTTTCAGCGCACATTTCTTTGTAACCGCCAATCTTAAGGAGCTTGAGTTTTGAATCGGCAAGCCTTTCGCGCTCAACGGGTGGTCACTCCAGAGGGAATTCGTCCGGGGGCCATTCTGGTAGAAGGCGAACGAATCAAGGCAGTGGTTTCTCCCGATGAGGTACCCGATAGTTACAAAATTACTGACTTCGGCAATGCTGCGATTCTTCCGGGCCTCGTCGATTCGCATGTTCACATCAACGATCCTGGGCGCTCCGAGTGGGAAGGTTTCGAGACAGCTACGCGAGCCGCAGCAGCTGGCGGCTATACCATGCTGGTTGATATGCCTTTGAACTGTCTTCCTGCCACAACCTCGGCTGCTGCGCTTGCGTCCAAGCGCGCGGCCGCGCAAAACCGGTGCCGCGTGGACTGGGCAGCGTGGGGCGGCGTGGTGCATGACAATCAGAATGACATTGAAGCGCTCGCCGCCGCAGGAGTGCCCGGATTCAAGTGCTTTCTGATTAGTCCCGGCATCGATGGTTTCACTGTGGTGACGGAGAAGCAATTGCGATTGGCATTACCTCACGTTGCGCGGACAGGGCTGCCTCTGTTAGTGCACGCGGAACTTCCGGATGCAATCGATCGCGCTACTAGCGCATTAGCCGGTGCGGATTGGAGCCGCTACGAAACCTACCTGCAATCGCGTCCCGACGAGGCGGAGATGGACGCGATTGAGCTGATGATTTCGTTGTGTCGCGAATACGGCTTTCACTTGCACATCGTCCATCTTTCGACCAGTCGCGCACTTCCGGCACTTCGAGCGGCCCGCGCCGAAGGGCTGGCAGTGACCGTGGAAACTTGTCCACATTACCTGCATCTTTTCGCGGAGAAAATTTCCGATCGAGCTACGCTGAATAAATGTGCACCGCCAATTCGCAGCCGCGAGAATTGCGACAAATTGTGGGAGGGGCTGAGAGATAGAATTATCGATATGGTGGTGACCGACCATTCGCCCTGTCCGCCAGCGATGAAGCTGCTTTCCCAGGGAAATTTTCAGGCCGCCTGGGGTGGGATTGCGAGTCTTTCTGTCGCGCTGCCTGTGATGTGGACTGAAGCCAGCGAGCGAGGATTCTCATTGCTCGATCTGGCGCGGTGGATGTCCGCGACTCCAGCTCGGCTCGCCGGTTGCGACGCTCGAAAAGGTCGCATCGCCGCCGGATGCAATGCGGACTTCGTCGTATTTGACCCCGAACGAAAATTAACTGTGCGGGAAGAAGAATTGCATTACCGACATCCGGTCTCGCCCTACGTCGGAGAAACGTTGCGCGGAGTGGTGGAGGCAACTTATCTGCGTGGCAATCCCGTGTTCTTAAATGGAGAATTCCCAGGCGAGCCCGCGGGGCGCGAGTACACCTCGAATGCATACCATCGATCCAAGGCATAACCTTTTTTTATCTTCCTTGCCAATACTTGCCTCTGCATTGTGAATCTTTCTGTCATACACTATGCCATCCGCACTATGCCATCCGCGGGCGTCAAGCCCGCTTGGGCATGTGAGGGAAGATTTCAAAAGCACAATGACTACCGAGCGCATCATCGGGAATTCGGTTCCGCGCAAGGAAGGGCGCGACAAGGTAACCGGAAGGTCGCAGTACGTGGACGATATGGTTCTGCCCGACATGCTTTTCGGGGCGACAGTTCGCAGCCAGATTCCGCGCGGCCGCATCAAGAACATCAGCTTCGCGGACAGCATCCCATGGGACGAATTTGTGATCGTTTCCGCGAAAGATATACCGGGAAAGAATTGCATTGCACTCATCGGCGACGACCAGCCCTGCCTGGCAAGTGAGTTCGTGAATCATCCCGAGGAACCGATCTTATTGTTGGCACATCCAGACCGCCATCTTCTGCCTCAAGCGGTAAAGGCGGTGTCGATTGAATACGAACCCCCCTGGCCCGCCATCTTCACGATTGAAGAAAGCGAGCGTTGCACCGAGGTGATATGGGGCGACGACAATATTTTCAAAACGTATCGAATCCAAAAAGGCGACGTCGAGGGTATCTGGAAAAAAGCCGCCTACATCGTGGAAGGTGAATATTCGACAGGCGCACAGGAGCAGCTCTACATCGAACCGAACGGGATGATCGCGGCATTTGACGAATCGACAGGGATCACGGTGTGGGGATCTTTGCAATGCCCGTATTACGTTCACAAGGCACTCATGGCTCTGGCCAATTTGCCTGCGGAAAAAGTTCGAGTCGTGCAGATGGAAACTGGCGGCGCATTCGGAGGCAAAGAAGAATATCCGTCAATGATTGCCGCCCATACTTCGCTTCTGGCAATGAAGGCCAGAAGACCAGTGAAGATTATTTACGACCGGATGGAAGATATGGCCGCGACCACGAAGCGCCACCCTTCCCGCACCCGCCATCGCACCGCAGTAAGCAGGGAGGGAAAAATTCTGGGCGGCGAGATCGATTTTACGATCGACGGCGGAGCATATCTTACATTGTCCTCCGTAGTTCTTTCCCGCGGCGCCATTCACGCGGGCGGCCCCTACTACTGGCCAAACGTTCAAATACGCGCCAAGGCAGTTGCTACAAACGCGCCGCCGCATGGAGCGTTTCGAGGTTTTGGAGCGCCGCAAAGTCTGTTTGCCATGGAACGGCACATGGATCGAATCGCGCGTACCGTGGGTCTTTCACCGGTGGAGATTCGGAAGCGCAATTTTCTGCAGCCGGGGCAGACCACAACTACTGAACAGGTGGTGCGCGAAGCGATTGATCTGGGAAAGTTACTCGATCGTGCGCTGGAAGTTTCCGATTACACGGCCAAGAAGAAGCAGTTTGCAAGTAAAAATCAACTAGGCTCTTCGAGAAAAGGCATCGGTATTGCCGCGTTTCTGCACGGGGCCGGCTTCACGGGATCGGGCGAGCGCTATTTGAGTTCTGTGGTCGGAGTGGAAGGCTGCGCGGATGGCAGTGTTCGTGTGCTGGTCTCGAGCACCGAGTTTGGTCAGGGAACGAACACCGTGCTCAGCCAGATCGCGGCTGAGGCTCTCGGTCTTCCCTATGAGAGCGTCACCATGGCCCAACCGGACACACTGGAGGTTCCCAACAGCGGACCCACGGTCGCATCCCGCACGGCCATGGTCGTCGGCAAATTAGTGCAATCTGCCGCGCTGGGAGTGGCACAGACTCTTATTTTCTCTAAGCTGCTGCAGGAGGGCTACTCTGCGGACGACTTTCGAGCAGCTTGCAAGCAGTATGTTTCAACCCACAGCCCATTCCGTTGCTGGTCGCGCTATGATCCGCCCAGCGACATTTTCTGGGACGATGAAAAATATCGAGGCGAAGCCTACGCTGCATTTGCCTGGGCTGTCTACATTGCGGAAGTCGAAGTTGATCTTACGACCTACAGCGTGGCGGTTAAGGATTTCGTCGCGCTGCAGGAAGTCGGTAAGGTGCTGCACCCGCTTCTGGCGAAGGGACAAATCATTGGCGGTATCGCGCAGGGCATTGGGTTCAGCCTTTACGAAAAAGTAGTTTGGCAGAATGGACGCATGCAGAACGGCCAGATGACGAATTACATCATGCCGACTTCGAGCGATCTGCCGCCCATTCGAGTGTTCTTTGAAGAACTAGGGAATTTCCACGGTGCATACGGCGCCAAAGGCATTGGTGAGCTTCCCATGGACGGCCCCGCCCCCGCAATCCTGAATGCGGTGGAAGATGCTGTCGGCGTTCCCTTCAATTCGATTCCTCTGCTTCCGGAAGATATTATGGATGGCCTCGCAGCAGCCTCGGAGGAAAATAGCGCCGTTTCCAGAGTTGGGAGACGATGATCAATTCTCGCGCAGGCTACGGCAAAATCGAAATTTCATTCACCGTTAACGGCGAGCCGAAAAAGTTGCGTGCGTATCCGATGGAACGCCTGCTCGACGTGCTGCGACTGAAACTTGGATTAACGGGAGCGAAAGAAGGCTGTGGGGAAGGCGAGTGCGGCTCGTGCTCGGTGTTGATGAACGGCGTACTCATGAATAGCTGCCTTATACCGATTCTGCAGGCCGCGAATACAAACATTCAAACCATCGAAGGCCTTGCGGCAGAGAATTCAATGCACGTTTTGCAGCAAACTTTTCTTGACTATGGCGGCGCGCAATGCGGCATCTGCACTCCCGGAATGATTCTTGCAGCCGTGCAGCTACTCGATAGAAATCCTCAGCCCACGACGGAAGAGATCCGGGAAGGTCTTTCCGGCAATCTATGCCGCTGCACGGGATATAACCAGATTATTGACGCTGTCGCGGAAGCGGCGCGCCGCAGGAACAGCGCATGAGAGCGAATCCTTCCGATTATGAAATGATCGCGCCCGGCAGCCTGCATGCGACGGTTGCGTTGATGGCCAGCGAACCCGGAACGTGGCTTCCGATCGCCGGCGGCACCGATGTGATGGTGCAATATGCGGCGGGAAATCTGCGGGCGCGAAGGCTGGTCAGCATCTGGAATCTTCCCGAACTGCGCCGCGTTGAAGTAACGGACGGTGAGCTTCGAATTGGTGCGGGATGCACATACACTGATCTTCGCCAACATCCGATTGTTGCATCTGAGTTTCCGCTCCTGGCGTCTGCGGCCCGCTGGACGGGTGGAATTGCGAATCAAAATCGGGGAACGATTGGCGGCAACATCGTGAACGCCTCGCCAGCGGCTGATTCATTGCCTGCATTGCTGGTGTGTGAAGCGGAACTGATTCTGGTGTCGGCGCGGGGAGAGCGCAGGCTGCCTTACGTTAACTTCCACACCGGCTATAAGAAAACTCTTCTGGCGCCGGACGAACTTATACAGACAGTTTGTTTGCCTCGCCGTTACGCGAGTTATATAAGCCATAGCCGCAAGGTCGGGGCTCGCAACGCGCAGGCAATTTCCAAAGTATGCATCGCCGCTCTGGGTTGGGTAGCGAACGGCATAGTAGAAGATGTTCGCATTGCTCTCGGAAGTATTGCCCCTGTCCCGTTGCGTCTAAGGGAGACGGAACAAGCCTTGACTGGGCGGTCGATCGATTCCGCGTCGCTACTCTTGGCAAGAAAAACAGCCATGGCTGAGGTTTGTCCGATTGACGATATTCGGTCGAACGCGCGGTATCGCACAACCGTGGCCGGCAATCTGGTGGTTGAATTTTTAAATCGTCTCGGGCCAGGGCGGTCGCATGAGCCAGCAGGTGCAGAAGACACAAGCGACAATAATGTTCTTGAGCGATGGAATCGTCTTCCGATCGAGAAAGCCACTGGCGCGATTCTGCCCTGCTGCGGATCGAAGGCCTGGGCACAGAAAATGTCGGCAAGAAGGCCGATCTCAAACGAAGACTCGCTCTTAGTTGCTTCGAATGAAGTGTGGCGCAGTCTGGCACCCCCAGACTGGATGGAAGCGTTTCAAAGTCATCCGCGTATCGGAGAATCGAAGGCAGCGCAAGCCTACCCGCAGTCTGTGGCGTGGTCGGCGCAGGAGCAAAGAGGTGTTACTGATGACAGTCTCTCCGTGAAGAAAGCTCTAGCGGATGCAAATCGAGAATATGAGCGGCGTTTCCATCGCATCTTTATTGTGTGCGCGACGGGAAAATCCGCGACCGAGATTTTGAGTATTCTTCAACATCGTCTCAATAATGATGCAGAGACCGAGTTGCGTGAAGCTACCGAGCAACAGCGACAGATCACGGAAATTCGCCTTAGGAAGTGGCTGCAGGGATGAAACGCATTTCAACTCACATTTTAGATTTGGTGCGCGGCGAGCCTGCCGCGGATTTACCAGTACGTCTGGAAAAGCAGAGCCGTGGCGGAGCATGGCATTTGTTAGCTTCGGCGAAAACCGATCACGACGGCCGCTGTTCTCAGTTGCTGCCGGAGGGCGATGACGTTTCCGCAGGAGTTTATCGCCTGGTTTTTGACAGCGGGCGTTACTTCGAATTGCAGAAAATCGGAACACTGTATCCAGTGGTGGAAGTCACGTTCCAGGTAAAAGAAGGCGAATCACATTTGCACATTCCTTTACTGTTAAGTCCGAACGGATATACGACCTATCGCGGAACCTGAGCGGGAAAACTTTGCAGCACGGAGCATATAAGTGACATCATCGATCCGCGAATGGCTCAACCTGCTGGTGCGGTGGTTCCACGTTTTCGCGGCGATCATGTGGGTCGGCCAAACTTACTATTTCACCTGGTTGGATGGACGATTTAACAAGCTTGCTAAGAATGCCGACGCAGGCACAAGCTCATCTATATGGATGGTCCACAGCGGCGGTTTTTATACAGTCAACCGTCAGAGATCGCTGACAGTCGGACCAGAACAAGTCAATTGGTTTCGTTGGGAAGCGTTGATGACGTGGCTCAGCGGAATGGTTCTGCTTTTCCTGGTCTACTATGCGAGCAGCGGACTGATCGACCCCGATATTGCAGATATTTCCCAGGCACGCGGAATCGCCATCGGACTTGCCGTACTTATTGGTGGATGGATCGTCTACGATTTCGCGCTCCGCTCGCCATTGGGACGGTCTGAAGCTGTATTCGCGGCGTTTTCTTTGCTGGTAATTGTCCTGCTGGCCTGGGGATTGACCCACCTGTTCAGTGGGCGAGCGGCCTACATCCACGTGGGAGCCCTATTCGGAACAATCATGGTCGCCAACGTTTGGTTTCGAATTCTTCCTACCCAGCGCAAAATGATCGCGGCTGCTGCGGCCGGCGAACAATTTAATACATCACTCAGCGCTCAGGCCAAGTTGCGTTCCAAACACAATACTTTCATGGCGGTTCCAGTTGTTTTTATGATGATCAGCAATCACTTTCCGGTCGCGACCTACGGGAACAGGTACGGATGGGAGATTCTGGTCGCTCTCGTCCTTCTTGGCTGGGCGGCAGCGAAGATCATACGAGAGTCATGAATTGTTGTAGATCGGGCTCTCGTCCGCGGATCAAGAATCAGTGCAAACACTCGTGATCACAACCCGTGCGCAAGAAGTTCTTAATCGGTGCCGAAAGCTCGCATCATTTTCGGAAGACGCCGGTAGCACGCGGCGAACATTTTTGTCGCCTCCTATGCGCGAGTGTCATCGAGAAATTGGACGATGGCTCGAACCGCTCGGACTCGAGGCACGAATCGATGCTGCGGGAAATCTGCGGGGCTTTTATGCCGCGCTGCAACGAAATGCTCCACGTCTGCTAATTGGATCGCACCTCGATACTGTTCCGAACGCCGGGGCCTATGACGGCGTGCTCGGAGTCGTGCTTGCCATTGCATTGTTGGAGGAGTTGCATGGGCGGCGACTTCCCTTTGCTATCGAGGTGGTTGGCTTTTCGGAAGAGGAAGGCGTACGCTTCGGCACTCCGTTCATTGGTAGCCGTGCGCTGGTCGGCAGATTGGATGACGAACTCCTCGGCGTTCGCGATACGCGAGGCATCTCGGTGCGGCAGGCGATCGTGGAGTTTGGGCTGAATCCTGAGGAGATCACGCAGGCCCAGTTGGAGAAAGACACGCTGGGTTACCTTGAGTTTCATATCGAACAAGGGCCAGTTCTGGAAAGACTGAATTTGCCTCTCGGCGTGGTCGATGCGATTGCAGGACAGAGCAGATTGGAATTCACCTTTGTGGGGCGCGCCAACCATGCCGGCACAACGCCGATGCATCTTCGCTGTGACGCGATAGCGGGCGCGGCCGAGTGGATCGGCACCGTGGAACGCGTCGCGCAGAGGATCGCGGGTCTGGTAGCGACGGTGGGAAAAATTGAAGCGAAGCCGGGAGCGAGCAACGTGATCGCAGGTGAGGCGCGGCTGACGCTCGACGTCCGTCACAGTTCTGATGAAATTCGCACCAGTGTATTGAGAGAGCTAATTCGTGAAGCCCAACAAATTTCTGCGCGTCGTGGGTTATCAGTCCGGGAAACGGTCGTGTTAAATCAGTCAGCGGTCGCAATGGATCAATTCCTGATTGAAGAAACCGAAAAGGCAATCGCGCAGACGGGATGTCAGCCACATCGCATGGTGAGCGGGGCAGGTCACGATGCGATGATTCTGGCGGAGAAGTTTCCGAGCGCGATGATCTTCTTGCGATCGCCCGGCGGCATTAGCCACGATCCTGCGGAGTCGGTCGCGCGCGAGGACATTGAGAAGGCGATCGAGTGTGGCATGCATCTTCTCGATCAACTGGCCAATTCGGCTGAATCTCTGAAAAGGATCAACCTTGCATAATTTCGGCCATACGCGAAGTTCGCAACAAGAGAACCATTTATTGCTGACTGCCGACACTTTCGTACGCACGACGTTGCCGGGAATGAAGGCTTGCTCCGCGGTTGTGCACGTCAGTCCTGCGCTAGGCGCGAGGTTCACGCAGTATACGGCAGAGTTCGAAGTTGGCGGAGAATTGGGCAGCGCGCAGGCGCAGCGCTTTGTTTTTGTGATCCAGGGAAAATTAGAACTGGAAGCTGGCGGCAAATCGAGCGAACTGAATTCGCGCGGTTACGCTTACATTCCCGAAGGATTGCATCATCGAATAACGGCTAAGATAGTGAGCCGAGTCGCCGTCGTTGAAAAACGTTATCGGGCGCTCGATTCAGTGAAAGCTCCACATTTGATCATTTCGAGCGAAGATGCGATTTCATCGCACCCGTTGGGGGATGATCCGGACTTGCAAGTCAAGTGCTTGCTACCAGACGAAATGAGCTTTGATTTTGCAGTAAATACGATGATGTACCAGCCGGGCGCAGCGTTAAGCATGGTCGAAATGCATGTGATGGAGCACGGGCTCATTATGCTCGAAGGCGGCGGAATCTACCGGCTTGGCGATGCGTGGTATCCGGTCACAGCGGGAGACTTCATCTGGATGGCACCGTGGTGTCCGCAGTGGTTTGGAGCGATCGGGAAGGTACCGGCAAAATATCTCATCTACAAAGATTGGAACCGGCATCCTTTGGCAGGCCTGCAGCTATGAATCTCCTTGTCGATCGAGAGCGACTGCTGTCTGAAATCGAGACCTTGGCGTCATTCTCTGACGCCGAGGCCCCTGCCGTGACGCGAATTGTTTTCACGCCCACCGATCTCAAAGCGCGCGCGTGGGTCAAAGCGCGGTGCGAAGAGGCTGGACTTACTGTGCGCGAGGATGCCGTGGGAAATACTTTTGCGCGCTGGAACGGCTCTGATCCTGACGCGCCGGCGGTCGGCACAGGATCGCATATCGATGCTATTCCGAATGCCGGGAAATACGATGGGGTCGTGGGAGTGCTGGGAGGTTTGGCGGCAATTCGAGCCTTCCAGCAAAGTGGATTTCGACCGAAGCGCTCGATTGAGCTGCTTGTTTTCACTTCAGAGGAACCCACACGTTTTGGAATCGGGTGTATTGGGAGCAGACTACTATCGGGCACTCTCTCCGCGGACTCGGGGCGACAATTAACGGATAAGGATGACGCTACGCTCGACCAGGTTCGCCGCGCAGCCGGTTTTCAAGGCAACATCGGAAAGGTCAAGTTGCCTGGCGGCTACTACAAGGCGTTCGTCGAACTGCATATTGAACAGGGGCCACTGTTGGAGCGGCAGCAGATTCCTCTGGGGATCGTTACGAAAATCGCCGCACCCGCGAGTCTCCGCATTTTGATTGAGGGGTCAGGTGGACATGCAGGTGGCGTTTTGATGCCCGATCGCCACGATGCTCTATGCGCAGCTGCTGAGCTTATTCTGGCGGTTGAGCGTACTGCTCGTTCCAGCGGCGCGATTGACACCGTCGCAACGGTAGGAATTTGTGAGGTGTTCCCCGGCGCGGTCAACAGTATTCCGAGTCGCGTACGCCTGAGCCTGGATATTCGCGACACCGATATTCAACGACGCGATCGCGTGATGCGAGCGATTGAGGATGCGAGCAAAGCGACTTCAGCTGAGCGGGATGTATCGATTCGCAGTGAATTGTTGAATGCTGACGCGCCGGCAGACTGCGCTCCCGAAATTATCGAAGCGCTTTCTCAGTCTTGCCGCAAACACGGCTTTAACTTTGTTCCGATGGTGAGCCGTGCGTATCACGACTCACTGTTCATTTCTCGCATTGCTCCAGTTGCGATGTTATTCATTCCCTGCCGCAACGGATACAGCC
>PKXU01000191.1 GCA_003132445.1 Acidobacteriaceae bacterium | reverse complement strand
GACGCAAACGGCAACACCCTCTCCGATGCTTCTGGTCGCTCGTTCACGTGGGACTTCGAGAACCGGCTGACTCAGGTCGTGAATCCCGGCGTGGGTACGACGACGTTCCGCTACGATCCCGTCGGCAGGCGCATCCAGAAGAGCGGCCCGCTCGGCGCCACGAACTACCTCTACGACAGAATGAACGACATCGAGGAAGTGGACAATGCGGTGAATGTTCTTTCCAGATACACGTTCGGGGGACTTGACCAGCCGCTCTCCCAGGTACGCTCTGGCACGACCAGCTATTACCAGGGAGATGCCCAGGGTACCGTCACTTCCCTGAGCAACCCTGCGGGCGCGGAGTCCAACACGTACACGTATGACTCGTTCGGAAAGCTGACCGCCTCCACCGGCTCGATCACGAATCCGTTCCAATACACTGGGCGTGAGTTTGACTCCGAGACTGGTTTGTTCTTCAACCGAGCTCGCTATCTTGATCCGTCAAGCGGCCGTTTCTTGAGTGAAGACCCGTTGCAGTTCGATGGAGGAATTAATTTCTTCAGATACGTTGGCAATCGCCCGACTAAATTCACTGATGCTTTCGGCCTGCAGCAACAATGTGACAAAAAGAGCTGTGGAATCGATCAGGCACCGGAGTATGACGTGAATGGGTCAGCTCCAGGCGGCACAACGTTCCATTGGAACGCAGTATTTAAGAACGACTCCACGCACGATCCGAAGTGCTGTGAGGTGAGGCAGCTCATCTCATGGAACATGCAACAGCCACCCCATCAAGGATTTCCATCGAATGACCAGCCAAAAAACTGGTACGAAGATCGCGATCAGAACAACAAGCGGTATGGCAGGAGAAGCGGCTCCTATTCTGATTTGCAGCCGGGCTTCGACTGGTACAGCGGTAACGGATACAGCGGCAATGACACACCAGACGGGTTTCCTGCCGGCGACATTCTGCGGTTCCGACTCATCGTCGTGGATGTCTGCAACGGTGGCAACACCATCTACACGAGCAAGACAATCAACATCAACTTTTGAGGTCATGGATGAAAGTATTCTCGGCTCTGATTTTGGCCAGTCTTCTTTTAGGCTCCGTGATGGCACAGGATAAGGCAATGAATCGACTCGAAGTCAAAGTCGCAGAAGTCTCACCTTCAGGGGGCATTAAGGTAACAGTCAGCAACGGCTCCAATCGAGCCATCAAGCTCTGGGAGGAATCGAATAGCTGGGGAGCAGCGAGGTGGCGTGTTCTGCGTATCAGAAAAGGACAACTTGAAGTCTTTTTCCAGAATCCGAACCAGCGTTTCACCAGAAACATCCCAACTCCTAAGGAGATTGCAGCAGGAGCTCAGATTGAGCAGAAACTCGATCTCAATGGAGGGAACTGGTGCGGCTTTGGCCACTGTTCCGCATACAATGAACACGGCTTCGGGGGGCGAGAAGCTAACTTTGAGCCGGGTGACATCGTTCTCGTCACCTACGACGTACCGCGCACAAATGAAGCAAGCGAGATGAGTGTTTGGTATGGGGTGACCGCCGCATTGAGGACCGTTCAGTAGGGCGGGTGGCCTAGGCTTAGCCGCCCGACTCCGGGGGTCAAATCCGCGCCCGATCCTGACCGGTGGTGTGTGGGATTCAGGCACGGTGCTGGGGTCCGGCAGGGGTGTTCCGGGGGTGCTGGCGGGGTCAGTTGGGCGGGTTGCTGTGCGGTATCCGGGAGGGTCAAAAGCGCGCCGCCTTCGGCGTCGGGTGTAAGGGTGACACGTCACCCCCAAACGGGAGCTGCAGGGATACCGGAAGGGGCGCGGGCGTTTACGTGCGTAAACTTGTTGCGTGGCAGCGACTTAGATTTTTCCCGCGTCCGTCCCGTTTACATTCGTAAACGGAAAAGCCGCCGTGGGCGACAATCGCGTAAACACGTTGATTCTACTGGGTCGGCACTTTCCATCGGGGAACCGTGGCCGGAGGGGCGAAGCGTCTGGGCGGAGGATGGTTTCGAGGCCGCAGAGGCAACGGCAACAGCAACAGCAACACCAGCGAGCGATCTCCCCTTTTTCCGCTGGGGGATTGTACGGGGCGCGGGAGCCGAGTCAAGGGTCTGCGCTGCGCTTCGATGAACGCACAAAGACGCGCGCCCTTGACTCGCCTCCCTCTCCGCCCTGTTTGCTTCCAGCCATCGAGAAAATGTGAGAAAGAAATGGGAGCCGGGAAAGTGATCTGGGGGGAAGACACCATCCCTTGCGCCTTCGGCGCAACGAGAGGCGCACTGCCGGAAAGCGTGCCGCGTCCGGTGAGCATCCGGGCT
The DNA here is from genome assembly GCA_003132445.1 of Acidobacteriaceae bacterium. Lineage (GTDB taxonomy): Bacteria > Acidobacteriota > Terriglobia > Terriglobales > Acidobacteriaceae > Sulfotelmatobacter. The sequence continues at coordinate 5,965 of PKXU01000191.1, read as the reverse complement.
TGTCCGGTGTCTGTCCGGTCTGGCGTTCGAGGTTCGTTCGGGGTGTGCTCGCAGCTTAGCGGTAGGCTTCGCGGCGGTGTTTTACGGCAAGGACCAGGATGGAGTCTCCGAGATCGTGGAAGCGGACGCGGTAGTCGCCGACGCGGAGACGGAACTCTGGCGGCTCGACGTCCTGGAGACGCTTGACATCGCCTTCGCCGGTGGCGAGATAACGAGCCACGACATGCAGGATGCGGAGCGCGGTGGGTTGGTCGATAGCGCGGAGGTCGGCTTTGGCCGGGTCGGTCCAGGCGATCTTCTTCCCCATCGTTACTGGCCCTTGCTGTGAGAGTCAAGCGGGGTGCGGCCCATGCGCTCGAAATCTTCGAGGGTGAGCCCGAACTCGGCGAGCACTTCTTCGTGGGAAATGGGTTCGTGATCCTTGAGCCATTCCCTGGACGCTTCGACGGCGCGCATCTCTTCCTCGCTGATCGGTTCGTCCTCAAGGGGAGCGTTGGCGAGACTGCGGGCCAGCGGATCGCTGATCGCCTGCAGGAGATGAACTACGGCGGTGAGCTTCTCGTTCGGCAACTGATCGAGCAGCGCATGGGCCTGCTGGCGTTCTTGTGTGAGATTGGTTTCCATAGGTTCCTTCCAGCTATTTTAGACCGCGACGCCCGCGCCTCTGAGAAATCCATCAATGGTTCTCAGCAGGTAGTTTTGTTGGCGAGCTGGTAGCTTCTCGATCTGCTCCAGGCGACGCAGCACCCGGCGGCTGGGCTTCTTGCTGGAGAACTTCTTGGCCTTGGGATGCAGCAACTCATCCAAGCTGATTCCCAGCATCAAGGCAAAACGCACGGCCATCTCGACAGAGAAAAAACACCGGTCCGTTTCATAGGCGGAAATCAGGACCTGGGTGATCCCGACCTTCTCCGCCAGTTCCACTTGCGTAAACCCACGTTGCTTGCGAAGGCGAGTCAGACGCTGGCCGAGGGTCTCCCCGCCGAAATCCAAGGGCGGTTTCTTGACCGCTGCTTTCTTCGCCATAGGGCGCAGTGTATGCGTATCGTTGAAACTCATTGACACAATACTAATACATTTAGTATTTTCGAGACGCATAAAAAATCGCAGAATCCTCTTGACAGGTTTTTGCGAGGAACCCGGAAAAACGGGAGGAAGGAGCCGAGAGCCGATGCCGTATGTTCCCCCGGAGTTGAAGGAGCGCATCAAGCGGGAAGTCTCCATCCAGCATCTCGCGGAAGCGCGGGGCATCAAGCTACGGCGCAGCGGCAAGGAACTGATCGGGCTGTGCCCCTTCCACAAAGACACGCGCCCGAGCCTCAACATCGACCCGGTGAAAAATGTTTGGGACTGCAAGGGCGCGTGCGGCGAAGGCGGCGATGTCATCAGTTGGGTGATGCGGGCCGAAGGCATCAGCTTTACGCACGCCGTGGAACTGCTCAAGCGGAACTATCTGCCTTCCTCGGCCAGCGCAGCCGAGCCTCCGCCGAAGCAGAGCTCGGTGCCAAAGCTGCCGCCATTGTTCGAGACGACAGTAGACGATCAAAAGTTGCTGGGCATCGTGGTCGATTACTACCACCGCACGCTGAAGCAGTCACCGGGAGCGCAGCAGTATCTCGTCAAGCGCGGCCTGCAATCGGCGGAGATGGTCGAGCACTTCAAGCTGGGCTTTTCCAATCGCTCGCTGAATTACCACCTGCAGGACAAGAACCGCGCCGAGGGCTTGCGCCAGCGCGGACGGCTGGAGGAGTTGGGCATCTTGCGGGAGAAAACCGGGCATGAGCACTTCGTCGGATCGCTGGTGATCCCGATCTTCGATCTGAGCGGGCAGCTGGTGCAGATGTACGGACGCAAGATCAACGACCGTCTACGGCCCGGAACCGAATATCACTTGTACCTGCCGGGGCCACGGCGCGGAGTGTGGAACGAAGAAGCGTTGATCGCTTCCAAAGACATCATCCTGTGCGAGGCGCTGATCGACGCGCTGACGTTCTGGTGCGCGGGCTATCGCAACGTGACGACCAGTTACGGCGTGAACGGCTTCAACGACTCGCACCGGGAGGCGTTTCAGAAGCACGGCACGCGCCGTGTGTACATCGCTTACGACCGCGACGAGGCGGGAGATAAAGCGGCGGCGAAACACGCGGACGAGCTGATGAGCATGGGCATCGAGTGTTTCCGGGTGCAGTTTCCGCGCGGCCAGGACGCCAACGAGTTTGCGCTGAAGAACCAGCCCGCCGCGAAGTTCCTGGGCATGTACTTGACGAGCGCGGCATGGCTGGGCAAAGGCCAGCGGCCAGCTACAGCGGTGATGAAATCAACAATGCCGGCGACGCCGGTGCCCGAGGAGGAGCGAAAGTCAGAGCCGATGAAGAATCAAGACGAGCCGTCCATGCCATCCGCCGCCGTGCCGCTGCCGGAAGAAAAACCCAAAAGCGCAGCTAAAGAAAAAATAGCAAGCGAGAGTCCAACTCCGTCTCCAACTTCCTCGACTGCGGAGAGTGTTTTTCCTTTAGCTGCGCCCTTGGAAAGTGTGCCGCAGGAAGAAACCGTGCAGCCCCCGATGCCGCTGGCCGCGCCCGCCGCGCCGCAGATCAAAATCGACAACGGGGAGATCGTAGCGACCTTCGGGCCGCGCACGTACCGCGTGCTCAATCTCGAGAAATGCACCAGCCTGGGCCGGATGCAGATCAACGTGAAAGTATCCGGCACGAATGTGCGCAGCGAGTGGTGCTATCACGGCGACACGTTCGACATGGAGAGCTTTCCGCGCCGCGCAGCCTTCATCAAACAAACGGCGCACGAGCTGGCGACGAAGGAAGAGACAATCCAGCGCGAAGTCGGCCAACTATGGGGCGCGCTCGGGGACTTGCAGCGGGAGACGTTGCGAAAGACGCTGACACCAGAAGAAGAAACGATCATGACCGCCGAGGAGCAGGCGGCCGCGCTGGAACTGTTGCGCGATCCGCGCCTGCTGAAGCGGGTGCTGGAGGACTTCGAGAAATGCGGCGTGGTGGGTGAAGAGACGAACAAGAAAGTCAGTTATCTGGCCGCGGTGTCGCGGCTGCTGGAAAAGCCGCTGGCGATTGTGGTGCAGTCGGCATCCTCGGCGGGAAAGAGTTCGCTGATGGAAGCGGTTCTCGACTTCATGCCGGAAGAGCACCGGGAAAGCTACTCGGCGATGACCGGGCAGGCGTTGTTCTACATGGGACAAAAAAATCTCAAGCACAAAATCCTCGCGGTGTCGGAAGAAGAAGGCGCGCAACGCGCGGCCTATGCTCTGAAACTGTTGCAGAGCGAGGGCAAGTTGAAAATCGCGTCGACCGGCAAAGACCCGGTGAGCGGCAAGCAGGTGACGCACGAATACACCGTCGAAGGCCCGGTGATGATCTTCCTCACCACCACAGCGCAGCAGGTCGATGAGGAGTTGCTGAATCGTTCGATTGTGCTCACGGTGAACGAAGAGCGGGAGCAGACGCGGGCCATTCATCGCAAGCAGCGCGAGGCCCGCACCACGGAAGGACTTTGGGCATGGCGGGAACGCGCCCGCATCGTGAAGTTGCATCGCAACGCGCAGCGTCTCTTGCGGCCCATCGCCGTCGCCAATAACCAGCCAGACGCGGACGAGGCCTTTCCCGACCACATGACCAGGACGCGGCGCGATCACGCGAAACTGCTGACGCTGATCGACTCGATTGCACTGCTGCATCAGCACCAGCGGGAGATCAAGCGGGACACGCGCGGCGGCGACACGCTGGAATACATCGAGGCCACAGCCGAAGACGTGGCGCTGGCGAAGCAACTCATGCGCCAGGTCATCATGCCTTCGCTCGACGAACTGCCGCCCCACACGCGCCGCCTGCTCGGGGTGATCGAGCAGATGGTGAAGGAAGAATGTGAACGCTTGCAGATCGAATCTTCGGAATACCGTTTCACGCGGCGCAGCGTGCGGCAATACAGCCAGTGGGGCGACACGCAGCTGCGGGTGCATCTGCGGCGGTTGGAAGAGATGGAATATCTGCGGGTGCGCTACGGCGGGCCGGGACAGACGTTCGTGTACCAGTTGCGCTCCGAGGAAGAGGAAACAAATCGTAACCATGCGGGGTCGCGGGGGGTGCGCGGGGACTGCGCGGGGGTGGGTGAAAGCGAACTATCGCCAGCAATGACGCGGGTGCAGACGCCAACTGCGCGGTTTGCCGGAAGTATATTAGGGGGCAACGGGGCCGCATCCAGTCACATCGTAGTCGTAGCTAAACCGAACGGCGCGGAGAAACCGAACGGCCATGGGCTGGCGAAACACGCAGGGGCGAAGTGATGGCCCGCGTCACGAAGCGCCGTCCGCAGCCGGAGCCGCACTCGCCGCTGGGCCGATTGATGGAAGAGCATCTGGAATGGCTACTGATCAACAACTACTCGGAGGACACTGCCGACCACGCGCGCTGGTCCATCGCAGACTTTATCCGCTGGGCCGAGCAGCGCGGGATGCAACACCCGATGGAAGTGACGCGCCCAATCCTCGAAAGCTACCAGCGGTATCTCTACTACTATCGCAAGGGAAACGGGCAGCCGCTCACGTTCCGCACGCAGCACTCGCGGCTGACGCCGGTGCGCCGCTGGTTCCGCTGGCTGGTGCGGAACAATCACATCCTGCACAACCCGGCCTCCGATCTCGACCTGCCGCGCATGGAGAAGCGCATTCCGCGCACTATCTTCTCCGCTGAAGAAGTCGAGCACATCCTGGTCGTGCCGGATATCGGCACTCCGGTGGGCCTGCGCGACCGCGCCATGTTGGAAACGTTCTACTCAACCGGCATTCGGCGAACCGAGCTGATCCATCTCAAGCTGTACGACGTGGACCGGGAACGCGCCACGCTGACCATCCGCCAGGGCAAAGGCAAGAAGGACCGCATGATTCCGATCGGCGAACGGGCGCTGGCCTGGGTAGAAAAATATCTGCGCGAAGCTCGCTCGCAGTTAGCCATCGAACCGGACGACGCGACGCTGTTCTTGACGCAGTACGGAGAGCCGTTTCATCCCGACGCGATGAGCAACCTGGCGCGGGAGTACATCGCGCAGGCGAACCTGGGAAAATCCGGTTCCTGCCACACGTTCCGCCACACCATGGCAACGTTGATGCTGGAAGGCGGCGCAAATCTTCGCTACATCCAGCAGATGCTCGGGCACTCCGACCTGAGCAGCACGGAAATCTACACGCACGTCGCCATTCGCAAGCTGCAACAAATCCACGCGGCCACGCATCCGGGCGCAAAACTGGACCGCAAAACATCGGCGGTCACGGACGATGACAACGGCCAGGGCGACGACGAACAGAAGGCTGCACTGCTGGCCGCGCTCGAAGCCGACGACGAAGAAGAAAACGAAGGCAACCACTAAAACGAAAATCGAAGCGCCGCGCACTCGACTGCCCCCGCCACGGTCTCTCTCCCTTGGAACCCTCTCGTCCGGGCACCCCCCTCTCTATGGAATCCCCAAGGGAGAAAGACCCTTCTCCCGCGCCTGTTCGTGTTGGTGTGCGCTGTGGCGCACGCAGGCGCTCCTGTAGGGGGCTGTCGAGCGGACCACGGGCCCCGGTCCGGCTGCACTGCGCGGCGGATCTCAAACCGATGCTGGCCTGAAGTACCTGTGCGCGCGTCTCCAAAGTCACTTCTTCGCGCGAGCTTGGCTAACTACAATTAGCAGTGATGGCCGCCACAGCCGAAGAACGAATCCCTGCTCTCAACAGCAGCGAAGATATTTTTTCTTTAGCTGTGCCTTTCGCTGCCTGCTCCGAAAATCGCATCGGCGAAAACGCACCTGAGGGCCAAAAATCGCATCAGGGGATTTTTTCCAAAAATCGCACAATCGCAGTAGGGGCAACGCGGGCTAAGTGGTCGGGAACGCATCAGGATAGCGGGCGGTGGTGGCCGAAAACCGTGTTGGAGATAGCAATAGACGCAAACGGCAA
>PKXU01000060.1 GCA_003132445.1 Acidobacteriaceae bacterium | reverse complement strand
CCAGACAGCTGCAAAATCATCCGTGCAACGCCGGACCAGGATCAATGCATGCTGCAGTGCCGGTTGAAGCGTATGAACAATCCGGGGAAGTACAAAGCAGCGACGCGACAATGTACCGGGTTTGTACGTGAGTGTTTACAGGAATGTCACGAAGGGAAGGACCTTGGAGTTAGTCCGCGGCCAACAGATTTGTATGACGACTTACCGTAGCAATAAAGGACCCGAATGGAGGGGACTGTGAAGCGTCAGACTCTGCGCTGCATTCTTGTTTTTGCACTGGCTGGACTCGCGGGGCCGATGATATGGCTGGCAGCGTGGCCTCCGTCGAGGTTGGCGGAAGTACTGCCTCGTTCAGTGTGGCTTTTTTACACTGATCTGGTTGAGCTCATTTGGCCGCCCTCGATGATGGGACCTTGGATAGGAGTTCCGGCTAATCTGGTGTTGTTCACAGTATTGGGTTTTGCTGTTGCATTGCTGGGAAGAACCCGCCGTCGACTAGCCATGGCGTATGTCGTGGTCGTAACACTAGTTTTTTTAATGGCGCAATGGGAGGCGGGGTTCGTCTTTGCTCGAATAAACGTGTCCGCGCTGGTGGTCGCCTTGCTGCTATACGCAATCCCGTTCTGGCTCGTGATGCGTGCCTCGGCGATGCCGCATGCAGCTTAGATGAAAAGGCTGGCGATCTCAGTGGTCCTCGCATGTTTAAACGCGCGGATCGGCGGGCCAGAACACCCGGAATCAGGAATGGATCGCAAGCGCGAAGCGGCAAGGGCCGCACCACCAAGCCCTAATCCCGGCCCGATTAGCTGCCCGATGCGATCCCGATTCCGGGGTCAAATCCATGCCGGATTCCTGACCTGGCGATGTGGCGATTCCGGCACGGTGATGGTGAGCTTTTGCTGACCCGGAGTGCCGTTGTGGAGTCGAGAGTTTTTAGCCGTGCTGCGCACGGGGAGTAGTAATGACACGTCACCCCGAATTGGGGCTGCACAGGCGGCCGCTTCGCCCGATGCGACTGGGGACCGAGCCAGATTGGACAAGTCGGCTTCGAACCGCGATCCCCAATTTTGATCCCGGTTTGTTGAGCGAGAATCTGACATCCCCCGGATAGCTGAATAATAAGCCGAGGCGCAAANNGGCTATGCTCTGGCTATCCGGGACATGTCATTCGGGAATGCTGCATCAAAGACCAAGACCGAAACCCTGACTGATCTGATTCGTGTGCGTGGTTTGTGGTTCTAACTTGTGCGCTCCTGGCTCTTGCTGAATCGCAGGAGAATGGGACACGTCGCGGCTGAGTTCTTGCCCGAGCGTTTGTGCGTCGTTCGTGTAAATCCGCGCGTCATAGCGTCCACGCGAGACAGCGACATAGGCCATGCGGCTGTTGAGCAGATCCTTGGCACCCAGTTCGGTGTCCACGTGAATCAAGACACGGTCGGCAGTCTGTCCCTGGCTGGAGTGGCTGGTCATGGCATAACCGTAGTCGAGATGCGGATGCTTGGGCGGATAGAGTTCAACGGTGCGGCCACCGTCCATCCTCAGGCACAGGCGTCCGTCTTTCTCGATGTTCTCGATGGTCCCCAACTCGCGGTTCGCAACTTTCAGTTCGTTGGCCGGCGCGGTGAACTGAATGCGGTCGCCCACTGAAAAACTCCGCATCTCCTCGCGGAAGACCGAGACTCCCTGCTGTCGGCGTGGATCGTAAGTTCGCTGCGTGCCATCCTGCAACTCGACTGTTAGCCGGTTTTTCGGAGCGTCGATGCTCTTCACCTGTGCGTATGCGCCTTTCCCGATGCCGGTCTCTTTCGATGCACGCGAGTAGCGCAGCACATTGCCCACCTCATAGCGCTCGGCCCAGGTGCGGTCCGCGCCGGTGAGGTCCTGACGCGGCACCAGCGTCCGGATGCGGTGCTCCTCGTTGCTGACGAGGACACTCCGCTGCAATTCCGCATGAACGCGCTCGTTGATCTCCATGCGAGAGCGATTATCGGGAGAAATCACCAGCGTGTTTTCCGGCGATTTTGCGTACTCCTTCGCGATAGCAGCGATACGCTCGTCGCGGCCTTGAATCTCATGGACGCGGCGCTGTCGTTCAAGATTCTGGATCGCCTCGCGTACTTCGCCCCGTGCAAGCTGCTCGACTACCTGTTTCAGTTCTGGGTCTTTCTGGCGTACGATCTCTTCGAGTTTTACGGTTTTCATGCCCGCGTCCTGGAGCTGCGCGAAGGGACGCCCGGCTTCGACCGCCTCATGTTGCCGCCGGTCGCCCACGAGCAACACACGGTCATTCGGATGGAGCCGGTTCACAAACTCATGCACCTGCCTGGTCGAGGCCAGCGAGGATTCGTCGAGCACATAGAGCCGTTTCTCGCCGGTATCCGGCTGCTGTCCNNGTTGTCTTGCCCGCGCCTGCGATGCCATCTAAGCCGACAATCTTCTCCCGCGAAAGAAGGATTTCGTCTACTGCCTGGCGCTGCGAAGCGCTCAGTTCCGGGTGCCGGTCTTCCGTGGCGATGCGCACCTGCGGCGAGACCAGCATCGGGTCGCCGTAATCTCGCCGATTGCCTTCCTGCATCCGGCCAATGACCTCACTCTCCATGCGAACCATCGCGGCGGTGGTGTACTGTCTGCCAGCACCAACGTGCGAGACTTCCCGGAACTCCCCGGCCTCGATCCGGCGCTCGAACTCCTGCCGGACCTGGGCATACGTCGTCTCGCCCATACCGCGCACCAGCGCAGTTTCAAGGATGGCGCGGCGGTCCTGTACAGCCGATCTCTCGAAGACATGATCGCGCGCCCATGTCACGGCCTGCTGCGCCTGCATCTCTGACTCCGGCACCTGGTATTGCCCATGTTGGCGCGCCTGTGCGACGACGCGGTCCGCCTGATGCCCGTACTGCGCGGCCAACTCGCGGTGCCGCTGTAAGACTTCTCCAGGCGACAGCAGTTCCTTGCG
>PKXU01000048.1:5572-13938 GCA_003132445.1 Acidobacteriaceae bacterium | reverse complement strand
CTAGCCTGCTTAATTCACCAGGACTGAGATTTGTTTGCGAGGAGGTGCGAGCAGGGGCTGAGGGTGGGCAGAATCGGCCAGATCATGAGGCTTGATCGGGACAGTGGGGCGTCGCGACCTGAGGGGTGGGATTTTGAGCTCGGCTCCGCAATGAACTGCGAGTGGAAGATAAGTTCGGAGGCAAACGAATCGGGTCAACTGCTGTTGACGGCGAGAGTGGCGGAGCGGAACAAGCTCTGAAAGGGCCAGCCGCTGGCCAGGTGGAAGCGGATGCAGCGGGCGGTTTGGCGGACGCGGGCGCCGATTTTGAAGAGCTGGGCGCGCAGAGTTTCGATCTGGGCGGAGCGCCAGGGCAGCGGCAACTGCAGGCGAAAGAAGTTGACCAGGTTGTAGGCGGCGGCGTGCAGCAGCAGGCGGAAAGCATTGGCCAGAAAGCGGTGACAGCTCAAGCGGTCGGCGCGGAAGCCGTTCTTGAATTCCTCGATGCGGTTCTCGCACTCGCCGCGATCGTTGTAGAAAGCGAAGACTTGGGAGGCGCGACCGGGACAATTGGTAATCACGAAGCGCAGGTTGGTTCCGGCGGCGGAGTGTTCGGCTTTGTAGCAGATGCGGCGCTGGCGCGGCCAACTGCGGGCCCGGTGGCGGAAGCTGGAGAAGCTGCGCTGCGGAAGTTGAGTGCGGCGATAGCGGCGTTTTAAGCGCTTCTGCCGCGGTTCGGCGCGCCGCCTGAAGACGCAGTTGGCGGGGATGCCGAGAGCGTACTCGATCTGGAAGAACTCGCAGAACTGATAGAGCAGGGGCAGCGCGAAACCGGCATCGCCGCGCAGTTTGATTTTCACGCCGGGGAACGCGGCCTGCAAACGCGGCACCAGGCGCAGCAGCATGGGCACGATGCGGGCATGACTGGAGGCGTTTCCCGGCCGCAGGCGCGCCGCCAGCAGGCATCCGCTGTGGCGCTCGAAGATCAGCATGGGATGATACATGTGCTGGCCGTAGGCGCCGTTGAAGAAGCTGAGTTGCTGTTGGCCGTGAGTGGGATCGTCGGTGGAATCGAGATCGAGCAGGATCTCGCCGCGCCGGCGGACCTGGTCGCTGCAGATACGAATGAACTGTGAGCACAGCAGATCGTTGAGCAGTACCAGTTCACGCGCGGACGGCGCGTTCTCCCAGCGGCTGAGCGTGGGCTGGGAGCCGAGCGCGTCGCCCAGTTTCTGATCGGCGACGATCTGCAACAGGGGATCGTGGCGCAGACGATCGGCGTCGTTGGCATCTTCGTATCCGGCGACGATCTGATAGATGCGCTGTCGCAGCAGCGTCGGCGCATCGTGCTGCACACGGTCTTCCTGACGAGGATCGTTGAGCTGCGCGGCCAGTTCGCAGGTCAGATGATGGCGCTGATCGAAGGCGCGCAAGGGCAACAGACCGGCATCGCTGGTGATCTGGCCGCCAGAAAAATCGGCGCAGATGGGTTGATGACGGTAGAAGGAGAAGGTGAGTTGTGGTAAAACACTTTGTATCAAGCGATGGATGCTCCGAAAGGGAATGCCGGGTGCCGAAACCCAGGTGTTCATCATTCCTTTTAGAGCATCCTTTCTTTTTTGGCTAGAGACTTCGTGAATAATCCAGGCTAGGGCGTTGAGCGCTGCCAGGTAAGCGGCATTGCGTCCCGTTTGCACGTCGAGTTCCGCGCCGATGCGCCCGATGAATTTCGCTTCGCGGCCTACAGTGGGAAGCATTCCCGTGAGAAAGAGCAGGTTGCCCGTCTGCACCGCTTCCGCGTAGATGCCGAACGGCTCAGGCGGTGTGGGGAGCTCAATGCCAAATTCCTTCAACCGCTGCTCAGCGCTGGCAGGCCGAGAGCTTTCTCGATTTACCATTTACAAGCCGGATCCGAATACGGGAAACGCCGATGTGGCGGCGGATATTGGAATCTGGATATGCGCCCATGTGCCTGGACTGCATCACTACAACAGTCCACCCGACTGGATTTACAACCACATGAGCCTTGGGCCGGGCTTGTTGGCGTTAGCCCTGCGCCTGCATTGGTTATGCGCGTACCTATTCATGCTGAATGGCATCGTGTACGTTGCAGGGCTCGTCAGGGGAGGAGGCTGGCGCTCCTTGCTGCCCCGCCGGAGCGATCTGCTTGACGCGCTCAGGATGTTTCGATACTACCTGGGATTTCCTTTCGCTACCCGGTAGCTCTGCATGCAACATAGCGGCTTGTTTTCGCGGTACGGATTACGGTACGTAAGTGTGTTGGCTTGTACGGACTAGCAAGGACTTAGGTGGCCGCCCCCCTCTTGCAAGTCGTTGTATTTCCTTATCGTGGTTGTTCTTTCACGGCGATGCCATATACGAAAAGGATCAGTCGAAAATCCGGACTTGTCGGCTAAGGTTGCGCTGTGTCTTTTTTGTGTCCTTTGCAGTTAGATGTGGTTCGATTTCGCCAACTTTTTCAACGTTTTATGAAGCCGTCCATGCGGGTCTTTTGATCGTTAAGTTATTGTGGCGACTGCAGTTGGGAACGCTGCAGCCGAATCGAGAACCATAACTCTTAATCAGTAGCTTGAAGATCCCGGCTCTCATAACCTGTTTGCGGCTTCTCGTGCACATCAGACTTTTGGGCACGTTTCACACGAGAATCCTTAGGTTGGTTTGATAGCAAGATAACTGCGGAGGGTGGAAGCGCTGTACGATTATTGTACGATGGCAAAATGCGCTTCTAAATGATTGAGATAAATGAGTTTCTGGTGCGGAAGGGGGGATTTGAACCCCCACGCCTTTCGGCGCCACCCCCTCAAGATGGTGTGTCTGCCAGTTCCACCACTTCCGCGGGGAAAAACTGTTATAGCATTCGAACTTAATCTTATCATGCAGGTTGCTGCTTTGGCTTCCGCATGACGGTTAGAACGGAAGGATCTGCGTCGCAACTGGTCGACATGTTATCTGTTCAGCGAAGAAATGGGAGGCGGGGAATCGCCCCGAGGAATCGGTTGGGAGGAAACGATTCCTTTGCCTTCTTTTAGTGTGATAGCTTGATTCGGCTTTATTCCGGCAATCGTATCTTTTTGGCCGCTGGGCCACACAATTTCCAGACTCAACAACTTGCCCTCCTCTGGTTTACTCAAGCCGAAGGTGAGAGGCAGCTCGCTTTGCGATAGATAGCTGGATCCCGTCTTGACCATGGCGAACAAGCGTAACCCTTTATTCGTTTTGACCGTGACCTTTGCGCCGATGCCGTCGCGATTCGAGCGCGTGCCGACGGTTTTTATTCGCAGCATGTCGTTCTGATTTCCGTTGTCGTTGCGCAGAAGCCGGGCTGGCCCGTTGTTGGCGGTAATCACCAGGTCAAGATCGCCGTCGTTGTCGAAATCGCCGTAGGCTGCCCCGCGGCCCACAACTGGTCGCTGTAGCGCCGGTCCGACCTTCGCCGTTACTTCTTCAAATTTATTTTTCCCGAGGTTGCGGAATAGATGCGGCAGCTGGGCATATTTAACGTTGGGCTGCACTACGCTGATGTCGTCGGAAACGTGGCCGTTGACGGCTAGAATATCGAGCAAGCCATCGAGATCGTAGTCGAAAAAGAAAGTGCCGAAGGTAAGCGACTTCGTCGATATCCTGCTGATGCCGGTCAGCGGCGCTTCATCTGTAAATAGGCCGGAGCCGTCGTTGTGATAGAGCGCCATCCCTTCGTTGGTGAAGTTGCCAATTACCAGGCTTTGCCATCCGGAGTTGTCGTAATCGGCTGCATCGGTGCCCATGCCAGCTCGCACAGTTCCCGCTTCGCTGTAGGCCACACCTGCGGCCACAGCGACGTCGGTGAAAGTTCCATTGCGATTGTTGTGGTAGAGCTTGTTCGGCTCCGTGTCATTCGAAACAAAAAGATCGAGCCAGCCATCGTTGTCGTAATCTAGCAATGCAATTCCGAGCGATTTGCTGGTGGGGTCGTAGAGGCCAGCCTTCCGCGTGACGTTCTCGAAAGTTCCATCGCCTTTATTGCGAAAGAGCGCCGAACTTTGCCCTTTGTACCTCTGGGGCGTGCAGTAAGACTTGTTCTTGTTGTCGAGTGAACAGTATTGATCGGTCGCAATCGACCAGTCGATGTAATGGGCGACAAAAAGATCGAGCTTGCCGTCGTTGTCAAAGTCAAACCACACCGCGCTGGCGGAAAATCCCGGATCGGCGACTCCCGCCTTGGCCGTCACGTCGGTAAATTTCCCATTTCGCAAGTTGTGAAAAAGATGGTTGGAGCCGACTGTGGTGATGTAGATATCGTCATAGCCGTCGTTATCGTAATCCCCGACGGCGCAGCCCAGCCCATACATTTCCACGGCGAGGCCGGCCTGTCGCGTCACATCGGTAAACGTTCCGTCGCGATTATTGTGGTACAGCGCCGGAAAAGATTTACTCGATTTATGTCCCGGCCAGTCCATGGAATTGACGAGCAGAATGTCCTGCCATCCGTCATTGTCGTAGTCGATAAAGCAGACGCCGCTGCCCATGGTCTCCGGCAGATACTTTTTTCCGAAGGCGCCGCTGTTATGTTTGAAGTGAATGCCTGCCTGCGCAGTTACATCAGTAAACTCGATTGGGCCGGATGGACGCGAAGTTTTTATCGTCGGCTTGGCCTGTATTGCCGGATCCGGGGAAACCGCTGTTGTTGCCGGCGCAGTATGCGGTTGCTCAATCGGAACGTTAGCGCCGGTGGAAGTCGGTGATTCGCTGGCGGATCTTGTTTCACAACTCGACAGCGTAAAAACTGTAAATAAAAACACGCCCCAAATCACTCGACGCGGCAAACTGTTCCTGGAGCGCGTTTTATAAACAATCACTGCACCACCGTCAGTTTCGTGAAGTTGGTGCGGCGCGAGTCCAGCCAAATCTCCACAAGCATGGCAATTGGCCCCACAATGAACAGTGCATAAAATGGCGCGTAAACGATTTGATCCAGGCGCATCACCATTTCCACCAGAGCTACCAAAAATACAACAAGACATTGTCCCTTCGTGGATCGAACCGTAGTCTTGGGATCGGTAATCATGAAGAAAATGAAAAGCTGATACATGGGGCCAGTAATGGGCGCGATCTCCGACTGCCAGGGACTGCCCGTCATCCAGCTGCGCAAGAACGCAAAGGCAATGAACGAGACAACATAGATGCCCGTGATGTGAAAACGCCGCAGACGCCAAATGATTACGGATCCCAGTGCCCAGATGATCAGCATGGGCCAAAGATAATTGCCCCACTGAATACTCAAAGTAGCCACTGTTTCGGCGGCGAGAAACAGCATTACAGAAATTCCGAAGTTGGAGGGATTCCAGACGTGACGCCCTTTGACTCGCAACACATATTTGGAGGTGATCGAGATCGCACTGCACAGCGCATACGGCCAGAAGGCTGGGGAACGAACTAGAATTCCAACGCTGATGCCGGTAATGTAAGCGCTGGCCGGGTGCACCCATTTATGAAAGAAGATTCGCCCAAGAATCAGTTCAAGCAAGATGCTGGTCACAATCGCCAGAAGCGTTTTCTGATAGCTCTCGAGAATGCCGAATGACAAGTGGCCGGCCAGCAGAATGCAGGTGATGAACGCGGGCGCGATATAACGATTGTCGATGCGAAACAGAGGCTTTTTCTGAACCGGCGCCGTAGGCGGCAGAACGGGCACGCTTAACTGCTGACTCATACGGGCTCCTTAATCTTGTGCAACTGATCTGCGGCAGGATTATCAATGGTCTGAACTTTTCCCGATGGCCAGCGAATCAACGCTTTCTGAATCTGAGGACTTTTGCCCAGACCGAAATGCAGCCGGCGGTCGTTCTGCGCGGCAAAACCGCTGCCACCGGAAACCTCTTGCACCTGCTGCTGGCCATTCCAGAACAGCGTAACGGCGGCGCCGATCGCGCTACGGTTGCTCGTGGAACCTTCCAGTTCAAACTCGATCCAGTGGTTTTCGGGCGCAACCGTGTTTCGATAGAGAAGCAGCGGCCCATTTTGATTCGCGACGACCACGTCCAGCACGCCGCGATTCCATAAATCCGCCAGCGCTACCGAGCGTCCGTCATAGGTATCAGTGACGCCCACAGCCCGCGCAACATCCACAAACTTACCGGCACCGTCGTTCAGCCAGACTTTCTTGGATTGATAGCCCGATAAACTGCGGCCTTCAAACGCCGGCCAGTTCTTAGCGTCGCCGATGATACTACTGTTTCCGCCCGCAACTTTCGAGAAGTCGTACCAATAACTTCTGTGCCGATCGAGGGAGATGTAGCCATTCGTCAGATAAAGGTCCAGCGTTCCATCGTTATTCAGATCGCCGAACTGAGCGCCGAAACTCCATCCGCCGAGTTCCACACCAAAGTCTCGCGCCAGGTTCTGGTACTGAATGCCATTGCCGGTAGTGCCTTCCTTCGGCACCCACAGGTTGTTCCCCTGAATGAGGATGCCGTCCTCGGAAATATTGGACACATACACGGCATATCGCCCTTGATTGAGGATGTCGCCGAAGGCCGTGTTCATGCCGCTCTTGGGCGCGAACCCAACGCCGGTCCGCTCGCCGACTTCGTGAAAGCGCTTTCCATCATTGAAGTAGAGCTCCGACACCCCGTAATCGTTGGATACAAATAAATCCGGATGGCCTGTGCCGCGCAGATCCGCGGCGGCGGAAGCTAACGCCCAGCGTCTGCTGTCGATGCCAACCTGCTCACTGACTTCCTCGAACTTTCCGTTGCCAAGATTATGAAATAAATACTTTCGACCGCCATTCTTCGCGTATTCGAAACTGTCAGGCATGATGCGGGTTGTGGTGAGATGCCAGAGATCGATATCTTCGGAGTAATAACCTCCCACGAAAAGGTCCAGCAACCCGTCACCGTCATAGTCGAACCAAATTGCCGTGTTCGCATTGATCCGCGGCGGTAATCCGGCTTGCTCGGTTACGCGAGTAAAGCCGCGGCCATGGTCGTTGTGAAACAACTCGGGCCGTCCCCACTTGATCAGAAATAAATCTTCATATCCGTCATTGTCGAAATCGCCCCAGACCGCGCCCATGGAAACTCCCGTGCCGGGCTGGTTGACGTCGGCGACGCCCATTTCCTCAGCCACATCTTTGAATGTGCCGTCGTGCATGTTGCGGTAGAGCGCATTCTTACTTCCGATGGCGCTGTTGGTCACATAGATGTCAGGCCAGCCGTCGCGATCAAAATCGACGATGGACACCGATGCCCCCATCGATGCAACCTCCGGCATAATGGCATCCAGTTTGGGATCGAGCTTGGGAGATTGATGGACGAAATTGATTCCAGCCGCATGCGACACTTCTTCAAGATAGAAACCGTGACGGGCCAGGGCGGTCTTGGCATCGATCTTCCATCTGTCGGCGTCGCGCCCAGCCGAAATCCGCTTGATGACTGCAGGAGCGGCCAACAGTGCCACAAAGAAGAGAGCGACACAAATTCTTGAAATCTGGTTGCCCTTCATTGGCCGGTCTGGTCCCTCAATGCATTCTTAAAAACATCAGGAGTGACGTAGCGCGTGTGATAGTTTTTCCAGTCTTCGGGATGATGCTGATAAACCCACTCGTCTTCGAGCCTGCCGGGCCGTGTCGTGTACTCGTTCTTCGCGTGATAGGGCAGTGGCAATACGGTTTTCGAGAAAGTTGAGTTGTAGTCGCCGTCTTTAATCCAACCGTCGCCCACGATTACGAAGTCCCGCACCCAGCCTGCCGGGGGAGGTGGTTGCTCAGCGAAGCGCAGAGACAACTCATCGCCCGAATTTACGATTACATATCGATCGTCGATATGGTTGATCAATTCACGCACGTCGCCGTAGCGTGTGTAGTAACCGATGAGATCGCGCCAGCGTTGCTTCGTGCCCTCAATCTGGTTGTAATCCGGCACCTCTGGCGCACCCGCGCCCACCGGCATGTGCATCACGGAATATCCACGATAGTGAAGATCGGCCGCTGTGGGATCGAGCGTGGCGGTCTTCAATGTAGCATTCGGCGCACCTTGCGCCCACTGAATCGCGTCCCAGTAAATCTCGAGATTGGTCCGCAGTCGTACGCGGCGCGGGGTTCTCGGTCGAAACACATTCGTCAGATTGAAGAGAACCGTTTTCTTACGGCCAGCGGGAAAGCCCAGATTATCCTGAGTAGTAACCCAGCCGCCCCGTCCGTCGGGCACTTCAACGCTCAATCCGTGGGCCCGCCAGCGATTGCCCTGCGTGATGGCCACATTCACGGACGACTCTGTATCGTGAATCGACCCCTGCGCGATCAGATACAGCGGTCCGCTTTTCGTTGCGTCTTCACCCAGATCAATCTCGAGATAGTGATCGCGCGTCACGCCCTGATACTGGCCGCG
>PKXU01000048.1:0-5546 GCA_003132445.1 Acidobacteriaceae bacterium | reverse complement strand
TAATCGTAGTAATAGACTTCCCACAGTTCGGCGGTGATGCGAAGATCGTAGTAACCGTCGTGCGGCACAAGCTGGTCGCGTCCAATTTTGTACCATTCGCCGGTGGCTGCGATTTGCGCCGAGCCGAGAGTGTTGATGCGCAGGCCAATCGCCGAACCCCAGGGCACGGCGTCTTTCACAAATTCCATCTGTTTCCCGTTATACGCATAAAGAAAAGGACACGAAGCCTTGAGCCGCTGCTCGGTCACAACTTCCTGGTCGGCTTTCACGCCGAACTCCGCGCGCACCGTGCCATTCGGCCATACAACCCGCACCACTTCGGCCTCGGCCTGATCTCCTAAACCGAAATGAAGTTGTGGACCCGTGATCGGTTGCTTCTGCACCAGCAACCCGGAGCGAATCTCGATTTCGCCGCCAACGCCAAATGGATTGATGCGCTGATCGCCAACTGCTTGTACGGCGTGCGGCCGCACGATTTGCCAGTGATAATTCTTCGTGCCTTGATTCACTGCTTGAATAGCTTGACCTTCGGCCGACAAACCCAGCAGTTCGAGCCTGCCATCGCCCTTCAAGTCGGCGATATCAAATACTCTCTGTGGCGCGGCCGGTTGCTTCAGAAGAGTGAAGATACCATTTCCATCGCTGAGCCAAATCAATGCTCCGGCAGCGCCGGAAGAACGTTGCATCGTGGGAGCGAGAATCAGATCGAGCGCTCCATTATTGTCGAGATCAGCGACGTGCAGACGCACGTCTCCCAAGAGATTGTTCGCTGCATCGGGCACCCGGGCGATCTCGGCCGTGTCCCAGCTCTCTCCTTCATTTTTATCGGAAATGCGAACGATGGCGCCGTCCGCCTGCACCGCCAGCAGGTCGAGCACTCCGTCATTGTTCGCATCGGCGACGGCAATCGCTTTAACGAGAGGCAAGCCCGCAGGCAGGGCACGCTCGCGGAATTGCCCCTGCCGCTCGTTCACAAATATATGCGGGCGTCCGGTGCCATCGATGATTGCGGCATCGGGATTTCCGTCGCCATCAAAATCAGCCCAGGCAAATCCGCGCAGGCCGTTGATTCCAGCAAAAGGATGAATCGGCAGAAATGTCCCGTCGCCGTTATTTCTCAAAACCAGCGGCAATCCCTCGGTCGCACCTAAAACCACGTCGAGATCACCATCCGCTTCAATGTCAACCGCCCATGCCCCGGTATAGTTCGCATTGATCACGGATTTCGGTAATTTGGTTTGCGCAGTTACATCGCTGAACGCAGCGGGATTATCTTGGCGGAACAGTCGCACTCCACCCGCGCCCGCGAACACTAGATCCGTTTTGAAATCGTAGTTGAAGTCGATTTGCAAAATTCCCTCAGGTGATGGTGGCGTTGCAGCGGGACCGCCGGGAAAGGGAAGTGTCGCACCGGAGGCTAAATGCACTTCGCGGCCATCCGCTTCAGCAATCACCGGCGGGCCTGCACTGCCTAACTGAATAGCTCCAATCCAGTTCCAATGGCGATTGGCGCCGAGGGCCACCGGTTGAGACGAAAATTGAATGCCCAGGTCCGGTGGCGCTGGTTTAAAAACCGGCGTCTCCATTCGAAGAAAATGTAAAAATGGTTGCGCCTCTTCTCCTGCTGGCGCCTTGACCATTGCCAGGCTTTGCCGGTATTCGGGAACGCGCATGAGCACGTTGCGCAGAAAAATCGTTCGAGTGGCGGCCGCGCGCAAGTCTGATCCAGCTGCCGCAGCCTGCACGCTCGAGAGTTGCTGCTGCACTTCCGGAGGCCAGGCCGCTGAACGGGCACTGATCTGAGCCACCGCCGATTTGAATGTGAGAGCGTCGCCGCGTTTTGCAGCAACGCGAGTCAATTCGAGCAACGCCGCAAGATTGTCCGGCTGCGTGGCGAGAATCTTTTGGAGTACCTGCTGAAATTCGGCTTCGCTGTTCGCATCCCCCTGCCGTTCAATCTCTTCTCCGAGAGCATAAGCCGCGCGCAGGTTTTTCGGGTCCAGCTCAACTGCCTTCTTCAAATCGGCAATCGCTTCCGCGGAATGGCCGCGATCTCCCTCAAGAATTCCCAGCAGGTCATAGATGTGACCGTTCCGCGGGGCCAGGTCGCGCGCTTTGTTGAGTCGGTCAGCCGCCACGTCATAATTTCGCTGGCGCAGCGCCAGCACTCCCCAGTTCGCCCAGCCCGCGGGCTCCGTGGGCACGAGCTGAGCTACTTCGGAAAGTTTGCTCTCGGCGTGAACATCGTCGCCAACCTGCAACGCTGCCAATCCAATGTAGAAAGCCGAAACAACCTCGGCATATGCTTTCGTCCCGCGTTCAGGGAGCTTTGCCGCGGAATTGCATCCCGCCAGTGCGGCTGTCAGGCATCCCACAAGCGACAATGAGGCTGCTCGATAAAAAATGCCTGCTCTCCTTTTACTCGCTGCGGAAGACCAGTTCGGGTTGAGAAAAAAGTCCCCCCTCTTTTTGAGTCCTGCCTCTACCCGCCCTCGACGCATTTGCAATGTCAATTGACATGCTCCAGATTGGTCGCCATTTGTGCCGCAATGTCGGGTTGCTTGTCTTGTTGAAAACGCGAATTCCTGCGCCGTCGCGCGCGCGAAATTCCGCGAAGCCACAGGAACGCTACCAGTAGAAACGGAAAGAGAAAAAACAGAAGGTCCCACTTGCCGAAGCCCGGCGGAGTTACCAGCACCTGTGCCGTAGCCTCACCGTCGCCCTGCGCACTCTGGACTACAAGATGAACCCGCCACAATTCCTGGCGATCAAATGCCGCCTGAGCGTTGTATTGCACCTGCCCGCGAGATTTTACGCGCCAGGCATCGTAGAACGTTTCCGGCAGTCTACCCGTTACCGGCTGCACTCCGATTCGGATTTTCAAACCGTCTGGAACCGTAGCGCCTGGCGGCGGCTCAACGAAAACATAAAAAGCGCCTGTGCCCACATCCGGGTGAGTCCAAAGAGCATATACACACGACCCAATTTTCCTGTTCTCGATAATAGGAAAAGGAGGGCCGTTATGTGCACTGACTCGTGTGGGCAACACTAAACAGAGCACAAGCAGCAGCCCACATGAGACTCTCCGCGTCGCATCTCTAGAAAGAGTCAGCATTCCGCTTAACCAAGCCGATACCACCAAAGCACTCCGAAACGCTTATCCACTCATCATCATGGTAGCGCGCATTTCCATCGGCTGAAACATCAGCCACATTGACGCGCACCAGAGAATCAAGCAAACCGCTGCCCAGGGAAGGAAAGCCCGCAGCGGCTTATCCGGCGAATCGTCTTCTGCCAGCCCATACGTCACAACGAGAGAACCTGCCAAACCCAGCACCAGAAATCCGATCTCGATTACTTGCACGATGTTCGCTGGCAATCCCGTTAAGCTCCAGCGGGGCTCTCCCAGAAAAGGGCGGCCTAGACTCGCGATCGTATTTTGAGTTACCGGTATCACCGTGTACAACCCCGTCAAGAAGTGAAAACAATAGTGAGCCAACCACATTCCGAAGCCCAGGGGAACGATCCCGTAGGTATACCGAATCGCAAGCGGCAACAGAGCACGTTGGCTGCCGCTCCAGGCGCGCGTTAACCACGCCGCCAGCCCCAGCAACAGAACCGGCTCCGCGATCAGAAAAAAAGTGAAAATCACGCCAAGCACGGGGGCCTCGTGATTTACATGCAGTATTCTGCCGAGCCAGGTCTCGACCGCGTAGACGGGACTCACCATGCCGAAAGCGTTCAACAGCGCGCCAAACGTGAATACGATCGCCAGGGCGGCCAAGTCCTTCCGCCGCGAGAAGTATCCAATCCCGGAGCGGATCGGATCCGTCATCAATTCACTTCCCGGCAGCCGGCTCAATATACCAATGTTGTCGTGCGGGCAGGCATGGACGCAGTCCAGACAGAAAGTGCAATCCATGTTTCCTACCTTGCTGGGCTGAAACAGCGCTAACTCGCAGCCGCGAATCGTCACCAGATCCGACACTGGCTCACGCCTGCCGCGGATGCAGTCTTTCGTATGACAGCGAGTGCAAACATCCTGCTCGCGCACCTTCACTTCAAACGGCGAAAGCGTCGACGCAACAAAATTGAATTGACCGATCGGACAGACGAACTTGCAGAACGAAGCGTGTTTGAAAAATCCGTCCACGACCAGCACGGAAAGGAAGTAGCCCACAATCAGCCACGCTGTCCACCATGGGGAAGACCACAGGTCGAACAATTCATAGGTAAAGAGAATCAGGACGAAGAGGCCCACTGAAATCCACTTATTGCGTAACGTCCGGGGCCAATTGAATCGAGGCTTAAAAAATCGGCGAGCCGCCTGACGCACCAGCATGAACGGGCAGGCGAGACAGAAAAAATTTCCAGCGCAAAGCAACACCAGCACCAGGATGCCGCGAAAGTGAAGCCAACTCAGCGTGGTCGCCAGATTTTTCGGCGCCAGCGTTGGTCCGAACAGTCCGTGCAGAATCATTATGATGCTCAGCACGAGCAGTGGAGCCTGGAGCACGGGTCGAGCATACCGCCAGCGGAATAAATCGCCCACGACAGGAACGTGCATCAAGTCAAAGGGGCGTACCTCAGGATTGGTTTCCTGGGCCGGGATGGAAGATAAATTCAACTGCTTGCCTAGTTGGGTCGGACGTCCCTTACATCGATTTGCTGTTCCAATTTCTTCCCGCCAGGCAGCGTAACATGGAGGAGGATAACCCAATCACCCGCCATCTGAAACTCCAAATGCGCTTTGTAACGACCCGCCGCTTCTTCCTTCGCTTCCGCGAATACCGGACTCATGCCCGCATGCGACATGTCAGCCTCAATCGCAATGTGCGCTCCCGTAATCAGCTTACCGTTCGAATCGGCCAACTTGAAAGTGATCGTAACCGGCCCGACGCGGGCCGGAGCAGGGGAGACTTCGTGTTCAATCTCGACAGGAACTGGCGACTCGGCTCTTCGGGAACAGCTGGCTAAGAGCAAAGTCGCCGACGAACCCTATCAACACTCGACATTGTGTCGCTCTCGGATGAAGACGTTCGCCGCACCCTGGAAGCCGTAAATGCTGGTCCTGCAAATCCCTGTTCTGATCAAACGTGATCGAATGCTCTTGGATCACGCAGCTTTAGCTGCTGCGTCGCGGCCCCATTCGCACGTGCAAGCCACGTTTCCATGCTCACCTTCGGGCGGAAACATGTGGTAATACATCCCGATGACCATCGGAATAAAGACGATTGAGTTATAGAAAAGGTGGAGCTCAACCCGGGGGAAAACCAACTGCAGAACGCTGCAAGGCACCGGCTTGCCCCAGAAATTGTGGTGAAATGTGGCCTGCCAGATCAGCAAAAAATGCTCGATGTGATGCCAGAACTGGATCCAAAACGCTATCATCCACCAGGTGTGCGAAACGCCGGTAAAGCCCTTCCGGAATATCCAAATGCCCACGAGCATGACGAGGGCATAGCCGTAGTGCAAGGCTTCCGTCTGGATCAGCCAGGGATACCACAAACCAACCAGGCCCAGAGCTTTCGGGCGCGGCCATCCCA
>PKXU01000142.1 GCA_003132445.1 Acidobacteriaceae bacterium | reverse complement strand
TCGCCGCTTTCGCTTCTTGAAGGCAACCTGATTTCCCTTCCGATTCCGTCTCGCCAGGAGCTACGGGAACAGACCGAGCGCGTGCTGCAACTGGCCCGGCTGGTTCCCAGGTACGTCCGCCGCGACAACCCGTTGGCCGGCATCGGGCTGCAACTGCCTGACATTCACTGCGCAGGGCTGCTCAAACCCATACTGAAGTTCGAACTGCACCCAGTGGCCAACCCTGAGTTCGACCGCCCCGTTACTGTTTATCCCGGACCGCTCGAAGGAAACTTCCTTCCCATCTTCGGCCAAAATGCAGCCTGAACCGTCTTTCCGCGAAACCCGTGTGATGGAACCGCGCATCGGAATGCTTCTCCTTCAAGGTGCGACTGAACTGGCCATGAATATGCGGGCACTGCGACTGAATCTCTGGCAGTCGACTTCCGATGCCCGGCAGCTTTGGTCAAGACTGTCCCAACCTTTGACTCCAACGATTTGATCGGAATGAATGCCAGCGCTTCCCAGGAACCTCTGCACCGCGGCTCCGCGCGCTTCAGCCAACGTGTGTGTGCATGTTTCCGAGCCGCCCGAGTCGCATGAACCAACGATCAGAATCCGCGCCTCGCGGTGCAGTTGGAGCCAGGCGGCCGCCCGCTTCAGCGTGCTCCTCGCCGCGATATCGAGTTCAGGACTGTTCGGCGCGAACGGGATGGGGTGCCTGAGAAAAGGAGGATCGGAGATTGCCGAGGAAGCCTGAGCGACAGTACCGGAGGTTTTGGAACCGTTGAGTCCGGAAGTCTGCTGCTGACTGATGAAAGATCCAGAAGGCACCAAAGTCAGGCCCCTTTTTTCACGGAGCCCCGCCGGCGAAACAAGTGACGACAGAGAACACGTCGTACGGTCGTGCATCCGCAACGGATCGCCAGCGAATAAAAGGGAAGTACCTAATATTACGAGATTTGAATATGAGCTCACAAAAAATACGGCCTAGCCTCTGCCGGCGGAAGGGACCGCCAGCTGCGAAAGCAGGTCCTTTACGTCGATCAGGTGGTTGTTGAAAATCTTCTTGGCGACATCCAGCAGCTTGAAGATTTCCGGGTCGCGCACGGAATAGAAAACACTCTGTCCGTCTTTCCTGCCCACGACAATGCTGCGGCCCCTGAGGACGGCTAATTGCTGCGACAGAGTGCTCTGTTCCACGTCCAGGCGGACACAAAGGTCGTTTACGCCCACTTCGCCGCGGCGCAGTTCGTCCAAGATCCTGATTCGCAAGGGGTGAGCCAGCGCTTTGAAGAACTCCGCCTTGAATTGACTCAGCTCGGGCATCGCATTAATACATTTGCATATTACAATTTACTATGTCAAATTGAATTTGTTCATCTTTATCGTGATCAGTCTTTGACCCGGCACGTCGAAATCGTTCCTTGGAGGTCGACACATCTCGGCTGGACGTGCTCAATTGTGATTTGAATCACCATACCGAGTGATCCGAATCACAGAAGCGCGCGACCTTGCAGAGGAGACTCTCGCAATTCGCCACAATGGCGAAGATCAGCGCAGCAAATCGTTGTGCTCACAGCAGGAGTGCTTATCCCGAAAATGTCGTCACCGAATACCCATTCGCTTCGAATCGTTGTGCAGCACGTCCGCGCGCATCAACGATCCGTATACCGTCTTGTTGCCTACGGAGGGGAAGGTGGAAGCTACACTTCCGGAAGTGCCGAGTTCGAAACCCGCGATCATCTACTGCGCGCGCTCCGTTCGGTGGCACCAAACTTCGATGAAGCCAGCCTACCTCTACGGAAGGACGGCCCAGAAACCTATATCGCGTTCACCGGAGAGATGGAATTGGACGACTCGCAATTGTCGCTGCTTGGCTTGAAGGACGGCTCAAGGTAGTGATTTTCAGGATTACTCGAGCCGAACCACAATTCTGAACAGGCTCCAGACGAGGACCGAGGCTGCACCACCGGAATGGCACGATCCGGCTCCTTCAATTTCCCTGTGGGAAAGCGAGGTTAACCTGCCATGGGATACTTCTGCTTGGCTATCCGCTCGACCGCAGAAAAAAAATCGGTGGTCTCAAACTGTCCATGCCCAGTTGTAGCGACCGTAGCGGCGGCTTCAACTACGGCCGGGTGAAGCGGGACCTCTCGTTTCTCCGCAATTGGCGTATGCCATTTTTCCCATAGGTTGCGGTTAGACGAATTCGCGAGCAAGTGAAACGCGATGGTTCGGATGTAGATCGCTTGCCGCAACGGGTGCCGCTCGTAGTGCTTCAGAACCAGGAATGCTCCCCGCCGGAGTTCCGGGTCGCGCGGAATGATCCTGCCTTCTAGGGCTACGAATCGCGCGCGCAGTTCCTCCGGCATGGCATCGATCAGCGTCTGAGCCGCGCCGTTGTCGCCAAAATCCACGCCGCGTATTTCCGAGACACTCACTGGTATTTTCATCCGCAGTCCGGCTTGAAAGAGTTGGATTGCGAAGTCCAACTCCTTGGCGTTCACCGGCAATGCCCCTTCGAGAGGGGTGGCTTCCTGCCGGTTTGGTTGGGTTCGATTCGGCACTCGACTCATGTTACACCGTTTTCCACTTCCGCCATTGTCCGGCCCCCAGGCTGCGCCTAGTTTCCCTAAGGACAAGCCTGAGTGGGTGAGGTGTTCCAATGCCTCAAAACGAGTTCATCTGTCACGACTGCACAAAGCGTTCTCAAGATGAGTAGCAGGTAATACGCTGCTCCCGACACAGGGTCTCGCGTGGCGAAATACCCCTCGAGAGACCCGAATCCAGAGCACGCAGGACAGAGACCTGCACCGTCGCCTAGCCGACGAATTGGCCAACGCTACCAACGACTGCATTAAGACCATTCTCAGATTGGAAGTCCCTCGAAGTAGTGGCCTCAGATCAAGCGTCCGCCAGCCGTCGCATCATTGACGGGTTCCGAAGTGTTCGGGTAGTATCCGTCCAACATCCGCTACTCGATTGCTCCAACAAAACACATGACTTCAGAAGAACGCGAGCGCATGAATAGCCTGTGCGTAGGTATTCAAGAAGAAACGGAATACAAGAAGTTCGCCGCGTTGCTGCACGAATTGAGCGAACTCATCGCCCGGAAAGAACAGCGACGATTTGAGCATCACCCTAAGCTTGTATGGCACAGGAATGCACCTTGGAAGACAGTTCCCGCAGTAGTGACGAAAATTGTTAAACCTGCCTTTGAAGGCCAGCCAGCCAAAGTTGAAATTTCAATAAATCAAGCCGACGACCTGTTTCGAGAAATTCGTATTGAGAACAATTTCACCGATGTTGATAGCGGGCTCGTAGCATTGACGAATGGCGCTCGCTTGGATGTAACCTTTGAGGCCGAAACAAAGAAGACGGGCTGATGCGCTTCTCATCGGACAGCCACACACGTCGGCCGTACTCAGCCTATCGCGGTCATTCGCCAGAATCCTAAAAAGCCTGCGCGGGAATAGTCCGGGTAGCGTCTTTCGGTGAGACCTCAGATTCAGAGTCCAGTTCGAACTCTATACGGTTACGGCCGTTGTGCTTAGCTGCGTACATAGCGGTATCGGCACGGGCCACGAGGGCGTCCAAATCAGGAGGCTTGGTCCCGCGAAATCCTGCGATTCCGAAACTGGCGGTCGCCGCAAGGGTGGCGTTCCCAACAGTGACCTTATTGTTTTCAAACTGTTTGCGTATTCGTTCGACCACGGTTCTCACGTCTTCCTTGTCGGCATGGGTGATTATTACCAGAAATTCCTCTCCTCCCAATCGAGCACACATGTCCGAATGGCGTGTATTCGCCTTAAGAATCTCCGAGAAGTTCTTGAGCACAGTGTCGCCTGCGTCATGTCCGTAAGTGTCGTTGACCTTCTTGAACAAATCCAAGTCAGCCATCACTGCCCAAATGGAAAAGTCATGCCTAGCGGCTGCGCTCAGTTGGCGGGGTGCCCAAACATCAATCGCACGGCGGTTGGGTAAGCCTGTTAGGGCATCCGTCAGTGCCATCTCTTCCAATAGATGATTCTTTGCTTGGATTTGGCGATGAAGTTCAACGATCCTGCGGCCCACCTCGACACGCGCCACAAGCTCACCTGAATGAAAGGGCTTCGTTAGGTAGTCATCGGCTCCGGCAGCCAACCCTTCCACCACTTTTTCTTTGTCGGTGTTGCTTGTAAGCAGGATGAGATGGCAGTAACAGTCTGGGAAGTCGCGGCGTATACGCTTGCATAATTCCAAACCTCCCATGTCCGGCATGTTC
This sequence comes from Acidobacteriaceae bacterium, assembly GCA_003132445.1. GTDB lineage: Bacteria > Acidobacteriota > Terriglobia > Terriglobales > Acidobacteriaceae > Sulfotelmatobacter. Next base: position 2,348 of record PKXU01000142.1, on the reverse strand, counting down.
CAGTCCGTAATAACCACAGCAAGTCGGTGTTTTGCGAACAGATCAAGGGCTTCGCGGCCATTCTTGGCAAACAATACGGCGTACCGCTCTGCCGAGAGGGACTGCTCGACTAGTTTGCGATAGATCGCGGAATCGTCAACCGCGAGAACCTTGAACGGCTGGGAGGTAGGGTCCATATCACAATCACACGCTAACGTCACTTGANNGCCAGTTGCACGACCGATGTCGCAGAACGCGTCGAGAAGGCATCGACCGTGCTCGTCAGAGCTCGCCCCCAAGAGATTCCCAGCAGGTCGGCAGCCCCCAGACGCTTTACGAGGCTTCTCATTTCGTTTCCGGCATTTCCGGTGACCACCAGTACGGGTATGTGTTTGGTCTTGGTGGACAGTTTCAATTTCTTGAGAACGTCAATGCCTGATCCTCCAGGCATGCTGATATCCAAGATAACGGCGTCGGGTCGATGTTGGGTCGCCATGACGAACGCCTGAATAGCATCAGATGCTACCACCACCTCGAAGCCGCGATCCTGTAACCATCCGGATATCAGATGTACGTAAAGGCGGGAGTCATCGGCGATGAGAATCTTGGGCATCATGGCTGCTCTACGACGGACAATGTTCCTCGGCCATGCGGCCCGCATACCGCCTGAGCATTGGAAGCGCCGGGAAGCGCCGTGAAGACTTTCCTCAACGCAGCCAAAAGCGGCTCTGCACCCTGATCGAGTGCAAGGTCGGTTTTCGTCAGAAAAGCAAAAGCTCCGTCGCCCCGCAATCGCTCGGCATTCGTTTGAGAGAGTCCAGTCAGGACTACGACCGGAATGGCTTCAGTTGCAGGCTCTTTCTTCAGTGCCTTCAGAACTTCCAGCCCACTCATTTTCGGCAACATCATGTCGAGCAGAATGAGATCCGGCAGCTTCTCTGCGGCCATGAGCAAAGCCTCATCTCCGTCGCCCGCGAAGCTCATCTCATAGCCCGCACGGGTCAAGGCGCGTCCCGTCGCTAGTCTCAAAAACTTGCTGTCGTCAACAAGCAGGATTTTCAACAGGTAGCCTCAGCAAGTTCCCACAATTCTGCCTTGGAGAGCATTCCACCGCAACGGCCCATAGATGCACCTTGACGACCAGTCCCAAGTTCCACCTAAGCTGTTGACATGGCGTATTTTGCCAGCGTTTGGCAGAAATCCGAGAGGAACAACACCGTCCATTCCTTGGAAAAGTTCCAGTCTATGGACGGTCGGGTTGCAGTGAGGGAGACGAACTTGAAGCGGTGTCTTCAGCGTGCGGGCGGGAAAGGGCCGTCAGTGATCCGGAAACGAGACGTGGGAACTCTGCCGGGCGGATGGACAAGCCATGGCTCATCTTGCGGTGCTAGCTATTCACCGTCTGATTGCCATTCTCGCCCGAAGGGGGCGCGCGAGCGAAGCAAACTGGCAATGTTCACCATTGAGTTGTCTGCTTATGAAGACTAACCTCCGCGTGCTCAGGATTGGGTCTTATCGTTATCCAGCATCGCCCGCACTTTGGTCAGCAGAGACTTCCTCGTAAAGGGCTTATGCAGTAAGAATCTCTCAGGTTCTGCCACACCGGCCCGGCCGATGAGATCGCTCGCGTAACCCGACATGAACAGAATCGCCAGATTCGGCTGAAGGGTCCGCAGATGCACGATCAGGTCGCCTCCGCTCAAGCCGGGCATGATCACATCCGTCAATACCAAGTGGATAGAATTACGGTGCCGTTCCGCTATTTCGATAGCCGCGTTAGCTTCATTCGCCTCCAGAACGGTATAACCAGCGCCCCGGAGTAATTCAGCGATCAGTGCCCTCACGGCGGCTTCATCTTCCACTAACAGGATCGTTTCCGTTCCCCGATCAAATACCAATTCGGGTCTTGGGGCACTGAGCTTCTCCGCTGCACCATCGACCCGGGGGAAGTAGATCTTGAACGTGGTACCGCGCATCGACTCACTGTAAGCCCATACGTAACCGCCGCTCTGCTTCACGATCCCGTAGACCGTAGAGAGTCCCAAGCCAGTGCCTTTGCCAGGTTCTTTGGTAGTGAAGAATGGCTCGAATGCCCGAGCCTTGACGGCGGGTGACATACCTGAGCCCGTGTCCGAGACCGTGAGGCCTNNCCTCGGGCATGGCATCCCGGGCATTCACTGCCAGGTTCATCAGGACCTGCTCGATCTGACCCAAATCCGCTTTTATGCTGCCGAGCGGTTCTCCGGGAGCCAGGTTGAGCGCCACATCCTCACCGATCACTCTTAGCAGCATCTTGCTGACGCTATGCACGACCGCGTTCAGGTCGAGAACCTTGGGCTGCAATACCTGCTGCCGGCTAAAAGCGAGGA
>PKXU01000078.1 GCA_003132445.1 Acidobacteriaceae bacterium | reverse complement strand
AGCGCGAGTACCCCCAGCCGAGAAACCAAGCTGTCGCGTGAATTGACTAAATCAGGCAGGGCATCCATCGGATCTTTCATCTCAAGCGCGGGGATGAAAAGTGTCTTCCGTTCGGTCCCTCGAAGAACTTCGAGCTTAATCACTTCATCTAAAGGATGGAGATAGAGAGCGGCAGTAAAGGCCGGCAGCGTGCCGATGAGGCGGCCATCCGCGCTGACTACAATATCCCCGATCTTCAGCCCAGCCGCCTCAGCAGGACCTCCCGGTGTCACGTCATCGATCACGACCCCCCAATTTTGCGCAAGCCCCAATCCTTTGGCCAAGCTGCCAGTAATCGTTTGGGCGGCTGCCTTGACCTCGATGCGGTGCACGTGCCCATACTTGCGCAGGTTCTCGTACACGAAACGCACGATCCGTGCCGGGATGGCAAACCCTAATCCCTCGCTCCCGCCCGCTGCCGAGAGAATAAAAGTGTTAATCCCTACTACATAGCCGTCCGTATCCACCAGTGGGCCGCCGCTATTGCCTGGGTTTATGGGAGCATCGGTCTGAATGTAAACCATCGGACGGCTCGGATCGGCCTGCCGCGCAACTGAACTCACTACGCCCATGGTCACCGAGTTCTCAAGTCCTTCGGGACTGCCCAGGGCGAACACTAATTCTCCTTGATGGACAGGACGGCGGTTGCCCAGCGAAAGTGTGGGCAGCCCAGTCTGATCAATCTTGATTAGGGCGAGGTCTGTTTCCTTGTGGAGGCCTATGAGTCGTGCCTCCACAATCCGCTGCTTGCCCGCCGGCGCAATCTGGTCGGGGAGATTCACCGAAGGCACTGCCAGAGCCACGTGGATGCGCTGCGCCCCCTCGACGACATGAGCGTTTGTGATGATGTAGCCATCAGGGTCCACGATCACTCCCGAGCCGATCGCATGCTCGCGGGTTATGAGCGCCGTTTGACCATGATTGTTCTCTTCCAGCGGCCCATAGCCGGTAACCAGAATTTGAACCACCGCAGGCGAAATCCTGGCGGTAAGCTGCTCGATCGCGGAATTAAGTTGCTGCAGCACCGGTGGCGGTTCTGCAGGCCGGGTTCCCATCAACTTTGCGTTGTCAATGTCAGGCTTCGCCGTCTCGCCATCAGCGACGGTCGGGATTTGAGGCGCCATTTGTTGGCCAAAACTTGGCGCTGCACATACGACGCAAAAGCACGCAGCAAGACTAAAAAGCGAGAAGTGGAAGATCCTTTTCGAACCGCAAGCTGGGCAGAGCATAGCGACAACACTCCTTTGGCACACCTCTATCGTGTTACGACTCAGATCATGAGTACGCTGGAATGGAATAAGGGCGAACTTCTATGTGAAGGAAACTCGATGGTCGCCGGTAGACCTGCCGACGCAACTCTGAACTGTTATCTGCCCTTTGCCTGTTTCGAGTTGCCCTGACTTGACCCGCTGGGCGGATTGCTTTCCTGCGCCAAGAGAACACCGGCCCAAAACAGGGGAACGAGCAGTATTGTTTTTTTCATAGAATTGTCTCCTCTTAGAGTCAACACTCCTTGGCCTGTTTGACACTGAGCAGTATTGAACAGTCGTGGCGTGGTGAATTGCTCTACCATGGCTTACTTCTGGGAGAGATATCAATGAAAGCGCATGGGAATCGACCAAGCTCTACCATCGTTTTTCATTCTGGCCCTAGAATGACTCGCGCTAGAAACTTCGGCAGGGTTCTCGGGGCCAGTCAAGAAAAATTCGTTACCGGTTAACCAAAACGGCAGTAACATCATCTAGCTCTAGAGGGGTTTGCACATGTCGCTAGTCCGGCCCATCCGGAAAAGCAGCCGCGGATTGGTTTCGTACCGTGTCCTAATCATGTGCATTGCCGCGCTTAGCCTTTTGTCGGTACGCATCGCTCCGCCAAGTCTCCCTCACATTTCCACTGGCTTAGCTGTCAACTCGCAGGCGGACCATAATCATAGACTGTCCTTTGATCATGAGGATTCCCAGTGGGCGATTTGCCCGAGCGCTCTACTGACCATTCCGCCGCCGGTTGTCGCGCTTCACCTGACCTCCAGTGTTGAGCCCTCCTTCGAAATCGTGAAAGAGGGTTGGCATTACAACCGTCCTCCTCCGATCAGCTAACCCTCCTGGTTCGGCCCCTAGCGCCACAACCGGTTTGCAGCTTCGCTTGCTATAGCGAATGTCATTGCAATAACGCCTGACGGTGAACCGCCGTTCCCTACAGAAATCAGGTCTCGAGGAAACACGCCATGGCTGAAGCACACCGCAAGAACTGGAGAGATTTGTGTAGCGCCGCACTGGAAGCAAAAGATGCCGATGAGTTGTTGAAGATCGTTCAGGAGCTCAACCGCGTCCTAAAGCGTGAAGAGCAGGTCCGTCGCGATTTCAGGGAGGCCGTGAGAGCCAACAAGGCTCCTGAGGAGATCCGATGTTAACGACGGGGCCTGCCCCGCACAGAGTCATACGTCCATCGATCAGTGGGGCGTGGCAGCTCGCGGTCGGACGATCTCAGGGGGCTGACCGGACTTGACTGGGCTTTTCGAGAAACACCGCCCCGCGAAGAACAGCGGGATGGGTTCGCGCATTTCCAAACACGCAGGAGCGGAGACAAATGAACGCCACAAGAGTTCTTTGCGTTGAGAATCACCCTGAGTACATGGGCGCGCTGAAATACATGCTGGAAGCAGCGGGTTATGAAGTCATGGCGGCGACGACTGGCGGCCAAGCCCTGCGCCTCCTGACCGATCTGCATGTTGACGGCGTTCTTCTGGAATACGACTTGCCGGATGCTACGGGCAGTGCGGTGCGTGCTGAGATGAAGCGGATCAAGCCTGACATTCCAGTCTTGTTGTTTGCGGGCATAGGCAGCCAGACACCGCTCCTGCTTCGTTTTTTTGATTCGTATCTTCGGAACTCGGAACGACCCGAAGTGGTTTTCGACGACCTGGACGCATAGGGTCGAACTCTGTATCTGTAAGGGCACGATCCTGATTGGTTCTGAAGAGCGAAGCAGGGACCGCGAACGCCACCGTCTCACGCGTACGGAGTTTTTGCCACATAACTGGAGGAATTGTGAAGACTATGGAAAAAGCACAGATTCAGCAATACCGATGGAAGCTTGAGTCCCGCCGGGAAGATGCTGTCCGGCTGCTTAGTCGGTTGGCAAGCGAAACACGGGCGTTGGATGTTGACTCTCCGCAAGATACTGGCGACCAATCCATCGGTAGCGTCGCTAAAGAGTCCCTGTTTAGGCAAACCAGCCAGCATAGGCACATGGTCCGAATGATCGAAGGAGCGCTCCGGCGAATTGCTGACGGCACGTACGGCATATGTGTTGCCTGTGCCGGTGATATTCCGCGCAAGAGATTGGAGGCGTTACCGTGGACCGATTGCTGCCTGCGTTGTCAGGAAATAGCTGAACGAGAGCTGGAATCCGAACCTTCGCCGCAAGCTTCACGCGCGGATATCCCATGGAAACGGGCGGGATAATTCATCGATCGGTCTGGGGGATCGCCCTCCGGAATCTGAGGGAAGGATGGGACTTGAGACATCCATCTGTCTGTCTTGTGCGCATTCGGAACTCTTGAAAGGGGCCAATCATGACATCGGCGGGAGTGGCGAGGAACCTCAGTCAATTCGATACCAACACCTTCCTTTCGACCATCGACGGCGGTAGGAAGATCGCAGCCTTTACCAAAAAGCAGTCGATCTTTATTCAGGGCGACTCGTCCGACGCTGTCTTTTATCTAAGGAAAGGAAAGGTAAGACTCACAGTTGTGGCGAAGAGCGGGAAGGAAGCCACAACAGGCATTCTAAACGAGGGCGATTTCTTCGGAGAAGGTTGCCTTACAGGGCAGTCTCTCCGCCTGTGCTCTGCAACCGCAATGACCGATTGCTCTGTGATGCGGATCGACAAGAAGTCCATGACGGAAGGGCTTCACCGGGAACAGGCATTTTCCGATATATTCGTGGCATACTTGCTGACCCGGAATATCCGGTACGAAGCGGATTTGGTTGACCAGCTTTTCAATTCCAGTGAGAAACGACTGGCTCGCCTTCTGCTCCTGCTGGCTCNNAGCCGCCCGCGGGTTAGCTTTTTCATGAACAGGTTTAGGAAATTGGGCTTCATCGATTATCACGCTGGAGATGCATTGCAAGTTCACAGTTCACTTCTGAACGTTGTTCTCCAAGACTAGAACTTCGTTCCGGACAAACGGAGCCTACTCTATGAGTCGCCACCGGGCACTCCTCAGAAATTCGCGCGCAGGTGTCCAAAATCATACAGATTCCCTTTTCTTGTCGGCACAGTATGAAAGCGGAAACATGCCCTAACTGTTCATCGACATTTCTTATCGGAAGCGGCGGTGATTTTCCGTGCGACACCTCAATGTTAGGTCTGGCTGAGACCGAACGACAGCCTGATCATAGGAGTGGGAGGTGACGGGGTGAGGAGCGACACAGTTTGAACAGCGACACGGGAAACGACCGGTCATCGAGTGCGAGTCCCAAGGCAAGCGCCTGACCTGGCGGAGAGGGAGCTCTGACAACTTTGAATACGCCGGACCCAGGATCGAAGCCACCCTCGTTCGGAATTGGACATTTCGTGCTGGTGGTCGTTTTGGCAGTCATCCTTCTTCTGCTTGGCCAAAACATGGTGCGTCATCGCTTCTTTGGAGGCCAGCGCGTCCACCGGAACGGCTCCATCGGACAATAGCAGAAATTGGAGAAGGTCTTGGTCGGGCCCTTGTTAAATCATAGGTGTGTGCGAAGGAGCAGTGCGGCTAAACTGCTAAATCAGAATTTCGCGCTGCATGCAAATTTCATGCGAGAAGGAGAATGGCGGCGATGATTGAAAAGCTTAAGGAAAGCAGGGGAGCTGCTTTCGGATTCAGGGTTGTCGGAAGGATTAGCGGCGATGAAGTCAAGGCGTTTGAGCCGCAGATTGAATTCCTCATCAAAGAACGGAAAGAGCGACCGATCGGGATCTTCGCGGATCTCTCGCAGATGGAGGGTGCGGATTGGAAAGCACGTTGGAATGAGATGCGTTTCCTCCAGAAATATACCGATCATATCGCGCGAATGGCGGTGGTCGGTGCGGACAAATGGGAAGAAGTGGTGGCTATGCTTCTCGCCGGAACTGCTGTTCTTCAGGCCGAGACCCGCTATTTCGCAACTTCAGAGGTCGCTCCTGCGTGGGACTGGGCCAGATCGAGCAAGAATGCTGATCACGTCCCCGTTCGAAGAATGTATCTCGGTACAGGTCTCTTCAAGGACTACGTTCCTGAGTACACGGAAATGTAAGACTGCTTCCGAAGATATTTTCGATGTAATTCTCGCGTCACGGAAGGGAGAATCCGCGCCAGCGCGGAGGCGGGGGCCGTCAGGCTGAACGAAAGCTTGTGTCGTTACTGCAGAAGCTTACTGAGAGGGCAGGTCCCTCTGCTTCTGCCGTTGTTCAATTTCTTCGTCCGTCAGCCGCGCGTCGTAAATCGATCGTGCATCGACGCTACGCGCTGTTAGTGTCGCAATTCCCACCACAAGTAGCATCGGCAAGACGAAGGAACGATCTCTTCCAGTCAATTCCATCATTAGAACCACAGCGGATATCGGACCCTGAGTTGTAGCTCCCAACACAGCCCCCGCTCCGAGTAATGCAAATATTCCTGGTTGAGCGCCGGGCCAGAACTGTGACCACAGGAGCCCTAACACGCCGCCGAGCATGGCTCCAAATGTCAGCGATGGCGTGAACATCCCGCCGGGCGCCCCACTGCGCATGCACAAGATCGTCGCTGCGGGCTTTAGAACGAGTAAAGCGAGCAGCACAAGAGGCGCGACCTGGCCCGTGAAGGCGAGTTGTGAAATATCTCTTCCGTTGCCCAGAACTTGCGGAAACCAGATCGAGACGATCCCGAGCGCACCAATGACGATGATCGGTGCCGTGATCCGGCCCCAACCCTTCGGCCGGTGGCGGTCCGCCCAGGTCACCATGCGAACGTAGCCAACGGATGCCAGACCCGCGATCGGCCCCACGACCACTGCCCATAAAATGATTGACGCGGAATTAACGAAGGCCGGGATCACGTACGTAGGCACGTTGGGCAACGCAAACCACGAAACTCCCGCCGCGATCATCGACGCAAAAAGGGCGGGTAGGACAAAACGGAGCGCCAGCTTTCCGCGCATGACCTCCAGTGCAAAGAGTGCACCGCCCAAGGGAACTCCGTAGGCCGCTCCCATTCCAGCACCCGCTCCGCAGGCGACCAACAACCGGCGCTGCTCATCCGACAAACGCCCTTTGTCAGAAAAGAAGTTGGCGAATACCGCGCCTGCTTGTTTCGGAGCACCCTCGCGACCGAGCGATACCCCGAGTCCTACGATAATCACGGAGAGCACGGCGCTTCCTAGCGTGCGGAAAGCCGGCATTCGTCCGGCGTGGAACCAAATCGCAGCAGTTGTGTCGATGCCGTTTCCGCTGGAGAGTTGCTTGAGAAGAAGTTGCCCGATACCGGTGAGTGCGGCAGCAGCGAGAAGCACTACGATGTGCCGCAACGGGGTCGCATGTTGAGCCGCATCGAGGATGTTAGTGGCTGATCCACTCCAAGCCACATGCTGTACGACTTCCAGGAGCCGAGTCAGCGCTGCCGCTCCAATTCCTGTACCAACTCCCGTAAACAGAACCGCTAGCCAGAACCGCACGGCGTCCGAAGACTGGAGCGTCGAAGGAATGATGTTGCCAGCTGCCGTTGGCAAGGATCCGACGGTAGTCAATTTCATGGGCATCTTCCCTCAGCGGCTACCTTCGTCGGCAGCGAGACTCATCTGTCCATTCGATATCAATATCACGCCGAGAATCAGCCCAGAGTTTACGACATCATGGGACCTTTGGCGGGCGATCTCCAATATACCCGGTGCTTGCGGTCGAACAATTGATTCTTAATCAGAGGGCTGGAAGTCAAATTTGCGGAAATATGAGACGCCCGAGCGCTTGGTACCTCTTTAGTATCCACGGGTGGCGAAGATGATTGCGAGTAAGTGAATGAAAAGAAAAAGTAACATTGGCGTCGGCTCGATCGTGGCGCGGTTGTGGAGGGCAGCATCGGAGACGAGGGTATTGGAAGGAAGCAAAGTCATCCGGCAGTTCATGAAATAGTAGGGAGAGAGGGGGGTAGTGGTCAATATTGAACAGACTCGTCAGGATGCGTGTTTGTAGAGTGGAGGCTCTTCTTCGACGGTTGAGAGTGTCCACTGCTTATCGGCCACGGTGAAAAAACGAGAAGACCCCGGATAGTCGCTCTCGCGGAATTGGATATGCAGAAGATGCGGGCGCAGATTGCAGTGGGAGCGGAGGATAGTATCGTGCCACGATACTACAATCCCATCTGTGTATCGGGGACCGTTTTGTAGAGAGCGCATTACGCCGCTGGGAGTTGCCACTCACCTTAGAGCAAGCATCAATGCCGAATTTAAATTTATTGCTGCGCCTTGGCAATTCGATCCCGGATTCCTGCACCTCAGACGGGGATCCTTAACAAATGTTGTCTTGAAGTCGAAACTTGANNAACTTGACCAAAAGTATGCGTAAACGCACGAAACCGTCAACACGCCGGCACATCGTTCACGGGTCCGGCAAGCCCTCGAAAGCCAAAAGTGTCATCCGAGGACCCAGCAATGTTGCCCAAGCCGTTGTGATCAAAGATGAAGATGTATTTTTTCTTTGCGACCGCAGCGGCAATGTCCCGCTGGGGAATGAGCAGGGTTTCGGACTCTATTATCACGACTGCCGTTTTCTTCAAGGCTATGAGATCAGCATTGCTGGGAACCGTCTGAACTCGCTGGCGTTTACGTCCGAGCATGGTTTCATGTCAGAATTCGTTCTGACGAATCCCGACCTGAAACAACCCAATGGAAGCGCTCTTTCAAAGCAGAGCATCGGTATCAAGTGGCAGCGGATCATTCATTCGGCGGGGCTCTCCCTTCAAGACATCATCACTTTTACGAATCATAAACATGACCCTTTACAGTTCGTACTCTCCTTCGATTTCGAAGCGGGCTTCGAGGATGTCTTCGAGATCCGCGGCCTGCGGCCGAAAAAGATCGGTAGACGGGAGAAGCCAGCCTGGCGCCATGGCGCCCTGATGTTTGAATACGACGGCGCGGACGGCCTGTTCCGGACGCTCCGCATCAGTCTGCCATTAGCGACAGGCAGCACCCGAAAAGGCGGAGCGGATTTGAAACTCTCATTAGCACCCGACGAGAGCAAACAGATTCGCGTTTCGCTCGTCATCTCCGAATCGAACAGAAAAACTCAACCAGCAACCAAGGGCAACCTCAGGCCCGACGCTGACCGCCTGGCGAGACAGCTTCACGAGAACTCCGATGACTGGCTGAAAAACAATTGTGAAGTCAAGACGAGCAGCCCACTGCTTAACGACTTGTTTGAACGCTCCATTCGCGACTTACGCGTCTTGAGGACCTCGCTCGATGGCGAGCAGTACTTCTCGGCGGGACTGCCCTGGTATGGAGCGTTATTTGGCCGTGACAGCATTATCGCTTCATTACAAACTCTTGCGTTTGAACCACGTATCGCGAAACATACTCTGCGGCTGCTCGCGAAATTCCAGGGCACTGAGTTGAGTGAATGGCGCGACGAACAACCTGGCAAAATCTTGCATGAATACCGCGTCGGGGAACTAGCTCACTTGAACGAGATCCCGCAAACACCCTATTACGGATCCGTGGATTCAACTCCTCTGTTCTTGATCCTAATGGCCGAACATGCCAAATGGACAGGGGACCTCACGCTGTTCTATGAGTTAAAGGAGACGGTCGATCGGGCGTTTGAGTGGATGAGAAAATACGGGGACGTGAGTGGAAGCGGATATCTCGAGTACAACTCACAATCGAAGGAGGGATTAGGCAATCAGGGTTGGAAAGACTCTGGAGATGCAATCGTAAATGCAGATGGCAGCTTGGCTAGCCCCCCGATTGCGTTGGTCGAGGTGCAGGGGTATGTCTATCTGGCGAAAATATTGGGATCCGAATTGTACGAGAGAGCGGGAGACAAGGATGCGGCAGATCGTTTGCGCGCGGAGGCCCATGAACTGCGTACCCGTTTGGAAAAAGAATTCTGGCTGAAAGACAAAGGTATCTACGCGATGGCTCTTCAAGCCGGAAAGCAGCCGGCGGCTGTCGTCTCTTCAAACGCTGGACAGTTGCTTTGGTCGGGAATGGCCGACTCCGCAAGAGCGAAGAAGACCATGGAACAACTCATGTCCAAAGAGATGTTCGGCGGCTGGGGAATTCGAACGTTTTCGAGCGCTGAAGCTCGATACAACCCTGTGGGTTATCACCTGGGAACTGTCTGGCCGCATGACAACTCTATTATTGCGGCGGGATTCCGGAAGTACGGATTCGATGACTCCGCCTGCCAGGTGTTTACTGGGATCGTAGAAGCTTCCAAGCATTTCGAAAAACGCCGACTCCCGGAACTGTTTGCGGGTTTCTCCAGAGATCAATTCCCCATTCCAGTTCGCTATCCCGTAGCGTGCCACCCGCAGGCTTGGGCAGCAGGGTCAGTTCCTTTTATGCTTGAATCGTTGCTCGGTTTGGTGCCGAAAGCATTTGAGAATCGCCTCCAAATTCTCCGCCCGGTTCTCCCCGATTTTGTCCAGAGTTTAGAGCTTCGCAGACTAAGAGTGGGCAACTCTACAGTGGACTTGAGATTCAATCGCGGCTCCGACGGAAACCTCGCCACAGATGTCATGAAAGTACACGGCGACCTGAATGTCGAATTTTCGTCCGCACCGCAGAATATGGCAGCATAAAGCTTTCATTTTGAAAAGCGAGGGTTGTTCATGAAGAACGAAACGGTGGTGGTTACTGGATCGTCGGCTGGTCTGGGCCGAGCTGTGGCTCACGAATTTGGCAGGCGCGGTGCAAACGTTGCATTGCTAGCGCGTGGCGTCGACGGGCTCGAGGGCGCGAAAAGGGAAATCGAAGCTGCGGGCGGCAAAGCATTGGTTTTACCCACGGATGTGGCGGATTCGGGACAAGTCGAGGCCGCGGCGGCAGCAGTCGAAAAAGAGTTCGGGCCAATCGACATCTGGGTCAACAATGCCATGGCATCGGTGTTCTCTCCTGTCAAAGAAATGAAGCCAGAAGAATACAAGCGTGTAACCGTGACATACCTCGGCGTCGTCTACGGCACTCTGTCTGCATTAAGGCGAATGCTACCGCGCGATCGCGGCACAATTGTTCAGATGGGTTCAGCGCTAGCGTATCGGAGTATTCCACTCCAATCCGCTTACTGTGCTGCCAAACACGCCATCGCGGGCTTTACCGATTCCCTGCGCTGCGAGCTTATTCACGACAAGAGCTAGAGGGGCGAAACTCTTTAACGCGTGAGCTAGCGGCTGACGTGCTTTGCTTGGCATAACCTACCTCCTACGCTAACGTTTGGGACATGATAACCCCGATGGTCCGCCGATGGTTGGTGAAAAATCCCCGTTACACTCAATGACCAGCGGTCAAAACGTGTAAACGCCTGCTTACAACAGTTACCGCAACCACCCTCCGCATATGCAGAAGAAGAAGCCGCCCAGACACCGGGCGGCGTGTTATTAGGTCATTAGCAAGTTACGCGGCGACCTTCCTCATGACCTTTGGGAAAGTCGCGACAACACCCATCTGCTGCATCATGCCGAGCGCGTCCCACTCCGACCACTCCTCGACAATTTTGCTGTCCACGATGCGGTCTGTGAGCATGCCGCTGATCCTTACTAGTTTGCCGGTCGGCGCGATGCCCATCAATTCTCCCTTGTGGGTGCCGATGCAACTCCAGCGGGTCAACACTTTCTCGCCTTCGGCTAGTTGGTCCTCCACGGTATATCGGGCGTCGGGAAACGCGCCCAGCACTGAGTGGAAAACTGCTTGACGGCCTCACCTCTGATTTCTCCGGTCATTGGCGAGCGGTAGACACAATCCCGATACATGTCGTGGATGACGGAGAAGTTGCGCTTGTTAAAGCCTTCCTCAAGCAAGCGCCGCATGACTGCCTTGTTGACCTCGCTCATATGGATTCTCCTTTCGATAGTTTGTTGAACTGCCACCGGAAACGCTAGGCCGATCCGCCAACCAGTGCAAGAACTCCCCGTTCCCGTAGGTCGTGTCGGCCGCTACCGATTCTGGTTCTCGTCCTTGCCATTGCGTGAAACGAGTGAGCATGTCCTGCGCGGCTACCGTTTCCTGGCTCATCCGTGCTGCCGTGGCTTGTACTCCCACGATTACGCAACTGTGGTTGTCCACCAGATAGTTGTCGTAGTAGCCCAGCCGGGCCGGAGTCCCACCCTTGGTGGCGTAAGTGGAGTCAGGATCGGTGGTCGACACCAGCTTCTGCTCATGCACTGGCTCTTCGCTGGGGTTCTGCTGCTCCAGTTCCACCAGGTACTGGCGCACAGTTTGGTTCAGCTGCGCCACTTCCGCTAGCTGCTCGCGTGGAACACGGCTCTCCTTGCTGGCATTGGCCTCCACGAAGCTGCCGTCCACCGATAGGTGCTTGCCCTGTACCAGTCCCGCATCTACACACTGCCTTACGATCTGTTCAAACAGCTCCTCGAACAACTTCGATTCCTGAAACCGTCCATGCCGGTTTTTCGAGAACGTGGAGTGATGCGGGATCTCCTGATCGAAGCCCAAACCGGTGAACCAGCGCCACGCCAGGTGCATGCGCAGGTCTTCCACCAACTTGCGCTCGCTGGTGATGCCGTACAAATAGCCGATCAGCAGAATACGCAACAGAAGCTCGGGATCAATCGAGGGGCGACCGGTTTCGCTGTAGCTGTCTTTCAATCGCTCGCGCACAAACTCAAAACTGATGTGCTTCTCGATCAACCGAAGCAGATGGTTCTGGGGAATCTGATCTTCCAGACGGAAGTAATAGAACAGCGCTTCGGAGCGGTCGTGTTGCCCCATCATAGTCAGCAGGCCTCCGACGATCGGAATCAAACAGAGCATGGCAAATGCTTCCTTCTAACATGTTTCTGCTGATTCTCATCCTGCTAATCGCAGTGACTTTTTCAACACCCACTCCCGATTACACTCACTGACCAGTGGTCAAAACGTGTAATCGCCTGGTTGAGACAGGGACCCTCAAGGGGCCTATAGTTGTTGTAGCAAGCGAAGCGTACCTTTGGAGGAAAGGCCATGAAAAGCGCTCTCGTCGTGATGCTTTTGGCAGCATCCGCATTTGCCCAGAACGAGTCGGCCGTTATTGCGGCGGCCTGCGGTCCCAAGGGCGTCACCTTCGACGTGAAGCGCGACGAATCCCAACACACATTCGCGCAGCCCGAGCCCGGTAAGGCGCGGGTTTACTTTGTCCAGGATATCGGCGAAGTCAGCTGCCTCGGAGGTTGCCTGACGACAAAAATCGGTCTGGACGGAGCGTGGGCGGGTGCCAACCAGCACAATTCCTATTTCTCCGTGTCTGTGGAGCCGGGTGAACACCATGTGTGTGCGAACCAACAGTCGCACGTCTCGCGGCTAAGCCAACTCGTGGCGTTCGCGCATTTCACAGCCGAAGAGGGGAAGGTCTATTACTTCCGCACGCGAGCCTTTGGGGGCAACAACCAGGTACTATTCGAGATTGATCCGGTCGACAGTGACCAAGCCAAATATCTGATTGCTTCCTATCCCCTGAGCGTGTCGCACCCCAAACCCTGAGGTTGTGGAGGGTCGAGGCTCAAACGCAACGCGGTCAATCAGCGACCGTCGCGCCGTTGTTGACGTAAAATCCCCATTACGCTCATTGATGGATCAACATATTGAGATCAGTCTGTTGAGAGACTCTTGTCAGTTGCAGAAAAAAAATAAAAGAGCCCACCAAGGTGAGCGGGCTCCGAGCCACACTTTACTTCAAGCTGCCTTCTTTTTCTCCGCGCGTACCTTCGCCCATCTCGCCTTTTGAGCGGCTGCGATCTTTCTGCGGGCTGATGCCGACATGGTGCGCTTCGCAGCCGACGAACTAGTTTTCGCCGTCACAACCACTGGCTTTATTTCCTTCCCAACCCTCGCCCATCTCGCTTTCTGAGCCAGTGCCATTTTCCGCCGCGAAGCCGCTGAGATTATTCGTTTTGGTTGGGTTGCGTTGCCGGATGTTCCCAAACTGTTCAAAGACTCGATCACTGAAATCGCTTGATCCAGTTTCTCTACATGCAACTGCGCCCGATTGCGCTCTGCACGAAGCGCTTGAAGAGCGTTGTTAAGATTCGCCATTGTTGCCCCCTCGTTTAAAACAGCGGAAGTAATTGTATAAGATAGCTTCGTGATCGACTGGACGGGTTTCCCCCGTACATGCACTCGCGATTATCGTCAAGCCGATGATTCTGCTTGGGCAGCCGGTAAACGACCAGACGATTTTCGAAGCTAACTCCTTAAGTAAACCCGTGTTTGCTCTCTCTGTACTCACGCTCGTTGATCAGGGGAAGATAAACTTAGACACCCCCATCTACAATGACGCCATGAAGGACCTCAGGGATCGAATTGCTCTTGTAACTGGCGGCAGTCGCGGAATCGGAGCCGCAATCGCAGTCGCACTGGCTAAGGCTGGTGCTGATGTCGCCGTGAACTACCGTGAGCGTGCCGAGGCTGCGAATGCCGTTTGTAGCGAAATCACTGGGATGGGACGGAAGGCAATCGCTGTTCAGGCGGACGTGTCGGTCGCCGCCGACGTGAAGCGCATGGCCGCAGAAATTGAGGCGCACCTTGGTGGCATCGCCATCCTCATCAACAACGCGGGTATCGCTCATCCTCGCAAACTGGAGGAGATTGCAGAAGCGGAATGGGACGAAGTGCTCACCGTTAATCTAAAGTCGGTGTTCTTGGTGACGCAGGCGGTGATCGGCGGTATGCGACAGAGAAGATGGGGACGCATCATCAATTTGTCTTCAGTCGCTGCGCAGACGGGCGGGGCTGTCGGGGCGCACTACGCCGCGTCCAAGGCGGGGATCATAGGGCTGACGCACTCCTGTGCCTCCTCATTCGTTCGGGACGGAATCACGGTGAATGCCATTGCTCCCGCGCTGATTGGGACCGATATGGTGACCAGCAACCCCAACGCAAACCCGAATCTTATTCCGATGGGGCATTTTGGCTCGACGGACGACATCGCATCCGTCGCTGTAATGCTAGCGATGAATGCGGAGCAGGCTTCGTCATCATTCGCCACGTGGTTGATCCGAGTGCTGATGGGATAGCACCGCATCAGCCGAGCATCGCAGGGCTTCAACAGATCGGAAGCCGCACCCACATCCCGCATCCCCGGATCCAAGCTATTTCTGCTCTATCTCGTAATAAGTACGAAGTTTTCCATTGCAAGTGATGGTCTGCGATAGTTTCGTTTTCTGGTATGGTTTGTGGAAAACATCCACGTCGCTATTGCAGGGATTGATATCGAGGTCAAGTTCGCTGTGATCGGCATCTTCAAAGGTTATTACACCTCTGCCAATCTGTTTCGCCTTTGCGCCTTTTGCCATAAAGTCTGGAAG
The DNA here is from genome assembly GCA_003132445.1 of Acidobacteriaceae bacterium. Classification (GTDB taxonomy): domain Bacteria; phylum Acidobacteriota; class Terriglobia; order Terriglobales; family Acidobacteriaceae; genus Sulfotelmatobacter. Next base: position 9,016 of record PKXU01000078.1, on the reverse strand, counting down.
GTCTTGCATTCCATAAAATTGTTCGGTTCGCGCACGCACTTCTTTCATCTTCGCATCGCTGAGACGCAGGTAGCTCTTCGCAGTGTTTGACTCCGTCCCGTTTGCTTTTGACTGGCCGAAAACATCACGGTTTGTCGATCCGGCAAGCACAATCAGACAAACGATTCCCGTAAGCATTCCTAATGGCGATACCCAACGATTCCGTTTCACCCTTCACCTCCGCACTCCACTCCTAAAATCTCTTTTGTCTGGCCATTCTCAATCTCGGTTAACACCTCGTCTCGAAATTCAAAACAATACCGTGCCGAGGCATCCTTGTTACTAGCCATTTTGAGGTCAATCCTCAGAAAATGACTTCGAGAGACATTGGCAGCTTGCCCAACGCTAAAGAAACTATTCTTCGCTGAGCTTCCGAGAACTTGAGACATGTGAATATCCACGTCTATTGCTGTCTTTTCCCGCACCGTGAAGGGGAAGGTCACATCATGAGTTGCGTCCTTGAGAGTCAGATCTCCCGTCCTACTTGAAAAGTAAATCTTGTGAGAACCCGTCGAAGGCGAGGACAGCTCACCCTGCATCGATTTCACAACGTCCATCTGTCTTCCGAAATTAGCTATCGTAGCTCTAAAGTCGAACCGAAGCTCGTCATTCTTTGGTTGGTAAGAAACTTGCAATGAGGGGCCCCTGATAGCGCGGACATCGGGCTTCAGCCAGACGAAAGTAAAAAGCAGAGTGCAAAAAGAGACTCCCAACGCTAGAAAGGCAAAGAGGGGGGAAAGGTCTTTGCAGACTGTAAAGAATCTGGTGATTGTACCTTGCCCCTTGAGATTGTCACGAAGTAATGCCGCTTGCTGTTCCAGTTGTTCGACTTGTTCCCTTAGAGGGCGGTCTACATTCTGATCCAACAAGGCTATTTTGCTACGAAGCTCGCAGAGAGACCGCTGCATGGTTTCGGCGATAAGCGCAGCCACTTTGTTAGCCATTTAATAGCCCTCTGCACGAATCGTAACCTCAGGACTAGACGGCGACCACAGTCCCAAGGTAACCAGTCTGAGATTCATCAGCAATGCAACGCTTTCCTCTGGCGCTTTTGGCCATACGGTTAGCCCCAGTCTTCCTCCCCTGATGCGCTGAAGTGCTCTTCAATAATCTGGCTTTTGACGAGACAGTCGGTAGCGTCCGCACATGGGGAGATTATGGCAGATCGGTCTGGTGCTGTGCTCGGTCCATGTGGAACCGCAGCGGCTTGGAACGTGGAGCTAAGACGCCCTCTCCAACCGCCGTTCAATGACGATCCTTGTGCCAATCCGATTCAGTTCTTGGCACAGCGTACTGATCTTCTCGGTGCGGCAGTGAAATTCGCGGAGTTGGGAAGATGTTAAAGATGCTGGCTGTCCGAACGTCTCGATTTGAACGTCAATTAGCAGACGGACTTCATCTTTGATGGCACTGGCTGGGGTTGTCATCATGGGAATCTCCAACGACATTTTAACCGCTAAGGAACCCGAACGTTGATTCTGAGCTAAACTGTACCCCGTCTGCGTTAATTTTCCGCTAAATTCGCCCCCATCCAATTGACCAACCGCTCTTGAGGACTGCCGGAAGCTATGCCGTTGCTGCGTTCGCCTGCGTGCCCTTTATCTCGCACTCGGCTTGAAGCCAATCGTCCAAGTCGTGACCGTCAGTCCTTCCGCGCTGCTCGTAAAGTTCGTAGGCGCGTTGCCGAATCTGCTGCTCAATCGGGATCAGGACGGTCGGTTCGTCCGACTTCGGGGCGAGTGTGGTCTGGGCAGCGGCTTGGTTCGCGTCCTCGCGGGTAGTTTTCTTTTTCTCGATCTCGTCGGGATGGCGATCTACCCTTTTTCCCAGTTGTTCAGTCTGCCGCTCTAATCTGTCGGTTTTGGTGCGTTTCTTTGCCATACCCACAGCTTGACACAAACCTCACGCCAAAGCGAGGTTCTACACTGCACCACTACCTGCGGCCAGCGTTTTCCGATTGTTACCACTGAGCCTAGTCCAGCTATTTCTTTAGCTAAACATCCTTCAGTTGGTTCTCATCCATCCCGAAATAGTGGCCCAGTTCATGGATGACCGTCAGGCGGATCTGTTTGCGGACTTCGGCCTCGCTGGAGCAGACCGCTTCAATATTCTTCTGATAAAGCACGATGTGATCAGGCCCTGTTGGCAGGTCAAATATGCTCTTCTTGGTCGTGGGCACGCCATGGAACAGACCCAAGAGCAGCCGCGTTGGCCGCCCCGACCGCGGTGAGGGCTGGTGCGGCGGCACATCCTCTACCAGCACAGCAACGTTACGAATGCGACTGCGGAATTCTTGGGGGAGCGAGTCGAGCGTTTCCTCGACTACTTTGACGAAGTGTTCGCGCTTCATCGTTCACCCACTGAAACAGGCGCGGGCTCACTCTGAGTAGCCGTCGTCGGTGTCGTCATCTTCGCCATCCTCTTTGCCGTCGTCTTCCTCTTCGTCTTCTTCCTCGTCTGGCTCCTGGCGAAGTAGAACATCGGCAGCCACCGACTGATCAGACGCGGCGGAGTCGGAGCATTCTGGATGTATGCTGCTCATGCCCAAATGGTACGCTCAAACCCTGAGATGCTTCTCCGCAACATGGACATTTATCAACTGAAAATTACGCTGATGGGCCACTGAGGCCTACTTATGTGCGCGGAGAAGCATTGTTAGCGGCCGGAGAAGGTAACCTGGCCGCAAACGAATTTCAGAAGATTCTCGACCACGGTGGCATTGTCTGGAACTGCTGACCGGAGCCCTCGCGCACCTTGGAGTTGCCCGGGGCAATGCTTTGACGGCCAGGCTTTCGCATGGCGCAGATGCTGATGCTGCCCGCGTCCGGGGACTCGCGGCCTACAAAGATTTCCTCACACTCTGGAAAGATGCCGACCCCGACATCCCCATCCTGAAGCAAGCAAAAGCGGAGTACGCGAAGCTGCAGTAATTCCGACGCTCAATCCTTGTTGCGACGACTCGTTCAGAATCTCATCGCAGCGTCCCACGCGCTTTGTGAGATGTTGGAAGCCCCAGTGACGCTTGCCACCGATTCTGGGCGGTTGACGAGCAAACCGGAAGTCAACTGTTGTTACTAGGGCGTGGGTGTTGAAAAAGTCACTGAGATAAGCAGGTGAATTCAGCAGACGCATGATAGAAGAAAGTGATCCCGCCCATGCTCTGTTGGAATCTCATCGTCGGAGGCCTGCTGATCATGATGGGGCAACACGACCGCTCCGAAGCGCTGTTCTACTACTTCCGCCTGGAAGATCAGGTTCCTGAGACTCATCTGCTGCGGCTGATCGAAAAACACATCAGCTTTGCCTTTGTGCGGGAGAGGCTGAAAGCGAGTTACAGCGATACCGGCCGTCCTTCCATTGATCCCGAACTTCTGCTGCGCATCCTGTTCGGAGCAATGCTCGGATTGCTGCTCGAGTCCGCCGCGCGATGACTGCTGATCGCCAACAAGTTCCAAACGCCCAGAAAAGTTCCGGGGAGCAACATGAAGATCAGCCCCGTGCCGATATAAAGCATTCAGCAGACGCGACAGGGTAGTCTCGCGGGCTGCGGTAATATCGAAGATTTCAAGCGGCGTCAAGGGGCCGACCAGCTTCTCTCTCGGTGCGGGTTGGCAATGCGGGCATGAAATCCACTCCCGTCAGTGAACCTTTTCCATCGCAACCGCGCGCGGAAATAGGATGTTGTTTTCGAGATGAATGTGCTGATGAAGGTCAGTCTCAAAGGCAGCCAGGGCCTTGTAGAGTGTCTGGTAGCTGACGCAGGAGTCGGCCGGAGCAGCATAGCCAATGCTAGCCTCACGCATCGCACGCAACGCATTCCCGGCAGAATCGTGCTCGTGCTCCATCATGGAAACCGGGTTCTGCACAGTGCCGAACGGTGCTGGCACGATCGGTTCCTTCTCAATCGTGGCCTCTTCCATCCTCACGATGTACGGGAACAAAACCATCTCTTCCTTCATTAGGTGAGTAGTCAATTCCTGGGCGAGGCCTTGGAAGGTCCCGCGAATCTGTAGAAGCTCGGGGTGGTTTTTCCCATGCACGGAGCAAACCTTATCGAAGAGAGGACCCAGACGGGCGATTTCCTCGCGGGTGTACTTGTGGTGAGTGTTGTTGATGTGCGCGATCAGGTCAGCCAGAGCTTCTGTCTGCCAGTTGTGCTCTTCTTGCACGGCACGCGCCGACTGTTCAGCCATCTCCAGGGAATCCAATACCTGATTCGTGTTCAGATTCGCAGCACGGCAAGCTTCATCGAGCGACTTGTTGCCGCCGCAGCAATAGTCGATACCCAGCTTTTCAAACACTCTCGTGGCCGCCGGGTTTTCCAGGGCCAACTCGCGTACGGTCTTTTCGGTAGTAACGCTCATTGCATCCTCCTGCGAGCCGGCTACATGCTTCCGACCGCGCTTGATGGTTTGACATTACCGGAGAGAAAGGAGGCTGCCGATGACTTTTGTCACACTCATCCCAGGGGCGCCTGATGCGCAAACAATGTTCAATTCGCGGCACGAACAACGGGACGGGAAAACAGTCCTGGTAGCGAGGCGTCAGCGAATTATTCTGTAGAGTGCTGTTCGGCTTCGAGAGCTTTCAGGTTGCAGATGGTCAAGCTGCGTCCATCTATTTTCAGCATCCCTTCCGCCTGGAGGCGAGAAAGATTACGGGAAACGAGTTCCCGTACGGTGCCAATCTGTGACGCGAGTTCCTGGTTGCTGACCGGGAGGGTCATTTCTACGCCCTCGCTCGTGCGCTTGCCTTCCTTCTCAGCCAGGCGCAGCAGGAAGGACGCTAGCCGGTGTCGCACCGTGGTAAAAGAAAGTTCCTCGATAATTCCAACCAGGCGCCGGAGGCGCGCCCCAACTACCCGCAAGACCTTGAGCGCAACCTGGGGGTGCGCCAGACAGAGGGCCTGAAAGTCCTGTTTGCTGACGAACAGCAAAGTGGCATCGTCAATCGACGCGACCGACGCCGGATAGTTCCCACCATCGAACACGGGGAGCTCGGCGATGGAACTGCCCGGTCCATCGACGCTGAGCACCTGTTCGCGGCCGTTGGCGGAGCTTTTGAAGATGCGGACATGGCCAGTCTCAACCACATAGAGTCCGGAGCAGGGCTCGCCTTCACTGAAAACGATTTCACCCGCCGTGTAGCGGCGCGGAACCGCACGCTGCGTTAGGAAGGCCAGTTCGCCTTCCGCTAACCCTGAGAAAATCGCCACCTTAGCGAGCGTTTGCCCCGATGTGAATGTGGCTTCTGTCACGGTGGCTATTGTACCGGACCAGCTCAGCTGGACGAACGAACTTCCGCGCCTGCTCCATGCGGGGACATCGGAGAAAACCCTTCCAGCTCAACAGCTCACGGTGCCGTGCCTTGGACCGCGTGGCGCTCTTCCTTTGTGCCTCCGGGCCAGGAGATGGTGATCAGAAAAGCGCTCTCCTGTAGCGCCTCGACATCGTGAGGTATTCCGTAGTCCAGAACTAGCAATTCCCCAGCAGTAACTTCCACCTTCTGGTCTGGCAGATGAACGCGGATCTTGCCTTGAAGCAAATGGATCGAGATTCTGGCATCCACGTGATGCTCATTCATCTGCGTGTTGGCCTTCATAAGGACGAGAACGATATGGAAGTCGGGGTATTTGGCGAGTGTCTTAGAACTGCGCCCGGTTTCCCGCTGCCACGAATCCTCATTTCGGAGTTGCTGTAGTTCCTTGGACAGATTGAATCGCAAGAGTGGTCTGGCCAAGTCGGGCAGTCTGGTCAAGGCCTTGCTGCTGGCGCTGAGTTTGTGAGTGGCTAGATTCCTCGCCATTGTTTTGTCCTCCAACAGAACTGGGGCCTTTCGGCGCTTGCGCTTCAAGACACCGAACAAGTCGCCTGGTTTATGACCGGATCATGGTTAGTACCATCTTGAAGCGCGTGATTGCCTTGACAGCGTGCGGCTTCTCGGCGGGCAACAAGACGATTTCACCTGCCGTGAGTGCGATCGGCTTACCAGCGACCGTAATCTCTGCTTCTCCTTCGATCGCCTGAACGAGCGCGGCGAATGGGGAGGTATGTTCAGTTAACGCCTGCCCAGCGTCAAATGCAAAAAACGTGACGTTCCCCTTCTCCCCCTTTAGGACAACTCGGCTTACGACGGATCCGTCCTGATAATTGACCAGATCGACTATTGGAAGTGATTGGGCTTCGGCAATTTCCGAACGTGTTGCACTGGTTGAAATCACTTTGTGTCTCCTATGCTTGTTCCATTGGATGCGCGGGCTGTTTGCCAGGACAATGGGAATAGAACTGATGAACTGAGTCAGGCATTCTTTGACGACTCTCGTTGCCCAACCAGAGAGATGGCGCGGAGGTGCTCCCGATACTTAGTGAAGAGCTGCCGCATGGCAAAGATCCGATGACGTAGCGTCGGGTTTGTAGCGACGTTGAACGCGACTCGCAAGCTTCCCCTCAATCCTTCATCCCGCAGCACGCGCTGTGGCTCCAGCAGATGCATCGGCGCTTCAGTGCTCCAGGTCACTTTCAGTCCGTTCTGTTCGAACAATCTTATCCATTCACTCGGCGATAGCGGTTGTACTCCGACATGGATCTCTTTCGAGAGAGCCGCTTGAATTTCATGACGAAGATGGTCTGAAAGATCGTCAGGCGAGTAGCACAGTTCGTGGATTCCGTACTGTCCTCCAGGAGCAAGCAGCCGCCGGGCTTCCGCGACAATACGATTCTTCTGTTCCTGGCTCTGCATACTCAGCATGGCTTCGCCATAGACCACGGTCGCACACGCGCTGGGCAAACCCGATTGTTCCGCCAGTCCCAGCACGATCTCGGCTTTGGTTCCTGCCAGCCGGTCTCGAAGACATCCTGCTGCTGCCGGCTCGCGCTCCACTCCCCAATAGGCCAGCGGACGACGTTTCAGAACCATTGCAGCTGTGATGCCAAGTCCTGGAGCGAACTCAACCACTCTGTCCTGTGGACTGATTGCCAGCGCATCGAGCATCTGCCGTGTGAGTTCAATCCCGCCTGGTCGCAGCACGCGCTTGCCCGCACGTGCCAGTACCCAATGTCCCTGCATCTTGTCAGGGTGTTGCCCTTCCCCAACCAATGGAGGGCTAACCAGAGGTATGTTCCCTTCGCTGCTGTGAACGTACGACTTTTGCATCATCGGCTCATCACCTTCTCAAGTACCGAGCCTAGAGTACCGGAGAAGGCGCGACGATGACTTTTGTCACGGTGCGTGCTCACAAACCGACCTTCTTTTGATGTGCGCCAGCGCGAGGACGAGGACTTCCGGAGAACCGGGACGCGTTCGGGCAGAGTCTCGGGGGAGCCGATCCTGTCAGAAGACTTTGGCCGTCCGTCGTTCTGCCATTTCGTGTGCGATCTCCGACTGCTCTGCACCGGAGAGGACGCGCGTGGCAAGCGGGAACAGAACGGTATCCTCAAATTCAATGTGCGCGCGATACATAGAGGCGAGACGAGCCACTAACTGTCGAAAGCGGCATCGCTGCTCGGACGTCAAATGTCCGTCTACCAACCAGCACTGCCGAGCAGTTCGACTTCAACATGCATAGGAGTGGCGCGTTCGTGGTCAGTCTCCAGGCGTTCAAGTTCCCGGAGCGCTGATTGAACCTCTGTCCGCGAACTTACAACGTGAGTGACCGTCTTGATTCCCTATGGAAAGTCAATGTGGTTTGGCCGATCTAGTTTTGGCGAACGACAGCGCGGTTTCGGCCGATGAGTTCCGGAAGCCGAGCCATGGGGCCGCCGCCGGCGACCATTCCCACGCCCACCTCCCATTGCGAGATGATGGCCTTCTCGCGGCTGGCAAAACTCATGTCGCAGGCCAGCGTGATCTCGCTGCCGTTGCCGGTCGCACGGCCGCGGATGAGGGCGATGGAGGCGACTGGCAAGCGGGTCAGACGCACGAGAAAGTCCGGCCAAGGCGGCAAGCCTGTGGGATCCGACGGCAGTGAGGTGAGGTCCTCAAGCTTGGCCGTGAAATCGGAGTGGTTCAGGAAGTAGTCGTCGACCGCGCTGTCGAAGACCACGACCCTGACTTGCTCGTCGGCCTCGAGAGCGTCGATGACTTCCTGGAACTGCTGGACCATTACCGGGCCCATGACGTTGATCGGCGGATTGTCGATCGTGACACGCCAATAGGCGGGCGACTGCCGGGCCACGCGAATCTGTGCGGGTTTCGTAGGTGCGTTCATCTGTGTGACTTTGGTAGGTGCGTTCGTAGTTGCCATGGAATTTTCCTCCGTATTTGTTAGTCTCGGAAACCGGTTGATTAAAGCCGACAATGTCCGTCGGCCGTTTGTAGCTCATTCGTCGCAGCAAATGCACACATAGCCGACGACAATCTCAAGAACTTAGAACTCCGATCCGAAATCGCCGCTCGGGTGACACAAACCGCCCGGCGACATAAAGCTGTCACCATTCAGCCAGAACAAAATGGGCCGCGCAATTGGACGATGGTATCGCCCATACTTTCGTATCGACTGCAGTGTCTTCATGCCTGAGGCATGCGGCTTTTCTCCATCCAGCTAGTCCTGAAAATCGATAAAAGCGAAGGAAACCCCCTCCCGCACACTGTTTCGCGTTCGGCCCTGAGTGGGCCAATACACCGAGAACATTCCAGCCGCCGTCCAGTTCGCGGACAGCGCACGCGACCACGGTGCCTGCACTCCCGGATCGTACCCGCCGCTGGACACGGTGTTGGCGCCGGTCGGGAAACTGAGGAACAGGATCACGGACACATCGAATCCGCCCGGCGTGGGACCAAGCTGTTCTTTTATTCCAACGGCAAAGTCCCCGAATTCCGAGCCCTCGCCAGTATTCAGGTTGTGGAAATAGTCCGGTGCCGTGAAACGCAACTCAGTCCTCTTGGCGATACCAAAACGCACTAAGCTCTCAGGGCCGTCTAAGACGCACTGCCCGCGGCTGCTGGTTTCAAGGAAGCCGTTCTCCACCTGCAGGCTGCC
>PKXU01000173.1 GCA_003132445.1 Acidobacteriaceae bacterium | reverse complement strand
CCGCTTGCGCGAGAAGCGCGCGGGGCAAACCTGAACCTTCGCTGCCGATAAAAATTGCCGCAGGCCCAATGAGATTTGCCTGATCGAGCGGTGTGCCTTTGTGGGATGAGGTCGCGATGAGACGAACACCCTGCTCGCGAAGCTTGGCCGAAATCTTTTCTAACTCGTCGGCGGCCTTCGCGAGCACGACTGGGAGCCGGAACATCGATCCAGCCGAGGCGCGAATCACTTTTGAATTCAACGGGCTGACGGTGCCCTCGCCGAGAATCACGCCGGCGCTGCCAAAGGCTTCGGCGGAACGCAGAATTGTCCCGAGATTGCCGGGATCCTGCAGGCCAGCGACAACGATGATCGGTCCGACCTGGAGCCGTTCCAAAATATCCGTGGCGGAAAAATCCTTCAGCCGCACGAGCGCGGCTACTCCCTGCGGCGTTTCCGTGGGAACAATGTCGTCAAAGAGCTTGTCGGGAATAAGCACAGTGTCGACATTGGCGCCGATCTGAGGAAGCAGGCGCTCGGCCAGGTTCTGCGCCGATTCCTTGAAGAGCACAGCCTGCAGCCGCAGGCCGCTGCGGATAGCCTCTTCCACTATGCGAAGGCCTTCGACGGCGCAGTTGCCGTCTGGAGTGCGTTCCGCGTGAGCGAATGCCTGGCGCAATTCTTTCACCAGAGAATTGTGGCGGCCCTCGATGCGGCGAAGGCGGTGGTGGGCGCTGGGCGCGGATTCTGAAGTTCGAGTCATTGGCGGGGTAACTGGATGATACGCTGTCCTCTCATTTTGCGGCGCTTTGCCGTATTATGATAGTTTTCGCCCGTCTAAATAAATCCAGCTTGCAGTCAGAAGAGAAGGAGCGCCGTGCGCGCCGAGATCGTAAAAATTAATAGCGAGAGTCCTGAATTATCCCTGATTAAATACGCTGCGGATCAGATCCGCTCCGGCGAAGTTCTGGGCATGCCCACCGACACGTTTTACGGACTGGCGGCGGACCCGTTCAATTTGCGCGCGGTCGACCGCGTCTACGATATCAAGACGCGTTCGCGCCACAAGCCGTTGTCGCTGCTCATCGAGAGCACCGACCAGGCGGAAGAACTGGCCAAGAAGCTGCCCGAAGAGTTTTATGCGTTGGCGCGGAAGTTCTGGCCGGGACCGTTGACGATTATCGTGAAGGCTGGATCACGTTTGCCGCTGAAAGTTACGGCCAATACCGGGAACGTTGCGCTGCGCGTGCCCAACGCGAAGATTCCGCGCGCGGTGGTGACGGCCGCGGCCATTCCGATCACCGCGACTTCGGCCAATCTCAGCGGCGCTTCGGAGTGCACTTCTGCCGAGCAGGTGCGCGACCAACTCAAAGGGCGTATTAGCATAATTGTCGATGGAGGCGAATCGCCCCGTGACGTCGCGTCCACGATTGTCGACCTCAGCGACGAAGCCGCGCGATGGCGCATTATTCGTGAAGGCGCAATCCCAGCGGATGAAATTTCCAGCTTCTTCGCGCAAGGATAATCGCACAGGGAGTGTCGCGCAGGATCAACGAAGAATAATTGCCGAAGGATGAACGCCGACGAATGCCCGTCAAAGAATGACCGGTGATGACGCCGACCAGCATGGGCAAAAACGCTGGTGGCCTCGTCTGCTGCTTCTGGCCGCGGCGGCGGCAGCTTTATTCGTGGCGATCACGGCCGTTCAAGTGGTGCGCACGGCGTCTCTCGAAGAGATTCATCCGGCGGACGCGATTGTGGTTTTCGGTGCGGCTGAATATTCGGGACGACCCTCGCCTGTGTTGCGAGCGCGCCTGGACCGGGCTCTTGAGTTGTTCCAGCGCGGCATGGCGCCGATCATCATTACTACAGGCGGCGCCGCCAGCGATCCCAGTTTCAGCGAGGGCGGGGTGGGGCGCGATTACCTGATGCGCCACGGCGTGGCTGAGAGCAGCCTGATTGCCGAGACGCAAGGCCGCGATACTTCAGAATCTGCCGTACGCGTGGCGGTGATTATGCGCGCCAACGGCCTGCGCAGTTGCGTGGCGGTGAGCGATGCGTATCATGTTTTTCGCATTCGCAAGCTGCTGGAGCATGAGGGCATTTCGCCCGTCTATGTCGCTCCGCGCCCCGATTCGCGGCCGCACAGCGTGTTGCAGCGCACAATGGCGGTGCTGCGCGAAGCGACGAGTTATTTGGTCTGGAAGCTGAGCTAGAGTTCGGTATTCGTCGTCTGGTGGAGGTGCTGGGAATGCCTCAACTCAACGAAGATTTTGATTTCGATTTAAGTGCTCCTGCGGATGTCCGCCGAGCGTTTCGCGGTTCACCCTTCAAGAAATTGCTGGAATCGCCAACCAAGATGTACAAGTGGACGCAACATTCGTTCGTCGGGCGGCGAGGAATCACGCCGTGGTGGTCGCTGGTGGACTCTTTGGAGCTAAAAAATGGCGCTACGACACCTGGCCTGCGCACCCTGCAGGAGCGCGGAGCGAGATTGGAGGTTCATGAACGCGATTTCGCACGCGTCCGCTCGGCTGTGACCCAGGAATGGAATACGATGCGGAAGCCTCTTTTTGTACAACTGCTCCAACCGGTTTGGGGCTGGATCGGACAAGCCTCAGGACAGCGAGCCAGCAGGGACGACCCCAATGTGATTTTGATCGGCGGCAATTATCAGGCATGGATTCCGAATCTGACGGAGCTGCACGTCAAACAGATTTCAGCTCTGCAGTATCTGCAACCGCGCTAGCTTACCACCCATTTTGTTCTCGCAGCGCAGTGATGTGCGCCACATGATGGCGTCCATGCCACGCGTACAGGGCGAGCGTTTTCTCAAGCGTCATGGCGCCGAGTTCAGGGTGACGGTAGGTACGCTTCCAATCTTCCGATATCAGAGATCGGAGCAGGCGTACCCAGCGATCGTGGAGCGAGTCGAGCAAGGTCAATGAGACCTCGATGGGAGTCAACTTCGTGTCCGCCAGTTCAGCCCAGCGATCTTCTGCATAAGGCTTGATGGTGGGCGCGTCTTCAGTGAGAGCCAGCTTGAAACGCACATACGAATTCAAGTGGCTATCGGGCACGTGGTGTACGACCTGGCGGACGGTCCATCCGCCGGGGCGATAGGGCGTGTCGAGTTGCGCCTCAGACAAGCCTTTGACTGCAGCCCGCAAGCGTGCCGGAGTGCGGGCGATGTCGTCCAGCGACGTTTGCTTCTGCTCTTCGGTGAGAGGCCCGTCGAAGTGGAACTTGCCGATGGGATAGCGCAGATCGGTCATTGAATCCTCCGCCATAAGAGTTGCCTGATCGGATGAGCGATGCCGCTCTGAAGGTGCAAGACATATTGGCGGAGGTCGGGATGTTGGATCGGCTTACAAGTTAAGGCGCAAAGGTCACCTGCTGGTAGGGCTCGCCCTTGTGGCGACGGCTGACTTCGATTGTCACTTTGCGGTCGAGTCGTTTCAGAAAATCGAGCAGCTTGTCCGTGGTGAAACGGCTGAAATGCCCGTTCATCAGGTGCGACACGTCAGGCTGTGCAATACCGAGAACACTGGCGATTTCGCGCTGCTTCAGCTTCTGCTCTTCGAGGATTTTGAAAACATGGAATCCGATCTGCGCGCGCGCCAGAAGTTGATCGGCATCTTTTAGGCTCAAATCCGTGAAAACGTTGCCGGACCCTTCTTCGAACTCAATTGGTTTTCGTCGTTTCATTCTCATGCTTCAACTCCTGTGCTTGCGTGTACCGCTTCCTGATCAGGTCAACGTCTCGCTTCGCTGTTGCAATGCCTCTCTTGGATTTCTTCTGAAAAGCATGCAAAACATAAATGCGCCTATCGATCTGTAGAGCCGCCACGACGCGGTAGGCGTCCGATGCGTATCGCAAGGCAATTTCGACGATGCCGCTGCCAACGCCCTTGAACGGCTTGGCGTCCTTGGGCATTCCACCAAACTGGATAAGCTGAAGTTCGTCTCCCAATAGTTTTCGCGCGCCCTCTGGAAAATCCCGAAGATTCCTTTTCGAGTCTCCGAGCCAGACAATGGGCCGCAGGGACTGCGCGGTCGTAAAATTCCGGCCTGTCATTTATGTTCCTCTCTAGAGTTCCGCGGTGTCCTCCGTTCCTTTGGGCGCTGCTTGCGGTTTCACAGCCCGTCATGCGGGATGCGGCTTTGAGAGAGAAACATCTAACGTTCAGAACTAAAGCGGTACGTGGAATCCGATTACACCCAGATACTAAGGAAGGGTTCGGCTTTATCCAAGTAGCACAATATAGTAAATTTACTATATTGTCAAGATGGCTAAGCGGTATCCCCGGGATCTCGAAAGTTAACACACTCCCTAGTAGATATCGCGGATCAGCCCCATTTCCTCCGGCTTCGAATTTCGATTCCATGCTCCCATTTTGGTGCATCCAAGGTGAGTTCTAGGCTAAACTCTCTCAGCCGTTGAGTTTAGCGATTCGGTTCCGAAGCTGGTCGCTGAATGCGTCGGGACTTCCTGCGAGGACACTATGGCGTCGGTTTGGTCTGGTCACTTAACGTTCGGACTTATCTCCATGCCGGTGCGCCTTTTTTCCGGCGCTCGTAGCAGCGGCATTTCTTTCAACATGCTGCACCGACCGGATAAGGTGCGGGTGAAGCAGCAATATATTTGTCCGCTGGAAAATGTTGTAGTCGATCGCAGCGAGATCGTGAAGGGCTACGAATTTCGCAAGGACGAATACATTGTCATCGAGCCGGAGGAGATCAAAAAGATCGAACCACAGACCGCCAAGACCATGGAGATCCTCGAGTTCGTGAAGGCCGGCGACGTCGATCCAGTGTATTTCGAGTCGTCGTATTACATGATGCCGGAAGAGGCGGGACGGCGCCCGTACGCGCTCCTGACCAAGGCGCTCGAAGAGAGCGAATACGTGGCCATCGCCAAGATCACCATGCACAATCGCGAGTACACCGTGTTTCTGCGGCCGCACGAAGGCGGACTCATGCTGCACACGATGTACTACGCCGAAGAAGTGAAGAAAGTGGAAGGCTTCGGCGCGCCCGATGTGGAATTAAAAGATGCCGAAGTCAAAGTTGCGCACCAGTTGATTGAGGCGCTGGCGGACGAGTGGGATCCGGAAAAATATAAAGATACGTTTCAGGAAAATTTGAAGAAGCTGATCGAGGTGAAGCTCGAAGGTGGAGAAGTTGCTGCCGTGGAGAAGCCGAAAAAATTGGCTCCAGTGGTGGATTTGATGGCCGCGCTGAAGCAAAGCCTGGCGCAGATGGAAGGCAAGAAAAAACCTGCGGCGACGGCAAAGTCGGAAGAAGTTCCCGTGGCGGCTGCGGCCAAAGGACGACGCCGCCGGGGATAAATCGGCTTCAGGCTCTCGGCGTCGGGCTTCCGCATTTCTCAACTCCGATTGTCTGGGATGTTGGTCCACTCATTCATCGGCTCGAAGTTTTCGTTCCCACTGAACACCGTATCGGGCATCCCGCGTCGTTCGCGCTGCATCCCTTGCAGAGCGCTGATCTGAAGCCGAGAGCGGCAGCCGGATGCCCACTCGCTAGCGCGGATGGCGCGCAATCGTTACAATAATCGCTTCTATAGCAATTATTCGAACTGGAACTTCTTCTCGGGGTGCCGATGAGTTTTCGACGTGTGGGCTGGGTAGCAGCGGTCGCGCTGGCTACCTGGCTCGAACTTTCCTGCGGTCAGGTCTATCGCCCGGTAGTGATTCCTGTCGCGGTCACTCCGCCGAATCCGGCGAACTTTCATGAGGTCTTCGGCATCAGCGCCAACGTACCTTTCAGCCCGGGAACGGCTCTTCAGATCGACGTATCGGGAGACAGCGATATTGGACAGGCCAATGTGGGAGTCAATCCCACTCATGCTGCTATCCTGCCGAACGATTCGCGGGTTTTCGTGGCGAGCGCAGGCAGCATGTTCACCGGGGAATCGGATGGTGTTACCGCGTTCTTTCCGGCGCAGGACAGTTCCACTGCGGCCGGGTTTGGAAATACAACAACTTTTACCTATCCCAATATCGGTCCTACCAATCCCAGCACCGGCCAACCTTACATATGCTCGTATCTTCCAGATTTCGTGGCAACCACGCAAAACAGCGCCGTCTTTGTAGCCAATTACGGAGTTGAAAACGGTCCCAATTGCAACTTCAGCAGCACCGATTCGGTGACAGCGCTCAACCCGGCGCAGGACGCGATCAGCAATATTGGATATTTGCCCCCAGGGTCGCATCCGGTCGCAATGGTGGAGACGCCGGACGCGGTAAATCTTTACGTGCTCAACCAGGGTACCAACCAGGTGATGGATCTTTCTCCGATTGACTTGTCAACTTTGGCAACGATTCCCGTCGGCGTCACGCCAGCGTGGGCGGCGGTGCGCCCGGATAGCCAACGCGTCTACATCGTGACCCAGGGCGACGGGCAGCTGTACACGATTAACACAAACACGAACGCCGTGCTTTCGGGATCTCCGCAATCGGTTGGAATCGCGGGTGCGAACTACGTGCTTTACGACAAAATCCTGAACCGGCTGTATGTGACCAATCCCACGGCGGGAACGGTTTATGTTTTCGACGCGACGACTGACCCGCCCACGCCGATGGCGACGTTGACGATACCCGCGCCGCCGATTACAGCGCCGGTCTCGACAGTTTGCGCCAGTTCGAGCTGTAGTTACAGTTCGGTGTCGCCGGTATCGGTCGCGGCCTTGCCCGACGGCACAAGGTTCTACGTTGCCAGTTATGTCACGGGCACGGCGAGTTCCTCAGGTTCCACGACTTGCCCGGATGCGAACGTGACCGCTCCGGCGGGTTGCATTATTCCGCAGATAACGGTTTACGACAGCGGAACATTTGCCGTGAAAACGACTATCTTTCCGCTTCTGCCCCCGGTGCCGACGGCTACCGGATCGACAATTTATCCATTTGCTCTGCCCGCGGTTTCATTTTGCGCGGGGGTGGTGCCGTACACTCCGGCGTCGGCTCGCTTTCGCATGTCGGCCGTCGCGTCCGTCGATAGCAGCCGTGTCTATGCCAGCATGTGCGATGGGGGATCGGTGGCAGTCGTCGCCACCGCGACCAATACGATTGCTACGGGTGTGAATTCGACGGATACGTTAGTGAATGATCTCTTCGCTCCGTTCAGTGCGGGGCCTCCACAGCCGAACGGGGAGCCGTTGCCGCAGAGCCCGGTGTTTTTGCTGACTGGACAATAAGATCAATTGTTGATTGATGATTTCTGATTGTTGATTGTTGATTGAAAAACGGGATGCGATCCACGCTGCGTTTCTAATCAACGATCTAGAATCAGCAATGGCGAACACTCTTACACGAACGCAGCGGGCACTTGCGTGATCTCTGAGCGTTGATTCTCGCCCAGGTTGTGCAAAAGGCTTTAACCACGGAGGGCCACGGGGGAGCACAGAGGACGCCCAATGAAGATCGGTTACGCTTTCGCGGAAACTTCTTCTCTTACGGCTTCTCTCGCCGCGTAGTGCGAGTCGACGTATTCATCGAGAATGCCAATGAACTCCGCCACGATGCGATCACCTTTCAATGTGGTGAAGAGCCGTCCGTCGACATAGACCGGCGCCTTCGGTTCTTCGAATGTGCCGGGAAGGGAAATGCCGATGTTGGCATGTTTCGATTCGCCGGGGCCGTTGACTACGCAGCCCATCACGGCAAGCTTCATTTCTTCGACGCCGATGTAACGGCCCTTCCACGCTGGCATCTGCTCGCGAAGATAAGTCTGTATCTGCTCGGCCATTTCCTGGAAAAAAGTGCTGGTGGTGCGCCCGCATCCGGGGCACGCCGTGACTTGAGGTGTGAAGCTGCGAATGCCCATCGACTGCAGAATCTGCTGGGCTACGCGGACTTCTTCGGTGCGGTCGCCGCCGGGCGCGGGAGTTAGCGAAACCCGAATCGTGTCGCCGATGCCTTCCTGGAGCACCACGCCCATGGCGGCGCTCGATGCAACCACGCCCTTCGCGCCCATGCCCGCTTCGGTGAGTCCAAGATGCAATGGGTATTCACAACGGGCGGCCAGGGCGCGGTAGACATCGATCAAATCCTGAACGCCGCTGACCTTCGCGCTCAGAATAATCTGATCGGGGCGCAAGCCAAACTGCTCGGCGAGTTGTGCTGAATTCAGCGCGCTCACCACCATCGCTTCCATGGTCACTTCGCGGGCATCTTTCGGTTCGACGAGGCGGGAATTTTCGTCCATCATGCGAGTGAGCAGCACCTGGTCGAGCGATCCCCAGTTCACGCCGATGCGCACCGGNNTTGCCGGGATTGATGCGGTACTTGGCCAGGTCGCGCGCGCACTCCGGATATTTGGTTAGCAGAACATGGCCGTTGTAGTGGAAGTCGCCGATGATGGGTACGCGGAGGCCTTGCTTGTCGAGTTGCTCGACGATGTGGGGGACCGCCGCCGCGGCTTCGTCATTGTTGACCGTCACGCGGACGAGTTCCGAACCCGCGCGGGCGAGGGCTGCAACCTGCTGCACGGTCGACGGAATGTCAGCCGTGTCGGTATTGGTCATCGACTGCACCACGATTGATGCATCGGAGCCGACGCGCACACCTCCAACCACGGCGGTGACGGTCTTCCTGCGTTGAATATTGGCCATATGGGAAGTTCTATTTTATCACGCGCAGGTTGGGATTTCGGCGGGTCGGAGGATGGAGGCAGGGGAGATCCTTCGTCCCGCTGGAAAAACGCGGGCCTGCGGGATGACCGCGGAGGTGGTGACTGAGGATCTGATTGCGCAACTTCTTTCGCAATATTCAGCTATCTGCTAATCTGCGTTTTCCGTTCTGGGGAGGAATGAGCGATGAGATCGAAGAAGCTATTGTGTTCCACTTTCGCGCTGCTGTTGTGCCTTAGTTTTTCGGTATCGGCGGCTGATAAGAAATCGAAAGACACGAAATCCGATGAGGCGAACAAACCCTCTTACGATCTGCCGCAGCCCGCCACCGAGAATCTGGATCTCACGATGTACCAGCGCATTCGCGACGAGGGGCTTCTGCATTCGCACGTGATGGAGTTTGCCTCGGCCTTGGCAGACGGAATCGGGCCGCGGCTGACGGGATCGCCGAACCTGAAGCGCGCCAATGAGTGGACGCGCGATCAGTTCGCCGCCATGGGATGCAGCAATGCGCATCTCGAAGATTGGGGCGAGTTTGGCATGGGATGGAGGCAATTGAATACGTGGATACGCATGTCAGCGCCGGACACTGCGGTTTTCATCGCGCAGGCGCTGCCCTGGTCGCTCTCGAGCAAAGGGCCGGTGAACGGGCGAGCAATTTGGGTCGACGCGAAGGACGAGAAGGATCTGCAAAAATACAAAGGCAAACTCGAAGGCAAGATTGTTTTCTTCGGCGAGATGCGCGACGTGAAGCCGGTCGATAAGCCTCTGTTCGAACGGCGAGACGACGCCAATCTCAAGACCACCGCCGAATATCCGGTGCACGTGGGAGAGCATGAGGATTTTTTTGCGACCTTCATCAAGCGGCTGGAATTCCGCGAAAAGGCTGGGCAGTTTTTTGCCGCTGAGCATGCGGCGGGAATCGTGGTTCCCAGCCGCGATGGCCGCAATAACGGCGGGTCCGGGGGAACGATTTTTGATGACGGCGGTTCGGGCATGGGATGGTTCACGTATCAACGCGAGCACGCCGAAGCGCTTCCCATTGTCGTGATGGCGATTGAGAACTACGGCCGCGTGTACCGGTTGCTCAAGGCGAACGTTCCGGTGAGTGTGGAAATGGACGTGGAGACGGAGTTCACCGGCGATCATCAACACGGCTTTGACACGATCGCGGAAATTCCCGGCACCGATCCGAAGTTGAAGGAAGAAGTCGTGATGGTTGGTGGACATTTGGATTCGTGGGCTTCGGCCACCGGCGCGACTGACAACGGTGCGGGAACCGTGGTCGCCATGGAGGTGATGCGCATCTTGAATGCGTTGCACGTGCAGCCGCGGCGCACGATTCGCGTGGGTTTGTGGACGGGAGAAGAGCAGGGAGAATTTGGCTCCTACGGATACGTGAAGCAGCATTTCGGATATGTGCCGCTTTCGACCGAACCCGATCAGTTAAAGTTGCCCGATTTCTTGCGCAAGCCTGCGGGGCCGGTGCAGTTGAAACCGGAGCAGGAGAAAATTTCAGGCTACTTCAATCTCGACAATGGCTCGGGAAAAGTTCGCGGCGTGTATTTGCAGGAAAATGCCGCGGTGGGTCCTATCTTTCAACAATGGATCGCGCCCCTGCAGGACCTGGGCGTAAGCACCCTGACGATGAGGAATACGGGAGGGACCGATCACGAAGCGTTCGACTCGGTGGGCGTACCGGGATTTCAGTTTATCCAGGACATGCTCGACTACGGGTCGCGTACGCACCATTCCAATATGGATACCTACGAACGCTTGCAGCCCGACGATCTGGCGCAGGCGGCGGTAGTGGAGGCAATCTTCGTCTACAACACTGCCATGCGCGACCAGATGTTGCCGCGCAAGCCGCTGCCCCGTCCGGAGCTCGAGGAGCAGCGCAAAGCTCCGCTGAAGAATGTGATGCCGGGAGCCGAAGCGGCCGCGGAGGAGATGAAGAAGCCGGAGAACTAAAGGGCAGGAGTGGATCGATTTGCGCAGTGAAACCTTATTGGGGTAGCCTCGTCTAACGCGATAACCCCGCTTCTGGAGTCTCCCATGGCTGCCATTCAGCTCATCATCAACAACGCTTCTTATGAAGTCGATGTCGCTCCCGACACACCTCTCTTGTGGGCGCTGCGCGACAAACTCAATTTAACGGGCACGAAGTATGGCTGCGGGATGGGACTGTGCGGAGCGTGCACGGTTCATCTGGATGGCGAGGCGGTGCGTGCGTGCCAGACGCCGGTATCGTTGGTGGGCGCGAAGAAAGTTACGACGATCGAGGGATTGTCGCCGGACAACTCGCATCCGGTGCAGCGGGCGTGGATCGCTGAACAGGTGCCGCAGTGCGGATACTGCCAGCCCGGACAAATTATGTCGGCAGCCGCGCTACTGGCGAAGACGCCCAAGCCTAGCGACGATCAGATTGAGGCTGCCATGGTTGGGAATCTGTGCCGCTGCGGTATGTATCAGCGGATTCGACGCGCGATTCATCGCGCCAGTCTTTCTCAGGCTCACGGCGCTCAGGCTTATGTCGCTCCCGCTTACTGTGGTGGTGCATCGAGCGGCGGCAGCGCTGCGAAAGGAGCGTAAGCATGGCCATCAGCCGGCGACAATTCGTGGTTGGAGGAGCCGTGGCTGGCGCGGGAGCGCTCGTTATTGGCGTGCGGCTCTCGGGACATCTCGTGCGCGCGCAGGAATCGGATGCGGGAGCGAAGAAGCCTGCGCCGAATCCGTTCGATGCTTATGTGCATGTTCGGCCGGATGGCCACATCACTTTGATTGTGGCGAAGTCGGAGATGGGGCAAGGAATCAAGACCGGACTGGCGATGATTCTCGCGGAAGAAGCGGAAGTCGATTTTAATTCGGTGAGCGTGGAGCAGGCGGAGACGCGTCCCGATATTTATGCCCACATGGGAACGGGTGGAAGCGGCAGCACGCAGGAGAACTTCACTCCCTTGCGACAGGCGGGCGCGACCGTGCGGGCATTGATGATTACGGCGGCGGCGGCGAAATGGAACGTGCCGGCGGCTGAATGCGAGGCGAAAAAAGGCAGTGTGCTGCACGAGAAGACGGATCGCCAGGCGAGTTACGGAGAACTGATAGAAGCTGCGCGAAAGCTGCCGTTGCCCAATCCGGAGAAAGTCGAACTGAAAGATGAAAATGATTTTGAGCTGATCGGGCATGCCACGCCCCGAGTGGATATTCCATCGAAGGTCAACGGCAGTGCGAAATTTGGAATCGATGTACGCGTGCCGGAGATGGTGTTTGCGGTAGTGGCGCGCTGTCCGACATTTGGAGGCAAGGCGGCGCACTTCGATGCGGACAAGGCGAAAGCGATTCCGGGAGTGCGCGACGTTTTTGAAATCCCGGCAATGGGCGCGGATAAATTCTCTGCCGGAGGAATCGTGGTCGTGGCGGATTCGACTTGGGCGGCGATGAAAGGGCGGGACGCGCTCGCGATTACCTGGGATCATGGCGCAGCTGCTTCGGAATCAAGCGAGGGTATTAGCGACGCTCTGCGCACGGCGGCTCAGAAATCGGGCGCGCGCTTACGCAACGACGGCGATGTGGATGCGGTGCTTTCGAATGGCGCGAAAAAAGTCGAAGCGGTATATGAGATGCCTTTACTGGCACACGCGACGATGGAGCCGATGAACATCACGGCGCTGGTGCGTGCAGGCGCCGCCGAGGTATGGGCGCCGACACAGTCGCCGGATTGGGTGCAGGGAACGGTCGCTTCGGTGCTGGGGCTGAAGCCGGACAAGGTGATTGTGCATACCATGCTGATGGGCGGCGGATTCGGGCGGCGTTACATGGCAGACTTCCCCGCTGAGGTTGCGCAGATCGCGAAGGTTGTCGGAAAGCCGGTGCAGTTGGTATGGACGCGCGAAGATGATATGACGCACGACTTCTATCGGCCTGCGACTTGCCATCGCCTGCGGGGCGCGGTGGATGCGAGTGGGCATCCAGTGGCGTGGTTTCACACGCTGGCCTCGACGTCGATTCGCGGCTATTGGGATCCGAAGGCCGATGCTGCCGAGGGTGAGTCCGGCGGAGCACGACAACTGCCCTACGCCATTCCGAATGTGCGGCTGGAATTCAACGGCGTGAATAGCGCGGTGCCGCGCGCCTGGTGGCGTTCGGTGGAACACTCGTTCAACGGCTTTGTGGTGGAGAGTTTCATCGACGAATTGGCGGCGGCGGCGGGCGAGGATCCGATGAAGTTCCGTAGAAGTTTGCTGGTGAAACCGCCGAACTGGAAGCCGCGATTCGAATACGATCCCGATCCCGCTCGTCTTCTTGGAGTCTTGAACCTTGTAGCGGAAAAGTCAGGCTGGGGGAATCCTTTACCCAAGGGTAAAGGCCGAGGCATTGCTTGCTACCATTCCTTCGGAAGTTATTTTGGCGAAGTGGCCGAAGTTACCGTGAAGGGGAACGATTTCAGGATTGATCGTATTGTGGCCGCAGTAGATTGCGGGCAGATCGTGAATCCGGAGTCGGTGCGTGCGCAAACCGAGAGCGCGATTATTTATGGGTTGAGCGCCGCGTTGAAGAATCAGATCACCATTAAGAATGGCGCGGTTGAACAAACGAATTTTGATGCATACGATCCGCTCCGGATCAATGAAGCTCCGTTGATTGAAGTACATTTACTTAAGAGCACGGAAGATCCGGGCGGAATGGGCGAGCCGGCTTTGCCGCCGGTGGCGCCCGCGGTGGCGAATGCCATTTTTGCGGCGTCAGGACAGAGATTGCGGAAGTTGCCGTTTCAGTTCAAGGCCGCTTGATCTGCGTTTTCGCCAATAAACCGCGGTGGAACCGTATGTGGAGGCGCTCGGCACGATTGGATTTTCGTAGCTCAATCTGACATCAGACCAAAACGAACGCCGCCGATTCTTCGGCGGCGTGCTTAGTTCTAACGTTCAAATTTTTAGCGCGGAGCTTCCTCCAACAATCCCTGCTCCAGTTTTTCCTGGCATTCGATGCAGTGACGCGTCCAGGGGACGGCTTCCAGGCGCTTGGCGTTGATCTCCTTGCCGCAATGAATGCACTCGCCAAAGCTGCCTTCGCGGATCCGAGCGAGTGCGATATCGACCATCTGCAAGGTTTGCCGGTCGTTGTTGCTTTGACTAAAGAGAAATTCCTTGGTGTAGGAACTGGCGGCGCGATCGGCGATGTCCTGGGCCGTGTCTTCGTCAGCGGAGCGGCCGTCAGCCTGCGTACGGTTCACCATGCGGCGCAGTTCCACCTGCCGTGTCTCTAAACGTTTTTTGAATGACTCCAGCTTCTTCTTATCCATATACTTCAGCCCGATCACTTCAACTCCTATTCATTTCGAATCGCATTCAACTTCAACGCGGTTGCTCCTGAACAAATCGCTCATCAAACTCTGAGGACGCCTCATCGCAGAGGCGTCCGTGGTCTTACGGCCAACCGAAGATAATAAGCGCCAAAATTAAGATGCGTCAACCGCCCCGAAGGCTGCAACATCTGTCAAACCATCTTGCACACCCATGGGCCAACCTTTTGTGAAGAGCCGCCTTCTAAGCCGCGGCGCTCGACTTCGCCGATCGCGAGAACCTCCTCAGAAGATGAATCTCAGCGACGAACTTTATCTTTATCTTTATCTTGGCAATGGATCTTTCATGCAGGCCAAAGCGTATCCCATGACAGCCATGGCGGCGGCGTTTTCGCGCAGCTCTGCGGGGATAATTTTGTCGAGAGTGTCGGCCGCACTGTGGTGGTAGTTGAAATAGGTGCGGCCGTCTTGCAGCAGGCCAAGCGCGGGCACGCCAGCCTCGGACATGGCTTCAATGTCTGCGCCGGGAGGATAGCTGGTGGGCATCACGGCATTGGCGCCGAAGCTTTGCAGGCTATTGAGCACGGGACGCAGCAACTCTTGAGCGCGGGGAGTCATTTTGATTTCGAAGCCCAGAGGATGAGCTGCGCCGGAATCACTTTCAATTGCTGCCACGTGATTGGGAAATTCAACTGAATGATCTTTGGTGTAGGCTTGGCTGCCGAAACCACCATTTTCTTCGTCCATCCATGCAATTACGCGCAGCGTGCGCCGGGGGTGCAGATGCAGCCTTTGTAAAATCTCGGCGGCTTCCATTGCGACTACGACCCCGGCAGCATCGTCGATGGCTCCGGTGCCGAGGTCCCAGGAGTCGAGGTGGCCGGAGACGACGACGATTTGCTCTGGATGTTCGCTGCCTTTCAAGTCTGCGATGACGTTGTAGCTGGTTGCGTCGGGAAGTTTCTGCGGAGTGAGAACGAGATGCATGCGGACTTTTCCTTGCGCGAAAAGATGAGCGATGAGGTCCGCATCTTCGGCGGTAACGGCGCCCGCGGGAATTCCGGCGGGCGCGCTGAAGCCAGTGTGCGGCAAGCGGAAATCGGCACCGCCCACGGAGCGGACTAACGCAGCCGCTGCGCCCAGGTCAGCCGCGGCTTTGGGCCCGGCTCCGCGGTACCGCACTGCTTCGCCGTAGGCCATGAACGCCATCCCCCCGGCGGCCTTTTGCTTGTCGAATAATTCATTAAAGAGAACGATTTTGCCCGCGACATTATCGTGACCGAGCGCTTTGAGTTCGTCGAAATTGTTGACCACGATTACATCGGCCGTGAGGCCGTTGGTGGGGGTCGAGGTGCTTCCGCCCAGCGCGGTGAGAACAATTTTCTGCATGGTTCCAGCAGTCTGCCCCGCGTACTCGGTCAGTTCCGCGGTTTCAGCTCCGCGAACCCAGTGCGGGACTTTCACTTCCTCAAGGTGCACATCCAATCCGAGCTGGCGTAATTCCCCGGCGACATAGTCGACCGCGGCTTTGGCTTGCAACGACCCGCTGGGGCGGGGACCGATGTTGTCAGTTAAATGCGCAACCTGGCGGTAAGCGTAATCGTCGACGAGGGCGTCGGCTTTGATGGCAGAGAGTTGTTGCAGCAACTCCGGCGGAAAATTGGCTTGCTCCGCAGGGGAAGCTTGAGGCTGAAGTGCGAATGAAGGCGCTGTTGGCTGTTTCTGGGCATGAGCCAAGCCCACGAAAAAAACCATCGGCAGAAACACAGATTTCGCTGAAATCGATCGGAAGGAAGAGTGGACTGGGTTCATGGTCGCTGGCCAGTGTATCTGACGGCAGCGTGAGAGTGAAACAACGATTAGGATTCTTGTTCATTGGCGCAATACTTTACCGCTACGCAGTCGTGGGAAACTGCATCCTAAAGCGTCCATGACTGCTAGAAGGAAACTGTGGTTCCTTGTTTTCATCTTTGTTGCCGGCACGTATGGATCACCCAAGCGGGCCACTGCGCAAGACGCCGGGTTGCCGGATAGTCCGTCGCAGGTTGCGGTGCCTGCCAAACATTCCAACGATCCGGGAGCGGAGCGCGTGGTGACGTGGCGATCGATTCCCAAGGACTTCCTCCACGACCAAAAAGTGATCTGGTTATTTCCCACTCAACTGGCGAGGGGCCACTATCTGTTGCCCACGCTCGCCATCGCCGGCGGAACGACAGGACTGCTCTACGCCGATCCGCACGCCATGCCTTATTTTCGTTCACATGCGGGCAATCTCGACGACATTAACGATGTATTTAATTCCTACATTACGACTGGCGAAGTACTCGCCGTGCCAGCAGGGTTATTGATCGCTGGTTATACCCGGCATGACTCCTATCAGGTCAGCACAGCGCTGCTGGCCGGTGAGGCTTATGCCGACAGCGCCATTGTCGACCTGGCGATGAAAGCTGTTACGCGGCGCGAAAGACCCAGCGATGTTCGCGCTGGAGCCCCGTTCACACACACGTTTTTTAATGGCGGCCAGTCGCCGTTTAAGGGCAGCTCTTTTCCGTCGGGACACTCGGCTGCCGTTTTTTCCGTGGCCACGGCGGTGGCCAGCCGCTATCGCAATCACCGTTGGGTACCGTGGCTCTCCTACGGCTTCGCCACCGTAATCAGTTGCTCGCGAATCACCACACTGGCGCATTTTCCATCGGACGTGTTTCTAGGCGCAGCGCTCGGCTATACGATTACACGGTATGGAACGCTGGGCCCGCGCCCCGAGCGGGAACCCCTCAAGTGAAGGCGCTTGGTTGCTATCCACGCGTGACGGTTGAGAATCGTGCAGTTGGCATTGTGCCAACATCGCTTGAATGTTCAAGCCTATCCTTTCCAGACCTCGGCGTCGCAGAATTCCAGCAGGCAATAAAAATGGCCCCATTGCTGGGGCCAAGTTCAAGAGGCTACTGATTTGGCGGGTGAAGTCAGGAAAGGCGATAACCGTTCCGCCAGCCGGAACAGTTTGGGAAGTGACACGCAGAAAGAGTGAAGGTCATGGTGCTTGAGTTTGCGGCCTCTTTGGTGTATTGACAGAAGCATTTGCCGCGCCAAAACTTTAACTGCCACGCATGGGCCGGACGAACCAGATAAATGTATGACGATCAACGACTTAGTTTGAGCACGTCGGTTAGCCAAACTGAAGTGTGAAAATAGGCCGAGAAATTCGAAGTGCAGAACAATGCACATTCCGTGCAGTCCCATACCGAGGCGGACAAAAAACCAATCCCACTGCGGCCTCTCAGGCGATCAGTGGGATTGATTTAAAAGATGGATTGAGGTCTAGCTGTTACCGGTGACGGTGCGGAGTTTCCCCGGCAGAAAATGATAGGGAGGCCATGGACCACTGATCGTCACTTCGCAGTTCTTCAACTGCTTGGCGGCTGTGGTGTAGCGGTTCTGATACTTTTCCACGCTCTTGGCGTCGATCAGGTGGGCAATGTCGATCAGCATGCCCTCGGGAGCGACTTTCTTGCAACTGACTTCTTCCTCAAGCGGGTTGAACAGCTTGTGTACCTGGACCGATAGAGCGCGAGCCTTAGTCTGGCGCTCGCGTTCGCGGGAGGCCTTTACCTTCAACTTGGAAAGATAGTCGCCACCCACAGTGTCGGGCAATTCGATGTCGATCAT
Organism: Acidobacteriaceae bacterium; assembly: GCA_003132445.1. Classification (GTDB taxonomy): domain Bacteria; phylum Acidobacteriota; class Terriglobia; order Terriglobales; family Acidobacteriaceae; genus Sulfotelmatobacter. The sequence continues at coordinate 47,854 of PKXU01000173.1, read as the reverse complement.
GGCCTCGCGCAAGGAACCGTCGCGAACGACCAGTTTGATGTGCATTTCGGATTTTCCGCGGAGTTTGGCGACGCTAAGGCCAAAAGCACGCCGGTTGACCCGGACGGCCTGGCGAAGCGCGTCATCGCTGTCGAAAATAGTGCCGAACTTGAAGGGTAGGACGGTGGAATTGCGAAAGCAGTTGCTGACCACGCGAGCGTGCTCAATCGCGGATTTCTGGTCAAGCTCACCTGCTGCGTGGTCGTATTCGCTGACGATAACCGCGAATTCACCACTGGGATAGCTCAAAACCGCAGCGCCGTTCACTCCTTGAACGCCCTCTAGCAGGAAGGGGCGGCGAGTGCGGGTTCCATTGGGTAGGGTTTGGTGCTCGGTAAGACAGTACGCGTACCACGCCATAGTGAACTCTCCGAACCGGGATAGAGGCGGACCGGGCCACCTCTCGTCGAGTTATTTGCCAAAGCTTTTACTGCAGTGGTTGGAACGGGCGGTACCTGGGTGTTAACTATCCGGGAACACTTCGCATCCGCATCCCCTATTTGCATAATACGTTGTGCACCGAGGAAAATGCAACTTTTTCTTAGCGGGAAGCATCGAAAGCGACTATTTTTCGGCTGCGGAACGATTGGTGCGCTGCTGCAAGGCGAGAAGAACCACGCGCAGCATCTCATCCCAGGGTGCCGGCTTACCGGTCCAGATTTCGAACTGCCGAGCCGCCTGGTGGACGAACATTTCGATCCCGGGAATGATCTGAGATCCTCTTTCGCGGGCGAGTTTCAGAAAGCGAGTTTCGGGCGGATCATAAATCATGTCAAAGACATAGCGCGCATTGATTTCTTGCTCTTGCAGGGGCGATTCGCGCCCATTGCCCATTCCGACCGGGGTGGCGTTGATAATTACGTCGAACGCCAATTTCTTTAGATCGGCGCGCTTGATCATTCGCGCGTGCGCCTGGTGGGCCAGCTTTTTAGCCGGAGCGGGAGTGCGATTCAAGATGTAGACTTCCGATCCTCGTTCCTTCAGGCCGAAGACAGCCGCACGGGCTGCGCCCCCGGCTCCGATGACCAAAATGCGCGCGCCTTCCAGCGTATTCAGACGACGTTCCAAAGGCCGCACGATCCCGGCGGCGTCTGTATTGAAGCCGTAAAGCTTGCCATCCTGCGCCCTTACGACGGTGTTGCAGGCGCCGATTTTGGTGGTATGGGCGTCGGTATTGTCGAGATGCGGCAGAATGGCTTCCTTATAGGGCATAGTGACGCTGATGCCGTGGATAGGAATCTCGCGCACGCAGGTGAGCAAGTCCTTCAGCGTTTTGGCATGCAGCGCCAGGTAGACCGCATTTACATTTTCCCGGCGGAAGGCCGCATTCATGATGGCAGGGGAGAGCGAATGGGCGATGGGGTCGCCGACGACGGCGTAGACGCGCGTGGCTACGTCGACCTGTTCGATGCGATAGACACTGCGCAATTCCTGCGCGGTCACCTGGCCGGGAGCAGTTTCCTCTCCGGCAACCGCGGCCGCGAAAGTGAAGACGCTTCCAGCCCGCACCCCCAGAACGCGGCTAATGATTCCCTGTTCTCCCATGCACATGCATACCAAAGAGTGCCGGTCGCCCTCCCGTGCCAGAAACTTGATCATGGCGACATTGTCGGCGAGCGTTGTCGCCGTGCTCACGACCTTGTAGAAGTCAGCCGGGTAGGCGAGCATTTTTTCCAGAGTTTCGTCGAGCTTCTTCGTGGCCCGAAAATCGTGGAACGAGAGGATGAGCGCTGCCCGGGTGCGCAATTTCTGTAATTGTTCAGGTTTGCTTTTGCTGGCGGTTTGGAGCTCGACGTCGACGAGCTGGCAGCCTGCGGCCGCAGCTTTGCCCAGCAAGTCCACCTGAGAGGCGATCGATCCTCGAAACTTGCCCCCGGCGGCAACTCGGCGGCAGGTGGCGACTACGACTGTTCCGGGATGCGATTCCAGAAAACGTTTGATTTTCGGGAGCGCCAGGGCAGGCTTGGAAAGGTAGTCCAATCGAAACTCCAGAAAGGAGTTATCTCGGACCAGCTGTTCGGCCTTCTCGGACAGTTGGTTAGGGTCGGAGCCGGTGACGGCCACGCAGACTCGCGGCAGTCGCAGGGGCAGCAATCGAGGTGCGTAAGGGGGAGCGGAATTCATCTTTCGCAGTTATGTCACCCGCGTACATCCCACACGGAATGACGGCGAATTATTACAGGGGCTTAATTACTTATGCAACAACGGATTGATAGTCCTGTAGAAAAAACTTCTGCTCCAGAGTGCCCAACACCCTAGTAACCTTGACCCACCCCATGCCGCTTGTTACCTTCCGGCTGAAGCCTTTTCTTTTCCGGCATTTAACTAGGGGGGACGCATGGCAGTCCTTACCCGGAGGTAACATGAAGAAAACAGGACTGTTCTTGTTGTTGCTCGCAACCGCGGCTTGGGCGCAAAGCGACTCGGAGGCTACTCCTTTCGAGGCTCCCCAAGGAACTGCGCCGACCGCAGCCAGCTTTCCCACCGAGCGCGTCCAAACGCCCACCTACTCCGACCTGTATTGCGCAGGTTTCATCAGCAGGAAAACCCTGCCGGACGCCAACTATGTGGCGGGAGGCTTACACACGCCTACCACGACTAAATTCAAAAAGGACGACCTCATTTACCTCGAGGGCAGCGCATACGCAATGGGCGCGGAGTACGAGATAGTGCGCGCTTTGCGCGACGTGAACGAATACGAGATGTTCCCCGGACAAAAGAAACTATTGAAACAAACCGGGCAGCCCTACGAGGAAATCGGGCGCGTAAAGATTGTTGACACCCGCAACCGGACTGCGATTGGCCAGATCGAATATTCCTGCGATGGCGCCGCTCCCGGTGATACCACAATTCCATTTGCAGAGAAACAAGTCGTTCCTTTCCATACCTCGATCCGCTTCGATCGCTTCCTGCCTGCCAGCAATAAGGTCACGGGCCGCATCGTGATGGGAAAAGATTTCGACTCCATTTTAAGCACTGGGCAGAAGCTCTACATCAACATCGGTTCCAACCAGGGTGTGAAAATCGGCGATTACTTCCGCGCCGTGCGCTCGTATAACGCCGACCTGGACGACCCGGTGGATTCGCTGTCATTCAAGGCCGCAATTGCTGAGGATGATCAGCAAAAGACTCCCTCCGTTGATCCGCACATGTTCACAAAGGGCAACGGCCCTGTGATCCACGTCCGCGATCTGCCGCGCAGAGCCATGGGCGAGATCGTGATCATCGGCGTCACCGACACTACTGCGACTGGCATGGTGGTTTTCTCCCTGGAAGATATGCACGCCGGCGACAAGGTGGAACTGGATCAGGTTCAGTAGAACCTCTTACACGAGTTGAAGCGCCGGGAACGGGAAACCGTTCCCGGCTTTGTTTTTTGCGCTGGAGTTCCACGGTGCTTGAAGTGCACCTTCTGAGTACGTCTCCAATGGGAGGAAGCAGGCCTGTTCAGGAGAACTCACTCACGACGGCCGTCGATGAGCGGGATGAAGATTTATCAACGGTAATCTGTGGATCGCCTCGGATCTGTTACGCAGTCAGCTACAGCAGGCCGCCAGTCTGGATTGCCAGATCATTCAACGCCATCTCCAGCTTCGTAATGGCTGCGCCGATTTCTGGATGCTCTCCGATCTTCTCTTGCAGCGCCTTTAGAATCTGCTGAGCACTTTTAATATGCGCCTCTGCCTTGGCCGGATTTGATTCGGGATTGCGTTCGCCCTGCGTTTCCATTGCCAGCCCCTTAGGTCTCTGAATTCCCTAAATCGTTGACGCTTTATTTTACGCGACGCCACCGTGGGGTGGTAACGAAAGTCCGCGAGTTCGCCGGACTTCAATCCCGCATGGGCTTTTCTGCAAAAACTTCAGCGGTGAAGGCCTCAATGGTTGCGCCGTTTTTCCAGGCATCCAAGGGCAAGCCTGCTTTGCGGCAGGTCTGTTTCAGAAAAGTGATGCGGTCCCATTGGTGCTCTGTGGGAACTTGTGGCAAAAGCAGGCCGCGCCGGCCGGCCATGCTGATCAGAAGGCCGTGTCGTCCGACTTCGACGGCACCGGCGGAAACCACTTGCGGAGGCGAGAGAATGCTGAGCTCGATTTCCAGATGGCGCGCTTCGGCCGGTGTGACCGGATGGAAGCGACCGTCCTCAAAAGCCGCTGCCCGCGCGGTGTCTGCCACCGCACGATAGACAGAACTTACGGGTAAGACGAAGCCGACGCAGCCTCGCAACTGCCCGTTTAGGTGAAGAGTGGTGAAGGCTCCGCGAGGTTCGGCAAGGTGTGGGGTGGGCGGATCAAGTGGAATCTCACGACCTTCGAGCGCGGCGAGAATAGAGTCGTGAGCGAGGCGAAGAAGAAGAGCGCGCTCCTTTGGCGAGAACTCACTTGCGGCAAACTGGCCTTCGTTTGCGAAAACCGGGCTAGGTGGTAGTAGCGACATCGCGATCCGCCTGCGGCGGCACGGGCTTTCTGCGCCGGCTCAAGATGAAGGCGCGGCGGCGACGGCTCTTGACCACGCGCCGGTCGATCTTCGACCAAAAAGCTACAAAGTAGTCGATCGCCGATACCAGCGAGACAAAGACCATAAACCAGATCGCAACATACGCGATCCAGTGAATGGGGAAGATGTAGTGGCTGTAGATCGCCAATTCTTTCCAGCGGTGATCGAGAATCACTGCGACCACGGAAACGATTTGCACCACCATCTTGAATTTTCCCAGCTCGCTGGCTTCGATAGTGAAGCCTTCCGACGCGGCTATGGAGCGCAGGCCACTCACCAGAAACTCGCGTCCGATCACAATGACTGCAATCCACGCGGGCACCAGGCTGGGATTCAACTGCACCAGCGTAATGAACGCCGCCGCGATGAGAAGCTTATCGGCCAGGGGATCGAGCAAAATTCCCATGGTCGTAATTTGTCCGCGCTTGCGCGCGAGATAGCCGTCAATCCCATCGGTCATGGACGCGGCGATGAACAGAGCCGAAGCCAGTAATTCCTTTTCGCCGTTCACGCTGCTGAAGCGGCCGCTGGAAAGTATCCACATCAGCAGAGGGATGCTGAAGATGCGGATCAGCGTGATGGAGTTGGGCAGGTTCACACTTCGCGGTCGCCGGTGGCCAGTCGGAATCTGATTTCGATTATCCTCCTCGGGAAGAGGGAACGCAATGCGTCGAAAGTACCAATCAACCACAGAGGACACAGGGAGCGTACAGAGGATTTCTCCTATGATTCCTGTGCTCTCTGCGGTATCCCTTTTATTTCGGTGCGGGCATCGTGGCTCCCGCTTTGGGTTGCTTGGCGATGATCACGTCTTTGATCTTGTCGTAGGTGGCTTGGGGAATGATCTTTTTCTGCACAAGCTCGTTCTTGGCGCGGTAGGGGCGGCCATCGATGATCTTCTGTGAATAGGCGTCGCCGATGCCGGGAAGTTGCTTGAGCTGATCTTTGGTCGCGGTGTTGATGTCGAGCTTATCAGTGGCCGACGGCGCCGATTGCGCCGCCGCTGCCATGGCCTCCGATTTTGAGAGGGGCGCGGATGCATGTGCTGTAGCGAGTCCAGTGAACAGCGAAAGTGCGAAGACCAGGACCGCAATTTGTGCCGTTAATTTTCTCTCAACGAATTTCATCAATCCTCTAACGCGAGCCTCCGGGGCTAAAGCCCCGATTTTTGTTGGCACATTACGGCACGGCTGAAGCCGTGCCCTTCCCAAGACATTTAGCCCAAGACATTCAGTTCAAGACATTCAGGTTCAAAACATTCAGGTTCAAAACATTCAGTCGAACACGTCAATGCGATGCCACGCGGCCCAATTCCCAACTGCGTCTTGTCAGGCGTAAATGCCGCGCTGGCGGATAGTGTACGCCACGCGGTCAATGGCCAGCATGTAAGCGGCGATGCGGTTGTTTACGCGATGCGTCTCGGCGTAACGAACCACATCTTCAAAGGACGACTTCATGATGGCGTCGAGCTGTTCGTTGACCACGGATTCTTTCCAGAAATAGCCCTGGCGATCCTGCACCCACTCGAAATAGGAAGTGGTTACACCACCGGCGTTGGCCAGAATATCGGGAATGACGAAGACTCCTTTGTCGGTCAGGATGTCGTCGGCAGCGGAGGTGGTCGGTCCGTTCGCGCCCTCGGCCAGGATGCGGCACTTCACGCGGTCGGCGTTGCGGCTGGTGATGACGTTCTCGGTCGCGGCGGGGATAAGAATTTCACAGTCTTCGACGAGCAGGTCGGCGGCTTCACACTTTTCCGCGCCAGGAAATCCGTGAACGGTCCCATTTTTCTGGCGAAAATCTACAAGCGCCTTCAGATCGATACCGTTCGTGTTGTGCAGACCACCGCCAACTTCGGCGATGCCGATTACCTTGTAACCTGCCTGATGCATGAGCAGTGCGGCATTGGAGCCCACGTTGCCGAAGCCCTGAATGATCACACGTGTGGTTTCGCGATTCAGGCCCAGCTTTGCGCAGGCCTCATCGCACACGATCATCACGCCGCGGCCGGTGGCTTCGCGGCGTCCGCGCGATCCGCCAATGTTAATCGGCTTACCGGTTACGCACGCTGTCACCGTCTGGCGCATGTGCATGGAGTAGGTGTCCATCATCCAGGCCATGATTTGTTCGTTGGTGTTGACGTCGGGGGCGGGAACATCTTTTTCGGGGCCGATGAATTCGATCAGTTCCGAGGTGTAACGGCGCGTCATGCGCTCGACCTCGCCCATCGACATTTTGTGCGGATCGCAGATCACGCCGCCCTTGGCTCCGCCGAAAGGAATGTTCACGACGGCGCACTTCCAGGTCATCCAGCTGGCCAGGGCGCGCACTTCGTCGAGAGTAACGTCGGGAGAGTAGCGGATGCCGCCCTTGGCCGGGCCGCGCGCAATGGAGTGCTGCACCCGGAAGCCGGTGAAGACTTCGAGATGGCCGTCATCCATCTGCACCGGAATGTAGACCGTGAGTTCGCGGTTGGGATAGCGCAAAACGCGCCACAGGCCCTCATCCAGGTTGAGTTTTTGCGCGGCCAGGTCGAAGCGCGCGCGCTGCGACTCCCACGGATTGCTCTCTTTATCCACGTGCGGGTCCGTCACCATCGTCGTCATATAAGTGTCTCCGGAATGATTGCAGGTCGGTGCTGGCCGTCGCCGGGAGGTTTCCGGTCGGGGGCGGGCAAACGTTCAGAGTATATGAGGGGCGAGGGCAGGGAAGCAAGGAGCGGAGGTATCGGTTTTGAACTCGCGGCGGCAAGCGCGGGAAGAGTGAGGCGCCGTCGCCAAATTCTCGACGTTCCCCCGAGACCTCTCCAAACACCGATTCGAACAACATTGAAACCCCAAGCCTCGCCTCAGCATCTGTACATGCATTCGGGATAATGATTTGGGCAGAACGAAATGACTCCGCTACCGGCACGCAGTGGCACCGCCTCGGGCGGAGGCAATCCCTGGCTGGTCGCGATCGCCGTCATGCTGGCGACGTTCATGGAAGTACTGGATACTTCCATCGCCGCCGTCGCGTTGCCTTATATTGCCGGCAGCCTCTCGGCCACCAATGACGAAGCTACCTGGGTGCTCACCAGCTACCTGGTGGCGAATGCCATTATTCTGCCGGCGAGTTCGTGGATGTCGCTGCGCTTCGGGCGAAAAAGGTTTCTCATCACCTGCATCATCATCTTCACGATTTCCTCATTCGCCTGCGGTTCGGCCACAAGTCTGGCCTGGATTCTGATTGCGCGCGCGGTACAGGGCGCCGGCGGAGGCGCGCTGCAGCCGCTGTCACAGTCGATTCTGCTGGAAACTTTTCCTCCGCAGAAGCGCGGGCTGGCGATGGCGGCGTTCGGCCTGGGTGTGGTGGTTGCGCCAGTGTTGGGACCTACGCTCGGAGGATGGCTCACCGACACTTACTCCTGGCGGTGGGCGTTCTACATCAACATTCCAGTCGGCGCCTTCGCGGTACTGATGATCTCCCGATACGTGGAAGATCCTCCCTATATCAAAGACGCGCACCCGGGAAAGTTTGACGGCATCGGATTGGGATTGCTGGCGGTCTGGCTTGGCTGTTTACAAATTATTCTCGACAAGGGACAAGAGGACGACTGGTTCGGCGCCACGTGGATTCGCTGGGCCGCGGCGATTCTGCTCACCAGTTTCGTAGCGTTTCTGATTCGAGAATTTCGCCACAAACAGCCGCTGGTAAATCTGCGCGTCTTCCGCCATCGCAATTTCACCATCGGATGCATTCTGATTGGTCTGTTCGGCGCTGGTATTTATGCGCTCGTCACCTTGCTGCCGTTGTTTTATCAGGAACTGATGGGTTACACCGCGTTGGAGGCGGGCTGGGCGGTGAGTCCGCGCGGCATTGGAGCGATTCTCGCCATGCCGATCATCGGATATTTAACCGCAAAGATTGACAACCGCTATCTGATCGCCTTCGGATTCACTCTTTTCGGTGTGGCCAGTTTATGGTTCGGGCAGCTCAATCTTTCCATCGGGCAATGGACGTTTTTGTGGGCGATTGTGATCAGCGGCTTCGGTTCGGGATGTGTCTTCGTGCCGCTGTCGACAACCACGATGGCGTTTCTGAAGAACGAAGAAATTGGCAACGCCAGCGGCCTCTACAACCTGCTGCGGAATATTGGAGGCAGTATTGGAATTTCGGTGGTGAATACTATTGTTGCTCGCCACGAACAACTACATCGCAACGAGCTTGCGGCCTCGCTATCTCCGGGTCGTCCAGCGGTTCAGGGCGCATTGGGAGGAATGCAACAATATTTAAGCGCGCAGGGTGGTGCTTCGCCGGCCACGGCGGTACAGCAATCCTATGGACTGATTAACCAGGCTCTCGACGCGCAGGCGCGGCTGTGGTCCTACGTAGATGATTTCCGCTATCTGGCGCTGGTCTGTTTCGGCTGCGTGCCGATTGTTTTTGCGCTCAAGAAAGCGGTCGCAAAAAAGGGTGCCGTGAGTGCAGCGCATTAGTGGAGATGCGACCCGACGCGGCACGCCCTCGGGGCTGATCTCTCGAATAAGCTGATCTCCAGAATAAATAGACAGGGCAGCAGGTCTGACTCCCGCTGCCCCAACCCACGCTGGTCTTACCAATGCCGCCCTTATCAAAACTAGACCAGTTTCCTTCAGAGCAGATCGCCGACTTTGGTATTAATGGTGATGCGTGTCGCCGTGACCACTCCCGTGAAGCTAGTGGATATGTTTCCCGAAGTATCGTATGCATCCAGCGTGAATGGCCCACTATAGTGATCGCAATCTGGACTCAAGGTAACCTCTTCAGTGATGTGAGTGGGGCCAGCTGGGGGCCCGACCACCGTCGGCGGGTTGGTGGGAAACGCATTGCCTCCCCAGGCAAAGTGATTGAGCTTGTATTTGTTGGTATTTCTCTCATGTTCCCAGACGCCCATGCAGAAATCGCCATCCTGCGGAGGCCGGCCTGAGTTCATAATTTCCGTTTTGTCGCTATGCCAAACGACGAGCGCATTGTCGACCACAGTCTCGGGAATGGAGGCTCCGTTCATGGTCTTGGCTGTGAACGTCACGTGCCACATTCCCACGATCCCGGCCCCGTATTGCTCATCGCCATCGAACTGAGCGCTGCCGAGCGCTGTTCTGATTAGGCGCACATTCCCATTCTGCGGATGCCAACTCGATGGGTGAATCAGCTTTGCCGGCAGCCCGCACTGTGCCAGGGCGTTAGGCATGCACCATAGTGCGAGCACGAATGCGGATACTGCAGTTGAGAGAAATCTTTTTCTTGTCACAGGAACCCCTCCATCTTGATTCGGCGCCTCAATTCGCTCGCGCCGTTTGTGGCAAGGAGCTAACCTCGATTCGCACTTCAACGCAATGGAGGGCGCATAAAGCCAAGGTAAAGAAAAGGTGAAGCCGCAAGCTGCTGAAAGGACAGAGGATTGCCTTCACCTGGGCGGAACGGACTGCTATACTTCGTGCCCGGGGGTGCTCGCTGTGGTGGCCACAGTCTTTGAATTCGGCGACTTCAAGCTGGATTGTGACCGCTTTGAACTCTACCGCTCCGGACGGACTGTGAAGTTGGAAAGAAAGCCAATGGAATTGCTCATTCTGTTGGCGACGAAAAATGGCCATCTCGTTACCAGAACTGAAATTGCCGAGCGCCTCTGGGCAAAAGAAGTTTTCGTAGATACCGAGCACGGTATCAACACGGCGATCCGCAAAATCCGCCAAGTGCTGCGAGATGATCCTGACCAGCCCCACTTCGTGCAAACCGTGACCGGCAAGGGATACCGTTTCGTCATCGAGAAGAACGGCGGCGCAACATTTCTGGAATCTACCCGACTGGAATCTACCGGACCGGAGTTTACCGAGGGAGTAGAGGGAGTTCCCTCGGTTCGGTCTTTACCAGACGAAGCGACGCCAGCGGAAGCCTTCTTGGTCGCAGCCGTGCCGCCAACCCCAACTTTGCCAGCTCAAGCCACATGGGTAGAGCCTCAGCCATCGGAATCCATAGCGCGAAGTCATGCCTGGTCGACTCGCGTGAGAGTCTCCATTGCCGTTGGTTTACTTGCGGTTGCGGTACTCGCGCTCAACGCCACTCGCTTACGGAGTCGGATATTTCCTGCAAGCCGCGGATCTCAAATCCATTCCATTGCGTTGATACCACTCGTGAATCTGTCCGGAGACTCTTCCCAAGACTACTTCGCAGATGGAATGACCGATGAACTCATCACCATGCTGGCGAAAAATACTTCTCTTCGCGTGGTCTCGCGAACTTCGGTTATGCAGTACAAATCAGCGCAACGCCCGGTCCGCGAAATCGCGAGCGAGCTTGGAGTCGATGGCATTTTGGAAGGCTCGGTCGCGCGTTCTGGCAACCGGGTGCACATGAATGTGCAGTTGATCTATGCTCCCACTGACACTCATGTTTGGGCGGAGAGTTACGATCGCGAACTCGATCAGGCTTTCTTACTACCCTCGGAACTATCGCAAACCATCGCCAGAGAGGTGCAGGTAAAAACTGCCGTCCCGCGCGCTGCTCCGCCGCGCTACATCAACCCTGAGGCCCACGACGCTTATCTGCATGGGCGGTACTTCTGGTTTACCTTCAACGTTGCCCAAACTCTGCCTTACTTTCAAAAGGCAATCCAGCTTCAACCCGACTATGCCGCCGCCTGGAGCGGTTTGGCTGACACCTACGCGCTTGCGGGAATGACAGGAGATGAACAGCCTCGGGAAGCGATGGCGAAGTCGGAGGCTGCGGCCCGTAAAGCTGTAGAACTCGACGATTCACTGGCCGAGGCCCACGTCAGCATGGCGGCCTGGTACTGGGCCTACGGCTGGGACCTACCGCATGCCGACGCGGAATCCAGGAGGGCGACCGAACTAAATCCCAACTATGCCGAGGCCCACTACGTGCGTCATTATGTTCTTCTGGCCATGAACCGTTATGAGGAAGCCCTGGTCGAGGAGAAACGCGCCGTTGAGCTTGATCCCTTCGCCCGGCCCTGGGGACTGGGAGCCTTCTACATCAGTCTGCGCCGCTTCGACGCTGCCATCAGCGAGCTTCGCATGCAGTCTCAGGCACACCCGAACGATGATTCCGTCCATATGAATCTATCACAGGCTTATTGGCTGAAGGGCATGTGGAAAGAATCGCAACAGGAACTGGAAAAAGGTCTCGAACTGGAAGGCAAGCTTGACACCGCCACGGCCGCCCACAAAGCCTGGGAACAAGGCGGCGAGAGAGCCGTCGAACAATGGGGTACCAACAACGTTAAGGCCCGCGCCCGCAAGGAATACATTCCGTCCTGGGACATAGGGTTCTTAGTCGCCTTCACCGGGAACAAAGACGAAACTTTGAAGTACCTCGAAGCTGCCTACCGCGAGCATTCCCCGTCACTCACCGACTTGCAAAACGAACCCGTCTTCGACTTTCTCCATTCCGACCCGCGCTATCAGGCCTTAGTAAGAAAAATTGGCCTGCCGCCTGCATATTAAGTCCGAGAGCGTGGAGTCGAGGGAATCCCGGTTGGGTTTCCTGCTTCTTGAAGACCAGCTTCTTGAAGATCAGCTTTCCAGCTAGGTCTTACAGCACGATCTCCATGCCCTCGGCGGCGGCGCGAACTTTGGGATAGTAACTACGCGCGTCCTGCACGACTTTGTCGATGACGGAGTCGGTGTGGTCCGGGTCGTGATGGTAGAGGATCAACTCTTTGGCGCCGCTCTCCATCACTACATTGACGGCTTCTCGCCAGTGGCTGTGTCCCCAGCCGCGGCGGCGCGCTTCGTATTCTTCGGGAAGATATTGCGCATCGTAGATCAGGACGTCGGCGCCTTCGGCCAGCTTGCGTACGGCTTTATCGAAGTTCGCATCGCCGGGTTCATTATCGGTCGCGTAGACAACGACACCTTCTTTGCTCTCGACGCGAAATCCCATGCAGCCCTGGGGATGATTGAGCCACGCAGTCTTGATGTTAACGCCCTCGCCCATGGGCAGGCAGCCGTTATTGAAGTTGCAAAACTCACGCTTCGCTTTCATATGATCGAGATTGACGGGGAAATATGGGGATGCCATCTGCTCGGCAAATACTTGCTCAAGGTTGCGGGTCTGGTTGGAAGAGTGGAAGATGAACTCACTCTTGGGACTGTTGTACAAAGGACGAAAAAAAGGCATGCCCTGAATGTGGTCCCAATGGAAATGCGAAACGAAAACATGCGCGGAAAAAGGGCGGGCGCCGAATTCGCGTTCGAGCTCATGCCCGAGCACGCGAAAACCGGTGCCGCAGTCGAAAATGTAAATTTGCTCTCCCAGCCGCACTTCCACGCAGGAGGTGTTGCCACCATAGCGCAGGTTCTCGGCCTGTGGAGTGGGCGTGGAACCGCGGACGCCCCAAAACTTAATTCGCATAATTCAGTGCTTCTGCGTACAAATGTCGACGCCCAGAATCTTCCTCTCCATCCAATGATTACTTCGGAGGAAACTCCAAGGTATTCATAATACTTGGGATATCGAAGATTTTAGCGGTTACTGTGAGCCCAACAAGTGACCAAAGTTTTACGTCCTGAACCGATTGCGCCGTTTGCCGCGACGGGAGTGGGATGGATTTCACATCCCAAGTGAGTTCATTCGGGTTCGAAGGTGAGCAATGCCGCGCTGGCTGCGGGCAGTGCGACACCTGCCCCTCCATCTTCAAGGGATATGGTTTCGTCCCGCTCAGGCGCCCATGCACCGGCGGCGCCCACGGGTGTGCCACCGAAGGTTGTGTCGGTGGTGTCGTCCAGTCGCGGCGCGTGCAGGCGAAGGGAAGTTACCCGGCCCGTACGGCGTCCTGGATCGACCGTTAGGTGAATTCCGCGGTCCATATTTTTATTGAAGACTGCGACTTTGATCGTTCCGTTGTTATTCCGTAAGCAATAGGTAGTAAGCAGGGGCGCTTCTTCCGCCTGCTCCAGTTTCGTTTCAATCAATTGTCCTGCACCAGCCTGCGCAAATAGCAACATGCCGTAATAAATCGGCCGCGCGAGGAATCCGTCTTCCGGCGTTCCCGCGATGGGCGTGTACCATCCATAACCGCCGCCATGAAAGTTAATCCCCATGCCGCCCGCGGATGCCAGCTGATACATCAGATCGGCGCTCCACAGCGCGGAAGCAAAAGTGTCGCTCACGCCCTGTTTGCCTCCCTGATAACAGGAATTTGTTTCCGCCAGGCGAAACGGCAGGCCGGATTCCTGCACGGTAATCTTCATTCCCTCGAACTCAGCCTGTAATTTAGGGTTGGGGCGCAGCAGCCGTTCAATGGTCATCGACGGATCTGTTGGCGGGCCTTCCGCATAATAGTGCTGGGAAAGGAAAACGGCTTCGTTCTTGAATTGTCGGGCGAAAGGCACTAGCCATTCGTTGTTGTACGCTGTGTCTGGTCCTGCAAAAGGAGCGGTGGGCATGCGCGAGCGAATGGTTTGATAGAAACGCTGCCACTCGGTTGCGAATTGCGTGAAATTGTAATCAGACTTGCGAATGTCGTTGCGAAAGAAAAGATCGGGCTCGTTGCAGAGTTGGAATGCGATCAGCTTCGAACCGACTGCGTCCATCACATGGGCGGCCTCATCGGCTGCGTTCTCAGGCGTGCCGGTGCCCATATTCAGGCCATAGATCAGCTTCCAGCCGCAGGCGTCGAGAAAATCCTTCAAATTACGAATGGCTTCTGAAGTGATGTTTACCGGCGCTGGAGCTTTATGTCCGGTGTCAGGACCGACCGCCATGGCAAATGCGGCGGGATTCGCTTTATCGGCTCCAAGCATGGCGCCAGAAATTGGCGTATTGGAAGCGGTTGCGGGATTTGCAGTCCAGTGGGAGAACTCGCTTGTATTGCCGCCGATTCGCAAAACTCCGGAAGCTCCTAGCCGCCGCAGGAACCCTGCAAGATCGGTATTCGCGCCAGAAAAGAAATTCGGATTTCCCAGTTGCGCGGATTCATAGCTTAGGCCAGTAAAGTCTTCGCCGATTTTGTTGCCGAGGCGGTCAGGGCGAATGGTCAGGCGAACGGAGGGTCTCGAGTTGTTCTCGGCGATGCTGAAAGGATGGTGTAGGAGTGCGGCTGAAGCTGCGGCAGTGAGGCGAATAAAGTTTCGACGATTCATCGCAATCAGATTGCACCACAGCTCGCTGCGACAGGCAACGAAAATGAAGGGATTATTCTAATTCACGCGCTTGGCGCGGAAATTTTCGTCGAATACCAGAGCCGTGACGTTTCCGGAGCTGTCTTTTTCAAATTCCACGGTCGGACCTTCGATCATGAAAAACTTCGTTGCGGTCTCGGGAAGCAGTTCGGTCTTGTCCCGGCCGCGCACCTGACCATAGAGCTTGCCATTCTCGAACGAAATAGTGGCATAAGCGCCGGGAGCCATTTCATACTGCCCGACGAACTGCTGCAATTCTTCTGCGCTGACCGGGGCAATCTTTTTCTCTACTACGCGAAAATCAGGCCAGTCATAAGCTGCAGCAATGCTGTAGAGCAATTCGTCGGCAAGTTCGCCACCGCGATCTCCGTTGGTGAGGATGATGGCTCCCTGACCACGACTGGTATAAGCAAAGAGGACGGCTTTGTAACCGGGAGTAGAGCCGTCGTGACGGAAGGCGAGATTGTCGCCGGCTCCCTGAAGTTGAACGCCAAGTCCCCAGCGGTCATTCTGTTTCTTTAACATTTGTGTCGCCAGCGGTTGCGTCAGGAAGCTGTGCTTGTCTCCGCGAAATGACCGCTGAATCGCGCTTGCCGCCTGCGCCAGATCGGAGGCGGTGGTCCAAAGTCCGCCCTCGGGTGCTCCCACTACGCGCCACTTTCCGTCTTCGACAGCGCCCTCCGCTGTGTGGCCGAAGGCAATGTTTTTCGGCGCCGAATCTGGAGTAAGAATTTTGAACGTACTGTGCGTCATGTGGAGCGGCTTGAAGACGAGATCTTCCGCACTGTCTGCGAAGTCTTTGCCAGTCGTGTCGGATATCAGTTCTCCCAAAACAAGATAGCCGCCGTTGGAGTAATGGAAGCCCGCGCCAGGAGTGCCCTCGACTTGAACGGGTTTGTTCAAAGCCGGTGGGTCGCCCTTGAGTCGTTGCAATAGAGTCGGAAGCGAACCGCCCGCAGGCAGCGCGCTTTCTCCCGGCGGCCAATTGATCGCGGCGCTGTGACTGAGCAGTTCGTCGATCGTGACTGCGTCGCCGGAGGCATTGGGCAGCTTCCAGTGATGAAGTCGTTGGTTTATGTCGTCCTTCAGGCCGATGTCTTTGAGTTGGACGAGACGAAGTGTGATGAGAGCCGTAATCACTTTGCTTACAGACGCCGCTTGGAACAGAGTGTCATTGTCGGTCGGGTCGGGGCCGGCTTCCCTCCAGCCATAAGCTTTGGCCCATTCCAGCGATCCGTTATTGATGACGGCCAAACTTACCGCCGGCACATGATAGTGGATCATCCTTTCCTGAATGGTCCAGCTTGGAAACGGCCGACCTAAAATATGAACCCGTCCCGTGAGCCCGGTCTCAACCTTGGTTATGTTGGCGTTTGCGATGCTTTGGCCAGGTGGTTTCGACTGCGTCGCTCGCGATAGCGTGACGCTCAAGAAAATAGAGGTCAATGCGAGTCCAGTTACGAGCAATGCGGCTCGTCCCATGACGTTCGTCTTCACGTTAGATCTTCTGGGTTGCATGCTTTTTGAATTGAGTATATTCGCGAGGAGCGCGGTCGCAGCAAAGGAAGAGGAGCGCTCAGGTCATATTTATCAGATCATATTTATCAGATCATCCTTCGGGGATCATCCTTGAGGATGAATCCAGTGGATCAGCAGGAAAGTACCTGCAGCGACGACAGCGGAGGCGGGGATGGTGAGAATCCAGGCCCAGACGATGCGTCCGGCCACGCCCCAACGGACGGCAGACAAGCGGTGAACGGCGCCAACGCCGACAATCGCGCCGGTGATGGTATGAGTGGTGCTGACTGGGATGCCAGCCAGGGCGGTGCCGAAAAGCGTGATGGCGCCGGCGCTCTCCGCGCAGAAGCCGCCGAGAGGCTTAAGCTTGGTAATTTTCTGGCCCATGGTGTGAACAATGCGCCAGCCGCCGAAATATGTTCCGGCGGCAATGGCGGCGTGCGCAGCCAGAATGATGGGCCAGCGAAACCGGCCCCAGCTCGAGAGCATGTCAGATTTGGTCATAAAGCCGGCAGTGTACAGCGCACCCGCGACGATGCCCATGGTTTTCTGCGCGTCGTTGCCGCCGTGACCCAGACTGTAGGCTGCGGCGGAGAGCAGTTGCAGCTTGCGGAACCATTTGTCTACAACCTGCGGCGGCTTGTTCTGCAGAATCCAGTGGGCGGCGACCATAAAAGTCAGGCCGAGCACCATGCCCATGACCGGAGCGACCACAATAAAGATCAGAGTCTTGTACCAGCCTTCCGGGATGATGACGGAGAACATGGTTGCGGTTCCGGTATGGATGGCAGCATGCATCATGGCAGCGCCGGCGTAGCCGCCGATCAGGGCGTGAGACGAAGAAGTTGGCAGTCCCCACAACCAAGTCAAAAGATCCCAAACGATGGCGCCGAACAGCGCGGCCATGACAACGTATTGATCCACGTCTTCGAGGCGGATCATGCCTTTGCCAATGGTTTGGGCAACTGCAGTGCCGAGAAAAAATGCGGCCAGGAAGTTGAAAACGGCGGCCCAGAGTACGGCTAGTCTCGGCGACAGCACGCGTGTAGAGACTACAGTCGCGATGCTGTTCGCGGAATCGTGAAATCCATTGAGGAAGTCGAAGACGAGGGCGACAAGAATGGTGATGAGGACCAGCAGCACGTCTTTATTCAAAAGGTGTTTCTCCGGTTTGTGCGCGTGCAGCTTTGCTTACGAGATGTCGCCTAGGTGCTTTTGACGACGATGGCTTCCAGCACGTTGGCTGCGTCCTCTGCCTTGTCGGTGGCGTACTCCAGTACTTCGTACAACTCTTTTAGCTTAATGAGGTGAATCGGATCTTTTTCGTGCTCGAAGAGATCGGCGATGGCTCGACGGCTGACATTGTCGGCCATATCCTCAAGGCGATTTACTTCTTCACAGTGCTCCATCACGTCGCCGTTCTTTTCCAGAAGTGAAACACCTTTGGCCAGTTCTTCGCATTGCAGGACGATTAATCCCGCCAATTCGGCAGAAACTGGCGGAGGCGTGGTAATTTTGTACATGACCAGCAGCAGGGCCGCGGAGTTTACGAAATCCAGCACGTCGTCGAGTGAGGAAGTCAGCCGATGAATATCTTCGCGATCGAAGGGTGTGATGAAACTCTGGTTCAGCTTGGTGATGATGGCGTGAGTGGCCTTGTCGCCTTTATGCTCGATGGCCTGCACCTGGCTGACGCGCATGGCCAAGTCTCGTGGGTCGGCAAGGATGCTGCGAAGCAGTTTGGCGCCCTCGGTAAGATTGCCGGAGAGCTCAGCGAAAAGGTCGAAAAACTTCGTGTCGCGGGGGATCAGGCGCATGGGGACGGTTCACTCTGGCTCATGGAGTCAAAGACGAGGCGAACCCCAAGAGCAGAGTAATATCTCACGCGCTGCGTGGGACAGGCAAATGCGAGGCGGGTTATCGCTGCGTTCTGCGGGCGATCGTGGCGGGCGAACGACGGGGCGTCTTGAGGCCAAGGATGAATAACAAGATGAAAACCGTGCCCGATCCGAGCGCTACCGGTTGCAGGAAGCCGATAAAAACTTGAGTAAAGGACATTGCGGAAGTATGGGCGCGCTGGAGTCAGATAGCGAGGTTACCAGTAGGCTAGACCTAACGTGCTAACAAGATCTTTGCTTAGGCGGATTTGCGGGTGGAAAGTGGGAGCGGCTTGCAGAAAGCTGGATGCTATTGTTGATTGCCCGTGATGACTTTGAGCCGGAGTTGAGCTTGCTCAAATCCTGGTGCCAGCGCCAGCGTCTTGCGATAAGCATCGGCCGCCTGTGGGAGCTTGCGTTCTTCTTCCAACGCGGAGCCCAGGGAAAAATAAGCTAAAGCGTCCGGTGCAATCTTGACCGCCTGCTCGTACTGCGCGATGGCCTCGTCGTACCTGCCTTCCTTTACCAGGAGCCATCCGAAGGCTTCACGATGGCGAGCGGAAAGAGGGTCAAGTGCGATGGATTCCCGAAAATGTTTTTCCGCATCCGCCAGCGATCCTTGCTGCATGTCGATTACCGCCAGACTGTTATGGACTTGCGCCAAAGTGGTGGCATCGCCAGGATAGAGCAGGGCCTGCTCAAAATAAAATTTCGCTTCATCGAGTTTCTTCTGCAGCAACTTGATGGTGCCAATTTCAAAGAAAGCTGTGTCGGTTGGTTGAATTTGAGCGGAGCGGTTCAAGTGCTCGAGCGCTTCGTCGATGCGGCCTTGACCGTACAAAGCCTCGCCTAGCGCCCGTTCCATCAGGCAATTCGGTTCGCTGACCGCGAGTGAGTGCTCGGAAACTGCGATGCCATCATGCCAATAGAAAATATCATGGGTGGTTATGCTGGCCAGCGCGACCACTGCCAGTCCCGCGGCACAGATCGGTGCGTAGCGGAATGCGGGAAAACGATCTGCCAGTTCGGCGCCGGCCCAGACGATCGCAATAAATATTCCTATGAGCGGAACATAAGTGTAGCGATCGGCGTGTGCGATGTCGCCGACATGTACTAATCCTAATACCGGCACCAATGTCCCGAGATACCAGAACCAGCCGACTGCTAGGTAAGGGCGTTTCTTGATTTGCCACAGCGCAAGCGCGCTGATCAGGCAGATGGAGAGCAGCCAAGCTATGATCGGCCACGAATAGATCGCCCGGTCGCGATAGGGATAGAAAATTGCGAGCCGGGACGGCCACACCATCTGCCACAAATAGGTTCCGTAGGAGAGTATTGCATTCGCAATTCTTGACGACAGCGGAACAAATTTAATTTCAGAATCGAGCGCCTGGGCCTTCATGGTCAGCACTGCGCTTGCCGCCGACAACAGCAGCAGAGGTAACTTTTCCGCGCATCGCCAGAAGAAGACTGTGGCGGATGATTCGCCTGAACTCGGCGATTTCTGCGCGAAGCCCAAACGTCTAAGCGGCCAGTAGTCGAACAAGAGCAGCGCAAGCGGCAAAGTCACCAGCATTGGCTTTGCCATCAAGCCCAGCATGAATAGAAACGCCACCAGTAAATAGCGGAGCACTCCGGGCTTGCGCACATACTCCACATACATCCACAGAGTCAGTAAGAGAAACAGAGTGGACAGAAGATTCTTGCGCTCGGCAATCCATGCCACTGATTCCAGGGCAAGCGGGTGCACGGCAAAGAGCGCGGCAACCACAGCGCTTTTGTAAAGCGCTCCAGTCATGCGTTGAAGCAACAAAAAAAGCAAAACGACATTCAGCGTGTGGATGAGCAGACTGGTCGCGTGATGCCCGTGAGAATTTAGGCCGTAGAGCGTTACATCCAACAGGTGAGATAGCCAGGTGAGGGGATGCCAGTTAGCAGCCTCCAGCGAGGTTAACGCCCACGCTGCAGTATGCCAATTCAATCCCTGCTGCACATGACTGTTGGTGCTGATGTAAACGGGATCATCCACGTTGATGAATTGAAACGAAATGACTGGGGAGAAGACAGCGAGCGTCATGCCGGCTAAAAGAAGCGCCAACAGGAGAATGCGCCGGTCGAAATGTAACTTTGTTTCCATCCGGGAGAATGGTTGACTCCGGTAAATTGTCTCTGGGGCCGGAGTCATCAGAATAGATGACCGCGGTAACATTGACCAACCAGAACCGCTTTTAATTCGACTGGGGCGAGACCACGGAGTTCGTGGCGTGTTAAGTGAGCTGCAGAGTGGCGCTCACCACGGTTCCCGTTCCGTTGGATTTGATTTCTAGAGTGCCGCCCAGCTGCCGCAGGCGCTCTCGGATTCCACCGAAGCCCACTCCGCCGCGACTCGAGTCAAGTATCACCCGTTGCTTTGCGGGAGGAATACCCTTGCCGTAATCACGAACTTCAACTCTGAGACGACTCCCATCCTGCTGGATCCGGATCGATGCTGTAGAGCTGCCCGCATGGCGGTGGATGTTGGTCAGGCATTCCTGCACAATGCGAAAGATGGCGAGCTCGGTGTCGTTCGGCAAGCGGCTAAAGTCCGAAGGGATTTCCATATCCACTTTGATCTGGCTGCGCTCCGAAAACCCGTCTACATACCAGCGAAGCGCGGACGCCAAGCCAGCAATCTCCAGAAGCGGCGGATGGAGAAGATGCGAGAGAGTACGGATCTCAGTGGAGGCTTGCTGCACTAACTGCGCATTCTCGAGAGCAGCTCTGGCTCCAAGCGCATCGAGTTTATATACCTGCGACTGCACCGCTGCGATGTTCATGCTGAGCGCAGCCAGAATCTGACCTACGCTGTCGTGAAGCTCGCGCGCTAAACGACGGCGTTCATCGTCCTGCACCTTCAGGAGCCGGCCGGAAAGGTCACGCAATGCGTCGTTAGCCTCTTTAAGTGCCGTAGTTCGTTCCTCAACTCTTTTTTCGAGATGGTCGTGAGTTTCGCGGAGCGCGGCCTCAGCCAGCTTGCGCGAAGTGATGTCCTCGAGCACGCCGAGTAAGAATTGCGGTTTGCCTTCCGCGTCTTTGAGGAAATTCACCGTGGTCAGGCTCCAAACGAAGCTGCCATCCTTGCGCACGTAGCGTTTCTCGTAAGCGAAGTGCGAAATCTCACCGGCGAGCAAACGGCCGATAAAGGAACGGGTCGTTTCCTGGTCATTCGCATGAGTCACATCGGAAACCCTCAACTTTTTCAACTCCTCCACGGAGTAGCCGAGAATGTCGGAACACTTCTGGTTCACCTCTACGAAGCGGCCATCCAGCGACACGATGGAGATGCCCACGGCGGCCTGATTGAAGACGGCGTGGAGGCGCTCGCCGCTTACACGTACAGTTTCGGCTGCATTCTTCTGACTGGTGATGTCGAGAAAATAGACGGAAAGACCGTCGCGCCCGGGATAGGCGCGAACGTAAAACCACGCATTCAAGGGCGGATAAAATATTTCAAATTCCACCTTCACGCGTTCGGCCACGGAGCGGCGAAAGTTCGTCTCCACAGGAGTACCGACAAGCTCGGGAAACTCAGTCCAGAAATTCTTGCCGAGAAGGACGGAGCGGGACTTATTCAGCGGCCGGACGACTTGTTCCGCCTGCGGATTTACATAGCTGAAGCGCCATTCCTTGTCGAAGACGACGAAGGCGTCGCTGATACTTTCAAGAATGTTGGTGATGCGCTCATTGGATTCCCGAAGCTCGCGCTCCGCGCGCTCCCGGGCGAGGAGAACGGCCTGGGCATTTTGCAATGCTACCGATTGCAGTAACTTCTCCTCGTTTTCGTCTGCTTGCATCAGCGGTTCCCGAGAGCTTCTTCGGCCAGCCGCCAGTCGGGCACGAGTAAGACAGCGGCGACGCCGTCACTGTAAAAGTAGATGTTGCACTCGTGTTGTACCCCACCGAGCTGCTGCCAGATACCACCAACGTATGAGAGCCATTGCTCAGAGCATACATTGTTGATGACTCGTTATCTGCGAACCATTCGCGGGCTGATTAATCACGATGCCACAACCTGCGAGAGGTGCGATTATCGCAATTGCCACACACAGAAGGGAACGTGAAATTATATCCATGCTTCCTTCTCTGGCCCAGGAAGGTTGACAAATATACGCCTCAACCTGTGCAGAGGCAATAGTTGTGGTGGGATTTGCCGGTAGGTGGCAACGGCGTCCGCGCACAAGCCCGAAGCTGATTTTTTTCAGACAGGAACGTGAGGGAGCATTAGAATCTTGTGCCCGTATATACTACCCCCCGCCAGGTTTGACCCTCCGGCTGCGACACCTTAAACTGGGTGATGTTCTCCGCCTATCGTCAATTCAGCGAGTTGAGTAGGCTTTGATTGGCCATCCTGCGGGAGGGATTCCTGAGGCGTTTCCTGGGTTGTGAAGTTCGAGGTGGACTTCGTTGTGGGCTTCGATATCTGGTGGTGGCGGCTTGCTTCGGGCTGCTGGCGCCGCTGTGTGCGGCGGACAACGGTAATCGGATTTCCCTGGATACGAGCGAGACGTTGTTCGTTGTGCTGACGGCGATGAACACCTGCGGCTATAACGTCGACCTGAACATTTCCGATGCGCAGAGGCTGAACATCCGGGCGGAAGTGGAGCGCAACCTCAGAAACTCGGCGGAGGCGCAGACCATTACCAACACGATGTGCGATTGGTACCTGGCACATCAGGCAAGAGATCCCGCGCATGATCTTTCGCAGTACGTCTCTCTGGCGTTGTATCTGCATGGGCCGCCGCAGTTTCTTCCCAAAGTGAAAGAAGACGATTTGCCTCCGGATGCGGCGCCGATCGCCGCTTTTGGCGCTCAGCTCGAGCAGTTTTACGACAAGGCCGGACTGCATGCAATCTGGGAGCGGCACAAGGCGAATTACGCCGGCCTGGTGGAGCGCTATCACGTGCCGCTGGCCAAGATGGTCTTCGATACCGATATCTACCTGAAGCTGCAATCGGGCGGATATCTGGGACGGAACTTCACGATTTATCTGGATTTCATGGGAGATCCGAACCAGGCGAATGCCCGCAATTACGGCAGCGATTATTACGTGGTGTTGTTTCCGTCGCCGGACCCCAACTCGGTTGATCCGCTGAAGATGCCGCAAATCCGGCATACATATCTGCATTATCTCCTGGATCCGATGGCGGACAAACACCCGACATCCATCAAGCGGCTCGATCCGCTGTTGCTGTCAGTGAAGCGTGCGCCACTGGAAGAGAATTTCAAGCGCGATATTTCGCTGCTGGTGACCGAGTGCCTGGTGCGAGCGATCGAGATTCGGACTAGCGGCAACAAGCAGACGGCGGAGGCAATGCGCTTACAGGCGGTGGACGATGCGGTAAAGCAAGGGTATATTCTGACGAAATATTTCTACACCTCCCTGTTGGCCTTCGAAAAAGATCCGGCGGGATTGCGCAGCGCGTATGCGGACATGCTGGACAATATTGATATAAAGGCGCAACAGAAGGCTGTGAACGAAGTGCAATTCGCCGACGTCACATCGCCGGAGTTGGTGCAACTGTCGCGTATGGAAGACCGCCGGATTCTGGTGACGGCGGAAAAACGGCTGGAAGCGAATGATCCTAAAGGCGCGCAGGAACTGGCGCAGCAGGCGCTGGACCGCAAAATAGGAGACCAAGGGCGGGCGCTGTTTATCCTGGCGCAGGTAGCGGTGGCTAACAAGAACCGCGAAGGCGCCCTGGATAATTTTCAGAAGGCGATCCAGGCGACGAAAGATCCCAAGGTGGTGGCGTGGTCGCACGTATACCTGGGAAGGATCCTCGATATGAAAGAGGATCGCGAGGCGGCAATGAACGAGTATCGTGCGGCCCTGACTGCGGGGGCCGAGTTGCCGGAAGTAAAGGCAGCCGCGGAGCGTGGGCTGCAACAGGCGTACGAGCCTCCGGCGAAACCGCAGTAGGGCGATCCGCTCGTAACTTGAACCTCGGGCTTGAACCTCGGGCTTGAGTCTCAGGAAGCCTGCTGATGTTCTGGACGCTACGATACAATGCACGCTTGCGGACGGGATCAGACCGATATTGACGTCAGAATCGTTGAAGTTTGAGGAGAACGCATGAAGCGAGCAGGGATCGTGACTGTAGTGCCGGGTGGAGTTTTGATTGCGGGATTGGGCGCGTTGTTGGCCGCCGTCTTGACAATGTGCAGCTTGAGTTTGGGGCAAAGTACCGGTCAGCCGGCGGCCCAGACTCCGCCGGCAGGGCAAGCGGCGCCCGCCGCCGGACAAGCGGCCGCTCCCGCAGGGAAGCGTCCCCCGAAGGTTAACAGCCAGGATGAATTCACAGCTTACAAAGCTGCCGCGGCTTTGACTGATGCGACTGCCTTGGAAAAAGCGGCCGACGACTTCGCTGCGAAATATCCCGACAGCGAGTTGCGGCCGTTGCTCTACCGAACGACGATGCAGCGCTATCAACTAGCGAATAATGGGGACAGGATGCTGGAGATGGCGAAGAAGGTCCTGGCGATTGATCCTGACGATCCCGAGGCGCTGGTGGGAGTGGCGCAAGTGCTGGCCGAGCGGACGCGGGACACGGATCTGGATCGAGATCAGCGTCTTGCTGAATCAAAAAAGGATGCGGAGCGGGCGTTGGTGACGGTCGATACCGACATTCCGACGTCGGGGTACCCACCGGAACAGTTAGCGTCCTACAAAGGCTTTTTGCGGTCGGAGGCCTACGCGGTTCTCGGGAAGCTCTCTTCGGACGCTAAGAATTGGCCGGAGGCGGAAGCCAATTTGCGGAAATCGATCGACGCATTTCCGCAGCAGGTAGATCCCATTGCAGTGCTGCGGTTGGCAGTGGCTCTTGATATGCAGAACAAGGTTCCAGAGGCATTGAAGTACGCCGATCAGGCGGTCGATCTGACTAAGGACCGGCCGGATTCGGGGGCGGGCAAAGCTGCGCGCGATGAGAAAGATCGGTTGACGAAGCTGAATGTAGGAACGGCGCCGGGCCCGACTGCGACGCCGCTAAAGAACTAGGCTCATAGAACCAACCAGAACCCGAGTGTTGTGGGCAGCTCTTGTCGACTTTGCTCTTATGAAAGAACGGGAAATTACCGCGCTGGAGCATGGGCTGGGCTACCATTTCCGCCGGCGCGCCGTCATTGAACAAGCGGTAACGCACAGCTCTCAGGCGAGAGAGCAGGAGGCGCAACAGGCGGGCGAGAGTAAGTACAAGGTTAGCGATAACGAGCAGTTGGAATTTTTGGGAGACGCAGTGCTGCAGTTGGTGACCAGCGAAGAGTTGTTTCAGCGCTTCCCGCATTTTCGCGAAGGCGAGCTGTCAAAGTTGCGAGCACACCTGGTCAGCGAGCGTCATTTGATCCGGGTGGCACAGCAACTGGAATTAGGCCACTACCTGCGCCTGGGGCGAGGCGAGGAAAAAAGCGGCGGCCGCAGTAAGACCGCATTGCTGGTAGATGCTTTTGAAGCGATTCTGGCGGCGATTTATCTCGATGGAGGACTGGACATAGCGCGCGATTTCGTGCTCCGCAATGTGATTGCGCCCGAACTGGAGCGCATGCAGCGGGGAGGTGGAGCGCTACCGGTAACAGACTTCAAGTCCGCGTTGCAGGAGGCGCTGCAAAGCCTGGGGCTGCCCCAACCCTCGTATGTATTGGTCGAAGAGGCAGGCCCGGAACACAGCAAGACGTTTACGGTGGAAGCTCGGTTGCAGGCCAAAAACGGAAAAGATGCGGAGTTTGTGGGACGCGCAAAAGGCTCAACGAAGAAGACGGCGGAGCAGGACGCGGCGCGACAACTGTTGACGTTCCTGGCTTCTCGACCGAAGGCAGGAGAAGGGAAAGCAGCGGCAAGAACTGTTCTATCGATGGAATCGCAAGCGATGCATAAGTAACCAAGAATTCGCATCTTACAAATAAGTAGATTTCATGAATTTGTCAAACCATCCCATCGCTTCGCCGGACCGTCCTCTGGTTCCACCCGACGCCCCTATCGATCCGCCCGAGATTTCTGTCGCTTCGCCACAGGTTTCGGCCGTCCCCTCGCACCGCCGCGTCGTTACCACGCTGGGCACCGACATGATCAGCTCGCTGCAGTCGTTGCTGGGCACGGTGGTCATTGCCATTTTCGTAATCACCTTTGTGGTGCAGGCGTTTCAGATTCCCTCTGAATCGATGGAGAACACGTTGCTGGTCGGCGATTATCTGCTGGTGAACAAGCTCTGTTATGGCGGGCCCGGGTTTGGCGATCATCTACTGCCGTATCAGAAGATCGCAACTGGAGACATCATCGTATTTCATTACCCCGTCGATCCGACGCAACACTTCGTCAAGCGAGTGGTTGGAGTGCCGGGCGACCGCCTGAGGATGATAAATAAGAAGGTCTTTATTAACGGCCAGCCGCTGGACGAACCTTACGTTCGATTTCTGGAACCGCCCATCAATATGTTTCGTGATAATTTTCCGCGCACTGACATTCCGGCCTATGGGCTGGAAGGGAAGTGGTGGCTGCAGATGCGGAAACTGGTGGAAGACGGCGAATTGATTGTTCCTCAGGGACATTATTTCGTGCTGGGCGACAACCGTGATGACAGCCAGGATAGTCGTTACTGGGGCTTTGTGCCGCGGGAGAATATTATTGGAAAACCGCTGTTGATCTACTGGTCGGTGCAGGACTGGGACCGGAATCCCTCAAGTTCGGTGCGAGGCAGGCTCTCTCACCTGGCTTATGCCATCACTCACATCTTTCAGCTCACGCGCTGGAACCGCACGCTCCGGCTGGTACACTGAGTACTTCCAGATAGGAACGCGCAGCCGATACACCTCAATTCGAAACTTAAAGTGATTACCGAAAAAAAATTACCGAAGAAGGAAATTGTCGAAGAGCCGGCTGCGGAAGAAAAGCCCAAGGAATCTACGGTCGAGTTTCTCTCGTCGCTGGCCGCCGTTTTAGTGACCGGCTTGTTCATCATCACGTTTGTGGTGCAGGCATTTGAGATCCCCTCGAGTTCCATGGAGAATACGCTGCTGATTGGCGACCACGTTTTTGTGAATCGCATTCAGTTTGCCCCGAAAAGCTCATGGATCGGACCGCTGCTTCCCTATCGCGACCCGCGATTTCGGGACATTGTGGTGTTTCTGTCGCCGGCGGAGCCAGGATTGTATGTGGTGAAAAGAATTATCGGTCTGCCGGGCGACCGCATCCATTTGCGCAACGGGGTGGTGTACCGCAACGGCACGGCTTTGGATGAACCCTATGTGTTGCACGACAAAGACACGTACGATCCTTATCGGAACAATTTTCCGGCGGTACCGCCCGATGATGATCCCAATATCAATCCGAACTGGCTCGTGGATCTGCCGTCTTACATTCACGGCGACGACATCGTCGTTCCGCCGAACCACTATTTCGCGATGGGCGATCATCGTGGCGTGAGTCTTGACAGCCGCTACTGGGGATTCATCCCGAGGGAGAATGTGATTGGGCGTCCGATGTTCATTTATTGGTCGTTTGAGACGCCGGATGATCAGTATCGGAAGACGGCCTGGAGCGATCGCATCCTTTTCCTCGGCAAAGTTGTGCTGCACTTTTTCGATGAGACGCGATGGAATCGTACCTTCAGGTTTGTAAGATGAGTTTCTCAAATTAGGATAAGACCCCTCGAAGATCCAGCAAGGGTGCAGTGAACCTCCTTTCCTCCAAGCGGCGAATCGCAGTGGCGGCGGCGTTGCTCGTGCTGGCGCTATTTCTTCTTCGTCCCGGCGCGTCCCGTTTGAAATCGCGGATTATTTTTTCCATCAGTTCGGCCGTGGGCCGTCCCGTGGATATTGGCTCAGTTCATTTGCGACTTTTGCCGCGACCAGGATTCGATCTGGAAAACCTGGTCGTCTACGACGATGCGAGCTTCGGTGCGGAGCCTATGCTGCGGGCCGGCGAAGTGACGGCGGTTCTTCGTTTAACCTCTCTTCTGCGCGGACGATTAGAGATCGCGCGCCTCGACTTAACCGAGCCCAGCCTGAATCTAGTGCACGCAGACAGCGGACGCTGGAATCTCGAAGCGTTGCTGGAGCGCACGGCCCACATGCCGCTGGCGCCGACCGGTAAGCCGAGATTGGAACGCCGTCCCGGATTTCCTTATATTGAAGCCACCTCCGCGCGCATTAATTTCAAGAGCGGTGCAGAGAAAAAAAACTACGCCCTTACCAATGCGGATTTTTCCTTGTGGCAGGATTCCGAAAACAGTTGGGGTGTCCGCCTGAAAGCACAACCGTTCCGCACCGATTTAAATTTGAATGACATGGGTGTGCTGCAACTAAGCGGTGCCTGGCAGCGTGCAGACGCACTGCGCGACGCTCCCCTGAGGTTCAACGTGGAATGGAGTCGCGCGCAACTCGGACAGTTTACGAAATTCTTCACCGGAAACGACCAAGGATGGCGCGGAGAAATTCTGCTCGACGCGACGCTGACCGGGACTGCTACTGACCTTCAGATCACGAGCAACGGCTCGATTCAGGATTTTCGGCGTTACGACATTTCGAGCGGGAAGCCCTTGCGCCTGGCCGCCCAATGCAATGGAGCATACAGTTCACTCGACCATCAGTTCCACGGGCTTGCATGTCAAGCCCCGGTGGGGAATGGACTTATCTCTCTCACCGGGAATGCGGGTCTTCCCGGAAGTCGTGACTACGAGTTTTTCCTCACAGCCGCGAATGTGCCAGCCAGAGCGGCGGCAGTTTTAGTCCAAAGCGTAAAGAAAAATCTGCCCGAGGATTCGGTTGCGGACGGAAGCTTGCATGGAACTCTTCGACTCGGGCACAGAAGCGGGAGCATAGCGGCGCCTCAATTCGAAGGACGCGGAGAGATTACCGGCTTACATCTGGCGTCTGCGGCGAATAAGGCGGAGATCGCGGCAGAGACGATTCCCTTTGTGTTAACGACCAGCGGGACATTTGCGAGCGCCACCGGGAGAAGCCGGCAGGGAAGTCACCGAATGGTGACCTCGATGTCGCTTCCGCAAGGGCCGCATGTCGAGTTCGATCCCATTTCAGTCGCTATGGGACACCTCGCTCCCGCCATCGTTCGGGGATGGATCGATCGCGGCGGTTACAACATTTCACTCGTCGGAGAGGGCGAGATTGCGAAAATTGTTCGGATGGCGCGCATGTTCGGCTTTCCGCCGTTGCAGTCGGTGACCATTGAAGGGACTGCGCAAGGTGCTCTGCAAATCGCGGGATCGTGGGCCGTTCGGGTTGACGGCGCGGCCTCGAATTTTTCCGCCCCTGCTGTGACAGGGACGGGGAAGTTGCGTAACGTTCGCATCGGAATTCGCGGTGTCGGCGGCCCTATCGAAATTGTGTCCGCGGACGTGCAGGTCTTGCCGGAGGAAGTGCGCATTGCGAGGTTGAACGCTAAGGCTGCCGACACATTGTGGGCGGGTTCGCTTTCCGTGCCCCGCGCTTGCGGAGGCGCTGCCGCATGTCAGAGCCATTTCACGTTGACTGCCGATCAGATTGAAATCGGCGCGCTGCGGGAGTGGGCGAGTCCAAGCGCCAAGGCGCGGCCCTGGTATCTTCTGCTGGAGCCGAACGCAAAAACGGGTTCGTCTTTCCTCGCGACTGTGCGCGCGTCTGGCGAGTTAACCACGGAACATTTGCAACTGCCTCGCCTGCAGGCAACGCGGGTTTTCGCGAAAGTAATTCTGGATGGCGGGAGGTTGCAGATTTCAAAGTTAAACGCGGATTTTCTGGGAGGTCAGCATCGCGGCGAATGGCAGGCCGACTTCAGCGTGAAACCTGCCGTGTGCGAAGGCAGCGGGACTGTGACCGGAGCTTCGCTGGTCGACATCGCCGACGCGATGAAGGATGAATGGATTGCAGGAACTGCGAATGCGCGCTACGAAATAAAGGGACCATGTCCGGCAGAATTCTGGAGCTCAGCGGAAGGAACGCTGTCGTTTGACTTGAGGGACGGAATTCTACCTCACATTTTACTGGGTGAAAGTGCTGAGCCGTTCAAAGTTGCGAGCTTGGTTGGTCAAGCGCAATTGCATGCTGGCACGATCGAGATCAGGAACGCCAACCTGAACTCTCCCGAGGGGAGATTCGAGTTGAGCGGCACGTCATCTCTAAAAGGCGAACTCGATTTCAAACTGGCGCCCACCCCCAATGCCCCAACGCCGGCAAGCTACGCGATCACGGGAACGGTGACCGAGCCGCATGTGATTCGGCTTAATTCGCCCGAAACTCAAGCGAAACTGAAACCTTAATCCTTGTCGACGTTACATATAAATGATAATATGTTTAATATGAGGGAAGCTAAGAGCTTTACGATTAGCAGTGACGTGTTATCTGAGATTGCAAATACAAGAGGAAAAGGTTCTACCAGCGAGCGCGTTAATGAACTTCTGAAGAAAGCTCTTGAGCTGGAGCGCCGGGAACGTCTCGAGCGTGAAGCTGCGGAATTCTTCGCAAGCGACGTGGATGATGCTACGGAGAGAGCCGCATACCAAAAAGCGGCTAAAACTGTGTTGTCACGAGGATGAGGCATGCCGAAAATTCCGGTTGGCTGGTACCCACGGCGGGGCGAAGTTTACTGGTTACGCTTGGACAAGAGCCGGCCAGCCCTGATCATCTCGAATGATGCTCTGAACCGGCACGCCTTGGATGTCTGCGTTGTGCCGATTACATCGGTTGCTCACGGACAATTTAGCTTGCGCGTACGCATTCATGCAGGCGAAGGCGGTCTCGCAAAAGACTCATGGGCAAAATGTGATCAGGTCACGACCGTAGAAAAGCAGGTTGTGTCCTATCCTCCTTTGGGCAGGCTGTCTCCCAGTGTGCTTCGTCCAATCGAGCACGGAGTCCGGCTGGCTCTTGATCTTTCCTGACTGGTGGAACC
The DNA here is from genome assembly GCA_003132445.1 of Acidobacteriaceae bacterium. Taxonomy (GTDB): domain Bacteria; phylum Acidobacteriota; class Terriglobia; order Terriglobales; family Acidobacteriaceae; genus Sulfotelmatobacter. Next base: position 16,849 of record PKXU01000173.1, on the reverse strand, counting down.
TCTTTACGGAACATATCCCTGCCCGCGCAGAATTTTTCCCGGCAGCGCTCCCGTCATCTTTCCCTGATCGATGACTGGGACGCCGTTGACCAGCACATACTCCATACCCTCGGAGAGCTGATTGGGATTGTCGAAGGTCGCGCGATCGCGCACCATCGCAGGATCGAAGATCACCACGTCGGCCCACATGCCAGCTTTGAGGACACCGCGATCGGTTAGGCGCATGCGTTGTGCGGGCAGTGCCGAAAATTTACGAATCGCGTCTTCCAGCGTGAGCGCTTTTTCTTCGCGAACATACTTCGACAGAATGCGCGGGAAGGTTCCGTAAGCACGGGGATGCGGATGTGCCTGCCCCAGAATGCCCTCGGGCGAGGTTCCCTCGGAGTCGTTATCGACGGCAACCCAGGGCTGTTGCAATGCCAGGGTGACGTCTGCTTGTGACATCGCGAAAACAGCAACTCCTGTGGATGGATCCTGAATGAGAAAGTCGAAGAGGGCATCCATGGGATCTTTGTTCCACAACCTCGCAATTTCGGAAAGGCGCTTGCCCTGCATGGGGAGCAAATTCGGATTCTCGACGGCTCCGATCATTACTGCGTCCGGGCCGGGAATTTCCTGCCATTCGTTATCCCAATCTTTGGACGGAGTGAGCATGTCTTTGCGAATCTTTTCGCGCGTGGCTGGGCCTTTGAGGCGTTCGACGAGTTTCGCATTTCCGCCATCGTGAGCCCACGGCGGAATGAAGGCGGAGAAATCGTTGTACCAGGCCGTATAGGCATAGGTGTCGGCGCTGACGTCGGTGCCCGCCGCGCGTGCGGCATTGATCTTTGCTACAACTTCTGGCATGCGTCCCCAATTATTCTTGCCCGCGACTTTGATGTGCCAAATCTGTACTGGAATGTGAGCTTCGCGGCCAATCCGCAACGCTTCGTCAATCGCCTCCAAAACCGAATCGCCTTCGTTGCGCATGTGAGTCGCGTAGATGCCGCCGGACTTGCTGGCCTCGCCAGCCAGCGCGATCAGTTCTTCAGTTTTGGCGTAGGGCGCGGGCGGATACTGGAGCGCCGTGGAGACGCCGACGGCGCCGTCTTTCATGGCTTCGCGCACCAGTTCCTGCATCTGTTGCAGTTGAGCGGGACTCGGCTGTTTGTCGTCGTCGCCTAGAACCATGCGGCGGACCTGCGTTGCGCCTACATAACTGGCGAGGTTGATGCCGATGCCGATGCCTTGCTTTTCCAGGCGCGCAAAATATTCGCGAAAAGTGCGCCAATCAGGGTTGATGTTGTAGTGATCGTAACCGCTGCGGTCAGATTGGATGATCGCGTCATTGAGCGGAGCAACCGAATTACCCTCGCCGGTAATTTCAGATGTGATTCCCTGGAAGATTTTCGAGGGCAGCCGAGGGTCGACCAGAATCGTGAGTTCCGATTGGCCGAGCATGTCGATAAATCCCGGCGCCACAACTTTGCCGGCAGCGTCAATCGTGCGCGTGCGCGGCGCAGCCGACAGATTGCCAATGGCCGCGATCTTTCCGTTTCGAATGCCTACGTCTCCGGAATACCACGGTGAACCGGTGCCGTCGATGATGTGGCCGTGGGTGACGACCAGATCAAAAGACGGCGGAGTTTGAGCGGGAAGAATGGCGACCGACGCGAACAGCAAAAAGAAAAGCGTAAACATCAGCGCGAGCCCGAATTGATCGAGTCGAGATTTATCCGATCCAGATTTGTCGGGTCCAGATTTCTCGGATCGAGGCCTGTCGGAAATGGTGTTGGCCAATTGTTTCTCCTTTATTTTTTCAGCGCGGCGGACGGGCAAGACCACGGCTACTTTGGAATCAATTTGCGGGACGCTGTCGCCGCCACGCCCAGAGCGATCCAAATTCCCAGCGCCAGCCATTCAGAAACGCTGAAATGGCCGGGGACGATCGGGATTATTTTCATCAGCGCCATAGTGACGCCTACCGCCAGCGCGAACCACGCCATGCCCCTCTCGCCGGCAGACAGAATTGCCACATCACGTCGCGCGTTTGCCAGAGCCAGGTAAGCTGCACAAGTCGCCGACCATCCGATGGCGCACGCCACCGAACCCACCTCAGTGATGGGAACAAGGATCGCGTCTCCCAGGAGCATACAGGTTCCAGTTGCGAAGCCGATGCAGAGCACCGCGGTTGACGGCGTCTGATGCCGCGAATGGATTCTGCCCGCCCGCGGATCCACCATTCCACGCCGTCCCAGAGCAAACAGCAATCGACTGGCGGCAACGAAATTTCCGTTGAAGCATTTGAATAGCGACAGCAAAGCGGCAGCCAGAATGATCTGGACGATCCACTGCGCGCCCAGCGCTTGCCGAAAAGCCACGGCGGTCATGAACTTTTCACCAGTCAGTTGCCGCCACGGAGCCACGAAAACAACTGCTGCAACGATGCTGGCGTAGAAAAGAATCCCGATCAGAATGGCCATCCAGATCGCGCGAAAAAAGCCGCGAGCACGAAAGTCGGGGCTGGCTTCTTCCGCCGCTTTGCCTACTGATTCAAAGCCTGTCATGAAATAGGGCACGATCTGAATAACCAGGAGAATCGAAATCAACGGAGTGTGGGTGAAGAGCGGCTGAATATTCGCCGGCGAACCGCGTCTTATGCCGAGAGCCACAAACACGACAAACAGGGCGAGCGTGCCGAAACTGGTCCAATTCTGAAATGTTGCGCTCAGGCGGATGCCGCGATAATTCAGCACGGTAAGCAGGGCGGTGAGGCTCAGACCAATGACAAGATGCGGCAAATACACCGGCCGGCCGGCGATGCGATAGAGTTCGATCGAATCGAGGCTGGGAAGGATGTAGCCGGCGATGCGGCCAACCGCGACGGCCTCCCAGGGGCAGACGATGAAATAAGCGAGCGTCATCATCCAGCCCGTGGCGAAACTAATGCGAGGGGAAAACACGGCGGAGGTGTAGGCAACTTCTCCCGCCGCGTCGGGCATGGCAACCACCAGCTTGCCGTAGACCCATCCAATGGGAAGCAGGAGAGCGCCGCCGATCACGAAACCCAGCAGAGTCCCGAGCGCGCCGCCGCGCAGCAGCCAATCATCCATCACGACCAGCCAGCCCACGCCCACCATGGTTCCCCAACCGAGTGTGAAGTAGTCAACGGCGCGGAGCTGGCGGGCGAGAGTGTTCACAGGTTCTGCGGATATTCGCGGGAGGAGCGCGGCGAATTATAAAGCATGGCGCGCGTCGCGCGGCTTCCGGCTCCCGCTTTTCGGCTTCTGCTACGCGTCCATATCGGCAGCCGAAAGCCGGCAGCCGTCATGTTAGTATCGAATTCAGCCCCGCATGACACTGCAACAGTTGATCCGTACAGGTAGTTGCATACTTCCGGCCGCATTTCGAGGTACCGAAGAATCGCGAATTCCTCCGTGTGCTCTGTGGTTATGCTCGTTTTTTCTTAGCTAAATGACCGTTCCCTCCAAATCTCGCAAGCGGGTGCTCAGCGGCATTCGCTCGACCGGCAAGCTGCACATCGGCCACTACGTGGGCGCGTTGCAGAATTGGGTTCGAATGCAGGACGAGTACCAATGCTTTTTCATGGTGGCCGACTGGCATGCGCTCACCACGGATTACGCCGACACGTCGCGGATCAAAGAGAATTCTCAGCAAGTTGTGCTCGATTGGCTGGCAGCCGGGCTCGACCCCGAGAAGTCTGTCATCTTCATCCAATCGCATGTTCCGGCGCACGCGGAGCTACATCTGCTTTTTTCCATGATCACGCCGCTGGGCTGGCTGGAGCGTGTGCCCACGTATAAAGAGCAGCGCGAAAACATCAAGGACAAAGATCTGGGGACGTACGGATTTTTGGGATATCCGGTTCTGCAGGCGGCAGACATTTTGATCTACAAGGCCGACTTTGTTCCCGTGGGCGAAGATCAGGTTGCTCATGTGGAGCTGACGCGGGAAATTGCGCGGCGGTTCAATCGATTCTATGGCTCGCCGAAGGAGGTTTTTTCGGAACCACAGGCGCTGCTAACACCCGCCGCGAAGCTGCCGGGTACCGACGGCCGCAAGATGTCGAAGTCGTACGGAAATACAATCATGCTGACCGATCCGGAGCCGGTCGTGCGGCAGAAACTGAAGACGATGGTTACCGATCCGGCGCGGGTGCGGCGATCGGATCCTGGCAATCCCGATGTGTGCCCGGTGGGCGATCTGCACAAAATTTTCAGCGACAAAGAAACCATGGCCAAGGTGAATGAAGGCTGCCGGTCGGCGGGGATCGGTTGCATCGAATGCAAAGGTTGGGCTGCCGACGCGCTGGTGAAGCTGCTGAATCCGATGCAGCAACGGCGTAAGAAATTTGAGGAGAATCCGCGCCTCGCGTGGGATATTCTGGAAGCTGGAACCGAGCGGGCGCGTCGAGCGGCGAGCAATACGATGAAAGATGTGCGCGCCGCTATGGGTATGTCGCTGGAGTATGAACCGTTGACGGCGGAAAGTTCGAAACTCAGCACATCGAAGTAATCGGATTCGAAACCATCACAATGCCGGAAGAATTAAAACTCGTTTCCAGTAACGATTTGCCGATGCCTTCGGCGCTGGCCACAAAGCCAGGAAAAGATCTCGCCAAGAAGGGCGAAAGTGATTCGCCTTTCGCGGTTGCCGTTACTGACGTTTATGAGGGCCCACTCGACCTGCTACTGGACCTGATTCGCAAGCAGGATATCGATATTTACGACATCCCCATCGCGCGCATTACGGCGCAATATCTGGCCTACGTGGAAAAGATTCGCGAATTGGATGTGAATGTGGCGGCCGAATTCATTTACATGGCGGCGATGCTGATTCACATCAAATCGAAGATGCTGCTCCCGCGAGATCCGGACGCACCGGCGGAAGAACAGGACGATCCGCGCAGCGAATTAGTGAATCGGTTGTTGGAGCATGAAAAATTCAAATCGGCTGCGCAGATGCTTTTGCAGAAACAGCAGATTGAAGATGCGGTGCTGTCTAATCCGTCGCTGAAGGAATTCATGGAGGCGGAGGGCACCGAGCCGGAGATTGCCGCTGATGTAATCGACCTGGTCAAGACTTTTCAGCAAGTGCTGGAGCGGGTGCGAACGCGTCCCGTTCTCAACGTTGACGAAGAAACGGTTACGGTGGGTCAGATGATCGATTATCTGCGGCGCCGGCTTTCTCTGGAAGACCGGCCCATCCGCCTGAAGCAACTGCTGATGCGGGTTCCGTCGCGGCACGCGCTAGTATGCGTTTTTCTGGCGCTGCTCGAAATGGTGCGGCTGCAGGCGATCCAGGTGCGGCAGGAAAAAATGTTTGGCGAGATCGCGATCCGCAAACACACCCACTTCGACGAGATTATGAACGAACAGTCAGCCGTTCGCGATGACTGGAGATGAAGTGCGGTTGCCGGCAGCCGGCAAGTGAAAACTGATTTTTTATGTCCCTGAAAGCGCAACTCGAAGCCATTATTTACGCGGCGGAGACGCCGATTACCTTGGAGCAGATGACTCAGCTCGTCAAGGAAACGCTCGTTGCCGAAACCGATCAAACGGCGGCAGCGAGTGAAGCTGAGATGAAGTCTCGCGTGCGCTCATGCCTCGAAGACCTTATCGCAGAATATGGCGCACCCGATCACGGCATAGAGATCCGCCAGGTCGCGGGTGGATACCGCATGTCGACCAAGCCCGAGCAGCACGAGGTAGTGCGGGCGTTCGCCAAGAGTTTGAAGCCGCCGATCCGGCTTTCGCTGCCGGCGCTGGAAACCCTGGCGGTGATTGCGTACAAGCAGCCGGTGACCATACCGGAGATTAACGATATTCGCGGCGTCGACTCTGGCGGCGTGATCGGAACTCTGCTCGACCGAAAGTTGATCACGACCGGAGGACGCAAGCAGGTGATTGGGCGGCCGATTCTCTATAAGACGACGAAGGAATTCCTGATGCGATTTGGCTTGAAGGATGTGAACGAGCTGCCCAGCATGGAGGAGTTCGAAAAGCTGGTGGCAGAATCGTTTCAGTCGGAGCTGATTCCGGCCGAGAGTGCATCGTCGTCTGAAGAAATTGCGCAGCCGGGCGAGAACGGTCCTCCCGCTGCCGCAGCAGTTTCGTCGAGCGAAAGCATCTCTGAGACTGAGAAAGCTGGCTGAGGCTCGCTGCTTCGCGGATTCTCTCTGGATTTGACCCTATGCCGATGGAACGCCTGCAAAAGATTATCGCTGCCGCCGGGGTCGCCTCTCGCCGCAAGGCTGAAGAGCTCATTTCCTCAGGCCACGTGCAGGTCAACGGCACCGTCGTCACCGAATTAGGTACGAAGGCGGACCCTGAAACCGATCACGTCCGAGTCAACGGAAAACTTCTTCACGGAGCGCAGCGGCACATTTATCTTCTGCTGAACAAGCCCAAGGGTTACGTCACGACCATGAGCGATCCGGAAAAACGTCCGACTGTGATGGATCTTATTCACGGCGTGAAAGGCCGTGTATATCCCATCGGACGCCTGGATTATGCCAGCGAAGGTTTGCTGCTGCTGACCAACGACGGTGAACTCGCGCACCGGCTGATGAAAGCGGCTTCCCACGTGCCCAAGACTTATGTCGTGAAAGTTGCAGGCACGCCGAAGGAAGAAGCCATTGCGAAACTGCGCGCTGGGGTTTCCATTGCTACCGATGACGGCAAGCGCGTGAAAACCGGCCCGGCTCTAGTGCGGATCGTCAAAGAAGCGGCCAATCCCTGGTATGAGATCACATTGATCGAAGGACGCAATCGCCAGATCCGGCGCATGTTTGAAGCGGTCGGGCACCATGTGGAGAAAATTAAGCGCGTGAAGTATGGGCCCTTGGCGCTGGACGTCCCTCCCGGCAAATTTCGATCGCTGACGTTAAAAGAAGTGGAGCGCTTGCAATCGGCGAGCAAAGCCAGTGCGGCCGGCAAAAAAAAATCCCTGCCATAATGTTCTTCCAGTATGAGCCGATTTTCTGATCTAGTGTCAAAGCCGGCGCGCGACATGGCCGACTATTTTGCTGCTGCACCGCAAGTTCGAACCGGCTCGCAATCGCAACTCATCAAGCTCGACTCCAACGAGAATCCTTTTGGTCCATCGCGCTATGCGATCAAAGCGATGCGGTCCGCCTCGCCTTCGTCTAACTTTTATCCCGACGATGACTGCGTGGAATTGAGCCGGAAGCTGGCCGCACAGCATGCGCTGTCGATAGACCAAGTTCTCGTCACCGCGGGTTCGACCGAAATGATTGCGTTGCTTTGTCAGACGATGCTCGCTCCGGGTCTGAACGCGGTAACCAGCGAATGTTCATTCCTCATCTATGACATGGCGGTGCACGCCGTGGGAGCAGATTTGCGAAAAACTCCGCTGCGCGACGACGGCTTCGATCTCGCCGCGATCCGGGCCGCGATTAACGAAGATACGCGCATTGTCTTCCTGGCGAATCCTAACAATCCGACCGGAACCATGGTTGAGGCCGCTACAATCGACCATTTTCTTGCCGAGGTTCCCGCGCACGTGGTGGTCGTTCTCGACGAGGCGTACTACGAGTTTGCTGCGCACTTCTCAGCGCTGCGCAAAGTGGAGTATTCGCGCTCGCTTGAATACGTGCGGAGCGGTGCGACCGTAGTCGGCTCGGACATGGTCGTACTGCGAAGTTTCTCCAAGGCTCACGGCTTGGCAGGCCTGCGCATCGGATACGGTTTAGGCCCGGCGGAGCTTCTGGCTTATTGCTCGCGCATGCGCAATGTGTATTCGGTTTCGTACCTCGCGCAGGTTGCGGCGCTCGCAGCGCTCGGCGATCACGACCACATCCTGCAAGCGGTTTCGAACAATTCCTCGCAAGCCGTATTTCTAACCGAAGAATTATCGAAGCTCGGTTATCGTGTGATCCCGACTTCGAGCAACTTCTTGTGCTGTGACATCGGGCAAGATTCCTCCGCTATCGCGGATCGTTTGCGCGACCAGGGCGTTAGCGTGCGCGCGCTGAATGGGTGGGGCGCTCCAAGCTCTGTTCGGGTGACCATCGGAACGCCAGAGCAGAACGATTTTTTCCTGCGCGCCATACGAAAAATCAGAGTCTGACAGGCCACTAGCTAAGGGCTAACTTAACCAGTTAGTTCAGCCACGTGCCGAATCGGTAGTAACTTGGCCTCGATGACTTTCCGGCCCGCAGGACCTCTTTTGGCATCCAAAAGGCGATTGTCCACCGTTGAGTCCTTTTACCTATTGAAAATAAAGAGCTTATCGTCGGGAACTATAAAGTTCCCTGTGGAGTCTATGTTAGGTAAGGGTCACGGCTCCGCTTTCACTTGCCGGACTTGACCAACGGTCGCAATTTTCAAGGGCGGAGTAGGGTGGAAAATCCTATAATCAGGGGACGCCATTATGGCGGGAGCAACCACCTTGGGTGATTTGGCAAGTGCGATTGGCGCAGGGTCGCAGCAGGAAGCGGCGATCGTTGCGGAGTTGAAGGCAGGGTCGGAAACGGCTTATGCCTGGCTGATCGGCGAATTTCAGCAGCCGGTGTATGGGCTGGTCTTCCGCATCGTGAACGATCCGGCAGACGCGGCCGATACTACGCAAGATGTCTTTCTGAAAGTGTTTCGCGGAATGAAACAGTTTCATGGTGGGTCCAGCTTAAAGACTTGGATCTACCGCATCGCACTCCATGAAGCTTCCAATCGGCGGCGCTGGTGGTTTCGGCACAAGGCGAAAGAAATGTCCATTGAGCCGGCGGAATCGGAGGGTTTCAATACGGGTGAAAGCGCGACGCAGCTGGCGCTTACCGACCATGCGAATTCTCCTTTTGACAGCGTCGCTCATCACGAAGTGCAACACCGGGTGGAAGAAGAATTGAGAAAGGTGCCGGAACCGTATCGCACGACTCTGATTCTGCGCGATCTGGAAGAGATGTCGTATGAAGAGATTGCCGAGGTCTTAGAAATCTCGTTGGGGACCGTAAAATCGCGGATTACACGCGGCCGAGAGGCGCTTCGGCAACGGTTGGCGCCTTATGTGCGCGAAGTTGGAAACGAACTGGGATTGACTGCTCCGATTTCGGACTGTAAAGAACAGAACAGAGAAAATCGGAGTGTGCGCTCGCAGGTGGCTGGAGGGGGTAGAAGGGTCGAGGTGATGCCATGAAGGGCACAAAGGAGATTCTGGGATTAGAGTGCCCCCAGGCGAAGCGGTTATTCTCGCCATATTTGGATGGAGCCGTTACGGGGACGGAGATGCTTGCCTTGCAGGCCCATTTGTCGGACTGCGCGACGTGCAATCAGGAATATCAGGGCCTGTGGCGTGCGCAACAGTTATTGGCAAGCCTGAAGCGTCCGAAAGTTCCTGCGGATCTGGGGCTGAAGCTGCGTCTGGCTATTTCTCGTGAAGCGGCCCGCGCCAAGCGTCCTGCGTTCGAGTCGCTCAGAGTGCGCCTGGAAGACGCCTTCCAGGCGTTCATGGTTCCGGCGACAGCCGGATTTCTGAGCGCGCTGATTATTTTCGGGATTGCGATGGTATATTTCGTGGCTCCGTCCTCGTTGCAGGCGGGAAATGATGTTCCGCTTGTCATGGTGAATACCGCGCCGCAGCTGGAGCAGAGCGCGTTTGGCATGACTCTGGACACCATTGATGCCGACTCGCTCGTGATTGAAGCCTACGTCGACGCAAATGGGCGAGTGCAGGATTATCGCATTCTGTCCGATGCCAAAGATTCGCAAGAAGTATTGCCGCAAGTGAAGCGCATGCTGATCTTCACGACGTTTCGTCCGGCGCTGTCGATGGGCCGACCTACACCGAGCCGCGCCGTACTGTCGTTTTCGAAAATCAGCGTGCGTGGTTAAATCTCGCAACCGCTCTTGCGGAGACGTTGCTGGCATCGTCAACGTCTCTTTCTACGCGCCTCCCGCTCAGGAATGCCGCGATCGTCCCCCGTTGGATAATGCATTCAATGGGGCGTGAGTCGGGGCATTCCTTTGAAAATCTTCCTTCACAACTCGGCATTCAACTGGTTCAAGGCGATATTACTCATCAGGAAGTAGATGCCATCGTGAACGCAGCCAATCAGTGGCTTGCGGGCGGAGGCGGCGTGGATGGCGCAATCCACGATGCCGGTGGACCGGCCATCATGCAGGAACTAAAACGCAAATATCCAGAGGGTTGTTCCACCGGCGATGCGGTCGTTACGGGCGCCGGGAAGTTGCGAGCCAAATTTGTGATTCACGCGGTGGGACCGGTCTATTCTCGGCAGGAGCAGAAGCGGTGCGCCCAACAACTGCGCCAAGCCTATTGGAACGCCTTTCGACTTGCGGCCGAGCAGCCCGCACCGCGCTTTGTACCGCGCGCGACTTCCTCGAGGCAGGAAGCTCACTGGAGTTGGTTCGCTGGGTTCTCTTCGACGACCGAACTTTTGACGCCTTCACAGGCGCAGCGAAAGAGGTTCTCTCCGATCTTCTTCAGCGAGAGCAAAAGCGAGAAGAAGAAGATTAGACGCATGGCGGAGAAAATTTTCTGCATCTCTGCATAAGATAGCGCCGATGCTTGATACGTTAAGTTGTTTTACTCTCCGACTTATTCTGCCCCGCGTACTTTACCGCCAGAATTGACGTCAGCGGACAGAATACTCGCGAGCCATCCGATTCGGTCCACCGCGCCCCGCGCGTGCCGCTCTCCTGCCCTCGCTCTTGTTTGACTGGTCGGTCTGTTGGCTCCTGGGCACCGGCATTTGGGCTCGCTTTGGGGTCCTGAAAATCGTAAACATCGATTCCGAACGAAGATCTCCCATCTCCCACTGTCGTGACTTTGTGCCATCCATCGGCAAGCAGCACTTCTGAAATCTTCTCCACATCAATCTCAAGACCCATCGGACTCTCCTTTGGCAGACTTCGGTTCCCGGTCGAGAAAAAATGGTTCTCTTGTTAGACCGATTCTAGGATGCATTTCCGCGGGAGAAAGTCAGTAGGATTCGCTTCTCGAAAAGATTTCCAATTGCCGAGGACCTTTCTGAATCTGGATCCCGGGCAGAAGCTTCCGCGAAAACACGCAAAGCAGTACCTACGATGGACTAAGAAATGACCTGCACAACGCGGGCTTTTCGATCCAGCTCCTTACCGCCCCGAAAAGAAAGCGGGGCGGCCTGCGCCGCCCCGAATCAGAGTCAAAAGCCGCGGGCAGGAGTGCCCGCGCCACATGAACTACGTTCCCTCGCTCCACCCCGCCAGATACTCTTCCTGCTCCGGCGTCAGGCGGTCGATTTTGATTCCCATCGATTCGAGCTTCAGCTTGGCGACGCGTTTGTCGAGTTCGTCGGGAACTTTGTAGACCGTCTTCTCCAGCTTCTTGCTGTTCTTCACCACGTATTCGACGGAGAGCGCCTGGTCGGCAAAGCTCATATCCATCACTGACGCAGGATGGCCTTCCGCCGCGGCCAGGTTGATGAGGCGGCCTTCGCCCAGCAGGTTAATCTTGCGGCCGTCTTTCAGCGAATACTCTTCGACGAAGTTGCGAGTGGTGCGCTTCGACGATGACATCTTGTCGAGCGCCGGGATGTCGATTTCCACATTGAAGTGGCCGGAGTTCGAGATGATTGCGCCGTCCTTCATCAGGTCGAAGTGTTCTTTGGTGAGCACGCTCTTGTTGCCGGTTACGGTGCAGAACACGTCGCCCAGTTTGGCCGCTTCGTTCATCGACATCACGCGGAAGCCGTCCATGACTGCCTCGAGCGCCTTTGTGGGATCGACCTCGGTGATGATCACTTCGGCGCCGTTGCCGCGCGCGCGGCTGGCAAGCCCGCGACCGCACCAACCGTAGCCGGCGACCACGAACTTCGACCCAGCCAAAAGAAAATTGGTGGCGCGAATAATGCCATCGATTGTGGACTGCCCCGTTCCGTAGCGATTGTCGAACAGATGTTTGGTGTCGGCGTCGTTGACCGCGACGATGGGGAACTTCAGCACGCCTTCCTTCGCCATTGCGCGCAGGCGGATCACGCCGGTGGTGGTCTCTTCGGTTCCGCCGATCACGTCTTCTAGAGCGTCAGTGCGCTTGGTGTGCAGAATTGTGACCAGGTCGGCGCCATCGTCCATCGTAATGTGCGGCTTGTGGTCGATCGCTGCCAGGATGTGGTTGTAGTAAGTGTCATTATCCTCCCCCTTGATGGCGTAGACAGGAATGTTGTGATCACGCACCAAGCTGGCGGCCACGTCGTCTTGGGTAGACAAAGGATTCGACGCGCACAAAACCACGTCGGCTCCGCCGTCCCGCAGGCAAATGCCAAGGTTCGCGGTCTCGGCCGTTACATGCAGGCACGCCGAAACGCGGATGCCCTTCAACGGCTGGTTTTTGATGAACTCTTTGCGGATAATCTGCAGCACTTTCATGGACTGGTTCGCCCATTCAATGCGCTTCTTTCCCAGATCGGCCAGTTCTACGTTCTTGATATCGCAATTCACTGCTGCTGTTGACATGCTTCTCCTATGTGGCGCGCGGTAAGCGCGGAAAAAATGAGTTTAATAGCGGCCGGGTGCCCCATCCTATCGCGCACTTTGCGATAGGGTGGGAATTTTTAATTTTATTTGCGAGCCGCTCCAACGGGTTCACGCAACCCCCCATCGCTGGCCAGCTTCGCCGCTTTGTCGGTCGCCTCCCAGGTGAAGTCAGCGTCGCTGCGTCCGAAGTGGCCGTAGGCCGCGGTCTTTTTGTAGATCGGCCTGCGCAGGTTCAACGAGTCAATGATGCCGCGCGGCGTCAGCTTGAAGTGCGAGCGAACTAAATCCGGGATAATCTCCGGATCAACCTTCTCGGTACCGAAGGTTTCGACCAGCACGCTGACTGGATCGGCAACGCCAATGGCATACGCCAATTGCACTTCGCAGCGTCCGGCCAACCCGCCCGCGACTACATTTTTGGCAATGTGTCGCGCCATGTAAGCGGCCGAGCGGTCCACCTTCGTCGGATCTTTTCCGCTGAAGGCGCCGCCGCCATGACGTCCCATGCCACCGTAAGTATCGACAATAATCTTGCGTCCTGTCAGTCCCGTGTCGCCCATAGGCCCGCCAATGACAAAACGGCCCGTGGGATTGATGTGGTACTTGGTATCTTCATCGAGCAATTGCGCGGGAATCACTGCTTGAATCACATGCTTTAAAATGCCCGCGCGCAATTCGTCATTTGCGACGGTTTCCGAGTGCTGCGTCGAAATAACGACTGCGTCCACGCGCAGGACTTTACCCTTAGCATCGTATTCCACTGTAACTTGGGATTTTCCATCGGGACGGAGGAAGGGAAGTGTTCCGTTCTTGCGAACCTGCGAGAGCCGCATGGTCAGCTTGTGCGCCAATGAGATGGGAGTTGGCATCAGTTCCTCATTCTCATCCACCGCATAGCCAAACATCATTCCCTGGTCGCCGGCGCCGCCNNCGATGTCGCCGGATTGCTTGTTAATGCTGGAGATAACGGCGCAGGTGTTGCAGTCAAAGCCGTGAAGGGCATTGTCGTAACCGATGGCTTGGACGGTGCCGCGGACCACCTGCTGGAAATCAACATAAGCTTTGGTGGTGATTTCACCGGCGATGACGACCAGGCCGGNNTCTGGTCGGCAATCTTGTCGGGATGGCCCTCAGTCACGGATTCGGAGGTAAATAAATAGCGATTCTTTGATCCCAAGTTGTGTGTCTCCTTAAGTGCACTTTGGTGCAGGAAAGCTATGATTCTAATCCGGGGGAACCGGAAATCCACGGAGTCGCTGAGGGGCGACACATCGAGAAGAAGTCCTACAAAAGGTTATCAGAGCGCCCCTTACGGCGCAACGATTTTTGTCGTAGGGGCCTAGAAACCAATCTAACAGCGGAAATATGACGGTGGATGGCACGAAGCCGGGGTTCAATAAGGCTTGGATGAGTCAAATGGGGCTTGGTGTTGACGCGAAGTTGCGCGAAAAACATTTTAGATTCTGTGAATGCTGCGAACGGCTCTGGCAGGCAACCTTGAAACAGTACACCGCACCTGATTGATACCGCGCCAACCCGTCTGTACATTCATCCGCTACTGCAACGTTGGGGAGGAAGGTAATTGTATGGATGGCATTCATATTCCGGAAACATAAGTGGTTGAAACTTCCAGGATTACCGACTGTCCGTTGCGGTACTGACTTCGATAGCCCAGACGTTGTATAAGAATTCGAGTTCTGGCCGAAGAAACGAGTTACCGCACTCCGGGCAACGATGGAACCATACACCAGAACCTCCGTCCCCTCGCATCGCGTTGGCGTCCTGATGTCGCAAACAGGACGTTTTCTTGAATGTGTCACCTGTAGGTTGAGTTTTCCCTTTCCGCCTGGGGAACGCTACGAATCCGTCGCGAAACAATTTGACGCACATCTTTGCGGATCTTTGGCGCAGTCGCGCCAGGAAAATCAAAGCATACCGTCGAAAACCTGAGCCAGGCAGGTACTCAGGGCTTTTCAAACTTTGAGTGTCAGGGATTCTGGGTTGGGGATGCAACGGGCGCGCCCGCTCGCATTCCACTGGCATCGAAAATGAAGGTTTTTACTTCGGCTTCGGAGCCGTTGGCTGGGATTTCCTGGCCGTTCCAGAGGAAAGTAACGCCAGCCGCATTTCCGATTTTGACCACGATTTCGCGGCTCGCACGAATGGAAGCGTGAGCGGGCGCGATAAGAGTTTCCTGGCTGACAGTTTGCCCGTCGGCCTGAACAGAAATCCAGGAAGTTTCCTCGGCACGGATGACGAGCTTCAAAGGTGCGTCGGTTTTAGCGGTCGCGGAAGCAGCCTGGCGCGGAGTGGGTGCGGTCGTCAGATTCTGCTCGTTCTCTGCGCTTTTGATGGCTCGTTCGTTACTTCCGGCGAAAGTATCGGACGATTTGACCGTCGCCGTGGCGGATGGGTTCGTGGATGTCGCTGCCGGCGCTCCGGCTTGAGGCAAACGCGGGGCGACAATGTTGGCGGGCGCGAGAGTGGACTGCTGGCCCACAATTTGTACTGGCACTTTGGGTACGGGAGCGGGCACGACTGGCGCGCTGGTCGACGTTTGCAGCATGGCCGGAGCCGGATTGAGCGCAGCTTTGCCCACGGTGTGCGACCGGCGAATCCAAAGGATCGCAGCAAGAACGATGACAACGGCCGTGATGGCGAAAATGCTCCATGGAATCTCTCGTTCCGACTTCGTGGGAAAGTTGTTCTGCACAGGTCGGATGTGTTCGGCGCGAGGAAGTTGCAATTCGGGAAGTTCCTCAACCTGCACCGGAGATTGCGTTTTCTCGGCGGACTTCTTAGCGCCAGTTTGACTGGCTTCCACTATTCGCTTTCTTTCCGGCGACTGGCGTTGGGTCGAGCTGGTTTTTGTGGAAGTTTCCGGCTCCCAAACCTCATGAGCGTCAATCTGCGCCTGGCGTAGGCACGCCAGGTAATCGGTTACAGCCTCTTCGTCGTTCAATCCCAGATGCTTGGCATAGGCACGGATGAATCCCTTGTTGAAAACGCCGCCGGGGAGTTGATCGAAGTGTTCCTCTTCGATGGCGCGAAGCATGCGCGCGCCGATTTTGGTGACGTTGGAAACATCGTCGAGGGAAATTTCTTTCTTCTCGCGTGCCTTACGGAATTTATCTCCAAATTCGCCCACTCTGTCCTGCCCAGGAAGCAATGTTCGCCGGATAACNNTTCGCCGGATGACGACGGGAACATCATAGGCCAACCAGCAAAGGTGCGCTACAGCCAAGAGTTCAAGGGTGAGGTAACCAGCGAAAACGTTGAACCGGAAATAGACCTCAGCGATCCGGAAAACTGTTACGGTTTCTTGCGTAGTGCCAGGGTGAATTGCGCTTTGCAGTTGACAGCCGGATCGTCGAACGCCTGGGCGGTGCGGTCGCCAAGGGAGGCTTCGAAAAACAGTCCGCGTTTAACGCGATTGGGAAGGCCTGTAAAACGGGCTTTGCCGTCGGCGTTGGTACCCACCTCGAGGTCAAGTTTGTGAGCGCTCAAAAATCCGTAGGCAATATGGACATCAATCTTCGCTGCATACAGGGGCGCGCCCGCTTCGTCGGTGACGGTGAAGTCGGCAGTGCACGGGCCGATCCCGCCATCGACTACGGGAACGGATTTCGGATCGGGTTGGCTGGCGGTCGCTTGCGCGAAGGTTGGGACCGAAAAGCCTAATATGAATGGTGCGGCAAAGAAAAAACTCGATAACAAGACGCAGCGTCTTAGTTTGTTCTTATTCCGATTCATGATAGGTCTAAGAATATGCCAGATGGCCCTGGAATCCTAGATCGGAGATTGGGCAAAGGATCAAGAACAAGTGCACAAGTTGGGAGTAGGACGGCAACGCCACAATCTGGGTGGCTTTACGGGTACTGGTTACCAACGGTCATTGCGGGGGCTCGAAAGTGACGCATATAATTTTTCAACACCACCCGGAAGTAGCGAGGACAACGGAATTTCTGCATGCCTGAGGCCGGCACTCAATTGACGCGGCAGAACCAGGAATTGACGATCTTTCACGACGTGGCCAAGGCGCTGACGTCGTCGCNNTGGACAAGATGGCGGAATATTTTCGGCCGGACACTTGGTCGTTGCTGATGGTGGACGAAACGATGGATGAACTTTACTTCGCCATCGCGGTAGGAGACAAGGCCGAGGCCCTCAAGAGTGTGCGACTGAAAATGGGCGAAGGCATTGCCGGCTGGGTAGCAAAGCACGGAGAGTCGCGAATTGTTCCAGATGTGCAGGCCGACCCGGTTTTTGCCAGTCGTGTCGATAAGACCACCAAGTGGGAGACGCGTTCAGTGATTTGCGTGCCCGTACGCTCAAAGCTGCGTGTGCTGGGCGTGATC